>NZ_JBIUZD010000005.1:0-519467 GCF_044744885.1 Streptomyces sp. NPDC087215
GCGTCGAACGCGCCGAACGCGTGCCGCAGCGCCCACGGCGAATTCACCCCGACACCCCAGACGGGGCCGAACTCCTGCCCGATGATCGTGGTGACGCCGCTGGCGAGGGACGCCTCCATGATCCGGGGCGACAGCAGGTGCACATGGGTGTCCACCGCCCCGGCGGTGGCGATGAGGCCCTCGCCGGAGACGATCGAGGTGCCGGTACCGACGACGACGTCCACACCGTCGAGGGTGTCGGGGTTCCCGGCCCGCCCGACCGCGTGGATACGGCCCTCGCGGATACCGATCGACACCTTCCGGATGCCCTGCACCGCGTCGATCACCAGCACATTGCTGATGACGACGTCACAGGTCTCCCGAACCGCCGCCGCCTTCAGATGCAGCCCGTCCCGGGCGGTCTTCCCGAACCCGGCCAGGAACTCGTCCCCCGGCTTCTGCGCGTCCGACTCCACCCGCACGACGAGCCCGGAGTCGCCCAGGACGACACGGTCACCGGCGCGGGGGCCGTGCACGGACGCGTACTCGTACGGATCCATCAGTCGTCCTCGATTCCCAGGTAGCCGCACGCCCGCGCCCTGCGCAGGGCCTCTTCCTTCGCGCCGGGCGCGTCCAGCGGTCCGTCGACCAGGCCCGCGAAGCCGATGGCGACCCGGGCGCCGCCGATCGGCACCAGCCCGACCTCGGCGGCGCCGCCCGGGTCGAAGCGGAAGGAGGCTCCGGCGGGGATGGCGAGCCGCATCCCGTAGGCGGCGGCGCGGTCGAAGTCGAGGCGCGGGTTGACCTCGAAGAAGTGGAAGTGCGAGGTGACGCTCACCGGCACGGTCGCCGTGTTCCGCACGTGGAGGGTGAGCGCGGGCTCCGCCTCCGGGTGGCCGGGGCCGGGGCGCAGCGCGCCGGGCGCGTCCGGGCCGAGTCCGCCGCCGCCGATGGGGTCGGAGACGACGGCGAGCCGGGTGCCGTCGTCGAAGACGGCCTCGACGTGGATCTCGGTGACGACGTCGGCGACACCGGGCAGCACGTCGTCGGGGCCGAGGACCGCACGGGCGGCCTCGATGGCCTCGGCGAGCCGCCGGCCGTCGCGGGCCGCCTCGCAGACCGTGTCCGCGATGAGCGCGGTGGCCTCGGGGACGTTGAGCCGCAGCCCCCGGGCCCGGCGGGCGCGGGCGAGTTCGGCCGCGCCGAAGAGCAGCAACCGGTCGCGTTCCGTGGGGGTCAGTCGCACGCCCCGAACACCTCCTGCACTGGGGACACGTTTGAGTGTCACTCTAAATGCTGGATCCCGGTGTTCCAAGGACCGGCACGAAGCCGGGGCGTAGGTCATATTGAGCGGTGCTCTAAATCTCTCGTACGACTCCGCCCGCGTCGGCGCCGTACGGCTCCCGGGTCGTGCGGTGCCGGAGCCGTACCGCTTCCGGTGTGCCCGGGGGCACGGTGGGCCCCGGCCCCGTACGCACGGGGCCCCCGGGACGGTGTGCGTACCGTCCCGGGGGCCCTGTCGGGAAAGGAAGGGGCTACTTGCCCAGCTCGTGCATCCAGCCGTGCTTGTCCTCGGCCTTGCCGGTCTGGACGGCGAGCAGTGCCTCGCGCAGCTTCATGGTGATCTCACCGGGCTCGCCGCCCGACTGCCGCCACTCGCCGCGCTCGGACTTGACCGTGCCGACCGGGGTGATCACGGCGGCGGTGCCGCAGGCGAAGACCTCGGTGAGGGTGCCGTTCGCGGAGTCGGCCTGCCACTGGTCGATGGAGACGCGGCCCTCCTCCGGCTCCAGACCGAGGTCGGCGGCCAGCTTCAGCAGCGAGTCACGGGTGATGCCCGCGAGCAGCGAGCCGGTGAGGACGGGGGTGACCAGCTTGTTCCCGTACACGAAGTACAGGTTCATGCCGCCCAGCTCCTCGACCCACTTGTGCTCCACGGCGTCGAGGTAGGCGACCTGGTCGCAGCCCTTCTCGGCGGCCTCGGCCTGCGCGAGCAGGGAGGCCGCGTAGTTGCCGCCGGTCTTGGCGTCGCCGACGCCGCCCGGGACGGCGCGGACGCGGTTCTCCGAGAGCCAGATGGAGACCGGCTTCACACCGCCGGGGAAGTACGGGCCCGCCGGGGAGGCGATGACGACGAAGAGGTACTCGTTCGCCGGGCGGACACCGAGACCGACCTCGGTGGCGATCATGAAGGGGCGCAGGTAGAGCGAGGCCTCGCCGCCGTGCTCCGGGACCCATTCCTTGTCCTGCTGGACGAGGACGTCACAGGCCTCGACGAAGGTCTCCACGGGCAGCTCGGGCATCGCGAGGCGGCGGGCGGAGGCGGCGAAGCGGTGCGCGTTGGCGTCCGGGCGGAAGCTGGCGACCGAACCGTCGGGGCGGCGGTAGGCCTTGAGGCCCTCGAAGATCTCCTGCGCGTAGTGCAGGACGTTGGTGGCCGGGTCCAGGGCGAGCGGGCCGTACGGGACGAGCTGGGCGTCGTGCCAGCCCTGGCCCTCGTTCCACCGGATGGTGACCATGTGGTCGGTGAAGTGGCGGCCGAATCCCGGGTTGGCCAGGATCGCCTCGCGCTCCGCGGCGGACAGCGGGCTGGAGGTGGGCTTGAGCTCGATCGTGGGCGTCGTCATGAGTGCGTGTCCTTCACCGGTTGTCTGGGCTGGACCGCGCGCACGCCGTTGTCGGGGGCTGGCTCTTCCCGACGAGGTGGACGTCCGGACATGCCCGTATGCCGCGGCCCCACGTTCGATTATCGCTCGTGAGGGCCGGTGCGTGAAACGGGTGTGCGCGGTCCGGGTTCGATGGGGTGCCGCCCGGTGGCCGCGCAGGACACAGCCGCCGGGCGCTGGGCGACCCGGCGGCTGCTGTTGGTGTCAGTCGGCGCGGGTCAGCTCGCTACTCGCGCGGCGAGCGCGTCGCCGATCTCGTCCGTGGTGCGGACGCTGTCGCCGCGCTCGGTGAGGTCGGCGGCGACCGCCTCCTCGACGCGGGCGGCCTCGGTCTCGTGGCCGAGGTGGCGCAGCAGGAGGGCGACGGAGAGGACGGTGGCCGTGGGGTCGGCCTTGCCCTGGCCCGCGATGTCCGGCGCGGAGCCGTGGACCGGCTCGAACATGGACGGGAAGGCGCCGCTCGGGTTGATGTTGCCCGAGGCGGCGACGCCGATGCCGCCGGAGACGGCCGCGGCGAGGTCGGTGATGATGTCGCCGAAGAGGTTGTCGGTGACGATCACGTCGAAGCGGGCCGGGTCGGTGACGAGGAAGATCGTCGCGGCGTCGACGTGCAGGTAGTCGGTGGTGACCTCGGGGAACTCGGCGGCGACCCGCTGGAAGACGTTCGTCCAGAGGTGGCCCGCGAAGGTCAGCACGTTGTTCTTGTGGACCAGCGTGAGCTTCTTGCGCGGGCGGGCCTGGGCACGGGCGAAGGCGTCCCGGACGACCCGCTCGACACCGAAGGCGGTGTTGACCGAGACCTCGGTGGCGACCTCGTGCGGGGTGTCCTTGCGGATGGTGCCGCCGTTGCCGGTGTACGGGCCCTCGGTGCCCTCGCGGACCACGACGAAGTCGATCGCGGGCTGTCCGGCGAGCGGGGTGGCGACGCCGGGGAGCAGCTTCGAGGGGCGCAGGTTCACATGGTGGTCGAAGGCGAAGCGGAGCTTCAGCAGGAAGCCGCGCTCCAGGACGCCGGAGGGCACCGACGGGTCGCCGATGGCACCGAGCAGGATGGCGTCGTGCTTCTTGAGGGAGGCGAGATCGGCGTCGGTGAGGGTCTCACCGGTGGCGTGGTAGCGCTTGGCGCCGAAGTCGTACTCCTCGGTCTCCAGCTTCACGTCCTGGGGAAGGACGGCCGCGAGGACCTTGAGGCCCTCGGCCACGACCTCCTGGCCGATGCCGTCGCCGGGAATGACTGCGAGATTGATGCTGTGAGACATGTCGGCACCCTACTCTTCGTCCCATCGTCTGACACGGTACGTCCATCATGTGGACCAGTGGTCGGGCGGGCGGGCAGGTGGACGGCCGGGCGGTCGGCTGGTCGGGCGAACGGTCGGTCGGGCGGTCGGACGGACCGCCGGGCCTGGCGCGCGAGGGTGGATGCCGATGGGCGGACTGCCGCACGGGCGGCCCGAGGAGTGCCTGGACGGGCGCCCGGTGGACGGGGTCGGGCGGGAACGGCCGGACGGCCGCGCGGGTGAACCTGGCGGACGACCTGGACGAACAGCCCGAGGACGACGGGCTGGCGAACAGCCCGAGGACGACGGACGGACGCACGGCCGGGACGAGCGGCCCGGACCAACGGTCCGACGACCGGGGGCGACGGGTGGCGGCGACGGGCGGCCCGGTGGACGGTCCCGCGACGGGTGGCATGGTGGACCGCCGGACGACCGGACGACTCGACGAACCGACCGTCCGCCGCCGCCCGACGGGCGGCCCGGACCAGCGGCCGGACCCGAGCGCCCGGCCGGTGGGACGACCGGGGGCGCGCCACCGGGGCGCGCCAGGCGGTCAGTGGCCGGTGGAGCCGCCGTTGTCACGCCGGTCGAGGGCGCGCTGGAGGGCGGCGGCGGCGTTCTGCCGGGCGTCGTCGCTGGGGCGACCGGCGGAGTGGCGGACACGGCGGGTGGTCTGAGCGGCCATGGGGATCGACTCCTTGAGATCGGTGGTGACCCGGACGGGATCAGCGGAGATCCGGACGTGCGGAGATCAGCGGCGGTCCGGATGCCGGGGAGCGGAGACCGGTGAGGGTCCGCGCGAGGCATCCGTGGTGATCGGGGGCGCCGGAAGGGGCGGGGAGCGCCGCCGCAGGGGTTGCCTGCACAGGGCGTCGCGCTCTCGACCGCCATTCGCTGATGGAGCGAGACGTTCGGCTCCTACAAAGCTAGGGCAGCTCTCCGCATCTGTCTCCACAATTACTCGGACTTCCTACTATCTGAGACGGCCGGGCACCGGGAGTCACCCCGCGGCGGCCCGCAGCTCGCGGATGAGGGCCCGTACGGCGAGGGAGGAGGCCAGCTCAGGGGTGGTGACATAGCCCACGGAACGGGTCGGGCGCGCCGGACCGAGATCAGTGATCTCGACCGAGGGCGGTGCTCCGGCCAGAGACAGTTCCGGCATCACGGCCATGCCGAAACCGGTGCTCACCATCGAGAGCACCGTCCCGTCGTCCTCCGCCTCCACGGTCGCCGGGGGCAGCCACTCCTGCCCCGCCCACCAGTCGCGGGTGTACGAGGTGCAGTTCTCCGTCCAGTCGATCAGCGGGAGCGACCGGGGCGACCGGTGGCCCGCGGGGTGCACCAGCGCGTACCCCTCCTCCAGGAGGACGCCCGCGACCAGCTCCGGCGGCACCGGTGACGTCGTCCCGAGCGTCGCGATCCCGAGGTCCGCCCGCCCGTCCAGCACCTCACCGGCCGTGCCGCGCCCCACCTCCCGTACGATCCGCACCTCCGGCACGATCCCGGGGTGCCGCTCCGTCAGCCGCCCCAGGGCGCGCGGCAGCAGGTGCAGGGCGGCGCTCCGGAAGGCCGCGATCCGAAGCGGTCCGGCCGGGACGGCGTCGGCGGGGCCGCCCGCCGGGACCCCGCGCACCTCGGCGCCCATGATGTCGAGGAGCCGCAGCACCCGCCGGGCGTGCGCGAGGGCCCGCTCCCCCGCCGCCGTGGGCGTGGCGCCGGTGCGACCCCGGTCGAAGAGGACGGCTCCGAGCTTGCGCTCGCTGCCGCGCACCGAGTGCGAGACGGCGGACTGCGTCATACCGAGGGAGACGGCGGCGGCGGAGAAGCCGCGCTCCCGGCCGACGGCCACCAGGACCCTCAGTTCCCGCGGCGCCAGATCGGTCATGCTGCCCTCACCTCGGTGTATGAGCCGTTCTCATGGATGGCCCGGTGCCATCGACGCTACCCCCTGCCCGGCCCGCCGTTCCCCTCCTACGGTCGGCACCATGACCTACGACACCATGATCACCGTCCGGCAGAACGCCCGCCCCGACGGTTTCCCCGCCCCCGGTCTCTTCGACTTCGTCGAGTCCCCGGTCCCGGCCCCCGAGCCGGGCACCGCGCTCGTCGAGAACCTCCAGTGGTCGGTCGACCCGTACCACCGCGAGGCCATGGACTCCGACGAGCTGTGGGCCCTGCACTCCCCCATGGAGGGCCGCGCCCTCGGCCGGGTGCTCGACTCCCGCGACCCGGCGCTGCGCACCGGCGACCTGGTGCTGCACCGCAAGGGCTGGCGCACCCACTCCCTGGTGACGCCCGCCGAGGCGCGCCGGGTCCCGGACCTCGGCCCGGGTGTCCCGCTCGCCGCCCACCTCAGCCTGCTCGGCGGTACGGGCCTGTCGGCCTATGTGGGCCTGACCCGGATCGCGCGGCTCCAGCCGGGCGAGGACCTGTTCGTGTCCGCCGCGGCGGGCGGGGTCGGCACGGCGGCGGGCCGGCTGGCGCGGGTGCTCGGCGCGGGACGGCTGGTGGGCAGCGCGGGTTCGGCGCGGAAGGTGGCGTATCTGACGGAGGAGGCGGGGTTCGACGCGGCCTTCGACTATCACGCCGGTCCGGTGACGGAGCTGCTCGCGCGGGCGGCCCCGGACGGCGTCGACGTGGCCCTGGAGGGGGTCGGCGGCGAGCACCTGGAGGCCGCGATCGACGCGCTGCGCGAGTACGGCCGGATCGCCTGGGTCGGCGCGGTGGGCCAGTACCACTCGCTCTCCGCTCCGCCGCCCGCCCCGCGCAACCTCTTCGACGTGGTCGGCAAGAGCATCCGCCTCGAAGGCTTCCTGGTCAGCAACCATGCGGACGCCCTGGAGGAGCTGTACGACCTCGCCGTCCCCCGGCTGCGGAGCGGGGAACTGCCGCTGGACGTGACGACCGTGGCGGGCTTCGAGCACATCGTGGACGCGTTCCTGGGGATGCTGCGCGGCGAGAACACCGGGAAGATGCTCGTCACCCGGTAGCCGCCCCCTTCCGGACCGCGTTCCTGCCGGGGGTCCGGCGGGCGGGGGCGGCGCGGCCGGGACCCGCCGGGCCCTCACATCACGTCGCCGTCACGCCAGTCGAAGACGAGGGCGGCGTCCGGACCGGGCAGGGCGCGGCCCGCCGCCGGGCGCAGGAAGACGCACCCCTCCTCTTCGGCGAGCCGGACGGTCCCGGAGGGCCCGAGGGCTTCGAGACGTCCCGGCCAGACCTGCCAGCCGCGTGCCCGGTAGAGCGCGGCGCCGTCGTCCGAGGCCCCGAGCGCCCCGAAGGGGTACGTCCCGTCGATGACCCGCTCCAGCTCGGCCGTCACGGCCCCGCCGAGCCCCCGCCGCCGCACGTCCTCCCGGACGGCGACGCCCTCGACGTACCCGACGCGGTACGACCGCCCCCGGTGCAGGACCCGCCGCTGGATGACGGCCCCGTGGGCGGCGATGCCCCGCGCGTCCTCGATCCAGGCGTGCACGCCCCCGAGGGTGTGGTCCCAGTCGTCGTCGGAGAAGTCCCCGTCGAAGGCGGTGTCGAGCATCAGCCGGACGGCCCGGAGCCGATCGGCCCCGACCTCATGGGTGGGGGCGGTCCTCACGGTGGTCATGGAAGCAGCGTGCCACGGACACGGCGGGCCCTCCCGGGATTTTCCACCGCCCGCGCGAGGCCCCGGTCAGCCGCCGGAGGCCGCCCGTACGGACGGCGTCCCGGGCTCGGTGCCGTCGGGGAGGGCCGCCGGTTCGATCGAGCGGCGCCTGACGACCAGGAGGACGATCAGGACGACCTGGAGCAGGATCGGCAGCACCAGCGTGGGGAACGCCTTGGGATCGGTCCCGGCCAGGTGGGAGATCAGCCCGAAGTCCCAGAGACCGTGCACCAGCATCGGCAGCAGCAGGGTGCCGCCGACCCGGAAGCACAGGTAGAAGAAGTATCCGGACGTGGACACGGCGAGGGCCTGCACGATCGCCTGCGCGCCCTCGCCGAACGCGTTGCTGAGGTGCACGGCGCCGAAGAGCAGCGAGGACCACAGGGCGACCTTGCCCTCGCTGAGCCCGGCCCGCCGGAAGACCTGCACGCCCAGGCCCCGGAAGATCAGCTCCTCGCCGATGCCGACGAGCAGCGTCATGGCGATCAGGCTCAGCACCAGGGAGAGGGGTTGCGCGGCCAGGTTCGGGTAGTTCACCCCGAGCACGGCGACGACCAGCATCGAGATCGGCACGAAGCGCACCCATCGCCGTACCGGCGCGCGGTGGCGCACGACCTCACCCCACCAGCCCAGCCAGGTCACCACCGCCGCGCCGAACACGACCGACAGGCCGATCGGGATCAGCCCGCTGCGGACGATCACCTCGGTGTCCGGGAACTGGCTGTCCGAGCCGCTCCGGTCGACGCCGATGAGCATCCCGACGCCCTGGATGATCACGAGGTAGACGATCACCACGACGAGGAACCACGGCCAGGTCAGCCGCCTCTCCTGACGGACGTGGACCGGTTCTGCGGCCATGGGGGGCTCCGTTCGGGGAAGGTGACGACGGCATCGCCCGTGGGCGCGGGTTGTCACCCGACCACAGGGCCGTCCTATAGTCGCACAAAGGTGCGAAATCACCCTCACTATCCCCTGAACTGGCCGAACGGAGGCGGCTCTTGGCCGACGGACCGGCCCCACAGTGACCGGCCCCACAGTGACGCGCCCGACGGACACCGGCGGGTGTCGCATCGCCCCGCGTACGAGAACCGCCCCGCGTAGGGGAACCGCCCCGCGCATGAGAACCGCCCCCGTCCCCGGTTGGGGGACCGGGGAGGAGGGCGGTGTCAGGGGGCCGTCGGAGGGGCGGCCGGTGGGGGTTAGCCCATGTGGGGGTAGCCGTACTCGGTCGGCGGGACCAGGGTCTCCTTGATGGCGCGGGTCAGCGTCCAGCGCATCAGGTTCTGCGGGGCGCCCGCCTTGTCGTTGGTGCCCGAGGCACGGCCGCCGCCGAAGGGCTGCTGGCCGACGACGGCGCCGGTCGACTTGTCGTTGATGTAGAAGTTGCCCGCGGCGAAGCGGAGCTTCTCCATCGTGTGCGCGGTGGCCGCGCGGTCGCCGGAGATGACCGCGCCGGTGAGGGCGTAGTCCGAGACCGACTCCATCTGGGTCAGCATCTCGTCGTACTTCTCGGCGGAGCTGTCGTCGTAGACGTGGATCGCGAGGATCGGGCCGAAGTACTCGGCCTTGAAGACCTCGTTCTCCGGGTCGGCGCACTCGATGACGGTCGGGCGGACGAAGTAGCCCACCGAGTCGTCGTAGGTGCCACCGGCGACGATCGTGCAGCTCGGGTCGGCCGCGGCACGGTCGATCGCGGCCTTGTTCTTGGCGAAGGAACGCTCGTCGATGACGGCGCCGACGAAGTTCGACAGATCGGTGACGTCACCCATGGTGATGCCGTCGACCTCGGCCGCGAACTCCTCCTTGAAGCCGTCGTTCCAGATGGACGCCGGGATGTACGCGCGCGAGGACGCGGAGCACTTCTGGCCCTGGAACTCGAAGGAGCCACGGGTCAGCGCGGTCTTCAGGATGGCGCGGTCGGCGCTGGGGTGCGCGACGACGAAGTCCTTGCCGCCGGTCTCGCCGACGATCCGCGGGTACGAGCGGTACTTCTCGATGTTCGTTCCGACGGTCTTCCACAGGTGCTGGAAGGTCCGGGTCGAACCGGTGAAGTGGATGCCCGCCAGGTCGCGGTGGTTCAGGGCCACCTCGGAGACGGCGATGCCGTCGCCGGTCACCAGGTTGATGACGCCCTTCGGCAGACCGGCCTCCTCCAGGAGCTCCATGAGGAGCACGGCGGAGTGGGTCTGCGTCGGGGACGGCTTCCAGACCACCACGTTGCCCATGAGGGCGGGGGCGGTGGGCAGGTTGCCCGCGATGGCCGTGAAGTTGAACGGCGTGATCGCGTAGACGAAGCCTTCGAGGGGGCGGTGGTCCAGCCGGTTCCACACGCCCGGGGAGTTGGCCGGCGGCTGCTCGGCCAGGATCTGGCGGGCGTACGCCACGTTGAAGCGCCAGAAGTCGACGAGCTCGCACGGGGTGTCGATCTCGGCCTGCTGGGCCGTCTTCGACTGGCCGAGCATGGTGGACGCGGCCAGCGTCTCGCGCCACGGTCCCGCCAGCAGCTCGGCGGCGCGCAGGATGATCGCGGCACGGTCGTCGAAGGACATCGCGCGCCAGGCGGGAGCGGCGGCCAGGGCGGCGTCGATCGCGTCCTGGGCGTCCTGCTCGGTGGCGCCGCGGAAGGTGCCGATGACCGCCTTGTGGTTGTGCGGCTGGACGACCTGGAACTCCTCGCCGCCGCCGAGGCGCTTCACGCCGCCGATGGTCATCGACAGCTCGCGCGGGTTCTCGGCCAGCTCCTTGAGCTGAACCTCCAGACGGGCGCGCTCGGGAGAACCGGGGGCGTAGCTGTGCACCGGCTCGTTGACCGGAGCGGGGACCTGGGTGACAGCGTCCATGAGTCGCTTAACTCCTTCTGAGGGGTGTGGGCTCAGCCCTTGGTGAGGATGGACCGGACGAAGAAGAGCAGGTTGGCCGGCTTCTCCGCGAGGCGGCGCATGAAATAGCCGTACCAGTCGGTGCCGTAGGCGGTGTACACGCGCATACGGTGTCCCTCGGCGGCCAGGCGCTGCTGCTCCTCGCTGCGGATGCCGTACAGCATCTGGAACTCGTACTCGTCCAGCTTGCGGCCCGCGCGGCGGGCCAGCTCCTGGCCGACGGCGATCAGGCGCGGGTCGTGCGAGCCGATCATCGGATAGCCCTCGCCGTCCATCAGGATCTTCATGATCCGGACGTACGCCTTGTCGATCTCGGGCTTGTCCTGGATGGCGACGGAGACGGGCTCCTTGTAGGCGCCCTTCACGATCCGGACGCGGGAGCCGTTCGCGGCGAGGCGGCGGGCGTCGTCCTCGGTGCGGAACAGGTACGCCTGGATGACGCAGCCGGTCTGCGGGAAGTCCTTCCGCAGCTCCTCGTGGATGGCGAACATCGAGTCGAGGGTGGTGTGGTCCTCGGCGTCCAGGGTGACCGTGGTGCCGATCTCGGCGGCTGCCTCGACGACCGGACGGACGTTCGCGAGGGCCAGCTCGTGGCCGCCCTCCAGGGACTGCCCGAACATCGACAGCTTGACGGACATCTCGGCGCGCTCGCCGAGGCCCAGCTCCTTGAGGCGCCCGACGAGCTCCAGGTAGGCGTCCCGCGCGGCGTACGACTGCTCGACGGTGGTGATGTCCTCACCGACGACGTCGAGGGTGACCTCAAGGCCGCGGTCGCTCAGCTCCTGGACGATCGGGACGACGTCACCGACCGTCTCACCGGCGATGAAGCGGGCGACGACCTGCTTGGTCCCGGGGGCGGCCGACACGAAACGGCGCATCTTGTCGCTGCGCGACGCGGCGAGGATCACGGGACCCAGCACGGGCACCTCCAAAGGGGCAGGGGGAGAACGGAGCCGTCACCGGACCGGAAGGGGGTTCGGACCGGGAACAGCACGGATGACCACCGTGAAACCTATGGATCGCTCCGATCGTCCGCCATCTACAGCTGTCACGCATCCGTGGCCCGCCTCTCAGACATCTGTCTGAACGGTGGGGGAAGGGGTGCGAGAATGGGCCCGTGAAGGGCGATTACCAGGAACTGGTGGACGAGATCTCGGGGCTGCTCGGCGCCCCCGCGACACTGGAGAACCGCGATTTCGGCCTGATCGCCTTCGGCGCGCACGACAGCGACGACGACAGCGCCATGGACCCGGTCAGGACCCGCTCGATCCTCACCCGCAAGTCGACCCCGGCGGTCCGCGCCTGGTTCGAGGGCTTCGGCATCACCCGGGCGACCGGCCCGGTCCGCATCCCCGCCGCCCCCGACGCGGGCGTCTTCCGGGACCGCGTGTGCCTCCCGGTACGCCATAGGGGTGTCGTCCTCGGTTACGTCTGGCTGCTCGACGCCGAGCCGGGCCCCTCGCCCGAACGGCTCACCGCCGCCATGGAGGTCGCCGCCCGCATCGGCGAGCTGCTCGCGGACGAGGAGCGCGCGGGCGCGGACCTCTCGCGCGAGTTCGCGGCGGCCCTGACCGCCGGGCGGGGCTGGCAGCACGAGACGGCCGTCGCGGCCCTGCGGGCGGCCCTGGGACCCAACGCGGACGGGCTGCACACCGTGGTCTGCGTCACCCCCTGGCGGGGCGAGGCCCCCCCGGTCCGGACGGTGGCCGGGGCGGCGGCGGTCACCGCGCTCCCGGAGGCGGAGTCCCTCGCCGTCCTCGTCCGGCTCCGCACCTCCGAGGACCTCTCCCCCGCCCGCGCGGCGGCGGACCGGCTGCGCGGCGCCGCGCCCGCCGGTGTCGCGACGCCCCGCCGGGGTCTCGCGGAGCTTCCGGCCGCCTGGCGCGAGGCCAGCACCTCGGCCCGTGCCGCGACCGCCCAGCCGTCGCTGGGCCCGGTGGCGGAGTGGGCCCGGATCGGCCCGTACCGCCTCCTGGCGGCGCTCTACCACCCCGAGGTCGACCCCGCCGTCGCCCCGCTGCTGGCCGCCGCGCACAGCGAACTGGCCCGCACCGCCGAGGTGTTCCTCGACAGCGCGGGCCAGGCGGGCCGCACGGCGGCGGCCCTGGGCATCCACCGGCAGACCCTCTACTACCGCTTGTCCCGGGTCGAACAGCTCACGGGCCTGGACCTGGACGACGGCGAGGACCGCCTCCTGCTCCACATGTCCCTGAAGTCGGCCAAGCTGTAGCCGTCCCGGGCGGTCGAGGGCGTGGGCGGGGTCAGGCCCCGACCAGCTCCGCCTTGTTCATGGCGACCGTCTGCGGCGCGGGGCCGCCCGTGGTCGTCTTGGCGAGCTGGGCGGCGCCGCCGATGAGCAGTCCGGCGGCGAAGAAGGCGGCGAGGATCCTGGTGGTACGGCGCTTGGGCACGGGGCCTCCTGGAGAGGTGCGGTCGGTCACGGTCCCGCCATGACAGCAGGACCGGGACGGCGGAAGCGACAGCTCCGGCCGTCTGTGACCGTTCTACGACGAAACGGCCGCCGGAGCGCCGGTCCGAGCCGCGCCCGGGGCGACCGACGGACCGTCGGACCGCCCGCCGCGTCAGCGCCTCGGGCCCCGGTACGTCGGGGAGCGGACGGTTCGCGCCCGCGGCGCCGCGCCCGCGCCCTTCTCCGGGACAGCGCCGTACCCGGCGGCCGGACGCTCGTACGGGACGAGGATCCGGCCACCGGGTACGGGTGGTGTGCGCGCTCGGACTCAGATCAGGTTGACCGAGCGGGCCGAGGCGGCGCCGATCTCCGAGGCGATCTCCGCGAGCACCGGCGCGGGGAGCGAGTCGTCCACGGTGAGCACGACGAGCGCCTCGCCGCCCTCCTCCGCGCGGGAGACCTGCATCCCCGCGATGTTCAGACCGGCCTCGCCGAGGATGCGGCCGACCGTGCCGACGACACCCGGGCGGTCCTCGTAGCGCAGCACGACCATGTGGTCGGCGAGCGCGAGGTCCACGTCGTACTCGCCGACCGCGACGATCTTCTGGAGGTGCTTGGGACCGGCCAGGGTGCCGGAGACCGACACCTCCTCGCCGTTGGCCAGCGTGCCTCGCACGGTGACCACGTTGCGGTGGTCGGGCGACTCGGAGCTGGTCGTCAGACGCACCTCGACACCGCGCTCCTGCGCGAACAGCGGGGCGTTGACGTACGACACGGTCTCGTCGACCACGTCCTCGAACACGCCCTTGAGCGCGGAGAGTTCGAGCACCTTCACATCGTGCTGGGTGATCTCGCCGTACACCTCGACGTCGAGGCGGGCCGCGACCTCGCCCGCGAGGGCGGTGAAGATCCGGCCGAGCTTCTCGGCGAGCGGCAGACCCGGCTTCACGTCCTCCGCGATGACCCCGCCCTGGACGTTGACCGCGTCCGGGACCAGCTCGCCGGCGAGCGCCAGGCGCACCGACCTGGCGACGGCGATGCCCGCCTTCTCCTGGGCCTCGTCCGTGGACGCGCCGAGGTGGGGGGTGCAGACGACCTGGTCGAGCTCGAACAGCGGGGAGTCCGTGCAGGGCTCCTTCGCGTAGACGTCGAGGCCCGCACCGGCGACCCGGCCCTCCTTGAGCGCCGAGTACAGCGCCGCCTCGTCCACGATCCCGCCGCGCGCGGCGTTGACGATACGGACGGAGGGCTTGACCTTGTGCAGCGCCTCGTCACCGATGAGACCGAGGGTCTCCGGGGTCTTCGGCAGGTGGACGGTGATGAAGTCGGCGACCTCCAGGAGCTCGTCCAGGGCCAGCAGCTTCACCCCCATCTGAGCGGCGCGGGCGGGCTGCACGTAGGGGTCGTACGCGACGATCTTCATGCCGAAGGCCGACATGCGCTGGGCGACCAGGACGCCGATGCGGCCGAGACCGACGACACCGAGGGTCTTCTCGCTCAGCTCGACGCCGGTGTACTTGTTGCGCTTCCACTCGCCGTTCTTCAGGGCGGTGTTGGCCTGCGGGATGTTGCGCGCGGTGGCGACGAGGAGGCCGCAGGCCAGCTCGGCGGCGGTGACGATGTTCGACGTCGGGGCGTTGACGACCATCACACCGGCCTTGGTGGCGGCGGAGACGTCCACGTTGTCCAGACCGACCCCGGCGCGGGCGACGACCCTCAGCTTCCCGGCGGCGGCGATGGCCTCGGCGTCCACCTTGGTCGCGGAACGGACCAGGATGGCGTCCACGTCGGCGATGGCGGGGATCAGCTCGGCGCGGTCGGCGCCGTTGCAGTGCCGGATCTCGAAGTCCGGGCCCAGCGCGTCGACGGTGGCGGGCGACAGCTCTTCAGCGATGAGTACGACAGGTTTCGAGCTCACGTGAGTCCTCACAGATCCAGTGCGGACGGCCGTCCCGACGGCCGCAGGCGGTGGAGGGGGCTTGCCGCGTGAAAGCGCACGACGCTGTGGGCCTGAACGCGAATGTTGTTGAGCAGTGTAGTGCTGTGGCGATGCCGCGCATGTGCCTCGTTGGAAGGATCACCCGTCCGTGGTTGGACGGGGTGTCCAAGGGTGTGGCACAGGGCCGGACACCAGGTCCGGCCCCGTCCCGGAAGGCTTACGCCTCCTCGTCGTTCACCCAGCTCATGAGCTTGCGCAGCTCCTTGCCGGTGGTCTCCAGGAGGTGGTTGGCGTCCTGGGTCTTGTACTCGTTGTACTTCTTCAGACCGCCGTGGTACTCGGCCATCCACTCCTTGGCGAAGGTGCCGTCCTGGATCTCCGCGAGGACCTTCTTCATCTCCGCCTTGGTGGCGTCGGTGATGATCCGCGGGCCGGTGACGTAGTCGCCCCACTCGGCGGTCTCGGAGACCGACCAGCGCATCTTCTCCAGGCCGCCCTCGTACATGAGGTCCACGATGAGCTTCAGCTCGTGCAGGCACTCGAAGTAGGCGATCTCCGGCTGGTAACCGGCCTCGGTCAGGGTCTCGAAGCCCGCCTTGACCAGCGCCGCGGTACCACCGCAGAGCACGGCCTGCTCACCGAACAGGTCGGTCTCGGTCTCCTCGGTGAAGGTCGTCTTGATGACGCCGGCGCGGGTGCCGCCGATGCCCTTGGCGTACGACAGCGCCAGGTCGAAGGCCTTGCCGGTGGCGTCCTGCTCGACGGCGGCGATGCACGGAACGCCGCGGCCCTCCTCGTACTGGCGACGGACCAGGTGGCCCGGACCCTTCGGGGCGACCAGGGCGACGTCGATGCCCTCGGGCACCTTGATGAAGCCGTAGCGGACGTTGAGGCCGTGGCCGAAGAAGAGCGCGTCGCCCTCCTTCAGGTTGTCCTTGATGGACTCCTCGAAGACCTGGGCCTGGATCGGGTCCGGGGTCAGGATCATGATGAGGTCGGCCTCGGCCGCGGCCTCGGCCACGGAGACGACGCGCAGGCCCTGCTCCTCGGCCTTGGCCTTGGACTTCGAGCCCTCCTGGAGGCCGACGCGGACGTCGACGCCGGAGTCACGGAGCGACAGCGCGTGGGCGTGGCCCTGGCTGCCGTAGCCGATCACCGCGACCTTGCGGCCCTGGATGATGGACAGGTCGGCGTCGTCGTCGTAGAACAGCTCGGCCACTGGGTATCTCCTTGAAGTGCTGGTGTTGCGTCCCACCGTACGGCGGGGAGCGGGAGGAAGGTTTTCGGGTCTCGTCAGTCGGACCGCCGGACGGACCGGTGGTTGACCGCCGACGGGTTGTCAGGCGCTGCGGTCGAGGGCCCGCAGGGACCGGTCCGTGATGGACCGGGAGCCGCGCCCTATGGCGATCGTGCCGGACTGCACGAGCTCCTTGATGCCGAACTGCTCCAGCATCTTGAGCATCGCTTCGAGCTTGTCGCTCGAACCGGTGGCCTCGATGGTGACCGCCTCGGGCGCGACGTCCACGGTCTTGGCACGGAACAGCTGGACGATCTCGACGATCTGGGAGCGGGTCTCGTTGTCGGCGCGGACCTTCACCAGGACGAGCTCGCGCTGGATCGCGGCGCTGGGCTCGAGTTCGACGATCTTCAGGACGTTGACCAGCTTGTTGAGCTGCTTGGTCACCTGCTCCAGGGGCAGGTCCTCGACACTGACCACGATGGTGATGCGGGAGATGTCGGGGTGCTCGGTGACGCCGACGGCCAGGGAGTCGATGTTGAAGCCGCGGCGGGAGAACAGGGCGGCGATCCGGGCGAGGATGCCGGGGGTGTTCTCGACGAGAACGGAGAGCGTGTGCTTGGTGGACATGGTGTGGGTCTCTTCCTTTTCGCTCTGCTGCGTTCCGCGCTTCAGTCGTCTTCGCCGTCGCCGAAGTCGGGGCGGACGCCCCGGGCGGCCATGACCTCGTCGTTGGAGGTGCCTGCGGCGACCATCGGCCACACCTGGGCGTCCTCGTGGACGATGAAGTCGACCACGACCGGGCGGTCGTTGATGGCGTTGGCCTCGGCGATGACCTTGTCCAGGTCGGCCGGGTCCTCACAGCGCAGGGCCACACAGCCCATGGCCTCGGAGAGCTTGACGAAGTCGGGGACGCGGGTGCCCTTGTTCGCCTGGATGTCGTCCGGGCCGGAGTGCAGGACGGTGTTGGAGTAGCGCTGGTTGTAGAAGAGGGTCTGCCACTGGCGGACCATCCCGAGGGCGCCGTTGTTGATGATGGCGACCTTGATCGGGATGTTGTTCAGGGCGCAGGTGGTGAGTTCCTGGTTGGTCATCTGGAAGCAGCCGTCGCCGTCGATGGCCCAGACCGGGCGGTCCGGCAGACCGGCCTTGGCGCCCATCGCGGCGGGGACCGCGTACCCCATCGTCCCGGCGCCGCCGGAGTTCAGCCAGGTGGCGGGCCGCTCGTAGTCGATGAAGTGGGCGGCCCACATCTGGTGCTGGCCGACGCCCGCCGCGAAGATCGTGTCGTCGGGGGCGAGCTGACCGATGCGCTGGATGACCTGCTGCGGCGAGAGGCTGCCGTCCTCCGGCAGGTCGTAGCCGAGCGGGTAGGTCTCGCGCCAGCGGCTCAGGTCGCTCCACCAGGCGGTGTAGTCGCCCTTGTTGCCCTCGGCGTGCTCGGCCTGGACGGCCTGGACCAGGTCGGCGATGACCTCGCGGGCGTCACCGACGATCGGGACGTCGGCGGTGCGGTTCTTGCCGATCTCGGCCGGGTCGATGTCCGCGTGGACGATCTTGGCGTACGGGGCGAAGCTGTCGAGCTTGCCGGTGACGCGGTCGTCGAAGCGGGCGCCGAGGGCGACGATCAGGTCGGCCTTCTGGAGCGCGGTGACGGCGGTGACCGAACCGTGCATCCCGGGCATTCCCACGTGCAGCGGGTGGCTGTCGGGGAAGGAGCCCAGGGCCATCAGGGTGGTGGTGACGGGGGCGCCGGTCAGCTCGGCGAGGATCTTCAGCTCGGCGGTCGCACCGGCCTTGATGACACCGCCGCCGACGTACAGGACGGGGCGCTTGGCGGCGCTGATCAGCTTGGCCGCCTCGCGGATCTGCTTGGCGTGCGGCTTGGTCACCGGGCGGTAGCCGGGCAGGTCGGTCTGCGGCGGCCAGCTGAAGGTGGTCTTCGCCTGGAGGGCGTCCTTGGCGATGTCGACCAGGACCGGGCCGGGACGGCCGGTGGAGGCGATGTGGAAGGCCTCGGCGATCGTCCGGGGGATGTCCTCGGCCTTGGTGACCAGGAAGTTGTGCTTGGTGATCGGCATCGTGATGCCGCAGATGTCCGCCTCCTGGAAGGCGTCCGTGCCGATCGCCTTGGAGGCGACCTGGCCGGTGATCGCGACGAGCGGGACGGAGTCCATGTGCGCGTCGGCGATCGGGGTGACGAGGTTGGTGGCGCCGGGGCCCGAGGTCGCCATGCAGACACCGACCTTGCCGGTGGCCTGGGCGTAGCCGGTGGCCGCGTGGCCCGCGCCCTGCTCGTGGCGGACCAGGATGTGGCGGACCCGCCGGGAGTCCATCATCGGGTCGTACGCGGGCAGGATCGCGCCGCCGGGGATGCCGAAGACGGTGTCGGCGCCCACTTCCTCAAGAGAACGGATGAGGGACTGCGCACCCGTGACGTGCTCGACGGTGGTGGCGGGCGTCGTGCCGTGGCGGGGCCGCGGCTGCGGATGGTGCCCGGTGGCCTGGTCGGTCATCAGCATCTCTTCTCGAAGCAGAGGGTTTTCGCGAGGTGTTTTGCCAGGGTTCGCACCGGCTTCGGAGGGAGTCGGTGCAACAAAAAACCCCTCGTGCCGGGAGGCAAGCGAGGGGAGCGCGTCGGGTGCGTTCTAAGCGGGCCTGGAAGGGGGCCCCGCTTCAGCCGACGCGCTGTCCAAGTACGAGAATTCGGGTGCGCATGGCACTGACCCTCCCTCTCAGGCCTCGTCACTGTCAAGTGGGTGGGACGGGCGTCTCATCATGTGAACGGGTGGGGGGTCGGTTTCCGGCACGGGCCGGAACCGCTCCGGGGAGGGGGTACTCGTCCCGTACGAGGGCCCTGCGCAGCCGGTACTCGTCGAGCGGGCCGGAGAAGGCCATGCCCTGGGCGTGGCCGCATCCCATCGCCCGCAGGGCGACCACCTGCTCCGGTGCGTCGACTCCCTCGGCCACGGTCTGGAGGCCGAGTTCCCCGGCGATACGGAGGACTCCGCGGGTGATCTTGCGGAGCCGGGGCGATTCGACGAGCCCTTCGACGAGCCCGCGGTCGAGCTTCAGTATGTCGACGGGGAGGCGCCGGAGCGCGTTGATGGCGACGTGTCCGCTGCCGAATCCGTCGAGCGCGATCCGCACCCCGAGGCGGCGCAGGCTCACCAGGCGCTGTTCCAGCTCGTCCAGGGAGATCCGGGGGTCGCTGTCGGCGAGCTCGATGATCAGCGAGCCGGACGGCAGCCCGTGCCGGGTGAGCAGGGACTCGACGGAGCCGAGCGGCAGCGAGCGGTCGAGGAGGCGGCGGGCGGGGAGCCGGATGGAGACGGGCGCGCGATGGCCGATACCGGCCCGCTCGGCGGCCTGCTCGACGGCTTCTTCGAGGAGCCAGCGGCTCAGTTCGGCGGTCCGCTCGCCGTCGTCGGTGACCCGGAGGTATTCGGCGGGGGTGAAGAGGATGCCCTGGGTGGAGCGCCAGCGGGCCTGGGCGCTGACGGCGGAGATCCGGCCGGTGGCGAGGTCGACGACCGGCTGGTGGAGCAGGGCGAACTCGCCGTCGTGGAGGGCGCTGCGCAGCCGGGCGGCGAGCTCGGTGCGGCGGACGACCTCGGCCTGCATCTGGGGCGCGTACAGCTCGACGCGGTCCTTGCCCGCGGCCTTGGCCCGGTACATGGCGAGGTCGGCGTTGCGCAGGAGGTCGCCCGCGGCGATGCCGGGCTCGGCGAAGGCGACCCCGATGGAGGCGGCGACCCGGACCTCGTTGTCTCCGTCGACGCGGTAGGGCCGGGAGAGGGTGAGGCGGAGCCGGTCGGCGATCTCCCGGACCTGGCTCTCGCGGGCGGTCCGGTCGCGCCCGCCGTCGCCGAGGATGAGGGCGGCGAACTCGTCGCCGCCGAGCCGGGCGGCGGTGTCCCCGGCTCGTACGGAGTCCTGGAGGCGGCGGGCGGCCTGGACGAGGAGGTCGTCGCCCGCCTGGTGGCCGAGCCGGTCGTTGACGCCCTTGAAGCCGTCGAGGTCGACGAAGAGGACGGCGGTGCCGGGGTCGGAGGCGCGGCGCCCGCCGAGCGCCTGCCGGACGCGCCGGGTGAACAGGGCGCGGTTGGGCAGGTCGGTGAGCGGGTCGTGCTCGGCGTTGTGCTGGAGCTGGGCCTGGAGCCGGACGCGCTCGGTGACGTCCCGGCTGTTGAAGATCAGGCCGCCCTGGTGCCGGTTGACGGTGGACTCGACGTTGAGCCAGTCGTCCCTGCCGGAGCGGAAGCGGCACTCGATCCGGGTGGTGGGTTCCTCGGCGGGCGAGACGGCGAGGAAGCGGCGCACCTCGTGGACGACGGCCCCGAGGTCCTCGGGGTGGATCAGCGAGGACAGTTCGGAGCCGGTCAGTTCCTCGGCGTCGCGGCCGTAGACGCCGGAGGCGGCGGGGCTGACGTAGCGGAGCGTGCCGGAGGGCGCGGCGATCATGATGACGTCGCTGGAGCCCTGCACGAGGGAGCGGAAGTGGTTCTCCTTCTGGGCCAGCTCGTGGGTGAGGGCGACGTTGTCGAGGAGCATGATGCCCTGCCGTACGACGAGGGCGAGGACCACGGTGCAGCCGGTGAGGACGACGAAGCGGTCGAGCCGTCGTCCCTCGACCACGTTGTAGAGGAGGCTGAGGGTGCAGACGGCGGCGGCGAGGTACGGGGTGAGCGCGGCGAGCGAACCGGCGACCGGGCGGCTGTGCAGCCGGGGGGTGCGGGCGGGGGCCTCGGCGTCCGGGAGGCGGCGGGCGCCCCAGGGGGCGTAGGCGAGGAGCAGGGAGCCCGCGAACCAGCCCGCGTCGAGCAGCTGTCCGGAGACGTAGCTCTGGCGGAGCAGCGGTGAGGTGAACAGGGCGTCGCACAGGACGGTGAGGGCGAGTGCGGCGATGGCGGTGTTGGTCGCGGAGCGGTTGGCCTGCGAGCGCCGGAAGTGCAGGACCAGGACCATGCTGACGAGGACGATGTCGAGCAGCGGGTAGGCGAGCGACAGGGCCGCCTGGGTGACCGGTTCGTTCTGGAAGTGGGCCGTGCGCGCGAGGGCCAGGCTCCAGGACAGGGTGAGGAGGGAGCCCCCGATGAGCCAGGCGTCGAGGCCGAGGCAGACCCAGCCGGCCCGGGTGACGGGTTTCTTGGCGAGGACGAGGAGTCCGACGATCGCGGGGGGTGCGAAGAGCAGGAAGCACAGGTCGGCGACGGACGTGGTCGGGACGCGGGTGCGGAGTACGACCTCGTACCAGCCCCAGACGGCGTTTCCGGCGGAGGCCATGAACGAGGAGAAGGCGAAGAGCAGCCAGGCGGGGCGGTCCTCGCCGTGGTGGGCTCGGGCGTAGAGGAAGCAGGAGACGGCGGCGGTGAGGGCGGCGGCGCTGAGTCCGAAGTCGCCCATGAAGAGCGCGAGCTCCGGGGAGCCCCAGCCGAGGGAGGCGCCGGTCGTGTAGCCCGCGCAGATCAGCCCGAGGGCGATCTGGGCGAGGATGCCGCCGATGCCGGGGCTCGCGGGGGCCGGGCGGCCGGGGGCGGTTCCGCCGGGGGCGGCCGGGGGGCGCGCGAGCACCGCACCGGGCGCGGTCACCGGGTCCTCCGGCGCCGCGCCTCCGCAGGCGGCCGTTTCGTGCGGGCGGGCGGGCGGCTCGCCGGGGCCGCAGACGGCGTGACCGTCGCAGTCGTGGGGCCCGACCGGGTCCCGTACGAGCGGATCGCCCGCCGGGACGGGGGCTCCGCACACCGCGCAGCCGGTGCCGTCGCCGTGGCCCGTCCGGGTCGCGCCGCTGTCCGGGACGTCATGGTCCGGGACGCCATGGTCCCGGATGCCGCAGTTCGGGACGTCACGGCCTGAAACATCGCAGTTCTGGACGTCGCTGTCCGGGACGTCGCGGTCCGGGACGTCGCGGTCCGGGACGTCGCGGTCCGGGACGTCGCGGTCCGGGACGTCCCGGTCCGGGACGTCTTCGCCGCCGGTGCGACCGACGTGGTCCTCACCGCCGCCGCGGCCCGTGCGCGCGTCGTCGTCGCCGCTGCCCGCGCGGCCCTCGCCGCCGTCCGGGGCGGCCCGGACCGGGACACCCGCGCCGCCCTCGCGGCCGGTGCCGTCGCCGCGGCCCGCACGGCCGGAGTCGGCCTCGCGGCCCGCGCTCCCGGCGGCGTCGCCCCGGCGGGTGCCTTCGCTCTCCGTCGCTCCGGCGGGGCCGGAGGCGGTGCGGGACGCGCGGTGGGGCGCGGCCTGGTCCGGCACGGTGGGTACGAGGCGGTCGGTGAGGCGCGGAGGGACCTCCGACGGCGGCGTCGCCGCGTCGGATCGTCGCTCCTCCGGCCGTGCCTCACCCTTCGCCCCCCTCGGAATCTGATGTCCCGTCACGTCACTCCCCAGCGTCAGCCCGTACTCGACGCAGTCCCCCGATCCGGGACGATACACCAGGACCGTCACTCAGGGACAGGGCTCCTCTACGCTGCGTGACTGACGTGGGCTGTTGCACGGTGTGTGTCGGACGTACGGATCACCCGGACGGCCCCGCCCCCGGCTCAGTCGGTGGTGAGCAGCACGTTCAGCGGCTCCTCGCCCGCCGCGAACCGCCGCAGCTGCCCGGCGATCAGCCGCTTGGCCCTCGGCATGAAGGCGGAGGTGGAACCGCCCACATGGGGACTGATCAGAACGCCCGGGGCGTGCCACAGGGGGTGTCCGGCCGGGAGCGGTTCCGGGTCGGTGACGTCGAGCGCGGCCGTGATCCGCCCGCTCTCCACCTCCTTGAGGAGGGCCGCCGTGTCGACGACCGGGCCCCTGGCCACGTTCACGAGGAGCGCGCCGTCCTTCATCCGCGCCAGGAAGCCCGCGTCGGCGAGATGCCTGGTCGCGGGGGTGAGCGGGGTGGAGAGGATCACGACGTCCGCCTCGGGGAGCAGCGCGGGCAGTTCGGCCAGGGCGTGGACCGGCCCGCGCACGGTGGTGCGCGCGGAGCGTGCGACGCGTGCGACCCGCGCGCACTCGAAGGGCGCGAGCCGGTCCTCGATGGCGGCGCCGATCGATCCGTATCCCACGATCAGGACGGACTTGTCGGCGAGGGCGGGGTAGAAGCCCGCCCGCCACTCCTCGGCGTCCTGGCCGCGCACGAAGCCGGGGATGCCGCGCAGCGAGGCCAGGACCAGGGCGAGGGCGAGTTCGGCGGTGCTGGCCTCGTGGACGCCCTTGGCGTTGCAGAGGGCGACGCCCGGCGGCAGCGAGCCGATGCCGGGGGTGACGTGGTCGATGCCCGCCGAGAGGGTCTGCACCACCCGTAGCGAGGTCATCGCGGCCAGCGGCCGTATGGCGATCTCGGAGCCCTTCATGTACGGAACGACGTAGAAGACGCAGCGCGCGGGATCGGCCGGGAACTCCGGTCCGCCGTCCCAGAAAAGGTAGTTGAGGCCCGACGCGCCCGGCTCGGGGAGTCCCTCTGTCTCGGCCGCCGGAACGGGAAGCCACACGTCAGCGGTCGTGTCTTCGAATCTCATGAGCGGGAGGCTATGCGAAGAATCCCTGACGGCATTGGTTACTTTGGGGGACGGCACAGGGAGGGGTACCGGCAGGTGGAGCGCAGGACTATCGGGGCGACGGCGCTCGACGTGGGTGCGGTCGGCCTGGGGTGTATGCCGATGAGCTGGGCGTACGACCGTTCGCAGCAGCGGGGGGACCGCTCGATGCGGACCGTGCACGCGGCCCTGGACGCCGGGGTGAGTCTGCTCGACACCGCCGACATGTACGGACCGTTCACCAACGAGCTGCTGGTGGGGCGGGTGTTGAGGGAGCGCAGGGCGGAGGCCTTCGTCTCGACGAAGTGCGGTCTGCTCGTCGGCGACCAGCACGTCGTCGCCAACGGGCGGCCCGGATACGTGCGCCGGGCCTGTGACGCCTCGCTGCGGCGGCTCCAGACCGATGTCATCGACCTCTACCAGCTTCACAGGGCGGACCCCGAGGTGCCGGTCGAGGAGACCTGGGGTGCCATGGCGGAGCTGGTGACCGCCGGGAAGGTGCGGGCGCTGGGGCTGTGCGCGGTCGGCGCCCGCTGGACCCGCCGGGGCACCACGGGCGCGGGGCGGGACGGCTATGAGGGAACGATCCGCCAGTTGGAGCGCGTCCAGCAGGTGTTCCCGGTGGCGGCGGTGGAGGCGGAGCTGTCCGTGTGGTCGCGGGAGGCGCTGGCGCGGCTGCTGCCGTGGTGCGCGGCCCGGGGCGTCGGTTTCCTGGCGGCGATGCCGCTGGGGAGCGGCTATCTGACCGGGACGCTGACCACCGGCGGGGGCTTCGAACCCGACGATCCCCGGGCGCGGCACCCCCGGTTCACCGCCGAGATGATGGCGGCGAACCAGCCGATCGTGGTGGGGCTGCGGCGGGTGGCCGCCCGGCACGGCGCGGAGGTCACCCCGGCGCAGGTGGCGCTCGCGTGGGTGCTGAGCCGGGGGCGGCACGTGGTGCCGGTGCCGGGGGCGAAGCGGGAGCGGTGGGCGGTGGAGAACGCGGGGGCGGCGCGGCTGCGGCTGACCCCGGAGGACCTGGCGGAGATCGCGACGCTCCCTGCGCCCCGGGGTTCCTGGGACTGCTGAGGTCCCCGGCCGCCTCCGGGGCCGGTCCGGCCACGGGGGGACTCGTACCGGACCGGGCACGGGGGTCGATGCCGATGCGGCCACGGGCGTCGGCCCGCCGCTGAGGTCGGCGTCAGCCCGCACCCGCGCCATCGGCCCCGCCTGCGTCATCGGCCCCGCCATCGGCGGCGGCCGGAGGGCCACTGTCCGGCCGCAGAGGGCGGCGGCGGCCACCGGCGGCCCACAAGCGTCGGCCCGGGACGGAGGGCGGCGACGGTCCGGCCACCGGTGTCCGCCGGGTGTCCGGCCGGCCACCGGCGTCGGCGTCCGCCCGGTCGGCGTGGGGGCGTGGCCCTCGCCGTGCGAAGTCCCGGGCCCGGGCGGGAACTCTGGCGGGCCGTGGGAGGTATCTAGAGGCGAGGGACACCGCCCGACCCGTCGAAGGGGACCCCGCCGTGAGTCGTCCTGCTGTGCTGAAGGCCCTGTGGGGCGCTGCCGTGCTCGCCCTGCTCGCGGGCTGTTCCCCGGGTTCCTCCGGGGATCCGGCCCCGCCGTCCGCCGCCGCCTCCCCGTCAGGATCCGTCTCCCCGTCCGGGTCCGTCTCCCCTCCGTCGGCGGCGGGGAGCGGCCGGGTGACGGTGGCGGGCACGCTCACCGGGGACCTGAAGTCGCCCTGGGGCCTCGCCCGCCTGCCCGACGGTGATCTGCTGGTCTCCTCGCGCGACGAGCGGACGGTCACCCGGGTCGACGGGCGGACCGGGGCCAGGACCCCGCTCGGCGAGGTGCCGGGGGTGGTGCCCGGCGGTGAGGGCGGGCTCCTCGGTCTCGCCGTGAAGGACGCCTGGGTGTACGCGTACTTCACGGCGGAGTCCGACAACCGGATCGTCCGGATGCGGTACGGGGGCGGGGCGGGCGATCGGCTCGGGGCGCCGGAGCCGGTGCTCACCGGCATCCCCAAGGGGGTGACGCACGACGGCGGACGGATCGCGTTCGGGCCGGACGGGATGCTGTACGCGGGGACGGGCGAGACCGGCCGGACGGGGCTGTCCCAGGACCGGGCGTCGCTCGGCGGGAAGATCCTGCGGGTCACCCCGGAGGGCCGTCCCGCACCGGGCAATCCCTTCGCCGGGTCGGCGGTCTACTCGTACGGGCACCGCAATGTGCAGGGGCTGGCCTGGGACGCGGACGGGCGCCTGTGGGCTTCCGAGTTCGGGCAGAACACCTGGGACGAGCTGAACCTGGTGGAGCCGGGGAAGAACTACGGCTGGCCGGTGGTCGAGGGACGGGCGGGACGGAAGGGCTTCGTGGACCCGGTGGCCCAGTGGCCGACCTCGGAGGCGTCGCCGAGCGGCATCGCGTACGCCCGGGGCGCGATCTGGATGGCGGGCCTCAGGGGCGAGCGGCTGTGGCGCGTCCCGGTCTCCGGCGCGGAACTCTCCGGGGAGCCCCGGGCGTTCCTCACCGGGGAGTACGGCCGGCTGCGCACGGTCCTCGCGACGGGCGACGGGCGGCTCCTGCTGATGACGAACCAGACCGACGGCCGGGGCACCCCGAAGTCCGGGGACGACCGGCTGATCCGGCTCGACGTGGGCTGAGGGAGGCGGTGACCGTGTTCGGCCCGATGGCGGAGCTGTTCGCACCCGGACGCAGGCACACCACGGAGGAGCTGCGCAGACAGGCGCTGACCCGGGAGGACCCGGGGGACGCCGACCCGTCGCGCGGCCCGATAGACCTTGGGTCGGGCCGGGTCACGATACGGCTGCCGGGCGGGCCGGAAAGTCCGGCCGAGGGGCCTGCCGGGGAGGTGGAGGCGTCAGAGGGACCCGTCGAGGAGGTGGAGACGGTGGGCGAGGGCGGCGGCCTCACCGCGTCCGGCGACACCGAACTTGGCGAGGATGTTGGAGACGTGGACGCTGGCCGTCTTCGGTGAGATGAACAGTTCCCCGGCGATCTGCCGGTTGGTGCGGCCCGCCGCGACCAGTCGCAGCACGTCCTGTTCGCGGGGGGTGAGGCCGAAGGCGTCACCGTCGGGCTCGGCGGTGACGGGTGCCTTCTCCTCGGTGAGGGAGAGCCGGGCGCGGGCGGCGAGGAGCTCCACCTCCTCGCGGAGCGGGCGGGCGCCGAGGGCGCGGGCGGTGGCGTGGGCCTCGCGGAGCAGGGCGGCGGCCTCCTCGCGCCGACCGCCCTCGACGAGCAGGGCGTCGGCGAGGCGGTGGCGGACGCGGGCCAGGTCGGCGGGCCGGTCGAGGGCTTCGTAGGCGGCGACGGTCTCGGCCAGGCGGGCGGCGGACGCACGTCCTTCGGCGCGGTCCAGTTCCCCGGAGACCTCCAGGGCGTGGGCGGCCCAGACGGGGGCGGGGGCGGCGAGCGCGCGGACGCAGCGGCGGACGGCGGCGAGCGCTTCGGGGCGGCCCCCGTCGGCGGCGGGCAGTCCCCTGCTGTCGGCCTCGGCGGTGACGGCGGAGAGGACGAGGGGCCAGCCGTAGCGGTGGGTGCCGGGCGGGAATCCGGCCCGCTCGGCGGCGGCGAGCAGGGTACGGACGTCCGCGACGCGGCCCTCGGCGGCGGCGAGCGCGATGTCCGTCTGGGCCATCGGCAGGGTGTACTGCGGGATGGGGTCGCGGCTGCCGTAGACGACCCGGGCTTCGGTGAGGTGGCCCCGGGCGGCGTCGAGTTCGCCCCGGGCGGCGGCGAGGTGGGCCAGCCGGAGGGAGGCGGAGCCGCGCGGTTTGGTGCTGGTGGCGGAGCGCAGCAGCCGCTCGGCCGCGTCCCTGGCCTCGTCCCAGCGGCCGAGGGAGTAGAGGGATTCGGCCCGGTTGGCCTCGATCCAGCCGACGCTGTCGACGAGTCCGTACGCGCGGGCCAGGCGGATGCCCCGGTCGGAGATCTCGACGGCGTCCCGGGAGCGGCCGAGGGACTCCAGGGAGGAGGAGAGGTTGATGTGGGCGCGGGCGGTCTCGTTGAACTGGCCGATGGATTCGGTGCGTTCGCGGACCTCGTGCAGTTCGGCGAGTCCGGCCTCGACGTCGCCCGCGGAGACCTTGAGGGTGCCGAGGGTGAGCCGGGCGTTGAGTTCGATGGACTCGGCCTTGACGTGGCGGGCGTACTCGACGGCCCGTTCGGCGGCGGCGAGGGCCTCGGGTCCCGGGTCCCGGAGCATTCCCCAGCCCGCGGCGCCGACGAGGACGACGGCGTGGACGGCGGAGGGCGGCAGGCCCTTGACGAGTTCCTGGGCGCGGGCGATCTCCTCCCAGCCGTCGCCCCGGCCGAGGTTGGACTGGAGGCGGGCCTTCTCGGTCCAGAACCAGGCGGCGCGCAGGGGGTCCTTCTGGTCGGCGTCGTCCAGGAGCCGCAGGGCCCTCCTGCCGATCTTCAGGGCGCGTTCGCGGTCGCCGCTGAGCCGGGCGGCGACGGCGGCCTCGGCCAGCAGGTCGAGATGGCCGAGCGCGGTGGTCTCGGGGTCGCAGCCACAGGGCGGGTAGGCCTCGGCGTAGTCCATGGGCCGCAGGGAGCGGCGGGTCTCCTCGGGGGCCTCCTCCCAGAGTTCCATGGCGCGTTCGAGGAGGCGGAGCTGTTCGGCGTAGGCGTGGCGCTTGCGGGTCTCGACGGAGGCGCGGAGGACGGCGGGGAGCGCCTTGGCCGTGTCGTGGGCGTGGTACCAGTACGTGGCGAGGCGGGGGGCGCGTTCGTCGGGGCGGACCAGCGAGGGGTCGGCCTCCAGGGCTTCGGCGTAGCGCCGGTTGAGGCGGGAGCGTTCGCCGGGGAGCAGGTCGTCGCTGACGGCCTCGCGGACCAGGGAGTGGCGGAAGCGGTAGCCGTCGCCGTCGGGGACGGCGAGCAGCAGGTTGGCGCCGACGGCGGCCCTGAGCGCCTCGATGAGTTCGTCCTCGGTGAGCCGGGCGACGGCGGCGAGGAGTCCGTACTCGACGGTGGAGCCGCCCTCGGCGACGATCCTGGCGACCCGCTGGGCGTCCTCGGGGAGCGCCTCGACCCGGACGAGCAGGAGGTCGCGCAGGGAGTCGCTGAGCTGCCCGGCGGCGCAGCCCGCCTCGTGGGAGACGACGAGTTCCTCGACGAAGAAGGCGTTGCCGTCCGAGCGTTCGAAGACCTCTTCGACGAGGGCGGGGTCGGGTTCGGCGGCGAGGATGCCGGTGAGCTGGCGGTGGACCTCGGCGCGGGTGAAGCGGGCGAGTTCGATGCGGCGGATGGTGCGGAGCCGGTCGAGTTCGGCGAGGAGGGGGCGCAGCGGGTGGCGGCGGTGGATGTCGTCGGCGCGGTAGCTGGCGACGACCACGATCCGGCCCCCGCGCAGGGTCCGCAGCAGATAGGTGAGGAGGTGCCGGGTGGAGGCGTCGGCCCAGTGCAGGTCTTCCAGGACGAGTACGACGGTCCGGTCGGCGGCGAGCCGTTCCAGGAGCCGTACGGTCAGCTCGAAGAGACGGGCGGTGGAGTCCTCGTCGGAGGTGTCGTGGCTGCCGGGTTCGCCCAGTTCGGGCAGGAGACGGGCGAGTTCGCCCTGCTGTCCGTCGGCGGCCTCGGCGAGTTCGGCGGGCAGGCGGCGGTGGAGCGAACGGAGGGCGGTGGAGAAGGGGGCGAAGGGCAGTCCGTCGGCGCCGAGTTCGACGCAGCCGCCGACCGCGACGACCGCGCCGCGCTCGCGGGCCGTGTCGAGGAACTCCTCGATGAGCCGGGTCTTGCCGACGCCCGCCTCACCGCCCACGAGCAGGGCCTGGGGCTCTCCCGCGGTCGCGCGGGAGAGCGCCTCGGTGAGGGCGGTGAGTTCGCCGGCGCGGCCGACGAAGACGGGGCTGACTGACCTGGTCTCCACGGCGCCGAGCATCGCACAGGCGTCCCCGCCGTCGCTCATACGGGGGTCACGCGGCCCGGACGAAGCGGCCCCGGCCCCCGGTGCTCACCCGCCCCCCGGAGTTCCGGCGCCCGAGGCGGCGGGGGCTCCGGGCGTCCGTGCGGGCGGCCTCGTGAGCCAGTCGCTCGGACTCGGCCTCGCGGACGAGCCGGGCGTGGTCCATCAGGTGGATCTCGTACTCGAACATCTTCTGCTCCCCGGTGACTCGGTGTCGGTGTCGCTCTCTGGCGATGTCCCTACTGTCGTCGCCCAGGGGGTGCGGCCACATCGGGCGAGTGCCTCATCCTGGGGGCGCGGGGGGCCTTAGACGCCCTGACAGAAGCTGTTGATCATGCGACTGCCGGCCTGGTCGCTCGTCGGTGCGGGCGACGGCTTGCCGCATGGAACGAGGCCGGCGTCCGGGACCGGCTGGTCCCGCTCGACGAGCCGCGCTCGGCCAGGCAGCCCGACCGGTCGCGGGCGGTGATCGGCTCCAGCGACCACCCCTCGCACTTTGCCGGTCCGGAGTCGTGGGCCACGCCGCGTCGGGTGGGCATGGGTTTGATACCGCGCTTCCAGAGCGGGCGGCGGTACGCGTCGAAGTCGCGGCAACGGTCGGCGTACAGGCGTCGGGGCCCACGGCGAGGGCGTCCGCGCAGGCCCTCGACCGGCGGGACGGCGTACAGCAGGGGCGGGAGTCGCGTGACGTCGTGCCGGTTGCCGCCGGTGAGCGTGACGGCGATCGGGTTTCGTGACGGTCGTCGGAGCCGGGGCGGGCGCGGAGCCGGGGCGGGCGTGGACCCCGCCCTGCTCGTGCCCGGCTCCCTGGTGTTCCACCAGACTCCCGGCCCGGTCCCGCTGGACGACCACCGACGCTGGTGGGACTACGTCCCCGGGGCCGACTGGCGCCATCCCCGTCGGCCGCTACCCCGCCAACGGATACGGCCTGCGCGACATGGCCGGGAACGTCCGGGAGTGGACCGCCGACCACTACACCGCCCCGCCAGGGAGAGAGCGAGGACACCTCCACCTGCCACCTCGGCTTCCGTTGCGTCGAGCGGAGGGCCTGAAGCGGCCCGCCCGTGCGTACGGAGACGCATGGCTGACTGTCGGACCGGCCGCACCGTCCACCTGGCCCAGGACACGCGCCTGATCCCTCAGGATCCGCGTACCCGTCGCGTTCTTCCGGGTCCAGTGGTTCGACCGATCCGCCCCGACCGGGTCAGAACACCGAGATGTCGTAGTCGAGGGTCCAGGAGTTGTAGCTCGGGTGGACCGCGATCCTGATCTGGCTCTGGCTCTGGTTCTGGTGGACGGGGGACGGTGCGGCGGCGGCAGCGGTGGCGGTCAGGCCGGTGAGGACGACGGCGGTGGCAGCGGCGGCGGACGTCAGGACCGCGGCGCGTCGGAGGGCCGGAACCGGAAGCAGACGAATCATCGGAACGAGGGGCTCCTCGGCAGCGGGGAAGCGGATTCCGCGCATCCTAGACAGACCGGGGCCGCGCCCGCAGGCATTCACCATCATCGGCCGTCCCGCGCCCGCCGCCGCCGATTCCCGGGCCGCACGGGTTCCCGGTCCCGCACGGGTTCCCGGTCCCGCACGGGTTCCCGGTCCCGCACATCACGGGTCGAGATCGATCCACTGTTCGGAATGTTCACACGTACGGGTGATTCCGCGACAGGGGCGGCCCTGTCGGCCCGGCGGGGCCGGGAGAGTGCGCCGGACCGATGTCTCCGCAACGCAAAGAGCGAGGGGTGTTTCTCCATGAGCCAGTACGGAACCATCGATGACATCATCGAGATCGCGAAGGAGATCCTGCACCTGATCCTCGGCGGTTAGACCCGCTGGTCCCCGCGGCACCGGGCGCCATCGTGGATGTCGGCGGGTGTTCCGGCGCACAGGGCCCGCCCCGCAGGTGGAGGCGTCGGTGTGGTCGTTCCCGACAGCGCACAGGGCGCCGTGCCGCCCGGTCGCGGTGTCCTCCACCGTCATGCCGAGCCAGGGTGGCGCTCATGGCGCCGTCGACGCCGACACCCGTCTCGTCGTGGTGGTCTGCCGACGCACACGACGTCCTCCGGGGAGGGACCTCAGGAACCGGGGGCTCGGGAACCGGACCGGGATCCGGTGCTCGGCCCCCGTGCTCAGGACCCCGCCGTCGGGAGGTCGAAGAACAGGTCGAAGTAGATGCCGGCCGAGATGATCACCCCGATCGCGCCGAGCACGGCACCCGCGACGGCGACCGCGCGGACCCAGGCGGGACGGGCGGGGAGGATCAGCACGAGGACGGCGACGAACAGGGCGACGAAGGCGAAGACACCGTTCACCAGGGCGGTGCTGTGCCAGGCGTCCCCGTAGATCTCGGAGATCTGCTGGGCCGGGGTACCGGACCCGGATGTGCTGATCTGGCCGACGAGCGTCTCGCGTTCGGCAACGATCCTGGCGCCCCAGCCGCCGGTGAGGGCGACGACTCCGAGGGCGGCGGAGACCACGGCGGCGGCGGCACCGGCGATGCCGGAGGAGGCGGGGGCGGGGGTGTCCTCGCCCTCCTCCGAGTCCTCGTCCAGGTCCTCGCCCAGGCCCTCGGCCCCACCGTCGGCGTCGCTGTCGCTGTCGGCCGCGGGCCCGGTGCCCGCGCCCGCGTCGCCCTTGCCCGTACCGCCGTCGGCCGCGTCGGCCCCGGGGGTGGTCGTCCCGGCCTCGTCCACGGCCTCGGGGGCGTCGGGGGCCTTCTCGATGGTCGTCTTGGTGTCCATGCGGCGCACGCTAGGCGGCGTACATGAGAAGACCCTTAAGAGGAGCCTCCCCGAGGCCGGGGCCGGGCCGGGGACTCAGGCCCGGGACTCCTCCGCCGCGCGCCGCTCCGGGGCGATCACCGCCCGGACCTCGATGCCCGTACGAGTGCCCCGGTACGGGTCCGGCGCGGATGGCTCCGGCGCGGGGTGCCCTCCCTGGTCAGGCCGAGGTCCGTGACGACGGCCGTCGGCCCGGTGCGCCGCCCCACGAGGCCAGGGCCCCGGTCGTCCATGCGGGCCGGGAACTCCCCGGCCCGCCAGGGCTCCAGCGACCCCGGCCCGTCACCGTCACCGAGCGATGTCGTGAACATCGCCCTTCTCCTCCTCCACGGCCGGAACCGACGCCGGAGCGGACGCCGGAGCGGACGCCGGAACCGTCACGCGCGGAACCGTCTCGCGCGGGACCGTCTCGCGCGGTGCCGGGACCTTCGCGCGGTTGTCCGCCGCCTCGCGGCACTCCGGCGGTTCGATGCTGATCCGGGGCAGCAGCCGGTCCAGACGGCGGGGCAGCCACCAGTTCGCCCCGCCGAGCAGGTGCATCAGCGCGGGGACGAGGAGGGTCCGCAGCACGAAGGCGTCGAGGGCGACGGCCGCCGCCAGCGCGATGCCGAACATCGCGATGACCCGGTCGCCGGAGAGCACGAAGGCGAGGAAGACCGAGATCATGATCACGGCCGCGGAGTTGATCACCCGGCCGGTCTCGGCGAGGCCCACCCGGACCGCCCGCCGGTTGTCACCGGTCTCCAGCCACTCCTCGTACATCCGGCTGACCAGGAAGACCTGGTAGTCCATGGAGAGCCCGAAGAGCACCGAGACCATGATCACCGGCAGGAAGGGTTCGATCGGTCCGGCGCTGCCCAGGCCGAGGAGTTCGCTCCCCCAGCCCCACTGGAAGATCGCCACGACGATCCCGAAGGCGGCGGCGACGGCCGCGATGTTCATGGCGGCGGCCTTGAGCGGGATGCCGATCGAGCGGAAGGCGAGCAGGAGCAGCAGACAGCCCAGCGCGATGACGACGCCGACGAAGAGCGGCAGCTTGCCGACGATGATCTCGGCGAAGTCGTCGTACGAGGCGGTGACCCCGCCGACGTTCACCTCCAGGGAGGTGCCCGCCTCCGTCTTCGGCAGGACGTCGGCCCGGAGCCGGTCGACCAGTTCGCTGGTCTGCCGGGACTGCGGCGAGGAGTCCGGTACGACGGTGAGGACGGCGGTGTCACCGGAGCCGTTGTAGGTGACCGGGGAGACCGACGCGACCCCCCGGGTGTCGGCGAGCACGGCGGGCAGCCGGTCCAGGGCGAGCCGGTCGTCGGCGCCGTCGAGCCCGGCGACCAGGGTGAGCGGGCCGTTGACGCCCGGCCCGAAGCCCTCGGCGAGCAGGTCGTACGCCTTCCGCGTGGTCGCGGTGGCCGGATTGTTCCCCTGGTCGGAGGTGCCGAGGTGGAGCGAGAGGGTGGGCAGCGCGAGGACGGCCATCACGACGGCGGCCACGGCCCCCAGGAGCTTGGGGTGGCGCTCGACGAAGGCGGACCAGCGGGCGGCGAAGCCGGTGGGCGCCTCGGGCCGGGGCCCGTGCTCGGCGAGGTCGCGCCGCTCGCGCCGGGACAGCGCCCGCATCCCGATGAACGACAGCAGCGCCGGGAGGAAGGTGACGGAGGCGGCGACCGTGAGGACGACGGTGAGGGAGGCGGCGACGGCCACGCCGTTGAGGAAGCCGAGCCGCAGGATCAGCATCCCGAGCAGCGCGATGCAGACGGTCGCCCCGGCGAAGACCACGGCGCGGCCGGTGGTGGCGACGGCGGTCTCGGCCGCCTCCGCGACGGAGAGCCCGCGTTTCAGGCCTCTGCGGTGCCGGGTCACGATGAACAGGGCGTAGTCGATGCCGACGCCGAGGCCGACGAGCATACCCAGCATCGGCGCGAAGTCGGCGACGGTCATCAGGTGCCCGAGGAGCACGATCCCCGAGTAGGCGATGCCGACGCTGACGAGCGCGGTCGCGATGGGGAGCGCGGAGGCGGCGAGCGAGCCGAAGGCGAGGAAGAGGACGACGGCCGCGACGGCGACGCCGACGGCCTCGGCGATGTGCCCGCCGGGGGCCTCGGTGAGGGCGACCGCGGTGCCGCCGAGTTCGACGGAGAGTCCGGCGGGTTCGTCGGCCGCCGCCTTCGCCGTGTCGACGAGGGCGCGTGCCCGGGCCTCGGGGATGTCGTCGGCCTGTTCGTGGAAGGTGACGACGGCGTAGGCGGTGTGCCCGTCCTCGCTGATCCGTCCCGGGGCGCCGTCGTACGGGGAGGTGACGGCGGCGACGCCGGGAAGTGCGGCGACCTCGTCGAGCATCGCGGTCATCCGCCGCTCCACGGCGTCGGCGCGGACGCTGCCCCGGTCGCTGTGCCAGACGACGGTGTCGCTGTCGCCGCCCAGGCCCTGGAAGCCCCGGTCGAGGAGGGCGGTGGCCCGGCCGGACTCGGTGCCCGGGACCTCGTAGTCGTTGGAGTACGCGCTCCCGGCCACGATCGCCGAGGTGCCGATCCCGCCGAGGGCGAGGAGCCACAGCAGGACGGCGACGAGGCGGTGCCGGATGCACCACCGTGCGATGGCTGCCACAGGACGTGCTCCCTGAGTGGTTCGTGGATCTTTCACGGGACAGCCCGAGAAGAACGCATGAGCTACGTGGGGCCACTGTGGCAGCCGAACGTGATCGTTTGTCCCTTTCGTGTCGATGCTCACAGGGGTGCCCCGGAGGCTCGGGACCGAGGTCCCGCCCCGCCCGCGGGGGTGCCCGGGGAGCCGGGGCCGAGGTCCCGGACCCGGGGGCGGACCGAGGTCCCGCCGCCCGGGGCACGAGGGCTCGCCGAGGGCGGTCAGCCGGAGACGCTGTCCCGCCCGTTCTCGATGTGGCCCATCAGCCTGCGGCGGAAGCCGCCGGGGGCGGTCACCTCCAGGTCGTACCAGCCGTGCGCGTCGGCGGCCGAGTGGACGAAGGTACGGGTCCGGCCCGGCTTCACGGTGACCGTACGGGTCCAGTCGGCCAGGTCGTCCTCGTCCACGTACCCCAGCGGCCTGACCCGGAAGGTGACGGCGGACCGGCCGGTGTTCCGCACGGTGAGGTGCAGGTCGCGGTCGTGGTGGTCGATGCGGGAGGCCAGTTCGGCACCCCCGGCCGCCGGGCCCTCGAACTCGCGCCGGAAGCCGTTGGGGCCGGTGACCGTGAAGCGGTAGCGGTCACCGGGGACGGGGACGGTCCACTCCCCCGTGCCCCTGACGTCCCGGTGCTGCGGCAGGGCGAACTCGCCCGCGTACGGGTAGAGCGCGAAGTGCGCGCTGGCCCTGCCCCTGTTGCTGAGCGCCACCGAGACCGAGCCGGGCGCGACGCTCGCGGAGGCGTCCGGCTGGTACGGCAGCGGGCGGGCGCGCCGGACCCCGGGCTCCTGGACCGGCATCTTCTGCACGGCCGGGGGCTGCGGGCGCCAGCGGCCCGTGAAGGGCGGCACCGGGCCCGGCGGGTCCACGTCGGGCTGTCTGCGGGCCCGCCTGAAGTCGAAGGCGGAGGTGAGGTCGCCGGTGACGGTCCGGCGCCAGGGGGTGATGTTGGGCTCCCGGACGCCGGTCAGCTTCTCCAGGAAGCGGATCACGGAGGTGTGGTCGAAGGTCTCGGAGCAGACGTAGCCGCCGACCGACCAGGGGGAGACGACGAGCAGCGGGACCCGGATGCCGAGGCCCGTGGGCTGGCCCTTCCAGCGCTCCTCCGTGGTGTCCTCCGGCGGGACCGGCGGCGGCACGTGGTCGAAGAAGCCGTCGTTCTCGTCGTAGTTGATCAGGACGACGGTGTGGCGCCAGACGTCCGGGTGCGCGCCGAGGGCGTCGAGCACCTTGTAGACGAGGCTCGCGGAGGCGACCGGCGAGGAGGCGCCGGGGTGCTCGGAGTCGACCGCCGAGGGCACCAGGTAGGAGACCTCGGGGAGGGTGCCCGCAGCGACGTCGGCGCGGAAGGCGTCGGCGAGGGTGCCGCTCTCGACCCGGCGCAGCCCGCGCTCGAAGAGGGACCGCTCGGCCCGGGTGAGCCCGGCGACGCCCTTCTCCAGGAGGCCGAGGAGGCGGGTGCGCTCGGCGGTGTCGTCCGTGTCCCGGACGGCGGCGTAGAAGGACTCCATGAAGGTGTGCCCGCCGGTCCCGGCGAGCGCCTTGCGGGCGATCTTCTTGAAGGTGGTGAAGAACTCGATGTTGTTGTCGGTGAAGTTCTCCCACTCGGTGTACGTCTTCCAGCTCCGCCCGGCGGCTTCGAGGCGCTCGGCGTAGGTGGACCAGCCGTAGCCGGGGTGGGTGTCCTCGGCGTAGGCGGCGTTGGTGACGGCGCGGCCGCCGTCGGCCTCGAAGCCGGTCCAGCCGGACCAGAGGTGGTTGCGGTTGGGGCTCGTCGAGGTGTGGATCGACGAGTGGTAGGCGTCGCAGACCGTGAAGGTGTCGGCCAGCTCGTAGTGCAGGGGGATGTCCCGGCGGTCGTAGTACGCCATGGTGGCGGCGGTCTTGGCCGAGACCCAGCCGTCCATCCAGCCGCCGTGCCACGCCTTGCCGCCGCCGCCCCAGGAGTGGTCGAGGTCCCCGATGTACTGGAGGTCCTTGCGCTGTGCCTCGGCGGCGTCCCGGATCGGGAAGGGGAGCACGGTCCGGCCGGAGGCCGCGGGCTGCTCGAAGACCGGCTTGCCGGACGGAAGTTCGATGGCGTTGCGGTCACCGAAGCCGCGGACGCCCCTGAGGGTGCCGAAGTAGTGATCGAAGGAACGATTCTCCTGCATCAGGATCACCACGTGGCGGACCGCTGACAGACCCCCGGCCGGGGGCCCGGCGGCCATCGCGTTCTGCAACGACGGCGGCAGCAGCGAACCGGCCGCGGCGGCACCGAGGGCGCCGCCGCCCAGAGCGAAGAGCCTTCTGCGGGACATCTCGGATGACAAGACCGACCTCCAGTCGACGGCCAACGGTTCGCCTTCGAGCCATTGGTTGGTACGCCGGGGACGGTAGTGAGACGGGATGACGGGGAGAAGACCCGACGGGGGCCCGTGGGTGAACGTCCAAGACGACGTGACGGGAATCCAGGCGGTTTCCGGCCAGGTACGAGCCGGAGGCGGACCGCCGGGCACGGGCCGGGCACGTCTCCCCTACAGGCCCGCCACCGGCCCGTGGCGCGGGCCCGCTGGCCAGGGGTGCGCTGCTTCCCGCACCATGGCGGCGAAGTCGTGGCAAGGCTCGGGGTCTTCACCGCTGCCGGGCCACCACTCATACGCGGTCCACTCACCGTTTCCCCCGACGCTGTCGGCGTGCAGCAGCCAGTAGCAACCACTGCCGCCGTTGTCTTCGCCGATCAGCAGGCAGCGCTTGAGTATGGCGAGATGGTCCACGAAGTGGTCGACGTCCGACCATGCTTCGATGAGGTCGGCGCACAGGTCGGCGAACCAGCCGATGTCCCCGACCTGGAGCAGGTCGACGGACCCGATGTTCTCCCAGCCGTCGCTGACCCGGAGGAAGTTTCGGTACGAGGGAGGAAGCCTCACCCCGAGCCGCTCCTCGGCGGCCACGATCGCTTCCTCGCCGGCCGGTTCGGCACCGGCCCACCCGGCCTCCAGCCGCTCCTCACTGATGACCTGCCGATGCTCCTCGATGGCCTTACGGACCTCGTCCGATGTGATGTGCCTGGCGTTGTAGCCGTTGAGGAACGTGCGCCATTCCGCGACCGTCACGGGCGAAGGGGTCGTCATACCTGAACTCCGGTGATGTGTACGGTGGGTCTCGAACAGCCTCACACGACTCACCGACAATCGAGGCGTGTGCTGACCCGGCGGCGACCTGGCCTGCGAAACCGCCGCTCGGGACGCGGCGCGGCCTCGGCGGATCCTGCGACGGGTACGGCTCGGCTCGCGGCGATCCCCCCGAGGGCGCGGCCCGCAGGCAGACGCTTCACGGGTCGGCCAGGGAAGTCGCGAGGAGCCGGCTCTCCTGCTCGACACAGCTCCGACCACGACCCGCCGGACGGAACCTAGAGGAACTGAGCCCCTCTCAGCGCCCGCTCGGTGTCGTCGCACCACGCCTGGTACGAGGGGACCTGGGCGAGCACCGCCAGATCCGTCCGCCGTACGAGCAGTTCGGCGGAGTCGCGCAGCACCTCCGCTCCCCCGGGCCCGGTCAGCTTCTTCCAGACCTGTTTGGCGTCCAGCTTCGGCTTCGCGCCCTTGAGCGCCACCCTCCCCTCCACGGCGGACGGCTTCCCGTACGGATAGTCGGCGAGCGGCCCGACCACGGACTCCAGTGCCTTACGGTCCGCCAGCATCCACGACTCGGTCTCCAGCACCGGGACGAGCGGGACGGAGACCCCCGCGCGCGGGGCGAGCGCGCGGCGCGCGGCCAGCTCGGCGATCAGCTTGAGCCGGGCGTCGACCGCGTCGAGGTCACCGTGCACGAAGACGATGTCGCAGTCGCGGGCCAGCTCTTCGGCGGCGGCCAGCACCCGATCCGGCTTGTCGTTGGACCGCACGTCCGACACCTCGCAGCGCAGTACGTCGACCGTCCCCGCGCTGTGCTCCAGGAGCGTCGCTTCGAGCTGTCGCTCGACCAGGCTCCGCAGATAGGGGCCGTCGCTGCCCTCGACCAGCAGCCCCGGCAGCAGCGTCCTCATGCCCCGCCCCTGTTCAGCCTGCGCAGCAGCCGCTCCACCTGCTCCGGCGAGACCGTCTCACCGGGCTCCCGGTCCGGGTCGAAGGCCCGCAGCGGCCGGGCGACCGTGGTGCGGGAGACCGTGCCGTCCCCGGGATCGACCCGGTCCGCCTGCTCCAGGAAGACGAGGCTGCCGGAGAGGTCGTCGCGCAGTGCGGCAAGGAGGGCCGGGGAATGGGTGGTGGCGACGAACTGCCGGTACACGAGGGCGTCCGGGACGATCCCGGTCCCCCGGCGCAGTCTGCGGACGAGGTCGGCGACGTGGTCCGGGTTCATCCCGTTCTCCACCTCCTCCACGCACAGGGTTCCGGCCCACAGCGGGTCCCGCGCCGCGGCGAGCAGCGCGATCATCCGCAGGGTGCCGTCCGACAGCGACGGCGCCGAGAGCCATCCCGTATGGGTGAAGGCGACCTCGAAGTCGATCTCCTCCCGGCGCTCGTCGAAGACCGTCCGCACGTCCTCGACCCCCTCAACGAGCGCGGCGAGATCGGCGACGAACCGGCGCCACTCGGCGGGCTGCCCCTCGACGCGCTGGAGGACCTCCGCGAGATTGCGGCCGTCCGGGGTCAGACGTCCGGCGACGAAGGCCGGGGTGGGCTGCCGCAGCGCGGCCGGTTCGAGGACGAAGGGAGGCCAGGACGCGCACTCCCGGGCCGCCAGGATCCGCAGTTCCGTGTCGGACTGACGCAGCAGGACGTGCTGCGCGTCCTCCTGGAGGGCCGCCAGCTCCTCGGCGGAGAAGACCGCGCCCAGCGGCCCGTGGAACGGCACGTACTCCCCCGCGCCGTCCCTTTCGGCGGCCAGGAACTCCGCGCGCGACCGCCGAACGGCCTTCCGGTCCTCCTCGGTGAGGCCCACCCGGTCCATCCAGCCCTCGTCCTTCAGGGAGCTGACCCACACCCCGCTGCCGCGCGCCGTCGAGACCCGCCGCGAGGGGGCCCGGCCGACCCGCAGCCGGATGCGGATCGGCAGCGGCCCGAAGCGCGAGGCCACCAGGGCGCCCACCGTGATCGTCAGCTCCCCGACGACGGACCCGCCCGCGCTCCGGCGGAAGAACCGTGCCGGGGTCAGCCGGGGATCCGAGCGGACCGTCTCCTCGAAGCCCCGGTCCGCCGTCCCGGCGACGAGCCGGAGCGCGTCGAACAGATTCGACTTCCCCGCCCCGTTCGCCCCCAGCATGATCAGCGTCGGCGGCACGTCGAGGCTGAAACGGCGGAACGACTTGAACCCGTCGATCCGGATCTGGGTGATCATTCTGGGCGGTGCTCCTCTTGTCTCCGCACGTCATGGCCCCGCACGGTGGCACGGACCCTCACCCTAGCGCCGGGCGCTCCGTCACCCCCGGGTGCGCACGCCGTACGACGGAGGACGTACGCGCATACGTACGGGCCGACGGGCCGTGACGGGAGTCGTCCGTCGCCCCTACGAAGTGCCCCCGGCGTCGGTGAACTCGCACCAGACGACCTTGCCGGGGTCGCGCGGGCCCACGCCCCAGCGGTCGGCGAGGGTGTCGACGAGGAGGAGGCCCCTGCCCGACTCCCCGGAGGGCTCGCGCACGGCCGGGGTGCCTTCGCCGCTGTCGTGGACCTCGACGCGGAGGGGGCCGGGGCGCTCCAGGTAGAGGTGGAGCCGGTAGCCGCGGCCCGGCGGGACGCCGTGGCGGAGGGCGTTGGTGACGAGCTCGGTCACGCACAGGAGTACGTCGTCCGTACGCACGTCCAGTCCCCAGTCGGCCAGCGCCTTGCGGGTGAAGTCGCGGGCGAGGGGCACGGATCGGCGCTCACGGCGGTAGAACGCCTCGCGGAACAGGGGGATCTGGTCGCTCATGGCGCTCACGGTGGCGTCTCGCGCCCCACGCGCCCCAGGACACCGACCCGTACAAAATCTCTGTACGGGTCCGAGACGCGTCGAGCGGGTACGCGGCGGGGAAGGCACCGCTCATGCAACGCGGCACGAATTCCAGGAAGAAGGTCCCGTCGTGGGAAGTGGTCGGCGCCCTCGTGGCGCTCTACCGGAGACAAGCGGGGCTGACCCAGCCCCAGTTGGCCACCCAGGTGTGCGTGGCGCTGGAGACGTTGGGGTCGATCGAGCAGGGGCGGCGGGCGCTTCGGCTGGGGCTCGCGGGTGAACTGGACGGCATCCTGAACACCGGCGGCGCGCTGGCGGTGGCGGTCGGGAAGGCACCGAAGAAGGAGCGGTTCCCTGCGTTCGTCCAGGAGTTCATCGAGCTGGAGGCGCAGGCGCTCTGCCTTTGCTGGTACGAGAACGGGGTCGTCCCGGGGCTGCTCCAGACACCGGAGTACGCCCGCGCGGTCTTCGACTGCCTGTATCCGCCGATCACCCCGCAGGAGGCGGAGGAAAGGATGCTCGACCGGCTCGACCGCCAGGCGATCTTCAAGCAGAAGCCCTGGCCTCCGATGATGTCCTTCCTCCTGAACGAATCCGTTCTGGAGCAGCCGATCGGTGGCCGTGAGGTACTGCGGGGACAGCTCCTCCACCTGCGCCAGATGGCCGAACTCCCCTTTCTCGGACTCCAGATCATCCCGAAGACCCGGACGAAACACGCGGGACTCGCCGGGCCTATGGTGCTGGTGGAAACGCCCGACCACGAGCACGTCGCCTACATCGAGGGGCAGCGGGTCAGCTTCCTCATCGACGACCCCGACGAGGTCGGCATCCTCCAGGCCAAGTATGGAATGCTGCGGTCACAGGCCCTGACGCCCGAGGACACCATGGGCCTGCTGGATCGTCTGGCAGGAGTGACATGAGCGCAGCAGCACTTTCGTGGTTCAAGTCCAGCTACAGCAGCGACGAGGGCGGCGCCTGCCTCGAAGTCGCCTACGACTGGCGCAAGTCCAGCTACAGCGGTGACGAGGGCGGCAACTGCCTCGAAGTCGCTTACGACTGGTGCAAGTCCAGCTACAGCGGCAGCGAGGGCGGCAACTGCGTGGAGGTGGCCGCCCACCCCGCCGCCGTGCACGTCCGGGACTCCAAGCTCGGCGAGACCAGCCCCGTCTTCACCGTCTCCCCCGCCGCCTGGGACTCCTTCGTCGGCGCGGCGGTCTGAGCACGGTCCGCCCGCACGGCCGCCGCGCGCACGTCACGGCGGACACCGGCACCTCGCGTCGGCCGCCCCGCCGCGAGGTGACCCGCCCGGCCCCGCGCACGGACGAGGGGCGGTGCGGCCGTCTCACGACAGCCGTACCGCCCCTCGTCACGGGTCCCGCGAGGCTCAGCCCTCGCTGACGCCCAGCTTCTCCAGGATCAGGTCCTTGACCTTCGCCGCGTCCGCCTGGCCGCGGGTGGCCTTCATGACCGCGCCGACCAGGGCGCCGACCGCCGCGACCTTGCCGCCGCGGATCTTGTCCGCGATGGCCGCGTTGCCCGCGATGGCCTCCTCGACGGCCGCGCCGAGCGCGCCGTCGTCGGAGACGACCTTCAGACCGCGCTTCTCGACGACCTCGTCGGGGGTGCCCTCGCCCGCGAGGACGCCCTCGATGACCTGGCGGGCCAGCTTGTCGTTCAGCTCGCCGGAGGCGACCAGGGCGGAGACCCGGGCCACGTCCGCGGGCGTGATCGCCAGCTCCTCCAGGGAGACGCCCTGCTCGTTGGAGCTGCGGGCCAGCTCGCCCATCCACCACTTGCGGGCCGAGGCGGCGTCCGCGCCCGCCTCCACGGTGGCGACGATCGACTCGACCGCGCCCGCGTTGAGGATGGACTGCATGTCCAGCTCGGACACGCCCCACTCCTCGCGCAGCCGGTTGCGGCGCACCCGGGGCAGCTCCGGCAGGCCCTGCCGCAGCTCCTCGACCCACGCGCGGGCGGGGGCCACCGGCACCAGGTCCGGCTCGGGGAAGTAGCGGTAGTCCTCGGCGTTGTCCTTGATGCGGCCGGAGGTGGTGGAGCCGTCGTCCTCGTGGAAGTGACGGGTCTCCTGCACGATCGTGCCGCCGGAGGACAGCACGGCCGCGTGCCGCTGGATCTCGAAGCGGGCCGCGCGCTCCACCGAACGGAGCGAGTTGACGTTCTTCGTCTCCGAGCGGGTGCCGAACTTCTCGGTGCCGTGCGGGCGCAGCGACAGGTTCACGTCGCAGCGCATCTGGCCCTTGTCCATCCGCGCGTCGGACACGCCGAGGGCGCGGATCAGCTCGCGCAGTTCGGCGACGTACGCCTTGGCGACCTCGGGGGCCCGCTCGCCCGCGCCCTCGATGGGCTTGGTGACGATCTCGATGAGCGGGATGCCGGCGCGGTTGTAGTCCAGCAGGGAGTGGGACGCGCCGTGGATACGGCCGGTGGCGCCGCCGACGTGCAGCGACTTGCCGGTGTCCTCCTCCATGTGGGCGCGCTCGATCTCCACGCGGAAGACCTCGCCGTCCTCCAGCTGGACGTCCAGGTAGCCGTTGAAGGCGATCGGCTCGTCGTACTGGGAGGTCTGGAAGTTCTTCGGCATGTCCGGATAGAAGTAGTTCTTCCGGGCGAAGCGGCACCACTCGGCGATCTCGCAGTGCAGCGCGAGGCCGATCTTGATCGCGGACTCGACGCCGATCGCGTTGACGACGGGCAGCGAGCCGGGCATACCGAGGCAGGTCGGGCAGGTCTGCGAGTTCGGCTCGGCGCCCAGCTCGGTGGAGCAGCCGCAGAACATCTTGGTCCTGGTGCCCAGCTCGACATGGACCTCCAGGCCCATGACGGGGTCGTACTCGGCGAGCGCCGCTTCGTACGACAGCAGTTCAGTGACAGTCACGAGAATTCCCTCTGGTGCCTTCGGCCTCAGCCGAACAGGACGTCGTCGTCACCGAGGCGCTTCAGCTCGCGGACGAGGAGAGCGACGCCGGTGGCGATGGCGGCGGCGGAGACGACGGCGTCGATCAGCTTGAGCGTGTCGTGCTCGCTGCGGGCCTTGCGGGCCTGCTTGAACACGCCGAGCGCGCCGAAAGCGGTGGTGCCGATGGACAGGTACGTGCCGGTCTTGGACTTCTTGAAGCCCTTGGCCTTCTGCAGTGCACTGGTACTCACAGCGACGGAGCCTCCTCGAGCAGCGGGTGCCCCCACTTTTCCACGAAAGCGGCCTCGACGGCGGCGCCGACCTTGTACAGCCGGTCGTCCTTCATGGCGGGAGCGATGATCTGCAGGCCGACCGGCAGACCGTCCTCGGGCGCCAGGCCGCAGGGCAGCGACATGGCGGCGTTGCCGGCCAGGTTGGTCGGGATGGTGCACAGGTCCGCGAGGTACATCGCCATCGGGTCGTCGGCGCGCTCGCCGATCGGGAAGGCGGTGGTGGGGGTCGTCGGGGAGACGATCACGTCCACCTCCTCGAAGGCCTTCTCGAACTCGCGGGTGATGAGGGTGCGGACCTTCTGGGCCGAGCCGTAGTACGCGTCGTAGTAGCCGGAGCTGAGCGCGTACGTGCCGAGGATGATGCGGCGCTTGACCTCGTCGCCGAAACCGGCCTCGCGGGTGAGGGCGGTGACGTCCTCGGCGGACCGCGTGCCGTCGTCGCCGACCCGCAGGCCGTAGCGCATGGCGTCGAAGCGGGCCAGGTTGGAGGAGCACTCGGACGGCGCGATCAGGTAGTACGCCGAGAGGGCCAGGTCGAAGGTCGGGCAGTCCAGCTCGACGATCTCGGCACCGAGCGACCTCAGCAGTTCGACGGACTCGTCGAAGCGCTGCACGACACCGGCCTGGTAGCCCTCGCCGCGGAACTGCTTGACGACGCCGACGCGCATCCCCGCCACCGAGCCGTTGCGGGCGGCCTCGACGACCGGCGGGACCGGGCCGTCGATGGAGGTCGAGTCGAGCGGGTCGTGTCCGGCGATGGCCTCGTGCAGGAGGGCCGCGTCCAGGACCGTACGGGCGCAGGGGCCGCCCTGGTCGAGGGAGGAGGAGAAGGCCACCATGCCGTAGCGGGAGACACCGCCGTAGGTCGGCTTGACGCCGACGGTGCCGGTGACGGCGGCGGGCTGGCGGATCGAGCCGCCGGTGTCCGTGCCGATGGCGAGGGGCGCCTCGTACGCGGCGAGGGCGGCGGAGGAGCCGCCGCCGGAGCCGCCGGGGACCCGGGTCAGGTCCCAGGGGTTGCCGGTCGGACCGTACGCGCTGTTCTCCGTCGAGGAGCCCATGGCGAACTCGTCCATGTTGGTCTTGCCGAGGATGACGACGTCGGCGGCCTTCAGGTTCTTCACCAGGGTCGCGTCGTACGGCGGGATCCAGCCCTCCAGCATCTTCGAGCCCACGGTCGTCGGCATCCCGGCGGTGGTGAAGATGTCCTTGAGCGCGAGCGGCACACCGGCGAGCGGGCCGAGCTTCTCGCCCCGGGCGCGCTTCTCGTCGACGGCACGGGCCTGGGCGAGGGCGCCCTCGCGGTCGACGTGCAGGAAGGCGTGGACCTTCTCGTCGACGGCCTCGATGCGGGCGAGGTGGGCCTCGGTGACCTCGACGGCGGTCAGTTCGCCGGAGGCGATCCGTCCGGCGATCTCGGCCGCGGTGAGCTTGATGATGTTTTCCGTCATGGCTGTTAGTCCTCCCCCAGGATCTGCGGCACCTTGAAACGCCCCTGCTCCTGGGCCGGGGCGCCGGAGAGCGCCTGCTCGGGGGTGAGCGACGGACGGACCTCGTCCGCGCGCATGACGTTGGTCAGCGGCAGCGGGTGGGAGGTCGGCGGTACGTCTTGGTCGGCGACCTCGGAGACGCGGGCGACCGCGCCGATGATGTCGTCGAGCTGGCCGGCGAAGTGATCGAGTTCTTCGCCCTTCAGCTCCAGACGCGCCAGCCGTGCGAGGTGGGCGACCTCCTCGCGCGTGATGCCAGACATGCGGATCCTCACGGGGTGAGCTTGATGGTGTGGGCCCATCCTAGGGGGCCGGGGCCCTTGCCCGTGCCGTAGCCCTCCCCGTCCCGGACCGGGTCACCCCCGGGGCACGACCTGGCCCGAGGGGTGGTCCAGGTCGATCTGGGCCGCGATGTCGGCGGGACGGCGCCAGCCGTGCTCGCCCCGGGCGAGGAGCCAGGCGGTGGCCTCGCCGGGCGGCATCGCGGCGGCGACCAGCCAGCCCTGGACGGCGTCGCAGCCCAGGTCGCGCAGCCGCTCCCAGGTCTCGTCGTCCTCGACGCCCTCGGCGACCACGACGAGCCCGAGGGAGTGGGCGAGGTCGACGGTGCAGCGGACGATCTCGGCGTCCTCGGTGTCGATCGCGAGCCGGGCGACGAAGGAGCGGTCGATCTTCAGCTCGCTGACCGGGAGCCTGCGCAGGTGGACGAGGGAGGAGTAGCCGGTGCCGAAGTCGTCGAGGGACATCTTGACGCCGTGGCCGGTGAGCCCGTTGAGCGTGTCGGCGGCCCGCTGGGGGTCGTCCAGGAGCACGTGTTCCGTTATTTCCAGCTGGAGCGCCCCGGGGGGTACGCCGTGCCGGGCGAGCCGGGCGGCGACGGCGCCCGCGAAGCCGGGGGTGTGCACGTCGCGCGGTGAGACGTTGACCGCGACCGGGACGTCGAGGCCCTGGGCGCGCCAGCGGGCGACCTGGGCGAGGGCGGTCTCCAGGACGTACTCGGTGAGGTGCGGCATCAGGCCGGAGGTCTCGGCGATGGCGATGAACTCGTCCGGCGGGACCTTGCCGCGCTCGGGGTGGACCCAGCGGACGAGGGCTTCGAGGCCCGCGACCTGGCCGTCGAAGCGGACCTTGGGCTGGTAGTGGAGTTCGACCTCGCTCGCGTCGAGGGCGCGGCGGAGGTCGCCGAGGAGGCCCAGCCGGTCGGGGGTGTTGGAGTCGCGCTTGGACTCGTAGACCTCGACGCCGGTGCGGTCCCGCTTGGCCTGGTACATGGCGACGTCGGCGCGGCGGAGGAGTCCCTCGGCGTCGAGGGCGTGCTCGGGGAAGACGGCGACGCCCGCGCTGGCCTCCAGGACGAGGGTGAGTCCGTCGAGGTCGAGCGGGGAGGAGAGTTCGGCGACGAGGTGGCGGGCGACGCGCTGGGCGCTGGTGGTGGAGTCGGCGGTGGGGAGCAGGACGGCGAACTCGTCGCCGCCGAGCCGGGCCGCCTCGGCGCCGGGGGGCAGGGCGTGGCGGATGCGGTCGGCGATCTGGAGGAGCAGCCGGTCGCCCGCGAGGTGGCCGAGGGTGTCGTTGACCGAGCGGAAGCGGTCGAGGTCGATGAGGACGAGGGCGGCGCGGACGCCTTCGCCTTCGGCCTCCTCCAGGGCGGTCCAGGCGCGTTCCAGCAGCCACTGGCGGTTGGGGAGGCCGGTGAGGGGGTCGCGGAGCTGTTCCTCGGCGCGGGCTCGGGCTATCCAGAGGGTGGAGTCGAGGGCGATGAGGGGCACGGCGAAGAGGGGCAGCAGGACGGGCCGGGTGGCGGCGACGACGCAGATGAGGGGGGCGATGCCGAGGAGGGCGACGGCGACGAGGCCCTGCCGGAGGAGGGCGGTGCGGGCGACGGTGGGCAGGCCCCGGCCCTGCGGGGCGAGCGTGTACCACAGGAGGAGGCGGGTGACCACGAGGTAGGCGGCGGCGGCGAGGACGACGGCCGGGAGGTCCGCGATGGTCCAGTCGAGGGGGTGCCAGGGCTGTTCGACGGTGGGTACGTCGCCGAAGACGGCGAGAACCAGGGCGGCGGCGGCGACGCCGAGGATGTCGGCGGAGCCGTGCAGGAGGCCCTGGCGCCAGCGGTGGCGGCGGGCGGCGCCGACGAGGGCGACGACGGTCAGCGAGACGAGTCCGGCGGGCACCCAGCCGTACAGCAGGAGGACGGCGAGGGTGAGGGCGGCGGAGGAGCCGGTGCCGCCCCACCAGCGGTCGCGGCCGAGGGCGACGAGGTGGCCGACGATGAGTCCGGTGAGGACGGCGAGGGACCAGCCGGGGGTGTCGCCGGGGAAGAGTCCGTGGCCGGTGCTCAGGGCCCGCTGGAGCCCGACGGCGAGCAGGACGGCGGCGGCCCCGACGACGGCCATGGGGAGCCGGGAGGTGAGGCCCGGGGGTTCGGTGTGTCCGTGCTGCCGTGGCACCCTGGCGGCGCTGTCGGTCGGTTCCATTCCCGTCCCTCTCACAGGCGGCGGTGCCGTCGGTGTGCGATGGGCCGCAGTGAGGCGGCCGTTCGTCGTCCGGCGGTCCGTGGGGAGGGCCGCCGCCGGGCGGCGGCCGTTCCCGGTGGTACGGGGCCGGTGTCCTGGCACCGCGGACGGCGGAACCCTCGCCCGGCCGTGCGGACCGGACGCACGGTCACCACACTAGGCCGCCGAGGGCTTCGGCGGGCAGCGCTCTTCCTCTCTTGCCCGAATGCGGCCGGGCCACCCGTAACGATCTGGTATGCGCCGGACGGGTGGCCCGATGGGCCGTGCGGGGGCCCGCGCGGGGCGTCCGCGCGGGTCACCCGGGAGGGGGCGGGTGCTACTCGGGGACGGGCTGGGCGGCCTCCCGAGCGGCCTCGGGTCCCTGTTCGAGCAGGATCGTGAAGCCGTCCTCGTTCAGAACCGGAACCTTCAGCTGCATCGCCTTGTCGTACTTCGAACCAGGGTTTTCACCGACGACCACGAAGGCGGTCTTCTTCGAAACGGAACCGGTCACCTTCGCTCCGAGGCTCTGGAGCGACTCTTTTGCGCCATCCCTGGTGAACTTCTCCAGGGTGCCGGTCACCACGACCGTGAGCCCCTCCAGCGGGCGGGGGCCCACGTCCTCCCCCGCGCCCTCGTCCTCCAGGGCGACCCCGGCGGCGCGCCACTTCCGCACGATCTCGCGGTGCCACTCCTCGGAGAACCACTGCTTCACGGCCGCCGCGATGATCCCGCCGACGCCGTCGACGGCGGCCAGCTCCTCCTCGCTCGCCTGCTCGATCCGCTCCAGGGAGCGGAACTCCCTGGCCAGCGCCTCGGCCGCGACCGGGCCCACGTGCCGGATGGAGAGCCCGTTGATGAAGCGGGCCAGCGGGCGCTCCTTGGCCGCCGCGATGTTCTCCAGCATCGCCAGGGCGTTCTTCCTCGGCTCGCCCTTCTGGTTGGCGAAGACCGTGACGATCTTCTCCTCGCCGGTCTTCGGGTCCCGCTTGGGCAGTCCGCTGTCCGGGTCCAGGACGTACGCCTTGATCGGCAGGAGGCGCTCGATGGTCAGGTCGAACAGGTCGCCCTCGTCGACGAGCGGCGGCTCGGCCGGTTCGAGCGGGCGGGTCAGCGCCGCCGCCGCCACCGCGCCGAAGTTCTCGATGTCCAGGCACTGCCGGCCGGCCAGGAAGAACAGCCGCTCCCGCAGCTGCGCCGGGCAGGTCCGGGCGTTGGGGCAGCGGAGGTCGATGTCGCCCTCCTTCATCGGCTTCAGCGGCGTCCCGCACTCCGGGCACTCGGCGGGCATCACGAACTCCCGCTCGCTGCCGTCCCGCAGGTCGGCGACCGGCCCGAGGATCTCCGGGATGACGTCACCGGCCTTGCGCAGCACGACCGTGTCGCCGATCAGGACGCCCTTGGCCTTCACCACCTCCTGGTTGTGGAGGGTGGCGAACTCGACCTCGGAGCCCGCCACGGTCACCGGCTCCACCTGCGCGTACGGGGTGACGCGCCCGGTCCTGCCGACGCCGACCTTGATGTCGATCAGCTTGGTGTTGACCTCTTCCGGCGCGTACTTCCAGGCGATGGCCCAGCGCGGGGCGCGGGCGGTGGAGCCGAGCCTGCCCTGGAGGGGGATCTCGTCGAGCTTCACGACGACGCCGTCGATCTCGTGCTCCACGGAGTGCCGGTTCTCCCCGAAGTACGCGATGAACTCCCGGACCTCGTCGAGCGAACCGACCACCTTGTTGTGCCGGGCGGTGGGCAGGCCCCACTCGCGCAGCAGCTCGTAGGCGTGGGAGAGGCAGTCGATGGCGAAGCCCTCGCGGGCGCCGATGCCGTGCACCACCATGTGCAGCGGGCGGGTGGCGGTGACCTTGGGGTCCTTCTGGCGGAGCGAACCCGCCGCCGCGTTGCGCGGGTTGGCGAAGGGCTTGTCGCCCGCCTCGACCAGGCGCGCGTTGAGCCCCTGGAAGTCCTCCATCGGGAAGTAGACCTCGCCGCGGATCTCCACGAGGTCGGGGACGCGGTCCCCGCTCAGCCGCTCCGGGATGTCGGCGATGGTCCGGACGTTGGGCGTGATGTCCTCGCCGGTGCGGCCGTCGCCCCGGGTCGCGGCGCGGGTCAGCCGCCCGTGCTCGTACGTCAGGTTGACCGCGAGGCCGTCGACCTTCAGCTCGCACAGGTAGTGGAAGTCGGGCGTGCCGACGTCCCTGGCGACCCGCTCGGCCCAGGTGGCCAGTTCCTCGTCGTCGAAGGCGTTGTCCAGGGAGAGCATCCGCTCCCGGTGCTCGACGGCGGCGAAGCCGGTCTCGTACCGCCCGGCGACCTTCTGGGTCGGCGAGTCGGGCGTGCGCAGCTCCGGGTACTCCTCCTCCAGGGCCTCCAGGGCGCGCAGGAGCCGGTCGAACTCGGCGTCGCTGACGACCGGCTGGTCCTTCACGTAGTACCGGAAGCGGTGCTCCTCGACCCGCTCGGCCAGGTCGGCGTGCTTCTCCCGTGCCCCGGCGGGCAGGGCCCCCTGTTCGACTGTCACCTTCGCCGTCCTCCCGTGCCTCGAAACCCGGTCACTCTGGGTTGTCCGCGAGCGATCTCGCCGCCCGGACGCAGTGGGCGAGCGCCGCACGGGCGTACGCGGGCGAAGCACCCGCGAGACCGCACGTGGGCGTGACCACCACGGAATCCGCGAGAGTCCCCGGATTCAGCCCGAGCCTGCGCCACAGCGTCCTGACACCCATGACGCTACCCCCCGGGTCTGACAATGGACCGTCGGTGGACGGCACCACACCGGCGAAGAGCGTGGTGCCCGCTTCCACGGCCTCCCCGATCGTCTCCTCGTCACGCTCGGTGAGCAGCCCGAAGTCGAACGAGACTCCGGCGGCCCCGGCCCTGCGGAGCAGCGCGAACGGCACCTCGGGGGCGCAGGAGTGGACGACGACCGGTCCGTCGCCGACCGCGACCAGCTGGCGCAGGGCGCTCTCCACGACCTGCCGGTCCACGGCCCGGTAGGTGCGGTAGCCGCTGGCCGTACGGACCTGTCCGCGCAGGACGGCGGTGAGGGAGGGTTCGTCGAGCTGGAGCACGGGCCGGGCCCCGGGAATCCTCCGGCGGAGTTCCGCGAGGTGGTCGCGGAGGCCCTCGGTGAGCGAGCCGAGGAGGTCGCGGCAGGCGCCCGCGTCCCTGAGGACGGCCTCGCCGCCGCGCAGTTCCAGGGCGGCGGCGAGCGTCCAGGGGCCGACCACCTGGACCTTGAGCGGGCCCTCGTAGCCCTGGGTGAACTCCTCCAGGGCGTCGAGGTCCTCGCCCAGCCAGGAGCGGGCGCGCCGGGTGTCGCGCCCCGGGCGGTCGCTGATCCGCCAGCCGCTCGGCTCCACGTGCGCGTACAGGTCCACGAGCATCCCGGTCGTCCGGCCGATCATGTCGGCGCCGGGTCCACGGGCGGGGAGTTCGGGGAGGAACGGGAAGTCCTCGAAGCTGCCGGTGACGGTCTTCGCCGCTTCGCGGGCGTCTCCGCCGGGCAGCGAGCCGACGCCGGTCGCCGGGCCCCAGGGCTTGGTGTCGGTCACGAGCGCCGTCCCGGACGGACGGTGACGTCGTTGATCTCCGCGTCGCGCGGGAGGTCGATCGCGGTGAGGATCGCCGTCGCCACCGACTCGGGGTCGATCCACCGGGCGGGGTCGTACTCCTTGCCCTCCTGGGCGTGCACCTTGGCCTGCATGGGGCTCGCGGTGCGGCCCGGGTAGACCGAGGTGACCCGGACGCCGTGGGCGTGCTCCTCGTGGCGCAGGGAGTCGGCGAGGGCCTTGAGGCCGTGCTTGGAGGCGGCGTACGCGCCCCATTCGGCGTGCGCGGCGAGCCCGGCGCCGGAGTTCACGAAGACCACGTGGCCCTGCGAGAGGCGCAGTTGGGGCAGGAAGTGGCGGGTCAGCTCGGCGGGGGCGACCAGGTTGACGTTCAGCTGGTGGTGCCAGGTCCTGGGGGTGAGGTCCCCGACCGCGCCGAGGTCGACGACGCCCGCGATGTGCAGCAGCCCGTCCACCCGGTCGGGCAGGCTCTGGTGCGAGAACGCCCAGGCCAGCCGGTCCGGGTCGGCGAGGTCCCCGACGAGCGTGCGCGCGCCCGGGAACAGCGCGGCCAGTTCCCTGGCGCGTCCCGCGTCCCGCGCGTGCAGTACGAGCTCGTCCCCGCGCGCGTGGAGACGGCGTGCGACGGCCGCGCCGATGCCGGAACCCGCTCCGGTGATCACATGTGTAGCCATGGCCCCCATGCTCGCATCAGCGGGCGCCGATCTCCGCCTCCAGACGGGCGAGGGCCGAGGGGCCGTCCTCGGCGAAGAAGACCAGGTCGGCGAGCGGGACCGGGAGGAAGCCCTCCTCCTCCATGCGGCGGAACTGGGCCCTGAGACCGTCGTAGAAGCCGTCGGTGTTGAGCAGGACGACGGGCTTGCGGTGCTTGCCGTGCTTCTTCAGCTCCAGGATCTCGGTGGCCTCGTCGAGGGTGCCGAGGCCACCGACCATGATCACGATCGCGTCGGACCCGGCCAGGAGGAGGGCCTTGCGCTCGGCCAGGTCCCGGGCGACGACCATCTCGGCGCCCGGACGGGCCTTGTCGGCCAGGAAGTCGACGGAGACGCCGACGAGCCGCCCGCCGGCCTCCTCGACGCCGTCCGCGACGACCTTCATCAGACCGGTGTCGGAGCCGCCCCAGACCAGGGTGTGGCCGGACCCGCCGAGGAGGCGGGCGAAGTCGCGGGCGGGGGCCGTGTACCGCTCGTCGAGGTCGGCGGCGGAGAGGAAGACGCAGATTTTCATGGCTTCACCGTATGGCCTGACCAGCGGGTTCCAAGATTTTTTGGGAATTCCCGCCGGAGAACGATGAGTTCCGGTGAGCGGCCGGGTCTCACCTGCCATGGATGAGGTGAGCATCACGTCGAACAGGTTCGGGGGCCGGGTCGTCTCGCGGGACGGTACGGAGATCGCGTACGAGAGACACGGGGGCGGGCCGCCGCTCGTCCTGGTGAGCGGGGCCCTGGGCACGGCGGCGGCGGAACGGCCGCTCGCCGCGCTCCTCGCCCGGCGGTTCTCGGTCGTGACGTACGACCGCAGGGGGCGCGGCGGCAGCGGCGACAACGGGGCCGGGGGCCACGGGGGTCCTGGCGGTCACGGGGGTCACGGAGGTCGCGCGGGGGCGTACGCGGCGGTGGAGCGGGAGATCGAGGACCTGGCGGCGGTGCTCGCGGAGGTGGGGCCGGGGGCGGCCCTGCACGGGCTGGGGACGGGCGGCGCGCTCGCCCTCTCGGCGGTGGCCGTCGGGATGCCCTCCGGGCCGGTGTCGGTGTTCGAGCCGCCGTTCTGCGCGGCGTCGGCCGAACGGCTCGCCGGGGCCGTGGCGCTGACCTCCCTGGGGCGGCGGGACGCGGCCGTCGCGCTGCTCCTCGCGGAGTCGTCGTTACCGGCGGTGGCCTGGCCGGGCCTCGCCGGGCTCGCGCCGACCCTCGCGTACGACCTCGCGGTGCTCGGCGACGGGACCGTCCCGGAGCGGCTGTTCGCGGGGGTCCACGCGCGCGTGCTGGTGATCGACGGGGGTGCGAGCCCGGCCGGGACCCGGCGCGCGGCCCGCGCGCTGACGGCGGCGCTCCCCCGGGCCCGGCACCGTACGCTCACGGGCCAGACCCACGAGGTGGGGCCGCACGTCCTGGCCCCGGTCCTGGCGGACTTCCACAGCGAGTCCCGGGAGCCGGTGGGGCTGCTGTGACCGCGTTCCGCCCCGGGGCGCGGGGCGGAACGACGGGCACGGGTGCGGGGCGCGGGTGCGGGGCGCGGGTGCGGGGCGCGGGTGCGGTGGATCGGGCGGTCATGGTCGGGGCCGCCGCCGTACAGGGCGGTCGCGGTCGGGGCCGCCGCCGTACAGGGCGGTCGCGGTCGGGGCCGCCGCCGTACAGGGCGGTCGCGGTCGTCCGAGGCGGTCGCGTCGGGCCGCCGCCGCCCGGGAGCGGTCATGGTCACGGGCGGGACCGCCGCCGTCCGACTGCGGTCGCGGTCGAGGCCGCCGCCCGTTCGGGGACGGCCGACCGGAGTCGGCGTCACGGCCCTCGCCGTCCCGTACGCGGAGGGGGCCACCGGCACGGTCACCGTCCTCCGCCCGTGCGGCCACCGGTGACCGGCTCAGGGCCCCCGGCCCTCCGTCCGGGCGGGCGACCCGCCGGGGGCGCCGTCCGGGCGTCCGGGCCGCGCCGGGGGACGGGGTCGCGCCGGATCCGGGTTACGCCGGGGCGGGCGCCTGGCGGCGGGTCGTCGCCGCGATCGTCGCCGAGCCGACCACGCGCGTGCCGTCGTACAGGACGATCGCCTGGCCGGGGGCGACGCCCCGGACCGGCTCGTCGAAGGCGACGCGCAGTTCGCCGTCCTCCATCGCCGCGCTCACCGGCGTCTCGCCGCCGTGGGCGCGCAGCTGGGCGGTGTAGCGGCCCGGGGCGTCCGGGGCGGTGCCGCACCAGCGGGGCTTGATCGCGGTGAGCGCGACGACGTCGAGCGCCTCGGCGGGGCCGACCGTCACCGTGTTGTCCACGGGCGAGATGTCGAGGACGTAGCGCGGCTTGCCGTCGGCGGCCGGGTGGCCGATCCGCAGGCCCTTGCGCTGTCCGATGGTGAAGCCGTACGCGCCGTCGTGGGAGCCGATCGTCGTGCCCGCCTCGTCGACGATGTCACCCTCGGCCTTCCCGAGCCGGGCGGCCAGGAAGCCCTGGGTGTCCCCGTCGGCGATGAAGCAGATGTCGTGGCTGTCGGGCTTCTTCGCGACCGCGAGCCCGCGCCGCTCGGCCTCCGCCCGGATCTCGCCCTTGGTGGTGAGGGTGTCGCCCAGCGGGAACATCGCGTGCGCGAGCTGCTTCTCGTCCAGCACACCGAGGACGTACGACTGGTCCTTGGCCTCGTCGGAGGCGCGGTGCAGCTCACGGGTGCCGTCGCCGGTCTCGACGACCGTGGCGTAGTGGCCGGTGCAGACCGCGTCGAAGCCGAGGGCGAGCGCCTTGTCGAGGAGCGCCGCGAACTTGATCTTCTCGTTGCAGCGCAGGCAGGGATTGGGCGTCCGCCCGGCCTCGTACTCCGCGACGAAATCGTCCACGACGTCCTCGCGGAACCGCTCGGCGAGGTCCCACACGTAGAACGGGATGCCGATGACGTCGGCCGCCCGGCGCGCGTCGCGCGAGTCCTCGATGGTGCAGCAGCCACGCGCGCCCGTGCGGAAGGACTGCGGGTTCGCGGAGAGGGCGAGGTGCACACCGGTCACGTCGTGACCGGCTTCGGCGGCGCGGGCGGCGGCGACGGCGGAGTCCACTCCGCCCGACATGGCGGCGAGGACGCGGAGGGGGCGCGGATTCTGAGTCATAGCACCACCAGGGTACGGGGCCGTGGGAACCGGAATCACGGTGGTGAGCGTTCTCGGTGGCATGGGGAGCAAGGGGAACGGGAGTTCGGCCGGTTCGGGCCGTCGGGTGGGGCGGCGCGCCCTGCTGGTCGGCGGCGGCGCCGCCGTGGTGGCCACGGCCGTACTGGCCTCGGAGGAGCTGGCGCGCACCTGGTGGCGGCTGCCGGGGATGCAGCGCAAGCGGATCGACGGCGAGATAGACCACAAGGGCGCCGAGTGGACCTCGGCGGCGCGGGCGAACTGGCGGCGGGCCGACCGGCCGGACGACTACACGATCGACCGGGTCGTGATCCACGTCGTGCAGGGCAGCTACGCGACCGCGCTCCAGGTCTTCAAGAACCCGGGGCACGGGGCCGCCGCGCACTACGTCGTCCGCAAGGACGGGCACGTGGCGCAGATGATCCGGGAGCTGGACGTCGCCTTCCACGCGGGGAACCGGGCCATGAACGAGCGGAGCATCGGCATCGAGCACGAGGGCTTCGTCGACCGGCCGCAGGACTTCACGGCGGCGATGTACGCGGGGTCGGCGGCGCTGACCGCGGACATCTGCGCGCGGTACGGGATACCCGTGGACCGGGAGCACGTCATCGGGCACGTGGAGGTCCAGGGCACCGACCACACCGACCCCGGCCCGCACTGGGACTGGGACCGCTATCTGAAGCTGGTGCGGGAGGCCCGGCGGAAGCTGGAGCGGGAGGCGTCGCGGAAGCCCGTGTGAGGCCGGGGGACGGCTTCTCGCGGAAGCCCGTGTGAGGGGGCGGGGGGACGGTCTCCGGCCGGAAGCCGTGTGAGGCCGGGGCCGCCGGGTGCGCACCGGGACGCCGCCGCGCGGGCGGTACCGGGCCGCGCCTCCGGGGACGGGGGCCGTTCGGTGCGCTCCGGGACGTCGGGGCTTCCGGCGGGCGGGGTACGGCTCCGCGCGGGCGGGGTGCGGCTTGCGCGCGGGGAGGGCGGGGTGCGCCGGGGCCACGGCCCCGCGTGGTCCCGGTCGGGCCGGTCCACCGCCCGCGCCCCCGGGGGAGGCTCGGCGGCGCGCACGGGCGGCACCGGGGCCGCGGCGGTCACTGCGGGGGCACTCAGGCGCAGGCACGCACGCGCGGCACCGGGCCGTTCACCCGGCGCCGGAGCCGTCCGGGGCGATCAGGGGGCCCGGGGCACCGGCGGTGTCCTGCGGGGGCGTCCGGGGCCGGGCGGGGCGGGCGGCCCGAGGGCTCAGGTGAGGCCCGCCGTGCGCGCCCTCTCCACGGCAGGGCCGATCGCCTCCGCGACGGCCGCGACGTCCTCCTTCGTGGAGGTGTGGCCGAGCGAGAAGCGCAGGGTGCCCCGGGCCAGGTCCGGGTCGGTGCCGGTGGCCAGCAGGACGTGGCTGGGCTGGGCGATCCCGGCGGTGCAGGCGGAGCCGGTGGAGCAGGCGATGCCCGCCGCGTCGAGCAGCAGCAGCAGCGAGTCGCCCTCGCAGCCGGGGAAGGTGAAGTGGGCGTTGGCGGGGAGCCGGTCGACCGGGTCGCCGCCGAGGACCGCGTCGGGCACGACCGTCCGGACGGCGGTCACCAGCTCGTCGCGGAGCGCCCCGACCTCTCGGGCGAACTCCTCGCGCCGCCCGGTGGCGAGCCGCGCGGCGACGGCGAAGGCGGCGACGGCGGGCACGTCGAGGGTGCCGGAGCGGACGTGCCGCTCCTGGCCGCCGCCGTGCAGTACGGGTACGGGGGTGTGCTCGCGGCCCAGGAGCAGGGCGCCGATGCCGTAGGGGCCGCCGATCTTGTGGCCGGAGACGGTCATCGCGGCGAGGCCCGAGGCGGCGAAGTCGACCTCGACCTGGCCGACGGCCTGGACGGCGTCGGCGTGCAGCGGGACGCCGAACTCGGCAGCGACGTCGGCGAGGGCCCGGACCGGCATGACCGTGCCGATCTCGTTGTTCGCCCACATGACGGTGACGAGGGCGACGGACCCGGGGTCGCGGGCGAGGGCCTCGCGCAGGGCCTCGGGGTGGACCCGGCCGTGGCGGTCCACCGGCAGGTACTCGACCTCGGCGCCCTCGTGGGCGGCGAGCCAGTCGACGGCGTCGAGCACGGCGTGGTGCTCGACGGGGCTGGCGAGGACGCGGGTGCGGCGCGGGTCGGCGGCGCGGCGGGACCAGTAGAGGCCCTTCACGGCGAGGTTGTCGGCCTCGGTGCCGCCGGAGGTCAGGACGACCTCGCTGGGCCGTGCGCCGAGCGCGGCGGCCAGGGTCTCCCGCCCCTCCTCGACGGTCCGCCGGGCGCGTCGGCCGGCGGCGTGCAGGGAGGAGGCGTTGCCGGTGACGGCGAGGTGGGCGGTCATCGCCTCGATCGCCTCGGGGAGCATCGGCGTGGTCGCGGCGTGGTCGAGGTAAGCCATGGTGGACCGATTCTACGAGCCCCCGCCCGCGCTCCCGGAGGGTGGCCGGTTTACGCCGCCGCCCGGTCCAGGAAGGGTGGCCGGTTCTCGTCGTCGGGCGGGGCGGCACCCGGGCGGCCCGGGGGTGGCGGGCCGCCCGGGTGCCGCTTCGGCGCGGACGCCGCGGGCCGGGCCGCACGGGCTTCCGCTTCCGGGGGTCCGGGTGCCGGGCGCCCGGTGCCGCCGCCCGTGGGAGCCTTCCGTTTCGAGGCCTCGACGCGCTGGCCCCTCTGGCTCGCGAAGGTTCCGGCGAAATGGTTCCGTGTCCGGTGGGGACGCGCCCGGTCCCGGCTCACGGCGCCCTCCGCTTCCGGGTCCGGTACGGCCCCGGTGGTCCGGGGCGGGCGGGGGCGGTGTCGCCCTCCGGTCCCGGTGCCGCCCGGTCCCCGCCCTCCCGGGCCGTCCGGTCAGCCCCGGGGCGCGCGGGCCAGTTGGCGGGACTGGGCCACCAGGCGGTCCGCACTGTCCCAGACCTCGGCGTCCTCCTCCAGGAAGCCGCCCGCCAGGTTGCGCGTCGTGATGGAGACCCGCAGCGGGCCGGGGGCCGGGCGGCAGCGGACGTGCGCGGTCAGTTCGACCGTGGGCGTCCAGCCCTTGAGGCCCAGTTCGAAGGAGGTCGGCGGCAGCGCGTCGACCGTCAGGAGCAGCGACAGCGGGTCGGGCCCGTGGCCGTCCGCCAGACCGAACCAGGCCCGCATCTCGCCCTTGCCGGACGGTGCGCCGACCGCCCAGCCGACGCAGGACGGGTCGAGCCGGATGTCCAGCCGCTCCGTGATCGCGGAGGAGCCGGGGATCTGCGGGGCGGGGCCGTCGGAGGCGCCGAAGCAGTTCTCGATCGGTGCCATCCGAGGCGGGGTGGCGGTGGTGCGGACGTCGTCCGGGAGCGCGTCCAGGTCGCCGTAGGAGGCGAGGACGCGGATGCGCTCGACCTCGGTGCCGTCCTCGGCGTACTGGAAGAGGGACGCCTGCCCGGTGGAGAGCGTCCGGCCGGTGCGGACCGTCTCGGTCCGGATCACCGCGGGGCCCGGCACGGACGGCGTCAGGTAGTGCGCCGAGATCGTGAACGGGTCCGGGTGCGGGAGGTGGTCGCCGAGCGCCCGGCCGAGCAGGGCCAGCAGATAGCCGCCGTTCACCGCGTGGATGATCGTCCAGCCCGCGGAGAGGTGCGCGTCGTAGACACCGGGCTCGCGGAGGGCGACGGCGGTGTCGCGGTCGAACTCGCTCCGCGCGGTGGCGGTCCCGCCGTCGGCATCGGTGTCGGCGCCCGTCGCCACGGTCGTCCCGGTGGCGCTCGTCTCGGTCCTCGTGGTCATGCGTCCGACGGTACCCCAGCCCACTACTAAGCGGTAGCTTTTTCTGGTTCCTCGCGGGCGGAGGAACGCCGGTTCCAGGCCCGGGGCGCGCGCCAGTGGTAGCGCATCGCGAGCAGCCGCAGGGTGAACGCGGTGAGGACCGCCGTCCCGGTGGTGAAGGCGTTGAGGGCGTCGAAGCGGATGAAGAGGACCACCATCCCGGCTCCGACCATGGCCGGGACGGCGTACAGGTCCCGGTCCCAGCGCAGCAGCGACGGCACCTCGTTCGCGAGCATGTCCCGCAGCACGCCGCCGCCGACGCCGGTCGCCAGGCCGAGCGCCGCCGAGGCGGTGAGCCCGAGCCCGTAGTCGTACGCCTTCATCGTCCCGGTCACGCAGAAGAGGCCGAGGCCCGCCGCGTCGAAGACGTTGACCGCGATCTGGGTGCGCTCGACCTCCGGGTGCAGGAAGAAGACGAGCACCACCGCGACCAGCGGCATCAGGAAGTAGCCGAGGTCGGTGAAGGCGGCCGGGGGTACGGCGCCGATCACCAGGTCGCGGAAGAGGCCGCCGCCGAGGGCGGTGGCCTCGGCGAGGACGGCGATGCCGAAGACGTCGAAGTTCTTCCGGACGGCGAGCAGGGCGCCGGAGATCGCGAAGACGAAGATCCCGACGAGATCGAGCGTGTGTTGGACGGAGGGGGTGAACAGGTCGTGGAGCACCGGCCAATTGTGCCGGTTGTTCCCGTGGGGGCCGTACGGGACGCCCCGGGGCGCCCGGAGCCCCCGCCCCGGCGCCACCCGGTCGGGGACCGGGCGGGACGCCGTGAGCGCCCGGAGCCCGGCGGGGCGTCCGCCGGGGCGCTGACCGGGCGGCCCCCTGACGAGGCGCGGGGCTCTCACCGGGCGGCGGGCCCGGGTGGGCGCCCGCAGGCGCGGCACGGGCCCCGGCGGGGGTCCGCACGCGTGGCGGGGCCTCTCACCGGGCGGCCGGGCCCGGGTGGGGGTCCGCGCCTGTGGCACGGGCCCGGCGGGGGGCCGCGCGTGTGGCACCGGGCCCGGTGGGCGCCCGCAGGCGCGGCACGGGCCCCGGCGGGGGTCCGCGCGCGTGGCGGGGCCTCTCACCGGGCGGCCGGGCCCGGGTGGGGGTCCGCGCCTGTGGCACGGGCCCGGCGGGGGGCCGCGCGTGTGGCACGGGTTGTGCCTCGCCCCGCCGGGACGGGCATCGCGGGCGTACGGGGTCCGGCGCGGGCTCCGGTCGGGCGGGTCCCGGTGGGGCCTCGCGGGCCCCGCATGGCCTTCGGCCCGTTCTGGCGGGGGCGGAGCCGGTGCCGGGACAGGACCCGGCACCGGCTCCGCCTCGTCCCCGCCGGGACGCGATCCACGCGGGTGCGCGAGGTCCGGCGTGCCGTCCCACCGGGCACGGTCCCGGTGGGACGGCACGCACGAACACGAGGACCCGGCACTGGACCCGCGCCCGCCGGGACGGAACCCACGCCGGTACGGCGTCCCACCGGGCACGGACCCGGTGGGACCCCCGCACGGACGGGAGAGCCCGGTACCGCCGGGACCGGAACCCACGCCTGCGCGGTCCTCGTCCGGACGCGGGCCAGGTGGACCTCGCGGACGTGCGGACCGGCACGGGCCCGCCTCGGCCCCGCCGGGGCGGGCCGCCCCTCGCCGCCTCCGTCCTGGCGCGGCCGCGGCGAAGGCCCCCGGGCGCGCGGAAGCCCCCGGCACCTCGTGGTGCCGGGGGCCTCGCCGTGCGTCAGGCCTCGGAGCCGCCGTCGGCGCCCTCGGGCGTGTCGGTGCTCCCGGCGCCCTTCGGGCCCCCGGGCTTCCCCGTGTTCTCGGCAGCCTCGGTGGTCTCGGCGGCCTCGTCAGCCGTAGACGCACCAGAAGCCTCAGCGACCTCTGCCGTCTCCACGGACCCCACGGACTCCACCGACTCCACCGACTCGGGAGTCTCAGAGGTCTCCACCGCCTCAGCGGTGGACCCGGCCGCCTCGGGTGTCTCCCCCGCCCCGGCCGCTTCGGCGGCCCCCGTCTCCGGGGGCCTCGTGATCTCGACCGACCGGCGGGCCGCCGGGACCGTCAGGACCTCCGTGTTCTCCGGGTGGTGGCAGGCGACCCGCTGTCCCGGGCGGAGCTCCACCAGCGGCGGTTCCTGCGTCCTGCACAGGTCCGTCGCCTTCCAGCAGCGGGTGTGGAAGCGGCAGCCCGGCGGCGGGGAGATCGGGGACGGGACGTCACCGGTGAGCAGGATGCGGTCGCTCTTGACGCCCCGGCGGCGCGGGTCCGGGATCGGCACCGCGGACATCAGGGCCCGGGTGTAGGGGTGCATCGGGTTCTCGTACAGCGACTTGCGGTCCGCCAGCTCGACGATCTTGCCGAGGTACATCACCGCGATGCGGTCCGAGACGTGCCGGACGACGGACAGGTCGTGGGCGATGAAGACGTACGTCAGGCCCAGCTCGTCCTGGAGGTCGTCCAGGAGGTTGACCACCTGCGCCTGGATGGAGACGTCGAGCGCGGAGACCGGCTCGTCCGCGACGACCAGCTTCGGCTTGAGCGCGAGCGCGCGGGCGATGCCGATGCGCTGGCGCTGGCCGCCGGAGAACTCGTGCGGGTAGCGGTTGTAGTGCTCCGGGTTGAGGCCCACCAGGCCGAGCAGCCGCTGGACCTCCTTCCGCACCCCGCCCTCGGGCTCCACGCCCTGGAGCCGGAAGGGCGCCGAGACGATCGTGCCGACCGTGTGGCGCGGGTTCAGCGAGCCGTACGGGTCCTGGAAGATCATCTGGACGTCCCGGCGCAGCGGACGCATCTTCGCCACCCCGAGGTGGGAGACGTCCGTGCCCTGGAACTCGATCGTGCCGCCGGTCGGTTCGAGGAGCCGGGTGATGAGCCGGCCCATCGTCGACTTGCCGCAGCCGGACTCGCCGACCACGCCGAGGGTCTCACCGGGGTAGACCTCGAAGTCGAGTCCGTCGACCGCCTTGACCGCGCCGGACTGGCGCTGGAGCAGGCCCTTGCGGATGGGGAAGTGCTTCTGCAGGCCGGTGACCTTGAGCAGGGGTTCCGTCGTCTCGCTCACAGCTTCGGCGCAATCTCTTCGGTCCAGATGCGGGTGCGCTCCTCCTGCGGCATGTGGCAGGCGGAGTGGTGGCGCTCGCCGACGAGGGCCAGCTCGGGCCGCTGGGTGCGCGTGATGCCGCCCTCGGGGACGTCCGCGTACGGGCAGCGCGGGTTGAAGGCGCAGCCGCTCGGGATGTTGATGAGGCTGGGCGGGTTGCCCTTGACCGGGATGAGCCGCTCGGTCTGGTCCCGGTCGATCCTCGGCATCGAGCCGAGCAGACCCCAGGTGTAGGGGTGCTGCGGTTCGTAGAAGACCTGCTCGGCCGGGCCTCGTTCGACGCAGCGCCCGCCGTACATGACGAGGATGTCGTCGGCGAGTTCGGCGACGACGCCGAGGTCGTGGGTGATGATGACGACCGCGGAGCCGAACTCCTTCTGGAGGTCCCGCATCAGGTCGAGGATCTGCGCCTGCACGGTCACGTCGAGGGCCGTGGTCGGCTCGTCCGCGATGAGGAGTTCGGGGTTGTTGACGAGCGCCATGGCGATCATCGCGCGCTGGCGCATCCCGCCGGAGAACTCGTGCGGGTAGTTCTCGAACCGCTTGGCGGGCTCGGGGATGCCGACCCGGTCGAGGAGTTCGACGGCCCGCTTGCGCGCCGTCTTCTTGTCGACGTCGTGGTGGACCCGGTACGCCTCCACGATCTGCGCGCCGACCGTGTAGTACGGGTGCATCGCCGACAGCGGATCCTGGAAGATCATGGCCATCTCGCGGCCGCGCAGCCGTCTGACCTCGTCCGGGTCGGCGGAGAGCAGCTCGCGCCCGTTGAGCCAGATCTCGCCGGAGATCCTGGCCTTCTGGCGGCCGTACTGGCCGACGGTGTGCAGGCCCATGATGCCGAGCGAGGTGACCGACTTGCCGGAGCCGGACTCGCCCACGATGCCGAGGGTCCTGCCCTTCTCCAGCTGGAAGGAGAGGCCGTCGACCGATTTGACGAGGCCGTCGTCGGTCGGGAAGTGGATCTTCAGGTCGCGCACGTCGAGGAAGGCGTCGGAGGGGGCGGCCCCGGTGCGGACGGGTTCGCCCACCGCCGCCCCGGTCTTCGTCGGCTGGTCCGTCATGCGAGCCTCACTCGGGGGTCGATCACCGCGTACAGAAGGTCCACCACGAGGTTGGCGAGGACCACGGAGGCGGCCGTGATGAGGGTGACCGCGAGGATCACCGGCAGGTCGCGGTCGCCGACCGCCTTGAAGGCGGCGTTCCCGAGCCCCGACAGGTTGAACGCGGTCTCGGTGAGGACCGCGCCGCCGACGAGGGCTCCGAGGTCCATGCCGAAGATGGTCAGGATGGGGGTCATGGTGGAGCGCATCGCGTGCTTGCCGAGCACGACCGGCTCCGGGAGGCCCTTGGCGCGCGCGGTGCGGATGTAGTCCTCGCCGAGGACCTCCAGCATGGTGGCCCGGGTGAGCCGCGCGTACATCGCCGCGTACAGGAAGGCGAGCGTGACCCAGGGCAGCAGCAGACCGCCGAACCACGCGCCCGGGGACTCGGTGAACGGGACGTACTTGGCGTCCAGCCAGTCGAGCTGGGTGCGGAAGAGGAACAGCGCCAGCATGGCGGTGAAGTAGATGGGGAGCGAGACACCGGCGAGCGCCGTGACCATCGCGGCCCGGTCGATCAGGGTGCCGCGCTTGAGCGCGGAGACGATGCCGGTGGAGACGCCCATGACGAGCCAGAGCACGGCCGCGCCGAGGACCATGGAGAGGGTGACCGGGATGCGGTCGACCAGCATGGCCCAGACGTCCTGCTCCGTCTTGAAGGAGTAGCCGAAGCACGGGGCCGCGCAGTGGATGGTGTCGCCACCGCCCGTGTAGTCGCGGCCGACGAAGATGCCGGAGACGAAGTGCCAGAACTGCACCAGGATCGGCTCGTCCAGGCCCAGCTTCTGCCGGATGCCCTCGATGGAGGCCGGGTCCGCCTGCTTGCCGACGAACATCGCGGCAGGGTCGCTGCCGGTCAGCTTGGGAATGAGGAAGAAGATGCTGAGCGTCACGAGCGTGACGACGAGCAGCATCACGGCGACCGCGAAGAGTCGCCGGACTATGTATGCAAGCATGCGGTCGGCCGGTCGGCGGCCGGGAGACCCTCTCGGGTCTCCCGGCCGCCGCCCTCGGCCATCACCTGCCCTTCGGACCTGGCGGCGGGTGGTGCGCCGGCGAAGCGGGTCGGATTACTTGACGACGCCGAGCGACGCGTAGTCGTAGCGGCCGTTGTAGGCGTCGGCCGTGTAGACGTTGGTCAGGCGGGAGCCGCGCCAGATGATGTTCTTCTCGTGGGTGAAGGGCAGGTAGACCGCGGCCTCCGAGACCTTCGTGTTGATCTGCTGGTAGAGCTCGCCGGCCTTGCTGGGGTCGGTCTCCTTCAGCGCCTGGTCGAACAGTCCGTTGATGGACTTGTCGTTCAGCTCGGAGAAGTTGTTGTTGCCGCTCTGCAGGATGAAGCGGCCGTCGACCAGCGGCTGGAGGAAGCCCTGGCCGGTCGGGAAGTCGGCGCCCCAGCCCATGATGATGATGCCGTAGCCCTTCTCCTTGACCACCTTCGGCGAACCGATGATGCCGGAGGTCTGGGCGCCGTCGAACTGGTCGATCTGGGCGTCGATGCCGACGGCCTTCAGCGACTGCTGGAGGGACTCGGCGGTGGCGATCTCGATCGGCTTGTTGTTGCGGACCGCGATGGTGGTCTTGAAGCCGTTCGGCTGGCCGCACTTCTTGAGCGCGTCCTTGGCCTTGGTGAGGTCCGGGGCGCCCGCGAGCTTGCCGTACGGGTCGGCCTTCGGGTCCGCGCCCTTGATCGCCGGGGGCAGCATGTTGGCGGCGATGTCGCCACCGGCCTGCGGGCCGCCGCGGGCGGTCTGGAGGGACTTCGAGTCGGCCGCGTAGATGATGGCCTTGCGGCACTCGATGTCGGGGATGACCGTCTGCGGGAAGACCGCGTAACGGATGAAGCCCGTCTGCGGGTTGTCGACGTTGCCCTTGTTCTGCTGGAGCACCTTCTGGCGGGCGGCGGCACCGACGCCGGTGGCGTTGATGTCGAGGTCGTACTCGCCCTCGATCAGACGGTTGTCCATGTCGTCGGCGTTCGTGGTGAACGTGACGCTGATCTTGTCCGGGAGCGCCTTGCGGACGGTGTCCGTCTTGGCGTCCCACTTGTCGTTGCGGATCAGCTTGATCGACTTGTTGGGGGTGTACGAGTCCCACTTGTACGGGCCGGAGGAGAAGGGCTTCAGGCCGTACTTGGACTTGGTGTCCTTGTCCTGGCGGACCGGCGAGGCGGCGGGCATGGCCAGCATCTGCAGGAAGTCGCCGTTGGCGACCGGCAGCTTGAAGATGATGGTCTTGTCGTCCGGGGTCTCGATGGCCTTCAGGCCGAGCTTGTCCGCGGTGGTGTCCTTGTAGGGACCCTTGTACTCGCCCTTGGGGTCGAGGGCCTGCTGGAGGTAGATCGGGCCGCCGGAGATGACGTCCTGCGCCCAGATGCGCTCGATGCCGTACTTGATGTCCTTGGAGGTGATCGGCTTGCCGTCCTCCCAGGTCACCCCGTCCTTCAGCGTGAAGGTGTAGGTGAGGCCGTCGGCCGAGACCTTGCCCGCGTCGGTGGCGAGGTCCGGGACCAGCTCGGTGGAGGCGGCGCCCGGCTCGGCCTTGAAGGTGACGAGCTGGCGGGTGTAGTAGCGGGCGAAGTCCCACACGAAGCCGTAGTAGCCGCGCTGCGGGTCCCAGCTGTCGGCCTCCTGCGAGCCGATGAACTTCAGCTCGCCGCCCTTCTTGTCGGAGGCGTTGAGGACCTTGTTGACTCCGCCGTTGAAGGCGAGGCCCCCCTTGCCGCTGTCATCGCCGCCGCTCTTGCCGCCGCCACCGCCGCAGGCGGTGGTGACGACCATCGTGGCCGCCGCGAGCAGCGCGCCCGCGGCGATTCTGCGCCTCTGAGAACTCAGCAGGGTCATGGGTCTCGCAACCTCCGGGATAGTGGCGGCCGACAGCAGCGGTCCGCCGAGGGTGGATCAGCCTCCTGTCGCCAGCGGCAGGGGCGGTCTTGCGGGTCGTCGGCGAAGGGTCAGCGGGAGCCCTTCGGGTCGAGCGCGTCACGCACGCCGTCGCCGAAGAGGTTGAACGCCAGGACGGTGATGAAGATCGCGAGGCCGGGGATCACCATGAACAGGGGGTCCGATTCATAGGTGTTGACGGCCTTGGAGAGCATCTGCCCCCAGGAGGCGGTGGGGGGCTTGACCCCGGCGCCGAGGAAGCTGAGCGCGGCTTCGGTGAGGATGTTGGTGGGGATCATGAGGGTCGCGTAGACCGTGATCGGGGCGACCAGGTTGGGCAGCAGCTCCTTGCGGAGGATGTAGAGGCGGCCCGCCCCCAGGCTGCGGGCGGCCTCCACGTACTCGCGTTCGCGCAGCGAGAGGGTCTGGCCTCGGACGATCCGGCCGACGTACGGCCAGCCGAAGAAGCCGATGACGACGACGAGGGCGCCGATCCGCACGCCCGAACCCTCGATGCCGAGCAGTTCGTTGGGGAGGACCGAGACCAGGGCGATCGTGAAGAGCAGCTGCGGGAAGGCGAGCATCACGTCCATGACGCGGCTGAGCACGGCGTCGACCCAGCCGCCGAAGTAGCCGGCGACGATGCCGAGGACGGTGCCGAGGGCCACCGCGAAGACCGCGGCGAGGAAGGCGACGAGCAGCGAGATCCGGGCGCCGTAGACGATGCGGCTGAAGACGTCGCGGCCGTTGACCGGCTCGACCCCGAGGAGGAAGTCGGAGCTCATGCCGCCCCAGGCGCCGGTCGGGGTGCCGAAGAGCGGGTCGATCTGGTCCTCGTGGAACTCGTCGGGCGGGTGGCCGAGGAGGCCGACGATGAGCGGGGCGAAGACCGCCACCAGGACGAGGAAGACGACGACGAAGGCGCCCGCGAGGGCGAGCTTGTCGCGCTTGAGACGGGTCCAGGCGATCTTCCAGGGCGAACGCCCCTCGATGGCCTTGGCTTCGGGCGGGGCATCGACGGCGGCGGCCGGCTCGCCCGCACTCGTCTCGCGCAGTGGTGCCGTCATCGTGGTGAGGACCCCTCTCGGCCGCCGGTAGCCGGCCCTTGCCCGCCGCGGGTGGCGGCTCGGTGGAACAACCTGCTGGGCATGGGCTCGGAAGGAAGCCGAACGCCCGGTGTTCCGGGGAGTCTTCAACGCGCTCGGGATCACCCGCCAGCCCTGACGGGCAATGTTTGCTCAAACGTGATGCGGTGCTGCGACTTCCGTTATCCGGACGTCAGGATCATCTGAGCGGACCATCTCGGGGCCTCTTCGCCCCAATCGGGCATGTCGGCTCAACTATGCTTTCAGCTGGCGTAATTGGGGCGAAAGAAGGCCTCCGGAGCGAACTCCGGAGGCCGGTGGGGCGGGACGCGTCGCGTGGTGCGTCTCAGTATCCGGACGGCGCCGGGGGCGGGTAGCCGTATCCGTGGACGGGGGCGGGGCCCTGGCCCGCGTGGGCCTCGCGGTCGTAGAAGGGGCGTCCGTTCGCCCGCAGCCAGAGCGCCACCGGGTCGTACGCGTCGGAGAGCGCGACCGTGGAGACGGGCAGCCCCTCGGGCACGGTGCCGATCGACTGGCGCATCATCGCGCGGACCGTGTCGACGGCGGCGGCCGAACCGTCGTACAGATCGAGACCGATGACGAGGTACGGGGAGCCGAGCGCGGGCTGCACCCAGCCCCGGCGCAGTGCCCGGACGGCCGGGGTGCGGTGGGCGTTCTGGGTGAGCTGGGCGTAGAACTGCGGGATCTCCAGGGTGGGTTCGGCGATCCGGAGCGGCCCGGCGGGCATCCGGTCGAGTCCGGTGGCGATCCGGCGCAGATCGGCCCAGGGGATGCCGACGCCGCCGCCGGGGGCGTGCGGATTCAGCCAGACTCCCCAGCGGTCGGGGTAGAGGGCGCGGGCGATCTCCCGGCCGGTGACGAGCTCGTGGGCGCGGTGCCAGCCGGAGGCGGCCAGCTCCCGGTCGGAGGTGACGCAGGGCGCGTAGCCGTGGCCGTCCACCTCCATGTTCCCGTACTGGGCGTCGGCCGATCCCGGCGTGCCGTGCCAGAGCAGTATCCGCAGCTCGCCGTCGGCGAGGGCGTGCAGCAGCTGCTCGTACGCGTCGTAGCGTCCGGGTGCCACCTGGCGCAGCATGTGCTCGATCTGTTCGGCCGAGGCGGTGCCTGACGCGCTCACCCTGGTTCCCGCCCCTCTTCCGTCACCACGTCGGTCGTGCGTATGTCCTGCGGCCGTCCCCGGCGCGCGGAGGACGGCTGTGCGAAGTCCGGCCGCGCGAAGTCCGGCCGTGAGAAGTTCAGCTTAAACAGCCCGTGCGTCACACGGCGGCGCGCTGGTAGAAGGGGCGGACCCGCTCCAGCATCCAGTCGCCGACCGGGTCCTGCGCCATGTCGAGCAGGATGAGGTTGACCGGCCAGGCCACCTCGACCCGGCCGAGGGCGCGGCCGAGGGCGTCCAGGGGCGCGTTGCGGTCGACGCCGTCCCAGCCGGCGAGCTGGACGCCCACGAAGAGGGCGGGTTCGGTGCCCTCGACGCTGGCGAGGGCGCGGCGGGCGGAGACGACGACCCCGGTGGCCTCGAACTCGGCGGAGGCGGCGGAGAGGAAGTCGACTGGGTCGTCCTGCCAGTCGGGCTCGAAGAGGCGGACGCGGCCGCCCGAGGCGGGGCCGTCGAGCGGGGTGCGGCCCGTCCGGCAGAGTTCGGCGACGGCGGGCGGGGGAAGCGGGACGCCGACGGTGCCGCCGGGGTTCACCGCGATGCCGAGCTGCGGGGGCAGGCCCCGGGCGAACTCGCGGGCGGGGGCGACGGTGAAGGACATGTGGCCGCCGACGCAGGCGAGGAACTGCTGTTCGGAGCTGAAGACGGGGACGTAGGCCGCGCCGTCGATCTCCAGGGTGGGCAGGTCGAGGTCGGCGCTCTCCGGGCTGCCGCCGTTGGGCAGCGGCACCCAGACGGGGCTGCGGCCGAGGACCTCGACCAGGCGGGCTCCGGCCCCGGGATTGCCGAGTGAGGCGGCAAGGGCCTCTTCGAGCTCGTTGCCCGGCCACGTCACGTCCACGGTCCCGTTTTCCCCTTCTCGCCCGGCTCCGCCGTGCCGGCGGGCCCGCCAGCACCCTAACGCCGCCCTTGTCGCGCCGTGGCCCAAAGGGTACGGAACGTGGGAACGGCGGGACACGGGCGACGGCCGGAGGGGCCCGGGGACGGGCCCTGGGGACGGGCCCGCTGGGGCGGGGACGGCGGACGGACGGACCCGGGGTGCAGGGCCGGGTCACAGGCCCGGGGCACGAGCCGGAGCCGGAGGCCACGGCCGAGCCGCACCCCGGGAACGGGCCGGTCCGACACCGGCACGGCACAGCACGGCACGGCACGGCACCGGCACCGGCCCCCCGGAGGCGCCCCCGGGAAACGCGGGCAGTCCTCAGACGGCCTCCCCGAAGCCGATCCTCCGGAGCGCGTCGGCGGCGTCCCGGTCGAGCAGGGTCACGGAGGCGCAGCCGTGCGGGAGGCGGCCGGACTCGGCGGAGGTGACGAGCCGGGTGACGGCCCGCCGGTGCCGGGCGAAGGCGTACGAGGAGACGCCCCGGCCCCGGTCGCGCTGTCCGGCGCGGGCGGTGTCGGGGGTGACGTCGAGGAGGACGAGGTGGAGGGCGCGGCCCCGGCGGCGGGCCTCGCGGGCGAGCCAGCCGCGCACCCAGGACTGGGTGCCGCAGTCGTGGACGATCACCCCGTCGCCGGAGCGCAGGGCGGCGCGGAGTCCCGCGTAGTGCGCGAGGCGGACCAGCGGGCGGTAGACGGCGTACGGCAGCAGGCGGGGCATCCTGGCCTCCCAGCGCTCGCGGGTGTCCTGGGAGTCGATGCCGCTGCCCTCCGCGGCGCGCTTCATGAGGGTGGACTTACCGCTGCCGGGCAGCCCGGAGACGACGACGAGGTCGCCCGCCGCGAAGGTGAGGGCGCGGGGGCCGCGGCCGCCGCGCTCGCGCAGGTCCCGCAGGAGCCGGCCCCTCCGGGTCCGGGCGCGGGCCCGCTGTGACGGTATTCCGGTACTCGGAGCGTATGCGCCGGTGTGCTGGAACCTCATCGCTTCTCCCCCCTGCCGGGTCTCAGGGAGACCCTTGCCCAAGAAGTGTAAAGAACTGGTAATGAGGCACAAGCGATTTGCCGCGCCGGGCCCGCGTGCAATGATGTGCCCGCCGGGCGGGCCGTCGCCCCACAGCGCACCGCCGCCCGTACAACCGCATACCGGCCGTTCGAATCCGCGCGGGAGAGTTCCGGACGCCTCGGCGTCCGGGCGCCGAAGGAGCAAGACCCTCCCTTGAATCTCTCAGGCCCCGTACCGCGTGGATGAGGCAGATCTGAAAAGCGGGACACCCTGCCGTGTCCCCACCCAAGGTGCAAGCCGATCTCTCGGTGACGAGATGCTCTCGGTGAACCTCTCAGGTTCCATGACAGATGGGGAGGACGTCCTCGCCGTCATGTGTTTCGTCACCTATCACGCCCTTGGGACCCGGGAGCCACCCCATGACCTCTGCCCCCCGCCTGACCGCCCTCGATGCCCTGCATCGTTCGCTGGGCGCGACCATGACCGACTTCGCGGGCTGGGACATGCCGCTGCGCTACGGCAGTGAGCGCGAGGAGCACCTCGCGGTCCGCACCAGGGCCGGTCTGTTCGACCTCTCCCACATGGGCGAGATCACCGTCACGGGTCCGCAGGCCGTGGAGCTCCTCGACCACGCCCTGGTCGGCAACATCTCCACGGTGGGCGTCGGGCGTGCCCGGTACACGATGATCTGCCAGGAGGACGGCGGCATCCTCGACGACCTGATCGTCTACCGCCTCGGCTCGGCCGAGGCCCCCGAGTACATGGTCGTCGCCAACGCCTCCAACGCCCAGATCGTGCTCGACGCGCTGGTGGAGCGCTCGGCGGGCTTCGACGCCGAGGTGCGCGACGACCGCGACGCGTACGCCCTGCTGGCGGTCCAGGGCCCGGAGTCCCCCGGCATCCTGAAGGCGCTCACCGACGCCGACCTGGACGGGCTGAAGTACTACGCGGGGCTGCCCGGCACGGTCGCGGGCGTGCCCGCGCTGATCGCCCGTACCGGCTACACCGGCGAGGACGGCTTCGAGCTGTTCCTGAAGCCGGAGCACGCCGAGGGCGTGTGGCGGGCGCTGACCGAGGCGGGCGCCCCGGTCGGGCTGATCCCCTGCGGTCTGTCCTGCCGTGACACGCTCCGCCTGGAGGCGGGTATGCCGCTGTACGGCCACGAGCTGACCACCTCCCTGACCCCCTTCGACGCGGGGCTCGGCCGGGTCGTGAAGTTCGAGAAGACCAGCAACGAGGGCCGCTTCGTCGGCCGTGAGGCGCTGGAGAAGGCCGCCGAGCGCGCCGGTACCACCCCGCCGCGCAAGCTCGTCGGGCTGATCGCCGAGGGCCGCCGGGTCCCGCGCGCCGGTTTCTCCGTCGTCAAGGACGGCGTGGTGATCGGCGAGGTCACCTCCGGCGCCCCGTCCCCGACGCTCGGCAAGCCGATCGCGATGGCGTACGTCGACGCGGCGCACGCCACGCCCGGGACCGAGGGCGTCGGTGTGGACGTCCGCGGCGCCCACGAGCCGTACGAGGTCGTGGCGCTGCCCTTCTACAAGCGCCAGAAGTGACGCGTCCGTCTCACTTCTCGTCTCACCCCGCAAGACCCACGTTCATCAGCACTCCCCCGATCCAGGAGAATCAGGCCATGAGCAACCCCCAGCAGCTGCGTTACACCAAGGAGCACGAGTGGCTGTCGGACGCCGTGGACGGCGTCGCGACCGTCGGCATCACCGAGTTCGCCGCCAACGCGCTCGGTGACGTCGTCTACGCCCAGCTTCCCGCTGTCGGCGACACCGTCACCGCGGGCGAGACCTGCGGCGAGCTGGAGTCGACGAAGTCGGTCAGCGACCTGTACTCCCCCGTGACGGGCGAGATCGTCGAGTCCAACCAGGACGTGGTGGACGACCCGTCCCTGGTGAACACGGCTCCGTTCGAGGGTGGCTGGCTGTTCAAGGTGCGTGTCGAGGGCGAGCCGGACGAGCTGCTCACCGCCGACGCGTACGCCGCGTTCTCCGCCGGGAACTGAAGACCGGGCCCGAGACCCTTAGGGATCGATTCATGTCGCTTCTGAACACTCCCCTCCACGAGCTGGACCCGGACGTCGCCGCAGCCGTCGACGCCGAGCTCCGCCGTCAGCAGTCCACCCTCGAGATGATCGCCTCGGAGAACTTCGCTCCGGTCGCCGTCATGGAGGCGCAGGGCTCCGTCCTCACCAACAAGTACGCCGAGGGCTACCCGGGCCGCCGTTACTACGGTGGCTGCGAGCACGTCGACGTCACCGAGCAGATCGCGATCGACCGGGTCAAGGACCTGTTCGGTGCCGAGTACGCCAATGTGCAGCCGCACTCCGGCGCCTCCGCGAACCAGGCCGCCCTCTTCGCGATCGCCCAGCCCGGGGACACGATCCTCGGCCTGGACCTGGCGCACGGCGGTCACCTGACCCACGGGATGCGCCTGAACTTCTCCGGCAAGCAGTTCGACGTGGTCGCGTACCACGTCGACGAGGCCGGTCTGGTCGACATGGCCGAGGTCGAGCGCCTCGCCAAGGAGCACCGCCCGAAGGTGATCATCGCGGGCTGGTCCGCCTACCCGCGCCAGCTGGACTTCGCCGAGTTCCGCCGGATCGCCGACGAGGTCGAGGCCTACCTGTGGGTCGACATGGCCCACTTCGCGGGCCTGGTCGCCGCCGGTCTGCACCCGAACCCGGTGCCGTACGCGGACGTGGTGACCTCCACCACCCACAAGACGCTCGGCGGCCCGCGCGGCGGCATCATCCTGGCGAAGAAGGCGTTCGCCAAGAAGCTGAACTCCTCGGTCTTCCCCGGTTTCCAGGGCGGCCCGCTGGAGCACGTCATCGCGGCCAAGGCCGTCTCCTTCAAGGTCGCGGCCACGGAGGAGTTCAAGGAGCGCCAGCAGCGCACCGTGGACGGCGCCCGCGCCCTGGCCGAGCGCCTGGTCCAGGACGACGTCACCGAGCACGGCGTCTCCGTGCTGTCCGGCGGCACGGACGTGCACCTGGTCCTGGTGGACCTGCGCAACTCCGAGCTCGACGGCCAGCAGGCCGAGGACCGTCTCCACGAGGTCGGCATCACGGTCAACCGCAACGCCGTCCCGAACGACCCGCGCCCGCCGATGGTCACCTCCGGTCTGCGCATCGGCACGCCCGCGCTCGCCACCCGAGGCTTCGGCGCCGAGGACTTCACCGAGGTCGCCGACATCATCGCGGAGTCCCTGAAGCCCGGCTTCGACGGCGAGAAGGCCGAGGCCCTCAAGGCCCGGGTGACCGCCCTGGCGGACAAGCACCCGCTGTACCCCGGCCTGAAGTAGTTTCGTACCCTTTCGTTCGTACGAATCTTCGGGGCACCGCGCACACTGGACCGTGAGCGCGGTGCCCCACTCCATGTCCCCGTACGCCCCTCTTTCCCGCGCTTCTCTGCTCCACCCCGGCAGACAACGGCGTCTAGCCCCCCAAGGAGTCCTTCCGTGGCCATCTCGGTCTTCGACCTGTTCTCGATCGGCATCGGCCCGTCGAGCTCCCACACGGTGGGGCCGATGCGCGCGGCCCGGATGTTCGCCCGCCGCCTGAAGAACGAGGGCCTGCTCTCCCACACCGCCTCCGTACGGGCCGAGCTGTACGGCTCCCTCGGCGCGACCGGCCACGGCCACGGCACCCCCAAGGCCGTCCTCCTCGGTCTGGAGGGCAACTCGCCGCGCACCGTCGACGTCGAGCACGCCGACGAGGAGTTCGAACGGATCAAGAAGAGCGGCCGGATCAACCTGCTCGGCGCGCACGAGGTCCCCTTCGACTTCGACGCCGACCTGATCCTGCACCGGCGCAAGGCACTGCCGTACCACGCCAACGGGATGACGGTCTTCGCGTACGACTCCGAGGGCGGCCCCGTCCTGGAGAAGACGTACTACTCGGTCGGCGGCGGCTTCGTCGTCGACGAGGACGCGGTCGCGGGCGAGAACCCGATCATCCCCGACGACACCCATCTGAAGTACCCCTTCCGCACCGGCGACGAGCTGCTCCGGCTCGCCAAGGAGACGGGCCTGTCGATCTCCTCCCTGATGCTGGAGAACGAGAAGGCCTGGCGCACCGAGGACGAGATCCGCGCGGGCCTCCTGGAGATCTGGGGGGTCATGCAGTCCTGCGTCTCGCGCGGCATGGCCCGCGAGGGCATCCTGCCCGGCGGCCTGAAGGTCCGCAGGCGCGCCGCGAACTCGGCCCGCAAGCTGCGCACCGAGGGGAACCCGGCGGCGCACGCGATGGAGTGGATCACCCTCTACGCGATGGCCGTGAACGAGGAGAACGCGGCGGGCGGCCGGGTGGTCACCGCCCCGACGAACGGCGCGGCCGGGATCATCCCCTCCGTCCTGCACTACTACACGAACTTCGTGCCCGGCGCCGACGACGACGGCATCGTCCGCTTCCTGCTCGCGGCGGGCGCGATCGGGATGCTCTTCAAGGAGAACGCCTCCATCTCCGGCGCCGAGGTCGGCTGCCAGGGCGAGGTCGGCTCGGCCTGCTCGATGGCGGCGGGCGCCCTCGCGGAGGTCCTCGGCGGCTCTCCCGAGCAGGTGGAGAACGCGGCCGAGATCGGCATGGAGCACAACCTGGGCCTGACGTGCGACCCGGTCGGCGGCCTGGTGCAGATCCCGTGCATCGAGCGCAACGGCATGGCGGCGGTCAAGGCGGTCACGGCGGCGAAGATGTCGATGCGCGGCGACGGCAGCCACCTGGTCTCCCTCGACAAGGTCATCAAGACCATGAAGGAGACGGGCGCGGACATGAGCGTCAAGTACAAGGAGACCGCGCGCGGCGGGCTCGCGGTGAACATCATCGAGTGCTGAGGTTCCCTCTCGGGCGGCCCCGGTAGGCGGGGTTCCGCCGCGGGCCCCGGTCGGCGTTCCCGGTTCTTCCGGTGCCGGGCGGGGCCTTTCGCGTGGCGGAGGTTCGGCGGTCGGGGGCGGTCGCCGGGTGTTCGAATGGGTTCCGGCCAGGAGGCGTGTGGCCGGTTCGCGTGCTTGTCCGGGGCGGGGGTCCCTCGCATCCTGTCCCAGGTGCACCGGACGCCCGCCTCCGGGGTCTCGCGGGCCGTCGTCCGGTGTCCGTGCGCGTCCCGGGCGGGCGCTCCCCGTGGTCGTGGGCGGGGCCGGGCCGATGCCGATCCGCCCGCGCCGTCCGCGCGTGGCCCGATGGGGAGGAACCTCTCATGCGCTCGTCGATCACCTCCGGCGTCCGAAGAGCCCTGGGCCGCGGGGTTCCCGCGGCCGGTGCCTGCGCTCTGCTCGTGACCACTCTCACCACCGGTGCCTCGCCCGCCGTGGCCGCCGGGAGCCCGGCCGCCGCGCCGTCCGGCGGGGCCTTCGCGTACGTCGCGGACTTCGGCGACGACACGGTCTCCGTGATCGACACCGGCACCGGCACCGTCACGGCGACGGTCGCCGTCGGGGACGGTCCCCGGGGCGTGGCCGCGTCCCCGGACGGCGCCCGCGTCTACGTGACGAACGCGAACGCGGACTCCGTCTCGGTGATCAGCGCCGCCACCCGGTCGGTCATCGCCACGATCGGCGTGGGGGACAGCCCCAAGGGCATCGCCGTCTCCCCCGACGGCTCCCGCGCCTACGCCGTCGACAGCGGCTCCGGCACCGTCTCGGTGATCGACACCGCGAGCGGCACGGTGACCGGGACCATCGGTGTCGGCAGCGACCCGCAGAGCGTCGCCGTCACCCCCGACGGCACCGGCGCCTACGTCACCAACTACGCCTCCCAGTCCGTCTCGGTGATCGACACCGCGAGCGGCACGGTGACCGCGACCATCGGCCTCAGCGGCTTCCCCCAGGACATCGCCGTCACCCCCGACGGCACCCGCGCCTACGTCACCCGCCCGTACTCGGACTCCGTCGCGGTGATCGGTACGGGCACCGGCACCGTCACCGCCTCCCTCACCGTTCCCGGTCTCCCCTACGGCGTCGCCGTCTCCCCGGACGGCACCCGCGCCTACGTCACCCGGAACCAGACCGGCGCCGTCTCCACGATCGACACCGCCACCGGCGCCCTCACCTCCACCACCACCGTGGGGAACAACCCCGTCGACGTGGCGGTCTCCCCCGACGGCACCCTCGCCTACACCGCCGACAACGGCTCCGCCACCGCGTCCGCGATCGACACCGCCACCGGCACCGCCACCGGCGTTCCCGTGGGCGCGAACCCCAACGCTGTCGTGATCACCGGGGAGCCGGGCGCCGACCTCCGGGTGCGGCTGGCCGCCACCCCCGTACCCGGCCTCCTCAACGGCCGTATCGACTACACCCTCACCCTGACCAACAACGGCCCCGGCACGCTCGCCTCCGCCACCGTCGAGGCCACCCTGCCCGTCCGCACCGGCGCCACCGGCCCCGACTGCGCGCTCGCCGCGGGCCGGGCCGTCTGCGCCGTCGGCGAGCTGGCTCCCGGGGCCAGCACCACCCGTCACCTCTCGGTCCCCGTCGCCCTCCTCAGCCTCGGCACCCCCTACAAGGTCACCGCGACCCGCGTGACCAGCAGCCCCGCCGACCCCGCCCCGGCCAACGACTCCGCGTCCCGCGTCTGCACCGCGGTCACCAGCCTGATCATCAGCTGCGCCTGAGAGGACATGTCGTGAAGGCACCGGCCCCCCGGGACCGGGCACGACGAAGGAGACCGCGCGAGGCGGTCTCCCGGTGGACGTCGATCGACGGACGAGGGCCCCGTGCCCCCGTGCGGCGCCCGGCCCCGGAGCGATCCGGGGCCGGGCGCCCCCGTCAGGGGCGGACCCAGAGGACGTAGACGTCCGGGCGGGGCGGGCCGAAGGACTCGCAGAAGAAGAGCACGCCCCAGATGGGCCTGCCCGCGACGCCGGCCGCCTGGCACTCGGCGTACGAGGAGTGGTGGCTGCGGGCGTAGAAGCCGGGGCCCGCGGCCTCGGCGGTGCCCACGGTGCCGAGCGAGAGGGCTCCGGCGGTGGCCGCGGTGGCGAGCGCGGCCGCGATGCGACGGTACATGGCATGTCCTCCTGAAACGCCGGGATGCCCCGGCGGGATGCGTGACGATGCGATGTGGTGCGTGCGTTGCGTGGAGTTCCGGCTGCGCAGCCGGGACGAACGTACCGTCACGGACAGGGACACACAATAGGTCTAGGCCAATCACCGGGGGGCGGTGAGCACACCGGGAGCGGCACCACTCCCGACCGCACCGGGAGCGGCACCCTTCCGGAAGGCGGCCGTCACACCGGGAGCGGCACCCTTCCCGAAAGCGGCCGTCACACCGGGAGCGGCACCACGCTCCGGCCCGTCTCGTGCGCGTACAGCGTCGCCCGGTCGCGCAGCGCCGCGTGCACCGCCATCCCGGCGTCCCTGCGCCGCTGCGCCGGACCGTCCGGCAGGTGCAGGATGCCCGCGTTGCCCCGCGAACCGCGCTGGATCTCCGCCGTGCGCGGGATCCGCAGCGCCTGGTAGCGGTCCAGCCGCGCCCCGGTCGTCGCCGCCCCGGGACCCGCCAGACAGGCCGCCAGGTCCATCGCGTCCTCCACCGCCTGGTTCGCGCCCTGCGCCATGAACGGCAGCATCGGGTGCGCCGCGTCACCGAGGAGCGTCATCCGCCGGGAGGACCACACGTCCAGCGGCGGACGGTCGTGCAGCGCCCACTGGAGGGTCGACTCCACCGCGCCGACGACGTCCGCGACCAGGCCCGTCCAGCCGCCGAACACCCGCCGCAGCTCCTCCGGGTCACCCTTCACCGACCAGGACTCGCCCGGCGAGGCGGCCATCGGCACGGTCGCCGCGAAGCTCAGGTACTCCCCCGCCGCGACCGGATAGCACACGAAGTGCCCGCCCGGACCGAGCCAGAGGCGCACCAGAGGCGCGCGGGCCGCGTCCGGCAGCCGGTCCACCGGGACCAGGCCCCGGTAGATGCCGAGCCCGGCGAACTCCGGGGCGTCGCGCCGGAACGCCTCACGGACCGTGGAGTGGATGCCGTCGGCGCCGACGACCAGGTCCGCCCCCCGGACCGTGCCGTCCTCGAAGGTCAGCCGGACGCCGTCGGGGCCCTCCGGGGTCTCCCGCGCCTCGCTCAGCCGCTCGCCGAGCCTGAGGCTGCCCGCGTCGACCAGCGAGAGCAGGGCGTCGTGGAGGTGCGCCCGGTGCACCGTGTAGTAAGGGGCCCCGAACATCCGCTCGCACTCCGCGCCCAGCGGCGTCCGGGCGATCGGGCGCCCGCTCCAGCCCCGTACCTCCATGGCGTCGATCGCCACGGCCCGCTCGCGCAGCAGCCGGCCGAGACCGAGCCGCAGCAGCGGCCGTACCGCGTTGGGCGAGAGCTGGACGCCCGCGCCCACCTCCGCGAGCCGCCGCGTCTGCTCGTACACCGTGTACGGAACACCCAGGGAGGAGAGCGCACCGGCCAGCGTCAGGCCGCCGATGCCGGCGCCGACCACCGAGACGTGCGGCCGCTCCTCCGTCCCCCACTCGTCCAGATCCCCGAACCGCACCTTTGAGACCGCCTTCCGCGTCGCTGCCGTGTCGGCACCTCAGGCGTCGCCGGGCGCGGTGCCCCGCCGCCCGGCCGTCCGCCGCATCCCGAGCATGGGCGGCCCCGGAGGCCTCCGGCAACGCGGGTCACGGCCCGCGCTGACAACTGTCGCGGCTTCCATGACGTCCGTCACCGCCACCCCCGCGCGCCCGTCCGGAGCCCCCGCCCCGCGCCTAACGTCGAGGCCGCGCCCCGGAGTCCGTCCGCGGGCGGCGACCCCACGAGTCCCACCACCACACCGGGAGCACACAGTGACACGAGCCGAGGGACCGCGGTGACCGCCGCGGTGGCCGTGGAAGGCCTGCAGAAGCGGTACGGCGACCACGAGGCCGTGCGCGGCGTCGACTTCACCGTCGCCGAGGGCGAGATCTTCGCCCTGCTCGGGCCGAACGGCGCGGGCAAGACCACCACCCTGGAGATCCTGGAGGGCTTCCGCGACCGCGACGGCGGACGCGTCGAGGTCCTCGGGCGCGACCCCGGCGTCAAGGCCGACGGGCAGTGGCTGCGCGGCCAGGTCGGGCTGGTCCTCCAGGACATCGCCGTCGAGCCGTACCTGTCGGTGCGCGAGACCGTGGCCCGCAACGCCGGGTACTACCCGGACCCGCGGAACGTCGACGAACTCCTCGACCTCGTCGGCCTGCACGAGAAGAAGGGCGCCAAGGTCAAGGACCTGTCCGGCGGCCAGAAGCGCCGTCTCGACCTGGCGCTCGGCGTCGTCGGCAGGCCGAAGCTGCTGTTCCTGGACGAGCCGACCACCGGCTTCGACCCGAACGCCCGGCGCGGCGCCTGGGAGGTCGTGCGCAACCTGCGCGACGACGGCACGACCATCGTCCTCACCACCCACTACATGGACGAGGCACAGGCCCTCGCCGACTCGGTCGTGGTCATCGCCGAGGGCCGGATCGTGGCCTCGGGCACGCCGGACACCCTCGGCGGGCGGGACAGCGCCAGGACCCGCGTCCGGTTCGCGCTGCCGCCGGGCGCCGCGCTCGCCGACGTACCGCTGGCCGTGAGCGACGTCGAGGACGGCCTGGTCACGGCCGAGACGACCGAACCGACGGCGGCGCTGCACCGGCTGACCGGCTGGGCGCTCGACCGGGGCACCCCGCTGGACCGGCTGACCGTCGAACAGCCCACCCTCGAAGACGTCTATCTGAGCCTGACCAGCGAGTACGTACAGCAGGAAGCCTCCTCGCCGTCGTCCGACCGGGAGTACCGGGCGCCCGCGGGACGAGGCCGCCGACCCGGACGGAGCCGCTCATGACCACCCTGATCCCCCCGACCGCCGACACCGCCCCGGCGGCCACCGCGCGCCGCGCCGAGGCCCCCCGCGAGCGGAGCGCACTGGCCCTGCTCGGCCATCAGATCCGATACGAGCAGCTGTCGTTCTGGCGCAATCCGCAGTCGATGGTGTTCACCTTCGTGCTGCCGATCGTCATCATCGGCATCTTCGGGGCCGTGTTCAGCGGCAGCCAGGGCGAGGACTTCTTCTTCGGCCTGACCGGGATGCAGTACTACACGCCGGTGATCGCCGCCGTGTCCGTCCTCGGCGCCTGTTACGGCCAGTTGGCGATCGTGCTCGCGATGCGCCGCCAGACCGGGGTCCTCAAGCGGCTGCACGCCACCCCGCTGCCCGCCTGGGTGTACTTCGCGGGCCTGCTGGTGCACTGCGTCGTCGTCAGCGTCGTGGACGTCGCCCTCGTCTTCGGCATCGGCGCGCTGTACGGCGTGGAGCTGCCCACCAACTGGGGCGCGGTGCTGCTCACCCTGGTGCTCGGCGCGGCCAGCTTCTGCGCGCTCGGCGTCGGCGTGGCCTCGCTGATCAAGAACTCCGAGGCGGCCCCGGCCGTCGTGCAGTTCATCCAGTTCCCGCTGGTCTTCATCTCGGGCAGCTACTTCCCGATCCACGCGGAGTTCCTCAACACCATCGCGGGCCTGCTGCCCGTGAAGCCGTTCAACGACGCCATGCTGGCGCTGTTCGTCGAGGGCTCCGGCTTCCAGTGGAAGGACCTCGCGGTCCTCGCCGCCTGGGGTGTCGTCGGCGCCCTGATCGCCGTCCGCAGCTTCCGCTGGGACCCGCGCCCCGAGTAGTACGGGGGCGTCACGAGCACCACGAAAAGGCCCGGCCGGGGAACCGGCCGGGCCTTTCGTGACTCCCCGTGGGGGCGGGGGTCAGGGGACGGGCACCGCGGGGGCGGCGGTGCCGTGCGGTACGGGGAAGGCGCGGGCCAGGACCGCGTAGGTGCGCAGTTCCTCCAGGAGGCTCAGACCGAGCCGGTTGTGGAGCATGTGCGCGTGCGAGAAGAGGACCATGCCGGGGTGGGCCGGGGAGTGCGTCCGGATCTCGTCCGCGTGGGCGGCGATCCGCTCGTGCCAGCCGGTGAAGGGGCCGTGGGCGGCCGGGTCGACCGTGACCTCGCCCTCGACGCGGGTGAGCGTGTCGAGGAGGGCGGCCGGATGGCCGGCGTCGGCGGCCCAGGCGCGCCAGGCGCCGAGCCCGTGGGCGTAGTAGAAGGCGGCTTCGGCCGGGTCCCCGAGGGCGGCGGCGACCGCGACGGTGCCGCGCAGCGCGAGACCGGCCCGCTGCCGCTCGCCGGTGATCCGGGGCAGGGCGGCGAGGACGAGGGAGCTGGAGAGGGTGAAGAGGGACTCGGCGGCGGGCATCAGGGCCGTACCGCCGTAGCGGTCGGACTCCGGCTCGTAGGCGGCCCGGTGGACGCCGGGCGGCAGCAGGGTCTTCACCGAGGTGTTCTCGCCGGTCTCGCCCGCGGCGGCGAGCCGCTCGGCGCCGCTGCGGTACGCGGCGGGGTCGAGCGGCTCCTCGCCGGGGACGAGCGCCCCGGCGACCGCGAGACGGGCGGTGAGGGCGGCCTCGACGCGGGCCTTCGCCGTGTCGTCGAGTCCGCCGACGCGCAGCCGCAGATGGGGGCCCGCCTGCCAGTAGCGGATGAAGAACCACGGGGTGCCGGGGGCGAGTTCGCGGACGGTGGGCCCGATGACATCGGTGACGGCCCGGTCGTGGGCCGACCGGGCCGCGGTGCCGAGGTGCAGGTGCCAGGCGGTCCATCCGGTCCGGGGTTCCGAGGCGGGGGTGGTGGTGGGGGCGGTGAGGGTTCCGCTCGGGGGGTGGGGCGGGGTCACGGGTCGCTCCTTCAGAGTCTGAGGTCGAGCAGCGCGCCGCCGGTGTCCTGCGGCACTCCCACGACCACGGACAGGACGATCATCTCGTCGGGGTCCAGGCCGAGGACGCGCTGGGTGGGGATCTCCTGGAAGGCCCGCACGGGGCGGGCGAAGAGGCCGGAGGCGGCGGCCGACAGACAGAGCCCGTGCGCGGCCCATCCGGCGGCGTGCTGGACCGCTCCCCAGCCCGGGGTGCCGAGGCGTTCGAACAGTTCCCGGACGCGCACCGACAGGAAGACGGTGAGCGGGGCGTGGCGGATGCCGCAGCCGTTGACGGGCGAGACGCCGTATCCGTACCGCTCCTCCAGGAGGGCGGGGACGTCCGGAGCGGCGCGCAGGAGGTGCGCGGTGCCGTCCCGGAGCCGGTGCACGCCGTCCGTGCTCCCCTCGACGCCCCGGACGGCCGCCGTGACCTTCAACAGGTCGAACGCCACGGCCAGTTCGGGGCCGGGAGGGGGTACGGAGAGCCAGCGGGCGGCGCTGTCGAGGACTTCGGCCGGGACCGCGCTCCGCCGTCCCGTCATGCCGTGCAGGGCGCGCGGCATCCGTCCGGAGTGGCGCCGCCAGAGCAGTTCGGCCCAGTCGGGCACGGTCTCCGAGGGGCCGAGTCCCGCAGGGACGGCGGTGGTCAGCGGGACCGGTGGACTCCCGTACGTCTGAACCCGGTTGACGTGGATGAGTTCCGCGAGCGCGGGGTCGGTGCGGGTGAGGTCTCCGGGCGGGTCGGTGGGGAGCGACGGCGTACGCGGCGGGGGCGCCGGGATCGGCGGGGGCGCCGCACCGGCCCCGGCCCCGGCCCCGTCCGCTTCCACCACGAGGGGCAGGGACCAGGCCCAGGGGTCGTCGAGGCCCAGGGCGGGCAGCAGCGCGTGGGCGTCCGGGCCGGGCAGCCGCAGCCGCGCGGGAACGTCGAAGAGTTCGAGCCCCAGGGTCAACGCCCGCAGGGTGAAGCCGAGTTCGAGGGCGACGAGGGAGCCGCGGAACCACTGGTACGCGGCCGGGACGCTGGTGTACCGGCCGGTGAGGACGATGTTCCCGGCGGGTCCTTCCGGGGTGCCGGTGAGGGCGTGCCGGTCCGGTTCCAGGAGCCGCCAGGGCTGGTCCGCGCCCCCGTCCACGAAGGCGTGGACGGGGAAGAGGCAGCGCGGCGAGGCGTACGGCCGGTGGTCGTTGTAGGGGTTCTCGGGCTCCCTGCGCTGCGAACCGAAGGCGGTCACGAGGGCGCGGCCGAGGCGGACCTGGACCGGCTCGGCCAGGGGGGCGACGGGCGGTCCGGCGAGGGGCCCGGCCGCCGGGCCGCCGGGGTGGTGGGCCGTCGGGGCGCCGGGGTGGTGGGCCGTCGCGCTGACGGGAGATCCCGCGGCGCCGCCTGGGCCGTGAGCCCTCGCGCGGCCGAGTGGTCCTGCCGCGTCACCGGGGCGGTGAGCCCTCGCGCCGCCGGGCGGTCCTGCCACCTCACCGGGACGGTGGGCCGTCGCGCCGCCGGGGGGCCTGGCCGCGTCGCCGGGGCGCGCGCCCGGGTACGGCAGGGCCGCGAGGCGGTCGTGGGTGCCCAGCGGCAGGGTGGTGCGCGGGCCGTCCCCGCGCGGGGACGGGGGCGGGACGTGGGTGTCGGGCGGGGGCTGCGGGACCCAGGTCCACGGGGGCGCCTCGGGGGCGTCGTCCCCGGCGCCGTACGCGTACCAGAGCGGTTCGCGGGCGATGCTGTTGTCGCCGTCCGGACCCGGCAGGTCCACCGGGGCCCGCCGGGGCGCCGCCGCGCGCGGGGCGGGCGGCGGCGCCGGGGAAAGGACCGGGTCGGAGGCCGGAGCCGAGGCCGAGGCCGAGGCCGGAGTCGGAGTCGGAGTCGGAGTCGGAGTCGGAGGAGCTTGGACCTGAGCCGAGGCCGGAAGGGCCCGGAGCGGGTCCGAGGCCCAGAGGGCCCGGACCGGGACCGGAGAGGCCTGGGCCGGGACCGGAGAGGCCTGGGCCGAAGCCAGGACCCGAACGGACCGAGCCGGGGCCGGGACCCCGACGGCCTGGTCCGGAGCCGGGACCGGGACCCCGACGGCCTGACCCGGAGCCGGGGCCGGGGCCCGAAGGCCATGGTCCGGAGTCTGGGTCCCGTCGTCCGGGGCCCCGCGGTCATGGTCCGGGGCCGCGAGGCCCCGCGCCCGCGTCGGGGGGGTCGTCACGGGAACGGGTGGGGGTCGAGGGGGAACGTCCGGTGCTCCTGGCCGGTGCCGCGCAGCGCGGCGGTGAGCCGGGGCAGACCGGCGAGCCGCTGCTGGGCGTGACCGAAGCACATCGGGACGATGCCGGGGACGACCGCGCGGGCCACGTGGATGCCCGCGTCGGCGTGCTCGCGGCTCGTCTGGTCGACGAGGACGATCCGGTCGAGACCGGCGTCGGCGAAGAGCCCGCGCACGAGGTCGAGGGCGCCCCGCACGTCCCCGCCGGAGCCCCGGTCCATCCGGCCGGGCCAGCCGGGGAACGCCTCTTCGAGGGTGACCCGGGGTCCGCCGAGGGCGGCGGTGGCGCGGACGGCGGTCTCGGGCAGCGACGAGAAGCGGACGTGGTCCTCCAGCTCCTGGACCAGCCACGGGTCCGCGACCATCGGCTCGACGGTCTCCCGGGTCCAGTCGACGGGGTTGGTGACGAGCTGGGCGACCTCGCGCAGGGCGCCCCGGATCGCGGACTGCGGATCGGCGCCGGAACCGGCCGAGGAGAAGGTGGCGGGGAAGGGGGCGAGCCGGTTCACCGCGAGGACCCAGACGACCGGCAGGCCGATGTCCTGGGTGGCGACGAGCAGGTGCACGTCGAAGCCGCGCGACTCCATCAGCTCGATCATGGCCCGGCTGGTGGGGTCGGTGAGGGAGTCGTTCGGGATGACCGGCAGGGGCGCGGCCCGGTGCCAGGACAGCAGGAACGCGTCCCGCTCCGCCAGTTCGAACAGCGAGTGCAGGGCGGCCTCTTCGAGGTTGGCGCCGACGGCGCAGCCGCTGGACGACTCGTAGAAGTAGTGCTTGCGGCCGGGGGTCCCGGCCAGCCGGGCGGCCCTGCGGTCCCTGCGGTGGTTGTACTCGTACTGGTAGAAGGCGTGGTCGGCGGGGACGAGCAGCGGGCGTCCGTCGGCGAGGTCGTGGCCCCACACCCAGTCCATCGGGGTGTCCGCGTCGAAGGGGGTGGCCCGGCTGGTGGGGTGGGCGAGCTGCTCGGCGGTGTACTGCCCGAGCCCGGCGGGGTCCACGGCGTGGTCGGCGACCCGCGCGTAGGAGCGGCCGGTGAGGACGGGCACGTCGTACGGGAAGCCCGCGAGCCGCTCGTACGCCTCCAGGATCGCCACCGGGCCGGTCTCGGCGAAGGTCCGGGCCCGTCCGTGGCCCATCGCCGGGGCGTCCGGCACCACGGCCATGCTCATCGCGAAGGGGGCGCGGGACTCGCGCAGCAGCGCGCGGACCGGTCCGAAGCGGTCGTCGACCAGGCGGTCCTGGAGCACTCCGCGTTCGACGAGACGGCTGGCGGCGGTGCGGGTCGGGTCGTCGGGGAAGGCGGGCCGGCCGGTCAGGGCCAGCGGCGCCGGGGTGGTGGTGCCGTCCAGGCGGTCGTGCGCGGGGCCGCACAGCGGGCAGTGGAAGCTGCGGGCGACGCGGTGGCGGCGCAGACCGCCGGGCGAGACCGCGAACAGTTCGCCGGGGCCGAGCGGCCGTCCCGCCAGGTGCTCCAGGGCCGCCCGGAGCAGTTCGGGCAGGAGCGGCGCGCCGGGACCGGGGGCGGCGGTCGCGTACCGGAGGTCCCCGGCCAGCGGGTGGTCGGGGACGGTCCGGTCGCGGACCTCGGCGCAGCCCGCGCAGCCCGCGTCCGTGCCGGGCGTCCTGAGCGGTCCGACGAGGACCTCGTCGGCGCGCAGGCGTACGGAGAGGTGGGCCAGGCCCTCGGCGGCGGCCCCGGCGAGGCGGTCCCGCTCCCAGTCGAGGTGCCAGCCCCGGTCGACGGCGACGGTGACCCCGGGGAGGGCGGCGGCCAGGTCGTCGAGCGCGCCGAGCGCGGACCGCCAGTCCTCGTCGGCGGGGTGCGCGGCGAAGCCGGGACCGAGCACGAGCCCGAGGGCGGGGGCGCGGGTGAGCGTGTCAGTGGGCATCGTGGGCCTCCACGGGGCCGTACCAGAAGGGGAGTTCGCCGAGGACGGGGTCGTACCGCGTCGCCTCGCCCCGGTAGCCGGTGCCGGGGCGGGCGGCCAGCTGGGCCCGGAGCGCGTCCAGGGCGGCGCGGTCGGCGAAGAGCAGGGCGTCGGTGGAGAGCGGGTCGACGGTTCCGTCGGCGCCGGTGGTCTGGGTGCGGGCGAGCGCGGTGCACAGGGCGGTGCGGGCGGCTTCCGCCGCGTCGGCGCCCCAGCCGCGTCCGAGGACGGCGCCGTCGGCGGTCACCTCGGCGAGCCGCCAGTCCAGGCCGGGCACGGCGAGCAGCCGTACGGCGGGTTCGTCGGCGAGGAGGGTCCGGAGGCCCGCGAGGACGCGCAGCCCCTCGGGGTCGGGTGCGGCGCACGCCCCGCCGCCCGCGGCCCCGGCGGGAGCGCCCGCCGGGAGGGCCGCGGGCGGCACGTGCGGGGTGACGGTCGTCGCCAGGGGTTCCGTCTCCCGGGCGAGCAGGCGCAGCGCGCCGTCGAGGAGCCAGTGTTCCCTGGTGAGCCCTGCCGCCGGGGTGGGGGCCCCGGGGATGTGGGCGTGCGGACCGGCCGCCGGGGTGGGAGCCCCGGGGATGAGGGTCCGCAGGGCCGCCAGGCAGGCCGCGACGGTGGCGGTCTCCTGGTGGGCGGCCCAGGCGAGGACCGTGGTCGTGGCGCCGCCGGTGGTGGTGCGGGGGGTGGCGGCGCGCAGGGCGAGCGGCATCTGGGGCAGGTCGGCGCCCTCGCCGAGGGCGACGGGCCCGGTCCAGCGGGCGCCGAGCGGCGCGGCGGCCTCCCGCGCCTCGTCCGGCTCGGGCCGGGGGTCGGCGGGCGCGGCGGCGAGGGTGTGGAGCCCGGGACCGTCGCCTTGAGCGGGTACGGGTACGGCGTCGCCGGTCGGCGGTACGGGAACGGTGGTGCCGTCACCCGTGGGCCGTGCGGAGGCGGACGCGCGTACGGGCCCGGCGGGGTCGCCGCCCATCGGCCGTACGGAGGCGTCGGCGCCGGTAGGCCGTACGGAGGCGGTCTGCCGTACGGAGGCGCCGTCGCCGATCACGGTGCCGGTCGTCTCCTGGTCCGTCGGGCGGGCGGCGGCAGAGAGGGAGCCGGGTCGGCCGGGCGCGGCCGCCTGGTGGGCTCCCTCGACGGTGACCCGGTCGCAGACCAGGTCCGTCCCGTGCACCACATGGGCCTCGCCCGGGGCCGCCGTACCGGTGAGGGCGTCGACGAGGAGCTGGGCGCCGAGGGCTCCGGCGAGCGCGTCCGCCACCGGGCGGGGGGCGGGCGCGGTGCCGTCGGCGGCGGCCCAGGCGCGGGCCCGGTCGCGGAAGGCGGTGGCGGTGTCCGGTCCGTCGGCGGTGACGGCGGGTCCGACGAGGGTGACGCCGGAGCCGCCGAGCCGCACCGGGACGACGAGGGCGGCGGGCGCCCCGCCCTCGCGGTCCTCGCGGTCCGTCCGGGTGCCCCGGGCCCCGGGGGCCGGGGCGTCCTCCCGGATGTCGAGGACCGCGTCGGGGGTGCGGTCCGGGTCGGGGGCGGTGAGGACCGTGCCGATCCCGGCCCTGCGCAGCCCTCGGGCGGCGGGGCCGACGGCGGTCTCCGGGCCGGTGACGAGGACGGTCGCGGCGCGCAGCCGGGCGAAGGCCCCGTACGGGTCGTCGAGGAGTCCTTCGAGCCGGGCCAGGGACTCGGCGTGGGCCCGCCGCACCTCGGGGGACGGCTCGGGCGCGGTGTGCGCGGCCGGGTCGAGGAGCAGTCCGTTCTCGCGGAGCCTGTCGACGAGGAGGCGGACGGCGGGGCGGGCGCGTTCGGTGCCGATCCCGGCGACGAGGGCGTCCTCGTCGGTGCCGTTCTCCAGGAGCGGGACGCAGCCCTGGGCGACGGCGTGCAGCACCTCGGAGCCGCGCAGTACGAACTGGGCGCGGGCGCCGCTGAAGTAGACGCCGCCGGGGACGGGCGCGTAGTGCAGGTCAGGGCGTGTCCTGAGCATCGTCACCGCTCCTCTGGCTGGGTCGTGGGGTGGTAGGTGAAACGGCCGCCGGGGGCCCGGCCGACCTCGACGACCCATTCGGTGGCGTGGGTGCCGTCGACGACGCCGGGCAGCGCCTCCTCCAGGTAGCTGCCGCCGGTGTCGGCGCCGCGCCGTTCCAGCATCCGGGGCAGGACGCGGACGCCGAGCGCGCTGCTCAGGTCCACGTACTGGGGCTTCTGCTGGAGCCGCTTGGACTGGATGTCGGGGGCGCCGACGGAGAGCGGTCCCTCGTCCTCGGGGACGGTCTTGACGACGACCTCCTCGGGGACGCCGTGTCCGGCGCGCCAGGCGGTGAGGGCGAGGAGCCGGTCGTGCTCCTCGGGTCCGGCGGCCAGGGCGGTGCCCAGTTCCTCTCCGCCGTACCAGCGGCGGCGGCCGATGAGGACGTCGCCGACGGCCATGCGGGGCGCGGTGCGGGTGGCGGACCGGTCCCAGGGGGTGGCGGCGTGCCAGCTGTTGGGGAGGGCGTTGAAGAGCCGGCCGCTGATGGCGAGGCCGGAGGCGACGGAGAGCGGCGGCGGGAAGAGGCCGGGGTGGCCGGTGCCGAGCGGGAGGACCCGCAGCGGGGCGCCGTCGGCGTCCTCGACGCGCAGGGAGTCGGTCTCCGGGTCGTGGGCGAGGCGCAGTCCGAACCAGTCGTCGGGGGTGAGGCCGCCGGGCAGGACGGGGGCGTGGGCGTTGACGTTGAGCCGGTGCAGGCCCAGGTCCTCGGTGACGCGGGCGCCGTCGTGGCCGTACACCCGGCGTACGTGGTCGGCGAGGCGGGGCAGTGCCCGGCCGCCGAGGCGCCGGTCGGCGTCGAGGAAGCGGGCGTAGAGCATTCCGTGGCCGGGGAGGCCGTCGTTGAGGACGAGGTGGCCGTCGCCGCGCTGGAGCAGGACGCCGTAGATCAGCGGGTCGCGGCGGAAGCGTTCGGGGAGGGCCGCGGTGAGTCCGCCGACCTCGGCGGGGCTGATGCGGAGGGTGTCGTCGCCGCGTGCGACGGCCTGTCCGATGAGGGCGTGGACGGCTTCGGTGACCTCGCGGCGGATCTCGTAGACGCGTTCGAGGGAGCCGTCGGCGGGGCCGATGCCCTTGAGCGCGGCGGGGTCGCCGGGGCCGTCGGGGCCGTAGACGGCGGCCATGGCGGCGGCGCGGCGGGAGACCTCGCCGACGACGAACGGGGCGTGTTCGGCGAGGGGGACGTTGGCTCCGGGGCCGAAGCGTTCGACGAACGCGGCGGTCATGAGGACCCGGACGTCGTGCAGCCAGTCGAAGACGGTGAGGAGTTCGACGGCGGGGCCGAGGTCCTTGAGGGATTCCTTCCAGGGTTCCGTGGCCACCTTGAGCGGCGGCATCACGTAGTCCTCCTCGACGGTGACGTGCGCGGGGCGGCCGGCGGCGTGGCTGAGTTCGCCGAGGGCGCCGCGGAGTTCGGCGAGGGCGGCGCCGCGGGTGGCGGCGGGCGCGTCGGTGAAGGCGGGCAGTCCGGCCTTGACGCGGTCGGTGAGTTCCCGGACGGCCGGGCGCGAGTCGTCCGGGGAGAGCAGCTCCGTGTAGTCGGTGGAGCCGTCCTCGGCCTCGTGGAAGGTGCAGAGCAGGCCCTGGGCGACGGCGCCCCGGACGGCCCGGTCGGCTTCCTCGGGGGTGCGGCCGGAGCGCCGGGCGACATGGGCGACGACGGACGGGAAGGGGCGCGGGCCCATGCCGACGGCGTCGAGGAGGTCTCCCGCCGGGCCGCCGAGGGAGACGGCGGCGCGGCGCGTCCCCTCCGGTCCCGGCTTCAGGAAGAAGAGCTTCCCGGCGGCCGGGTCGGGTGCCGAGGTGGGCGGGAGGCCGATCCAGAGCTGTTCGAGGGGCAGGCCGGAGGGGTCGGGCAGGCCGCCGACGACGTAGTTGAGCATCACGCGGTCGAGCCCGGGGAAGGCTGTGGCGCCCGGGAAACCGGTCTCGTCGGGGCCCGCCGCCGCCGGGTCGGGCTCGGCGATGCCGACGGCGGTGAAGCGGGCGAGGGGGCTGGTGCGGACCATGGCGCGGGTGACGTACTGGATGAGTCCGCGCTCGGACTTGCGGGACTTGGCCGGGACCTTGCCGGGGGCGTGGACGGCGGCGCGGTAGCGCTCGGCCTCCTGGTGGACCTCGGGGGCGACGAGCGCGAGGGAGCGCAGCAGGTCGGGGTCGCCGAGGAGTCCGGCGAGGACGCCCCGTTCGCGTTCGGCGGCGTCGGGGTAGCGGGCGACGAGTTCCGCGCGGGCGTGATCGCGGTCCCGGCGGGCGGCGAGCCACGCCCCGGTCGCGGGGCCGGTGGTCTCCGGGGTCCTCTTCGGTGCCTTGTCGTTGTGCACGGACCGGCGCAGGGCGATGAGTTCGCGTCGTGCGGCGTCGTCGTCGGAGGCGCCGATCCGCTCGTACAGCTCGTCGGAGGCGGTCGCGGCGGCGGTGGCGAGGGCCTGTTCGGAGGCGGTGACGAGGACGAGCAGACGGCGCAGTTCGGCGTCGGCGAGCCGGGCCCGGCGCAGCGGGTTGACCCGCAGGAACCAGAGGGGCTCGGGGGCGGGTGCCGTCGCTTTCACGGGGGCGGGAGTGGGGGCGGACGCCGGTACGGAGGAGGGACCGGGGGCCGATACGGATACGGATACGGATACGGATACGGGTACGGGTACGGATACGGGTACGGATACGGGTACGGGTACGGATACGGGTACGGGTACGGGTACGGCCACGGGTGCCGGGGCTCCGAGGAGGTCCGTCGGGGTGCCGATCACGGGGGCGGTCATCGAAGGGCTCCCTCGGGGGCGGTGCCCGGCGCGGTGGCGCTCGGGACGGGGGCGGCGGGGCTCGGTCCCCCGGCGGGGGCGCCCGGCGCACGGGCGGCGACGCGCTCGCGCCAGGAGACGCCGAGGACCTCGTCGACCGTCTCGGCGACGGCGAAGCAGGTGTAGTAGCGCTGCATCGGGGAGACGGTGAGCAGCGGGAGCTGCTCGTAGAAGAGGTTCGTCAGGAGGCGGAAGGAGGCGAACCACGGGGAGGGCGAGGAGGTCACCCCGGCCGCGCCGACGGTCCGGTGGAAGTCGCTGTCCGGCTGCTCGCCCTGCGGGACGGTGGTGGTGGCACCGGGCGGGCCCATCTCGGAGCGGTCGAGGTCGGCGGTGGCGCCGTCGAGGAGGTCCAGGGTGAGGGTCCCGGCGGCGACCGCGCTCTCCAGCGCCCCGGCCCCGTAGGCGAGTCCGGTGCGCCAGGCGGCGGCGGTCGCGGAGACCTCGCCGCTCAGCCGCTGCTCGACGACCCGGCGGAGCGCGGGCGCGTCCTGGGCGAGGCGGTTCCGGAAGACGGGCCGGACGTCCTTGGTGGGCGCGGCCCAGGCGAGGAAGGCCTCGACGTGGGAGCGGGGCGAGAAGACGCCGTAGCCGAGGCCGAGGGTGTGGGTGTCGGCGAGGGCGACGAAGGCCTCGGCGAGGCGGAGCGTGCCGGAGCCGGGGACGCCCGCGAGGTCGTCGACGGTACGGAGCAGGGCGGGCGTGAGGGCGCCGTGGACGACGGCGCGGAAGCGGTCGAGGCGCGGGTCGCGGGCGGTGGCGCCGGGCCGGCCGCCGGCGGTGATCCGTTCGACGGCGCCGTGTTCGCGGAGCGGCAGGTACGGGGGCTGGACGGCCTCCAGGCGCCCGAACTCGCGGGCCTGGTCGAGGTAGGTCTCCTCGGTGAGGGCGCGGGGCGGGTCGAGCGGTCCCGCGGTCAGGTCGCGGGCGACGCGGTCCCAGTCGGGGCCGCCGCCGGGGACACCGGCGGCGTCCCGGGCGAGGATGTCGACGTGCGGCCCGTGGAGCCATCCGCGGCGCAGTTGGACGGCGGGGGCGCCCGCCTCGTTCAGCGCGCGGGCGACCGGTACGACGTACCGGGCCAGCCAGGCCGGTGTGACCGGCATCCGTGTGTGGAGCCGCACTCCCGTCAGGCCGTCGGAATCCGGCTTCACGGCAGTGCGCTCCAGCGCCTCAACCCCCATGATTTCGCACCTTCCGAGAATTCGAGAACAACGTCCTGTGTCTCTTTGCTTTTCTTTTCCGGCCCTCGCCTCGCGGCGGGCAGGACCCCATCATGGGGCGATGGAATTGCGGGGCGGTAGCGGAAAAGGGACCGCCCTTACATGTGTCATCTCATCCGTGACGCGCGGGCCGGGACCGGGTCGGCCACCCGGCCGGTACCGGGCCGGTACCGGGCTGGCACCGGGCCTGCCACCCGGGCCTGCCACCAGGCTGGCCACCCACCGGTCGGACTGGCTGAAAATAGACAAGCCGGTCGGATGATCGTTGTAAGGTCCGCGCCATGACTACGGAATCCACCGACGCCGAGTGCCTGGCGCTCACGCGTAATCTGCGCCGTCGCGGCGCGATCGTCCTCGCCGTCTTCGCCCTCGTCTGGGCCTTCGCGGGCGGTTCGGGGATAGCGGCGGTGCCCGTGTCGGTGGCCGTCGGGATCGTCGCGGCGGTCGTCACCGCGGCGGCGGTCGTCCTGGCCTTCCGGGGCACCGCGGGGCCGGTGACCCGACTGGTGCGGCTGCCGGAGAAGTGGAACCGGGGCGTCGGTCTGGTCAACGCGGCCGAGGTGGTGGCCATCTTCGCGGTGATCGCGGTGTCGAACGCCTCGGGGCACCCGGAGTTCATCCCGGTCGGGATCTGCCTGGTCGTGGGGGTGCACTTCTTCCCGCTGGCCCGGCTCTTCGACCAGGGGCAGTACCGGTGGACGGCGATCCTCCTGACGGCGGTCGCCGTGGTGGGCCTGGTCGTCCTGGCGGCCGGCACCAGCGCGGAGACGATCCGCACGGTGGTGGGCCTCGGCGCGGCGGCCGTGCTGTGGGCCTCGTCGTTCCATGTGGCCCTGCGCGGCTGAAACCTTCCCCTCGGCGGCGTTCACGGCTCACACGTCCGACCTCGCCGCAGGCCCCACGCCGCCGCCCGTCCTTCGTGGCCACACGCCACACGTCATAGGCCACACGCCACACGTTCATACGTCACACGTCATACGGAGAAACGCACGCGAGGATGCGCCACCCGGCCGGAGCCGGGCGGTCGCATCCTTCGTGCGTCGTGCGTTCAGCCTCTGTCGCTCGGTCAGCAGGCCGAGCAGGTGGAGGAGGACGACGACGAGGTGCCGATCGAGCCGCTGGAGGCACCCATCTCCGGGAGGGCCACGCCCTGGGCGACCTCAAGGGTCTCCAGCTCAGCGACGTCGAAGTTGTCGAAGGCCGCGTCGTCGCCGTTCTTGATGTCGTCGATGCTCATGGTGTGTTTCCTTTCAGCGTTCCGGTTGGGGGAGGTTCAGCAGGCGGAGCAGGTGGAGGACGAGGAGGAGGAGGTGCCGATCGAGCCGCTGGAGGCACCCATCTCCGGGAGGGCCACGCCCTGGGCGACCTCAAGGGTCTCCAGCTCGTCGACGTCGAAGTTCTCGAAGGCCTTGTCCGCGTCCTGACCCTGCTTGATGTCGTCGATGCTCATTCTGAATTCCTTTCCGAATTCTTCTCCGCAACCGTTCGGCTGCAACACCAATAATGCTGACCCGCCCTCTCCCGCACCAGCCTTTCCCGGTACCACCTGACGTTTATCACGCCCGGAATAACCGGCGTCACTGCGCGGTGCTCAGGGGTTCTCGGGCAGGGACCACTCGGGGCTGTTGAGCATCCGCCAGCCCTCCCCCGGCTCACCTGCGACGGAGTCGTCCGGGCGCCTGCTGCCGAGCAGGAAGTCGCCCACGGAGGACTCCTGGAGGTAGTCCAGGCCCAGCAGCTCGGCGGACATGTCCGCGTCGCCGTTGCCGAGGGCGCAGGGGGCGAGCCCGAGGGCCGTCGCCACCAGGTACATCGTCTGGTAGAGCACACCGGTGTGCCGGAGCGTGGTGGCGTAGGCGATGGCCCGGTACTTCCACGACATGCGCTGGAAGCGGGCGGTGACCGTGATCAGGACGTCGGGGCGCGCCTCCATCCCGGTGGCCCGGGAGGCGACGTGGAAGAGGGACTCCCTGGCCGCCTCGTCCCCGTCGCGCAGTACGAGGCGGTGGCCGACGGGATCGTAGTAGTAGACGCCGGGTGCCAGGTCCGCGCAGCGGCGCACGGTGACGTACAGCTCCAGCTCGTACCCCTGGCCACCGCTCGGGTAGGGGCGGGAGACCACCTCGTCGCGGTCGCTGCCGGGTTCCGGCGTGTAGTGGGCGCGGACCCGGGCCACCCGGTAGAGGAACTCGCCGAGCTGGCGTGCGGTCATCTCCTGGTCGCCGTAGCCCCGGATGGAGCGGCGGGTCTCGATGGCCGTGGTGAGGGAGGGGTCGTGCGCCGCGATCTCCTCGCGGGTCGGCCGGTGGAGGGGGACGGCGGGCCCTTCGGGCACCGGGCGGACGGCCGGCCGGGGCTCGACGGCCCCCCGGTGCGGGTAGACGGCGCCGAAGACGTCGTCGTACCGGCCGGAGCGGACGCGCGAGTGGAAGAGGAGGTCGTGGAAGTCCCACTGGCGCAGCACGGGCTCGTCGTCGGAGGCGAAGGAGCCGTTCTCGTCGGCGAGTTCGGCGAATCCGGCGCCGACGAGGTGACCGAGGACGCCGGTGGTGGCGGGCCCGTCGAGACCGGCGTCCGCGCCGAGCCGGGCGGGGGTGCCGGGCTCGCCGAGGGCGGCGGCCAGGGTGCGGGCGGCGGGGTCGGCGAGGACCGCGCGGAACTTGACGAGCGGCGACTCCAGGACGAGGGCGCCCGCGCGGGTCCGGCAGAAGGCGAAGCGGGAGAGACGGACGGTCGCGTCGGCGGGCACGGCGACCGGGCGGTACGCGGAGTCCCGGGCGACCGGTTCGAGGCGCAGGAGTTCGCGGCCGTCGCCCGGGGCGAGGACGGCGTGGGCCAGCAGGTGCCGGGCCCGGTCGAGGACCTTCTCGAACCGGGCGCGCTCGGCGGGCCGGAGGCCCTCGTACAGCTCCTCGGCGGGGAGGGGCCCGGCGGCGAGACGCTCCAGGGCGGTACGGACGCCGTCTCGGACGGGCCGGAGGGTGAGGGAGGTGACGGGCCCGGCGAGGGTGACGACGTCCTCGTCGGAGAAGAGGACCCGCATACCGCCGGTGAACGCGGGCACGGCGGGTGCGGGGACGGGGACGGGGACGGGGACGGGGACGGGGACGGGGACGGCCGGGGGCCGCACGGGGGTGGCGGTCTCGGTGGGGCTGATGGAGCTGGCGGGGTTGGCTGTGCCGGTCGGGCCTGTGGGGCTGACCGGGCCTGTGGGGCCGGTGCGGCCCGTGGGCCCTCCGGTCTCGCCGCCCGTCACGGAAGCGACGGTCCCGGCGGAACGGGAGTCACTCACGGGGCCGATGGCACCCGCGAGGCCGTCGGTGCCTCCGAGGCCGGCAGGGCCAGGGACATCAGCGGGGCCCGCGAGACCGGAAGGGCCCGCGGCCTGAGCCGGGCCCGAGGCCTGAGCCGGGCCCACGGCCTCGGGCCCGGTCTCGGCCGGGTCCGGCGTACGGCCGGTCCCGGCGGGGGCGGGACGGGACGGTGGGGTCTGCGTGGTCGGCACGATGCCTCCGGGTGCGCGTGGATGACGGTCCGGCGCCGGGGCCGTACGGCCCGGTGGCCGGCGGACGGGAAGGCGTCGCACGCAGGGCAGACGCCGGGAAACACTCTCGTGCGCGGAACCCGGCCCCGGCCGGTGCCCGCCGGAACCGGTGACATTTCCCGAGTGGTACGTGACGGGCCGCGCCCCTCACCGTGACGCACGCCATTCCCCGCCGTGACAAACACCATTCCCCCGTGACGGCCGTCATTTCCGGAGGCCCGCGTTCCCGCGCCGACCGGCCGGAATGACCGAGGTCATCGATCGCGTGACACATGCAAGCACCGACGCGAACTCCCTCGGCGTTCGGGCCGGTCGCCCACATGCTCGGAGAACGAATTCACCACCGTTCCCGGAAAACCGTCACGTTAGGAATCCGCTGTGTTCTCTCGCCGCCATGCGGTACGACTCGGACTCACCGCCGGTGCCGTCGGTGCCGTCGGCGCGGCCGGCGGGGTGTTCCAGAGCCTCACCTCCGGCACTCCGGCGGTGGCCGCCGAGCCCCCGGCGGGCCCGCCGCAGGTCACCCCGTTCTCCGTCCCGCTGCCCCGGCCGCGCGTCCTCGCGCCCTACCGGCGGACCCGGTCGGCCGACTACTACGCGGTCACCATGCGCAAGGCGCGGGTGGAGATCCTGCCGGGCCTGCGGACCGAGGTCCTGACGTACAACGGCACCTTCCCCGGCCCGACGATCCGCGCCCGCAGCGGACGCACGGCCGTCGTGCGGCAGATCAACGGCCTGTCCGTGCCGACCTCGGTCCATCTGCACGGCGGGAACAACCCGCAGGAGTACGACGGCGGGATGATGGACCTGATCCAGCCGGGCGCGTCGAAGACGTACGTGTACGCCAACCGGCAGGTGGGCGCCACCCTGTGGACCCACGACCACGCCCACCACATGGAGTCCGAGCACGTCTACCGGGGCCTGTCCGGGCTCTACCTCCTCGGCGACGACGCCGAGGACGCGCTCGGGCTGCCGTCGGGACCGTACGAGGTGCCGCTGATCCTGCGGGACGCGCACTTCGACGCGGCGGGACAAATGGTCTACACGATGGACGACGCCCTCAACCGCACCACCATCCTGGTCAACGGCGCCCCGTGGCCGCACCTGAAGGTGAAGGCCCGCAAGTACCGCTTCCGGATGGTCAACTCCTGCAACCTGCGGATCTTCGTGATGGCGCTCTCCGACGGCAGCCCCATCATCCACGTCGGCTCGGACGGCGGGCTGCTCCCGGCGCCCGCGCCGTCACCGGTGATCGTCCTCTCCCCCGGCGAACGGGCCGACTTCGTCATCGACTTCTCGCGGTACGCGCCGGGCACCCAGGTCACGCTGGCGAACATGCTGGGCCCGGGACCGACCGAACTCGTCGGGCAGATCATGCGGTTCGACGTGGAGGAGAAGGTGCCCGACACCAGCCGGGTGCCGGACGTCCTCGCCACCCTGCCCGCCCTGCCCACGCCCACCGTGGAGCGCGTCTTCGAGCTGCGGATGGACGAGCCGGGCACCGGCCACCAGGCGTACATCAACGAGCGGACCTTCGACCACGACCGGATCGACACCGAGGTCGCCTGGGGCACCACCGAGGTGTGGACGGTCAAGAACACCAGCACGACCGTCCCGCACAACTTCCACACGCACCTGGTCCAGTTCCGCATCCTCGAAAGGGACGGAATGCCGGTCTATCCGGCCGAGGCGGGCCTCAAGGACACCGTCCTCCTCTTTCCCGGCCAGACCGCGAAACTCCAGTTGACCTTCGACACGCACCGGGGCGTCTTCCCCTACCACTGCCACATGATCGACCACAGCGCGATGGGAATGATGGCGCAACTGCGCGTCTCCTGAACGGAACGGAAACCGGATCCCGCACCGGAGACCGGAATCCCCCACCACGAATCCCTCTTTCCGGAAAGGAGGAACCATGTACGTACGCCGCATTCTCGACGCACTCGGAAAGGACCCCGGGCGCGTCGTCGTCCACCACGCCGACGAGGCCGTCACCGCGGGGCGGCTCGCCGGCTCGGTACGGGCCGTCACCGCCCTGCTGCACTCCCGCGGCGTCCGCCCCGGAGACACCGTCGCCGTGCTGACCGGCCCCAACCGCCCCTCGATGCTCGGCGCCCGGTACGCCGTCCACCTCCTGGGCGCCACCTCCGTGTACGTCCGGTCGATGAACCCGCGCACCGACACGGAGACCTTCTCGGTCGCCACCCAGGCCCGGCTCCTGGCGGACCTGGGGGCGTCGGTGCTGCTCGTCGACGACGAGAGCGCCGAGCGCGGCGCCTGGCTCGCCCGCCGCGTCCCCGCCGTGACCGTGCTGCCCATCCCCTGGCGGGACGCGGACCCCCGGGACCTGCCCGACCGGCTGCCCGGACCCCGCCCCGGCGACCTGGCGACCGTCGAGTTCACCAGCGGCAGCACCGGCCGCCCGAAGATGGTCGCCCAGCGGTACGACACACGTGAGGAACTCGTCAGGCGGCTCGCCCATGGCCTCGATCCCCGGGGACCCGCGACGCTGCTGTCCGTCACACCGATCAGCCACACCACCGCGCCGATGGCCGACGCGGTCCTCGCGAGCGGCGGACAGGTCGTCCTGCACGACGAGTTCGACGCGGGCCAGGTCCTGGACGCCTTCGAACGGCACCGGGTGACCGACGTCTACCTGGCCGTCCCGCACCTCTACCGGCTCCTGGACCACCCGGCCGCCCCGCTCACCGACCTGTCGTCGCTGCGCCGCATCACGTACAGCGGCACCCCGGCGGCCCCGGCGCGGGTGGCACGGGCCGTCGAGCTCTTCGGCGACGTCCTCATCCAGGTGTACGGGACGACGGAGGCGGGCGGCATCAGCAGCCTCAACCCGCTGGACCACCGCGAGCCGGAACTGCTCGGCTCGGCGGGCCGCCCGTTCCCCTGGGTGCGGGTGGAGATCCGCGGCCCCGGCGGCGGCCCGCAGGTGGAGCGGGGGGTGACGGGCGAGATCTGGATCAGCTCGCCCACGGTCACCGCCGGGTACCTCGGCGACGAGGAGCGCACCCACACGGTGTTCCGCGACGGCTGGCTGTGCACCGGCGACCTGGGACACCGGGACCGGTACGGCTACCTCCGGCTCGACGGCCGGGTCGGCGACGTGATCAAACACGGCGGTCTGAAGCTGGACCCGGCGGCCATCGAGGAGGTGCTGATGCGCCATCCGCAGGTGCGCCAGGCCACCGTGTTCGGGGTCCGCGACCGCGACTGGGTGGAGCAGGTGCACGCGGCCGTCGAGCTGTACTCGGGGGCCGGGAACACCTCCTGCGACCTGCGCGGGTACGTGGCCTCGGCACTGACCCCGGAACACACCCCGGTCCGGGTCTCGGTCTGGCCGAAACTCCCGCTCACCCCCTCGGGCAAACCGGACCGCGCCTATCTGCGCTCCGTGTCGCCACCGGACCCCGACGCCCCGGACACCTCCGGCACGGACGGCCCGGCCCTCAGCTCCCCGCGCGGAGCCACCGCGCGGGCCGACCCCGTCCGCGCGCGCGGCCCGGGTCACCAGCCCGATCACGCCTCCTCGCGAACCAGAAAGGGCGTCCCATGACCGGATTCGGCCACTTCGCCCGGTCGCTGCGGCTACGGCGGCTCTACCGCCACAGCACGGCCGGCCTGATGATCACCCCTCTCGACCACTCGATCCACGACGGTCCCGTGGTGCCGAAGGGCACCACGCTCGACCAGCTCGCGGCCCGGATCGCGGCGGGCGGCGCGGACGCCGTCGTCGTGCACAAGGGCAGCGTCCGCCACATCAGCCCGGAGCGGTTCGCCGCGATGTCGCTGATCATCCATCTCAACGCGAGCACCAGCCAGGCGCTCGACCCGCACGCCAAGTACGTCGTCGCGGGCGTCGAGGAGGCCCTGCGCCTCGGCGCGGACGCCGTCAGCGTCCACGTCAACCTCGGCTCCGACGACGAGCGGCAGCAGATCGGCGACCTCGGGCGGATCGCCGACGCCTGCGACCGCTGGAACCTGCCGCTGCTCGCCATGGTGTACCCGCGCGGGCCGCGGATCGACGACCCCCGGGACCCGGCGGTCGTCGCGCACGCCGTGACGATCGCCGCCGACCTCGGCGCGGACCTGGTCAAGACCGTCTTCCTCGGATCCACCGCGGAGATGCTCGACCTGACCGCCGCCTGCCCGGTGCCGGTGCTCGTCGCCGGCGGACCCGCCCTGGAGAAGGAGGAGGACGTCCTGGCCTATGTCAGGGACGCCATCGCCGGAGGGGCGGGCGGGGTGGCCATGGGCCGCAACATCTTCCAGGCCAAGGACCCGCGCGCACTGGCGGCCAAGGTCGCCCGGATCGTGCACCACTTCCCCGAACAGCACTTCACCACGGGCCCGTTCAGCGAGTCGGGCGGCCGGGAGCGGCTTTCCAGCGAACGCCTCACTCCCGACCACCTCGACGGAACGCCGCTCGACGACTCACCGCTCGACCACTCCCACCTCGACGAACTGACAGGAGGTCCGCACCATGACGGACGCCAGACTGTGCTGGCTTGACATCCGCGAGGCCGGCGACGCCACCGCCGCCGTCCTCGAAGAGGCCCTGCACCAGAAGATCGACGGCATCGTGGCCGCCGACCCGGCGGCCTTCGCCGGTCTGCCGCCGACCATCCGCAAGGTCCTGCTCTTCGAGGGCGGCACCACGGAGCTCCCGGCCGACCTCGGCGGGGTCGACGTCGTGATCGTCCCCGGCCCGCGCGACGCCCGCGCCGCACTGGAGGCCGCCCACCCGGACGTGAAGTTCGGCCGGTACGTGGAGATCGTCGACGCCGACACCCTGGAGGACGCCTGCCTGGCGGCGCGTCTGGAGGCATGGAGCGTCCTCGACTTCCGCGACCCGACGAAGATCCCGCTGGAGATCGTCATCGCGGCCGCGTCGGGTGCGTCCGGCTCGATCGTGACGACCGCCGTCGACACCGAGGAGGCCGAGATCCTGTACGGCGTCCTGGAGCACGGCTCGGACGGGGTCCTGATGCGGGGCCGCCGGGTCGGCGACGCGACGGCGCTGCGGACGGCGGCCACCGCGCGGGGCGGGGAGATCTCCCTGGTCGAGCTGACGGTGACGGCGACCACGCACATCGGCATGGGCGAGCGCGCCTGCGTCGACACCACGACCCACTTCCGCAAGGACGAGGGCATCCTGGTGGGCTCCCACTCCAAGGGCATGGTCCTGTGCGTCAGCGAGACCCACCCGCTGCCGTACATGCCGACCCGCCCGTTCCGGGTGAACGCGGGCGCCCTGCACTCGTACACCGTGGGGCAGAACGGCCGCACCCACTACCTGAGCGAACTGCACGCGGGCAGTTCGGTCCTGGCGGTCGACGTCGACGGGCGCACCCGCCCGGTCAGCGTCGGCCGGGTGAAGATCGAGACCCGTCCGCTGATCTCGATCGACGCGGTCGCGCCCAGCGGGCAGACGGTCAACCTGATCCTCCAGGACGACTGGCACGTGCGGGTCCTGGGCCCCGGCGCCGCGGTGCTCAACAGCACCGAGCTGAAGCCGGGCGACCGCATCCTGGGGCACCTGCCGACGGCGGACCGTCATGTGGGTTACCCGATCAACGAGTTCTGCCTGGAGAAGTAGGTACGTCCGGAGCGCCCCGCTCCACCATGTCGTGAAGCCCCGCCCCGGCACGCCTCGTGCCGGGGCCGGCGCGCGTCCGGGCCGTCCCCCGCCCGGCGGGGTCCTCACAGCAGTCCGCACTCGGTCGCGATGCGGGCCGCGTCGAAGCGGTTGCGGCCGCCCAGTTTCTTGATCGCCGCCGAGGTCAGGTTCCGTACCGTCCCGGCCGCGAGGTACAGCTCGCCCGCGATCTCCTTCACCGTCGCGCCGCCCGCCGTGAGCCGCAGCACGTCCGTCTCGCGGACGCTGAGCAGCAGCGCGTCCCCGGCCGCCGGGGGCCGCAGCAGTCCGGGGTCGACGGTGAGACAGCCCCCGGCCACCCCGACGAGGGTGGTGATCAGCTGGGGCAGCCGGGCCGTCTTGGGGACGACGCCGAGGGCACCGGCGGCCACCGCCCGGTCGACGACGGACGGTGTGGCCGCGCCGACCATCAGGGCGACCCCGCAGCTCGGGTGGTGCGAGCGGACCTCGGTCGCCGCGTGCAGCGCCTTGCCCCCCATGGTGCTCTCGCCGAGCAGCAGGACGGTGGGACGGTGCCGCTGTACGGCGGGCAGTACGGCTTCGAAGGTCGTGGCGAGTCCCACGACGTCCAGGCCGTTGGTGCCGTTCAGGGTCTCGGCGAAGGCCTCCAGGACCAGTTGGTGGTCACCTGCCACGACGACTCGGATGGACATGTCTCTCCCCGTGGTGCTTCTGTGGCGGCGGCCCTCGGGGGCCGCCGGCCGACGACTGTTCGCTGTGCCGCGTCGGCGGCCAGGCGGTCGACGACGGAGCGGACCCAGGTGCGGTCCCCGGCCGTCGTCGTGTCCGGTCCGGTGGCGCCGGACGAGGTGCCCTCGATGTGGCGGGCGCCGTCCGGCAGGGCGGCGGCGAGGGCGGCCGAGAGGACGCGGAAGGCGCCGTGCAGTCCCGCGCCGGTGTCCGGCGGCGGCAGGAGGACGACGGCGGCGTCCAGCGGGCCGACGTCGGCGGCGATCTGGCCGGGCAGCCGGGCGGCCTCGGCGGGGTCGCCGATGTCGATCCGGTACGGCAGGGCCACGAGTCCGGCGTCGGTGAGGGCCTTGCAGAGGAAGGCCGCGTTGGTGGCGGCGTCGTCGACGCGGTCCGGGTGGCCGCCGCCGACGACGGCGACGACGGCCCCCGCCGTGCACAGGCGGGTCGCGAGTTCCCGGCCGGCGCCCGTGGTGGCGTCGACGACGAGAACGACGAGACCGTCGAGCCGCGGCGGGGCGGAACCGGTCTGGAGCACGTGACTCCCTTTCGAGGAGATCGTCGAGCGGGTAGCGTGATGATCGAATGAATGGGGTGAATCGGGTCAGCTTCGGCAATGGGGCGGGAGGGCCCCGGTTCGGAGCCTCCGTCCCGCCACGGGCAGGAGGCCGCATGACTGTTGGGGGCAGCACGTGGACGAGGTCTCGTCGCTCGATCAGCACACCCTGGGGGTGTACCGCGCGATCCTGTTCCACAAGGAGCTCGATCCGCAGCGCCTGGCGGAACTCCTCGACTGCACGTGCGAGAAGGTGGACGAGGCGCTCGAACTGCTGACGCGCCTCTCCCTGCTCGCGCCCTCCCGGAACACCCCGGGCCGGATGCGCGCGGTGAACCCCTCGCTCGGCCTGAAGGTGCTGCTCCAGCGGGAGGAGCGCGAGCTGGCCTCCCGGCAGCAGCGGATCGAGCAGAACCGGGCGGCGCTGGCCGCCCTCGCGGCCGAGTACACGGCCTCGGGCCGGTCGGGCGGTCTGGACGGCGCGGAGCACCTCGACAACATGGACGACATCCGGACCCGTCTGGAGGCCCTGGCCGAGTCCTGTACGTACGAGTCGCTGGCCTTCCATCCCGGCAAGGCGCTGACCCAGGAGTCCGTCGAGGCGGGCCGCCCGCTGAACGAACGGGCGATGGAGCGGGGCGTGCGGTTCCGCACGATCTATCTGGACAGCGTCGCGGGTGACCGGGTCACCCGGGGGCACGCCCAGTGGATGGCGGAGCGGGGCAGTGAGATCCGTACCTCGCCGACGCTGCCGATGCGGCTGCTCATCGTGGACACCTCGGCGGCGGTGGTCGCCGGGCTGCCCGGCCAGGCCCAGCCGTCCGCGCTGCTCTTCAGCAGTCAGCCGGTGGTCCTGGCCATGCGGGCCCTGTTCGAGGCCTACTGGGAGCACGCCTCCCCGCTGGACGGCCCCGGTGACGCCCTCCCGGGTGGGCTCACGCCGCAGGAGCGCAAGCTGCTCCAGCTCCTGGCGAGCGGTCTGACCGACGATGCCGTGGCGCGTGCGCTGGGCATCGGGGTGCGGACGGAGCGGCGGATCGTGGCGGACCTGATGGAGCGGCTCGGGGCGTCCAGCCGGTTCGAGGCGGGGGTGCAGGCGACCCGCAGGGAGTGGCTCTGAAGCGGGGCGGCGGCGAGGGCGGCGGTCGTGGCGCGCATGGCGGTCAGTCCCTGGGGGCGATCGGCCAGACGAAGTCGTCCGGGAGGTCGACGACGCGGCACGGCAGGCCGACGCCCGGCAGGCAGGGCAGTACGGGCTTGGGCGGCACGGGCCAGACGAAGTCGTCCCCGCCGCGGGTCACCTTCGTCGGCGCGGTGGGCGCCGCCTGGGCCGGGGCGGCGGTGAGGAACCCTCCGAGGACGGCGGCGGCGACGGTGGCGAGGACGATGCGGGAGCGACGGGAGCGACAGAGCATGTGGATCTCCGTTCCAGTTCCGGGTGCGGTACGAGTGCGGCGTACCTGCGTGTCGTGACTTCCTTGGCGGCCGGTGGCTTTTCAGCCGTCCCGGCCGCACACCCAGAGGAAATCACTGCCGGGCCCCCGGTGTCCTCTTCCGGACATGCCAGGAAGCTGCCTGGCAAAGAGCTGCCTCACGACCTGCGGAAAAAGCAATGGTCTAGTCCAAGCGGACCCTCGCATTCCAGCCAAAAGGCCAGGTGGGGGGCGCGCGTCGATCGGTCGTGCGCTGGTCTGTGATCCGGCCATCGACGGGAATGCGGCAGTACGGGGACGGCCCGGGGAACGGCAGGGGGCGGCCGGGTGCCGCTCAGGGGGCGATCCCGTGCGGGTCCGGGACCACGGTCAGCAGCGCCGAGACGACCAGGATCACCACCAGGACGGAGACCTCCACCCGGGCGGGCCCCTGCGCGTTCCCGCCCGAGGTCATCCGGCTCCGGGCGGCGAGCGCCAGCAGGCTCGCGCCGCCGAACAGGGCCAGCTTCACCAGCAGGACGCGCCCGTAGGCGGTGCTCAGGACGGCGTCGAGGGGCAGTTTGCGCAGGGTGGAGACGGTGCCGGTGACGGCGAGGGCCGTGTACACCCAGGCGGCCATCCGGGCGTACCGGGCGAGGACCTCCCGGCCGCCGCCGCGCAGCCGCATGACGCGCAGGACGTAGAACAGCGTGCCGGTCCAGAGGCAGGCGGCGGTGAGGTGCACGAGGGTGAGGCAGGTGCCGGGGAAGGGGGCTCCCTCGGGGTGGGCGCGCAGTGCCTCGGCGCCGATGGCGACGGCGAGCGGCAGGGCGGCGAGTGCGGGGCGCCGGGAGGAGGCGCAGAGGGCGGCGAGGACACAGGCGTTGGCCGTGACGAGCAGGAGGCGGCCCTCCCGGAGTCCGTACACGACGCTCGGGCTGAGGCCGCTGACGGCGACGAAGAGCAGCAGGAGTCCGGCGGAGGCGGCGGCGGCGAGGAGGGCGGCGGGGACGGCCAGGGCTCTGGGCCGCGCTCCCTCGCCCGCGAAGCGGCGTCCGGTGATCTCTCCGACGGGCACGGCCAGACCGGTGAGCAGCAGGAGCCGCAGCAGGGTGGTGGTGCCGGACGCCGGTGCACCGAGTTCACCGGTGCCGTGCTGGGCGAGTCCGGCGCCCAGCAGGGCGACGGCCAGGACTGCGGCTGCGGCGAGCGCCGCTGCGGTCAGCCGGCTCGGGGTGCCGGGGGGTCCGGGAAGCGTCACCGGACGATCGTCACCGAGCCCCGGACGGGCGGCAACTCAGCGCCGCGCCGCCCGCCGGGGCGATGGGGTCAGGCCTTGTCGAGGCTGCCCCAGAACTCGTCCCAGGAGAGCCTGCCGTCGCCGTTGCCGTCACGCTGCTTGATGAGGGCCTCGGCGACCGTCTCGGTGACGTGGAAGTCGCCCAGCTGCGCCATGACGCTCTTGTACTCCGCGGCGGTGATGTAGCCGTCCCCGTCCACGTCGTACCGGTTGAATGCCGTGCGTGCCGACTCGATGTCCGCCACTGCTTCCGCCCCTTCTTGGTGCTTCTCTGACGGGGTCAGATTAACGGGCCGGTCGGGGCCGGATGAGGGGGGTGGGGCCGCCGCGGCCCCACCCCCGGGCGCCCGCGCGCTCCGGTCGGGTCCGGTCAGCGGAAGATGCCGGTGTGGCCGAGCGAGTAGCGGCCCGGCTGCGGGTAGACGGCGAGTCCGTGGGGGCCGCTGCCGACGGGGATGCGGGCCAGCTGCCTGCCGCTGGTGGTGTCGATGGCGTACACCTCGGAGTCGTAGCGGCCGGAGAGCCACAGGACCTTGCCGTCGGCGGAGACGCCGCCCATGTCGGGGGATCCGCCGTCGGGCAGCCGCCACTTCTTGGTGAGCTCGTTCCTGGTGAAGTCGAAGACGGAGACGGAGCCCTCGCCCCGGTTGGAGACGTACATCTCGCGGGAGTCCCGGCCGACGTAGAGGCCGTGGCAGCCCTTGCCGGTGGGCAGCAGGGTGGGGGTGGTGAACTTCTCGCCGTCGAGGACCCACATGCCGTTGGCCATCATGTCGGCGACGTAGAAGGTCTTGCCGTCCGGGGAGATCTTCACGTCCTGCGGCATGGCGCCCTGGAAGGGGAGTTTCTGCTGGCCCACGACCCGCATCTTCTGGGTGTCGACCTTGAGGAGTTCGCCGGAGAACTCGCAGGAGACGACGAAGTAGCGGCCGTCGGCGGAGAAGTCGGCGTGGTTGACGCCGTAGCAGCTGACCGGGACGGTCTTCTTCCGTTCCATGGTGTGCGGGTCACGGAAGACGAGTTCGCGGTCCATGCTGGCCATCACGACCGCGTACCGGCCGTCGGGCGTGAAGTAGAGGTTGTACGGGTCGTGGACCTCGACGGGCTTGCCCGCCTTGCCGGTGGCGGGGTCGATGGGGGTGAGGGTGTGGCCCCGGTTGTTGTTGACCCAGAGGGTCTTCAGGTCCCAGGAGGGCACGACGTGCTGGGGCTGTTTGCCGACGGGGATGGTCTCGACGACCTGGTAGGTGGCCGGGTCGATGACGGAGACGGTGTTGGAGGCGGTGTTGGGGACGTACACCCGGGAGGGGAAGTCCTTGACGACCGGGGAGAGCCGGTCTGGCCGGTCGGCGGCGTAGACGTCCTCGGGGTCCAGGAGCGGGGGCATCCCCGGCAGTCCCGGCGGGACGGCGGGCCGCTGCGCGACGGGGGCTTCGGCCCTTCTGACGGGGGCGGCGCCGTTGCCGGTGTCGCCGCCGCCGCAGCCCGCGAGGGCGGTGAGGAGGGCGGCGGTGAGGAGGGTCCCGGTCCGCCGTGCGAGGTGTCTCCGCGTGGGATGTGCCATCAGGTCAGCAGCTCCGTGGTGGTGACCGCGCGCAGTCCGCGGCGGTCGAGGTCGGCGAGGAGGAGGGGCAGCGCGGCGGCGGTGTCGGGATAGCCGAAGTGCAGGCTGACGACGGACCCGGCGCGGACCGTCCCGGTGACGTTGCGGACGACGGCGGCGGCGCCGGGCGAGGTGAAGTCGAGCGAGTCGACGTCGTACGAGAGGACGTGCGGGTATCCGGCCCGGCGGGCGGCGCGCACCACGGCGGGGGCGGCGTGCTGGGTGCGGGAGGGCCGGAACCAGGTGCCGACGGAGCCGGTGAGGCGGCGGAGCCGGTCGGCGCAGGCGGCGATCTCGGCGTGGGCCTGCTCCTCGGTCATGTCGTTGACGTCGATGTGGTGCTGGGTGTGGTTGCCGAGGTCGTGGCCGCCGTCGAGGACGCGGCGGGCGAGCTCGGGGTGGGCGTCGAGCCAGCTGCCGACGGCGAGGACGGTGACGCGGGCACCGGCCTTCTCGGCCTGGGCGAGGAGGGTGCGGGCGAGGGCGGGGTCGCCCTGGCCGTGGAAGGTGAGGGCGACGCGGGGCCGGTCGCGGGGGCCGTGGGCGATCTCGACGGGCTGTCCGGGGAGGCGCCGGGGCGCGGGGGCGGCGGGGAGGGCGGCTTCGGGGGCGGGGCGCCGGACGGCGGCGGGCGCGGCGGGGCGGGGGTCCGTGCCGCAGGCGGTGGCGAGGGCTCCCGCGAGGGCGGCGGCCGCTCCCGCCCTGAGGACTCCTCGGCGGTCGGTCGGCTTCACGCGACCATTTAAGGGTGAAAGAGACCGTTTGGTGAAGATTAGGCCAATCAAGGACGTTTGCGAGTCCAGAAGAGGCGTCCACTATGCGGACAAGGCCGGGAAACAATCAATGAACCGCATATTCATTCACCGTTTGCAAGGCAGGTGCCACACGTCACCAACGATTTACCGTCTAACTATCCCGGTTTCGCCCAGTTTGCCCCACTAAAGACTTTTGGCGAGGTGACCCCTTGTCTGTCATAGTCGGAGCCACGACCCCCTTGACCCGGGCCAGGTCGACAGAGCGGCCGTGGATACACCCCCCCGTCCACGGCGCATCACACGGAAGCCCCCACCGCCTCACCACGGCGCACGGGGGCTTCCGTGCGTGCGGGGGGGCGGCCGACGGGTGCCGGGGCCTCCGCGCGCGGGACGGCCGACCCGCTCAGGGGCGGTCGGCGACCCTCATCTCGAACCAGGTCGTCTTGCCCCGGGGCGCCAGGTCCACGCCCCAGCGGTCCGAGAGCTTGTCCACCAGGAAGAGGCCCCGCCCGCTGGTGTCCAGTTCGTGCACCGGCATCAGACAGGGCAGTCCCCGCGAGGGGTCGCGCACCTCCACCCTGATCCAGCCGCGCCGCCGCTGGAGCCGTAACGCGAAGACCCGGGCGCCGGTGTGCCGCACCGCGTTCCCCACCAGCTCGGAGACGAGCAGCACCGCGTGCTCCGCGATCTGCGGGCCCAGCGACCACTCCCGCAGCACCACGTGCCGGGTGAGCCGCCGGGCCACCCACGCGGACTCCGGACGGGACGGGAGGCGCACATCCTCGTCGGCCGGGTTGCCGTACAACTCCACTACGTGAGCGGCCTGTTCGTCGTCCGCGGCCGATGACCACCGCGCTGCGGCGGCGCTCGCGCGCTGCCACGGTTGTTCCCTGCCCTCCAGGCCCGCCATGCCCCCCATCATGGCCGCACCGGCGCGTCCGCGGGGGCCGTTCCCGTGGATCGGCCCCCGCGGACCGGCCGTCAGACGAACTTCGCCTTCCCCGGGCCCTCCTCGACGAAGCTGCGCATCCCGCGCTCCCGGTCCTCGGTCGCGAACAGCGCGGCGAACCAGGTCCGCTCGATGGCGAGACCGGTGTCGATGTCGGCCTCCAGACCCTGGTCGACCGCCTCCTTCGCGGCGCGCAGCGCGACCGCGGGACCCCGCGCGAGCCGGGCGGCCCACGCGTGCGCCTGCTCGTACACCTCGGCCGCCGGAACGACCCGGTCGACCAGACCGAGCGTCAGCGCCTCGTCCGCCTTCACCATCCGGCCGGTGAAGATGAGGTCCTTCGCCCGGGAGGGGCCGATCAGCCGGGAGAGCCGCTGGGTGCCGCCCGCGCCCGGGATCAGGCCGAGCAGGATCTCCGGCTGGCCCAGCCTGGCGTCGTCGGCGGCGATCCGGTAGTCCGCGCAGAGCGCCAGCTCACAGCCGCCGCCCAGGGCGTAGCCGGTGACGGCGGCGACGACCGGCTTGGGGATGCGGGCGACGGCGGTGAAGGCGTCCTGGAGGGCGCGGGACCGCTTGACCATGGCCACGTGATCCATGACCTGCATCTCCTTGATGTCCGCGCCCGCCGCGAACACCTTCTCCCCGCCGTACAGGACCACCGCGCGCACGTCGTCGCGGTCGGTCGCCTCCCGGGCCAGCTCGCGCAGCCGGTCCTGGGTGGCGACGTCCAGGGCGTTCATCGGAGGGCGGGAGAGCCGGATCGTGCCGACGCCTTCGGCGACTTCGAGGTTCACAGTCATGGGAGGAAGGTTAGTGGCCGTTAACGGCCGGGGGCCCGGTGCTGTTGCTCACAGCACCGGGCCCCCGGCCGGGCGCGCACGCCCCGCGCGACCGACGTACGCGATCGCGCGACCGCCCTACGCGATCCACTCCGACCACGGCATGTTCCAGCCGTTGAGGCCGTTGTCCGGCTGGATCTGCTTGTCCTTGGAGTTCTTCACGACGATCACGTCACCGATGAGCGAACGGTCGTAGAACCAGGCGGCGGCCATCGAGCCGTCGCCCCCGCCCCGGACGTCCCGGAGGCCGACGCAGCCGTGGCTCACGTTGGAGGAACCGAAGGTGCCCGCCGGGGCCCAGTAGTTGCCGTGCACGAAGGTGCCCGAGGTGGACAGGCGCATCGCGTGCGGCACGTCCTTGATGTCGTACTCGCCGCCGAAACCGACCGTGGCGCCGTTCATCCGGGTCACCTTGTACTTCTCGCTGATGACCATCTGACCGTTGTACGTGGTCGTGGACGGGGCGCCCGCGGTGATCGGGATAGTCCTGATGACCTTGCCGTCGCGCTCGACCTTCATCGTCTTGGCGCTCGCGTCGACCGTGGAGACCTGACGGCGGCCGACGGTGAAGGTGACCGTCTTCTTCTGCTTGCCGTAGACGCCGGGGCGGCCCTCGACGCCGTCCAGGTTCAGGTGCACGGTCACCTTGGTGCCCGCGGCCCAGTACTGCTCCGGGCGGAAGTCGAGCCGGTCGTTGCCGAACCAGTGGCCCTCGATCGGCACGGACGGGACGGCCGTCACCTTGATGGCCTTCTCGACGGCCTCCGGGTCGGTGATGCCCCGGGTGAAGTTGATGGAGACCGGCATCCCGACGCCGACGGTCGAACCGTCCTCCGGCGTGTAGTGGCCGATGAAGGTGTTCTTCGGGACCAGGGTGGTGAAGGTGGTGTCCTTCGCGGACTCACGGCCCGCGGAGTCCTTCGCCACGGCGTGGACCTTGTACTGGGTGCCGCCCGACAGGTGCGCGACCGGCGACCAACTGGCGCCGTCCGCCGCGATCCTGCCCTCGATCGCGGTGCCCTTGGAATCGGCGACCGTGACCGTGCTCAGCTTGCCCTGGCTCGCGGTGACCTTCAGGACCCCGCTGGTGGCGACCGAGTCGGCGCCGTCCTTCGGCAGGATCGTCACCACCGCCTCCGAGGCCGTGTTCTCCTGCTGTGCGCCGCCCCGCGCCGCCGGGGCCTTGCCCCCGTCGGCGGCCGTCCCCCCACCGCCGCAGGCGGTGAGCAGCACCAGCAGCGCCCCCGCCGTCAGGGCCTTCAGACGAACGCCCCCGCGCCGTCCGGCCCGCACCGATGCCCCCGATATCGGCTGCCCGTTCACTGTGGTTGTCTCCCCTCGCAGGGCCCGGTCACGTCACGGGCCCACCCCCGGTGCGCTCGACCCGCGCACCAGCGGTAAGACAATCACACCGCAGGACACGAAAGATCCTCGTCAATGTCACCGTTCCGTCCCGATCGACCGGTGCGGAAGGCCGCCCGCGCCGGGCGGTGCGGGCGGTGCGGGGCGTGCGAAGGGGGAGACGGGGTCAGCGCAGCGCGGAGCCCGCCCGCCAGGCCTTCCACTCCATGTTCCAGCCGCCGAGGCCGTTGTCCGCGGCGACCGTCCGGTCCCGCGAGTTGACCACCTCCACCACGTCCCCGATGAGCGTCCGGTCGAAGAACCAGCCCCCGGGGGCGTCCGCGCTGCCGCCCTTCTCGTCGCGCAGCCCCACACAGCCGTGGCTGACGTTGGCCGAGCCGAAGGTGTCCGCCGAGGCCCAGTAGTTGCCGTGCAGGAAGGTCCCCGAATCGGTGAGCCGCATCGCGTGCGGCACGTCCTTGATGTCGTACTCGCCGCCGAAACCGACCGTGCGCCCGTCCATCCGCGTCACGTCGTACAGCTCGGTGACCACCATCTTCCCGTTGTACGTGGTGGTCTTCGGGGCGCCCGCCGTGATCGGCAGGGTCGCCAGGACCTCACCGTCCCGCCGGACCTCCATCGTGTGCGCGGCGGCGTCCACCAGGGACACCTGGGAGCGGCCCACGGTGAAGCCGACCGTCTTGCGCTGGATGCCGTACACCCCGGGCGCCCCCTCGACGTCCCGGAGGCCCAGCTCGACGGTGACCCGGGTGCCGGGCCGCCAGTAGGTGGCGGGCCGGAAGTCCAGCCGCTCCTTGCCGAACCAGTGGCCGACGATCTCCACCGGCGGGTCCGAGGTGATCCGGACGGCCCGCTCGACCTCGGCCCGGTTCACGATCGGCAGGCTGAAACCGAAGGAGACGATCATGCCGGTGCCCACCGTGGACCGGTTCTCCGGCTTGAAGTAGCCGATGAACCGGCTCTCGGGCACCACCGTCGTGAAGGTGGTGTGGCGGGCCGAGCGCCGCCCGTGCGCGTCCAGCGCGACCGCGTCCACGGTGTACTTGGCGGCCAGCGCGAGCCGGGTGTCCGGCCGGGGCAGCCAGCGCAGCCCGTCGGCGGAGATCTCCCCGGCGACCTCGGCCCGCAGCCCGTCCTCGACCTGAGCCACCTTCACCCGTTCGAGCCGCCCGCTGTCGATCCGCACCTCCACCGGGCCCTCGGCCGGCACCTCCCGCCCGCCGTCCTCCGGGCTCACCCGGATGACGTCACCGGGGGCCCGCTGGGCGCCCGGCAGACCGATGCCGAAGCCACCGCCGCCGTCCGCCCCCGTACAGCCCGCGAGGCCCGCCACCAGTCCCGCCACCGCGAGGGCGCGCCCCGCCCGCTTCCATAGACATGTCACGTGCGGCCCAACGACCGCCACCCTCCGGGGGAAACGTGCGTACGGGTCATGTTGGGAGGACGGCCGTGCGGGCAGAACAGGGGGAGGACCGCCCGGAGGGGCGGCGGCCGGGACGCCGCCGCTCCCCCGGGCACGGGCCCGACGAGCCGCGGGAGGCCGGGACGGTGGCGAGCGCAGCCGAGCAGGAAGCGTTACGGGGACGGGCCGGGGAGCGGCCCGCGCCACCGGTGTGGCCGGGGGCGCCGACCCCGCTGGGCGCCCGCTGCCGGACCGGCCCCGACGGCGTCCCCGGCACCAACTTCGCCCTGTGGGCGGGCGGCGCGGAGGCAGTCGAGCTGTGTCTGTTCGACCCGGACGGCACCGAGCGGCGGCTGCCGCTGACCGAACTGACCCATGAGATCTGGCACGGCTTCGTGCCCGGGACCGGCGCCGGGCAGCGGTACGGCTACCGGGTGCACGGCCGCTGGGACCCGTGGACCGGGGCCCGCTGGAACCCGGCGAAACTGCTCCTCGACCCGTACGCGCGGGCCGTCGACGGCGACTTCACGCTGCCGCCCGAGGTGTACGGGCACGTCCGGGACTGGCCGCACCAGCACGTCGCCGACACCGTCCGCGACGAGCGGGACTCGGGGCCGTACGTCCCCAAGGGGGTCGTCGTCCATGACGACGACGACTGGTCCGACGACCGCAGGCCCAAGACGCCCTGGCAGGACTCCGTCATCTACGAGCTGCACGTCAAGGGCTTCACCCGGCTCCACCCCGGCGTCCCCGAGCAGCTGCGGGGCAGTTACGCGGGGCTGGCCCATCCGGCGGCGGTCGAGCACCTCGTCCGGCTCGGGGTGACGGCGGTGGAACTGCTCCCGGTGCACCAGTTCGCCCACGAGGACCATCTGCTGCGGCGCGGGCTGCGCAACCACTGGGGCTACAACTCGATCGGCTACTTCGCCCCGCACGCGGGCTACTCGTCGTCCGGGACGGGCGGGCAGCAGGTCGGCGAGTTCAAGCGGATGGTGCGGGCGCTGCACGCCGCCGGGATCGAGGTGATCCTGGACGTCGTCTACAACCACACGGCGGAGGCGGGCGAACTCGGCCCGACCCTCTCCCTCAAGGGCATCGACAACCGGGGCTACTACCGGCTCCAGGACGACGCCCGCCGGTACGCCGACTACACCGGCTGCGGGAACACCCTGCACGTGGTGCGCCCGCAGGTGCTCCGGCTCATCACCGACTCCCTGCGGTACTGGGTGACCGAGATGGGCGTCGACGGCTTCCGCTTCGACCTGGCGGCGGCGCTCGCCCGCTCCATGCACGACGTCGACATGCTGTCCCCGTTCCTCGCGGTCGTCGCGCAGGACCCGGTGCTCCGCCGGGTCAAGCTGATCGCCGAACCGTGGGACGTCGGCAGCGGCGGCTACCAGGTCGGGGCCTTCCCGCCGCTGTGGACCGAGTGGAACGACCGCTACCGGGACGCCGTACGGGACTTCTGGCGGGGCGCGCTGCCCGATGTGCGGGACCTCGGCTACCGGCTCTCCGGCTCCAGCGACCTGTACGCCTGGGGCGGGCGCCGCCCGTACGCCTCCGTCAACTTCGTCACCGCCCACGACGGCTTCACGCTGCGGGACCTCGTCACGTACGAGCGCAAGCACAACGAGGCCAACGGCGAGGGCAACCGGGACGGCACCCACGACAACCGGTCGTGGAACTGCGGCACGGAGGGCGAGACCGACGACCCCGGGACCAACGCGCTGCGGCTGCGGCAGCAGCGCAACCTGCTCACCACCCTGCTGCTCTCCACCGGGGTGCCGATGCTGGTCGCCGGGGACGAGATGGGCCGCACCCAGGGCGGCAACAACAACGCGTACTGCCAGGACAACGAGACCGGCTGGGTCGACTGGACCCTCCCCGAGGACCCCGGCCGGGCCCAGCTCCTGGCCCTGGCCCGGCGGCTCCTCGCCCTGCGCCACCGGCATCCGGTGCTGCGCCGCCGGGCTTTCTTCTCCGGCCGTCCGCAGGGCGCGGACGGGCTGCGGGACCTCGCCTGGTTCACCGCCGGGGGCACCGAGATGACCGACGCCGACTGGTACGCGCCCACGGCGACGCTCGGCCTCTATCTGTCGGGCCGGGACATACCGGGCCGGGACGAGCGGGGCGAGCAGGTGATCGACGACAGTTTCCTCGCCGTCCTCCACGCGGGCCCCCGCCCGCTGGACTTCCGGCTGCCGGGAGCGCCGTGGGCGCGGACGTACGCGCTGGTCGTGGACACCGGGCGGGAGGACCAGTCCGGGGCGCCGGGCACCCGTCACGCGGGCGGCTCGGTCCTGGCGGTGGGGGCGCGGTCGGTGGTGCTGCTGCGGGTCGAGGACTAGGGCGTGCCAGACGTCGCCGGGCGGGACTTTCGGGACACGGCCTACGCCCGTCCGGCCACCGCGGCGCGACGGCGGTGGCCGGACGGGGCGGGTGTCGTCCCCTGCGGGCCGGGGCGCGGTCCGCACGGGGCACCCGTGCCACCGGGCCGCCCTGACACCCCCGTGCGGCGGTCCCGCGTGTGCGAACAGTGTCGGTCCGCGCCCCCGCCCCTGTCCTTGACCCACGGCGCACGACTCCTTGACTCTCCGTGCGGGGTCACGGCGGGCGGGCCGTGAGTCGTGGGCGGGGGAGGTGGCGGGCCGGGGGTCAGGAGCCTCCCAGGATGCCCCGGTCGTATCCGGCGGCCACCGCCGCCGCCCGGTCCTTCACTCCCAACTTGCCGTAGATGTGGGTGAGGTGGGTCTTGACGGTGGCCTCGCTGATGAACAGCTCGGCGGCGATGGCCCGGTTGGCGGTGCCCCGGGCGACGAGTGCGAGGATCTCGCGCTCGCGGGCGGAGAGCGCGGCTCCGCCGGCCGGGGCGGCGGGCGTCCGGACGGCGGTCACCAGGCGGGAGGCGACGGCCGGGGAGAGGACGGTACGGCCTTCGGCGGCGGCCCGTACGGCTCCGAACAGCTCCTCGCGCGGGGCGTCCTTGAGGAGGTAGCCGGTGGCGCCCGCCTCGATCGCCGGGAGCGTGTCGGTGTCCGTGTCGTACGTGGTGAGGACGAGGACCCGGGATCTGGCGCCCCGGCGGCCCAGTTCGGCGATGGCGTCGACACCGCCGCCGCCCGGCATCCGCAGGTCCATGAGGACCACGTCCGGGTCGAGGGCCAGGGCGAGCGTGACGCCCTCGACCCCGTCGGCGGCCTCGCCGAGGACCCGGAAGCCGGAGCCGGGCGCGGCGAACATGCCGCGCAGCCCGTCCCGTACGACGGGGTGGTCGTCGACGATCAGCAGGGTGATGTCCGTCATGGCAGGGCCAACGGTACGCGGGCGGAGATCGCGGTGCCCTCGCCGGGGGCGGCCTCGACGGTGACGGAGCCCGCGAGCCGCACGGCCCTGGCCCTCATGCCGTCGAGGCCGAAGCCGCCGCCGAACCGGCCGCCGGGGCCGGTGCGTCCGGGCCCGGCGCCCGGGTCGAAGCCCCGGCCGTCGTCCCGTACGTCGAGGGTGATCTCGTCGTCCATGTAGGAGAGGGTGACTCCGGCGCGGGCGGCGCCGGAGTGCCGGGCCGCGTTGGACAGGGCCTCCTGTGCGATCCGCAGCAGGGTGGCGGCGACCTCCTCGTGCAGCGGGAGTTCGGTGCCGGTGACGGTGAACCTGGTCCGGACGCCGGTCCGTTCGGCCCAGTCGGCGACCGTCTTGCGCAGCGCGTCGGGCAGGGTGTCGTGTTCCAGGGCGGCCGGGCTCAGGTTCTGCACGGAGCGGCGGGCCTCCCCCAGGCTGTGCCGGGCGAGGTCGGCGGCCCGCCGCAGGTGGACCTCGGAGGCCTCCGGCCCCGAGGTGGCCTGGGCGGCCTGGAGCTGGGTGACGATCCCGGTGAGTCCCTGGGCGATGGTGTCGTGGATCTCGGCGGCGAGCCTGCGCCGTTCGTCGGCGATCCCGGCCTCCCGGGCCTGGAGGAGGAGCTGGGCCTGGAGCGCCGCGTTCTCGGCGAGGGCCTGTTCGAGCCGCCCGTTGGCGAGGGCGAGGGCGTCGATGGTCGCGATCCGCTCGGCGGCCTTCTCGTCCTCCTTCTCGCTGAGGTGGGCGAAGACCACGACGAGGCAGGCGTTCAGCCCGAACAGGCCGCCGAAGGCGACCCATTGGACCGGGGAGCCGGGCGGCAGCCCGCCGGACTGCGAACCGGCCATGGTGACGGCGGTGACCAGGAGCCCGGCGTGGCCGAGCCGCCGGGGCAACAGGTGCATGGCGTCGAAGTAGCCGAGGCAGGCGTAGATCGCGAAGAACGGGTTGCACCAGGTGAGGACGAAGGCGAGGGCGGTCCGCAGCAGGAAGTAGCCGGTGGCGCCGGGCGCGGCGGCGGGCAGCCTGACCCGGTCGCCCGGGGTCCCGGCCGCCCCCCGCCGGGCGGCCGTCCGGCGGGTGTGCAGGCCCCAGAGCAGCTGGAGCAGCACCGCCGCCGCGACCAGCGGCCCGGTCAGGGCGGGTCCCGAACCGCCGCCGAAGAGCGGCGCGGTCGCCGCGGCGATGGCGGCGGCGACCGCGAGGAGCGCGTACGGCCCCCAGCGGAAGAACAGCAGCCAGAGGCCCACGGTGTCGGTCGGCACGGTGGCGGTCCCCCTCGTCCCGGGCGGTGTCCGCCGTACGGTCCCGGCGGGACCCGCGGGGCGCGCCGCCGTTCCTTCCGCGCGCGCCGCGCACGCGGTCACTGCCAGCGGAACCAGCGCACCGAGGCGCCGGTCAGCACCGCCGTCCACACCAGCATCACGGCGAGCGCCGCGAGGCCGGGCCAGCCGCCCGCCCCCGCCGTGTCCAGGGCCTCGGACGCGGCGCCGTACGGGCTGAACCGGACGATCTGCTGGAGGGTATCGGGCATGGCCTGGACCGGCACCCACACTCCGGCCGTGAACATGGTGGGGAAGAAGACGAGCGTGCCGACGGCGGTGGCCGTCTTCTGGGTGCGGGAGACCGCGCACACGGCGGAGCCGAGGGCGAGACCGACCGCGACGGCGAGGAGCAGGGCGAGGGCGTAGCCGACCGGGTTGCCGGGCAGGGCGACGCCGAAGGCGAGCCGCCCGACCGTGATCACGACCGCGGCGGACACCAGCGCGGCGGCGCCGTGCAGGACGAGCTGGGCGGTGAGGAGGGTCCCGGCGCGGACGGGGGTGGTGGACATCCGGCGCAGGATGCCGCGTTCCCGGTATCCGGCGAGGACCGGGGGCATGGCCTGGAGGCCGGACATGACGACGGCGAAGAGGACGGCGACGGGGACGTAGACGTCGATGGTCCGGCGTCCGCCGAGGTCGGCGCTGGCCTCCCGGAAGGAGGGGATCAGGCCGAGGATCGCGAGGAGGATCGTCGGCGAGGCCATCACCCAGAACAGGGAGCCGGGTTCGCGGGTGAAGAGCCGGGTCTCGGTCCGCAGGACGGCGGCGGTGGCGGAGCGGGGCGGGGCGGTGGAGGTGCTCATCGGTGGTCGGTCCCTGTCAGGTCGAGGTAGGCGTCGTCGAGGCTGGCGTCGCTGACCCGGAGCTGTCCGGCGGTGACGCCCCGGCGGGCGAGGAGGGAGACGAAGGCGGTGACGGTCTCCTCGGTGCCGCCGAGGACGGTCCGGCCGTCGGTGTTCGTCAGGAAGACGGCTCCGGGCAGGGCGCGCAGGTCCGCCGGGTCGAGCGGGGTGTCGGCGGCGAAGGAGATGGCCTTGGCGGCGGTGGCGCGTCCGATCAGCCCCTCGGGGGTGTCGAGGGCGGCGATCCGGCCGCTGTCGAGGAGGGCGATCCGGTCGCAGAGCCGCTGGGCCTCCTCCATGAAGTGGGTGACGAGGAGGACGGTGACGCCGCCGTCCCTGATGGACTCGACGAGTTCCCAGACCTCGCGGCGGGCGCGCGGGTCGAGGCCGGTGGTGAGTTCGTCGAGGACGACGACACGGGGGTCGCCGATGAGGGCGAGGGCGACGAACAGCCGCTGCTTCTGGCCGCCGGAGAGCCGGGCGAACCGGGTGCCGAGGTGCGGGAGGAGGCCGAGGCGTTCGGCGAGGGCGTGCCGGTCGGCGGGCCTGGGGTAGAAGGAGGCGTAGAGGTCGAGCGCCTCGCGGACGGTCAGTCTGGGCTGGAGCTCGCTCTCCTGGAGCTGCACGCCGAGGACCCGGGTGAGGTCCGCGCGCCGGGCGGCGGGGTCGAGCCCGCAGACCCGGACGAGCCCCTCGTCGGGGGCCCGCAGCCCTTCGACGCACTCCACGGTGGTGGTCTTCCCGGCCCCGTTGGGCCCGAGGATCCCGAAGACCTCCCCCTCCCCCACCTCGAACGACACCCCGTCGACGACCCTCAGGCCGCCGTACGTCTTGCGCAGTCCCCGTACTTCGATCGCGTTCATGCCGACCACTTTTCCGGGCCGCCGCTCCCCGGACCATCGGCCATCACGCTCGGAACGGCATCAGCCGATCGGTTGAGGGGGGGGGGTACGACTTCGGGGGCGGGGGGCCATGAAGACGGCGGGGGCCGCGCCCTGGGCCTACAGCGTGGCCTTGGGGGGGCGCCCCTGGGCCTACAGCGTGGCCGTCCATCCACCCTGGGACAGGGTGGTCGTCCCGTCGGGCGTGATGGTGGCGCGAGCGCCGTACACGGGCAGTTGTCCGAGCCAGTTGAGGCGGTCGAGGATGTCCTCCAGGGTGTCCCACAGGCGGCGGGGGCCGCCCTGGTGGACGGTGGGGGCTTCCCTGGGGGCGGTGGCGTGGGCGCGGGCCCATGAGCCGTCGGGGTGGGTCATCCAGACGGTGTGGCTCCGGTCCGGGTGCCATCGGTGGCGGTGCTCGATGCCGGGGGTGTCGAGCTGGAGCATGGAGCGGATGCTCCAGGTCTCCGGTACGAACACGAGCAGGTGGCGGCTCGCGCTCACCTCGCCGTCGCCGTTCTTCGCCTCTGCCCAGACGGAGGCCGGGACCGTCTCCTCGTAGTCGTCGCCGTGGCGGGGGGCCATGAAGGAGGCCGACTCGTAGGAGGTCCGCCCCAGGGCGCCGCCGTCGGGGGTCTTGTCGGCGTAGAGGATCAGGCCGGTGCCGGTGATCGTGGTGACCAGCCGGCCGCCGGGACGCAGGGCCCGGAGCCAGGCGGCCGGGATCGTCGGCACGGACACGGTGGACACGATCCGGTCGTACTCGCCGGGGAGCGGCCCCCGGGTGAGGTCGCAGACGGCGGTCTCGGGACGGTGCCCGATGGAGGCGAGCCGATCGGTGGCGGAGGCGACGAGGCGGGGGTCGATGTCGACGCTCGTCACCAGGCCGGAGCCGAGGCGGTGGCAGGCCAGGGCGGTGCCGTAGCCGGTACCGGTCGTCACCAGCGTGCGGGAGCCGTCGACGAGCTCCGCGTGCTTGTACATGTCGAGGACCAGCGTCGGCAGCGTCGAGGACGACGTCGACGCTCCGGAGGTGACGACGGTGCCGGGTTCGGCGTCGTCGGCGTGCAGGGCCCCGACCCGCGTCACCAGCGTGGTGTCGCCGTACGCGGCGGCGAGCCACGCGTCGGGGTCGGCCGCGCCGTCGCGAACCACCCGGCCTCCGGCCTCCTGGTCCCTCTCGTACCAGCGGGGCACGAACGTGTGCCGGGGCGTGACGGCGACGGCCTGCCCCCACGGGCAGTCCGGCCGCGCGACCTCTGCGGCCAGACGGCGCGCGTGGTCCTTCCAGTCCATGATCACTCCTCGTTGTCGGTGGCCGTCAGCCCATCGGCCCGCAGGAGCCGCCCCCGGACGAACTGTCGTCCGACGGCCCGCAGTCCGGCCCGCACGGGTCGGCCGAGTCCCGGAGCGGCACACTCGCCCTGGCCTGCGCCCACGCCGGGCCGGACAGCACCGACGCGAGTGTCCTCCGCCCGCCCCGGACGTTGCCCCCGGTCAGGAAGCGCCCGAGCTCGCAGACGGACACCTGACCGTCGGGCAGGACGGCCGCCTTCCCGTCGCCGCACCGCCCGCACAGCGACGAGGGGGACGGCAGGAGGCCGCCTGCGGCACGCCCGACCGCGCGGACCCTGTCGACGGTGGCCACCACTCCGAGCCGCTCCATCTCGGCGCGAGCCTGCTCGACTCTCTGGCCGTTCCCGTGGTCGACGATGGCGACCCGCGTCTTCACGCCCCGGCGTCCGGCCTCGACGATGGAGGCGCGTGTCGCCGCGTGGGACCCGTTCCGGCCGGTGATCGCGTCATGCTCGGCGGCGGTGTCGCTGTGGTAGGTGGTCGCCACGCTCACCCGCGGGTGCTCGAAGAGCGGCCAGTGCTCGGCGCGGACCCTGTAGAGGTTGGAGTGGATCCGGACGGCCAGGCCGACGCGCAGCGCGTGCTCGACGAGTTCGGTGAAGTCCGGGTGGAGGGTGGGCTCGCCGCCGATGAACTGGACGGTCCGGGTCCCGAGGACGACGGCCTCGTCGATGATCCGGTGCCAGTCCCGCGCGGTCATGTCGCCGTGGCCCTGGGCCGGGCCCGCTTCGGCGTAGCACTGTCCGGGACAGGTGAGCTGGCAGCGGGAGGTGAGTTCCAGCGAGAGGAACTTCAGGGAGGTGGTGGGGTGTTCGGCCAGAACGGTCATCGGGTGCTCCTTCGTGGTGCCGCCCCAGCATGTCGGCCCGGGGCGGAGGGTGCGGGCGGAACCGTCTTACTGACGGGCTGGCGTGAAAGCACCGTCTTCCGGCTGGCGGAGGAGTGTGTCGCACGGTCGCCGGGCCGTACGGAGCAGCCGGGTCCGGCAGGCCCGTCGGTGTGGCTGACGAGCCGGTCGGTGGTCCGCGTGCTCACGGGTCCACCGGTCCCGGTCGCATCGTGGCGCGGACCGTCTTGCCCCCGTGCTCGGGGTCGCGGGACCAGGTGACGACGGCGCCGAGCCGCTTCGCGCCCCACAGTCCGCGCCCGTACTCTCCTGCGGCGGCCCTGTCGAAGCCGGGGAACTCCGGGGTCGGGTCGGTGACGTCGATGTGGAGCAGGTGGGTCTCGGTGACGCGCAGCCGGACCGTGATCCCGCGCTTCGCGTGGTCCGGGTCTCCGGGGACGACGCCGTGCCGCAGCGCGTTGCGGACCAGGACGTACAGCACGTTCACGGCGGAGACCTGGTTGCCGCACCAGCCCAGGAGGGTGAGCCGCGTACGGGCCCGGATGGTGGCGTTCAGGGCGGAGGGGTCGGCGGGCAGCCGCATCACGGCCTCGCGCCGGACGCTTGCCACGTCGGAGGCGGAGGTCACGTCGTGGCCCCTTCGGTCAGAGAGAGGACGAACCAGGTCGTGCCGCCGTCCGGACTGACGCCCCAGGAGGTGGACAGGGCGTCGACGAGGAAGAGGCCACGGCCGTTCTCGGCGTCGGGCCCCGGACGGCGTGGCACCGGGACGGCGGCCGAGCCGTCGGTGACGGCGACCCCGAGGTACCTGGTACGGAGGTGGATGCGGACGGCGACGCTCGGGCCGTCGCCGTGCTGCAACGCGTTCGTCACCAGTTCGGTGAGCAGCAGCTCCGCCGTGTCCGTCACGTGGGCGCACTGCCAGTGCCGAAGGGTGGCCCGCAGGATCCGGCGAGCCCTTCCCGGCTGGAGGGCGTCCGTCCTGGACATCTGCCCGGACTCCGGATCCGGACGTCGGGCAAACGTGACGTGCTTGAAGGACGGTCGGACGCTGGAGACACGGCCCGGCAGGACCACGGGTTTCCGTTCACGAGTGTCAGCGATCTGACGTGACGCCATAATCGGCCTCGGCTCAACTCAGGGGGATGGGGCGGGAGATAGGGGCCTCGGCACTGACTCTTCCGATCAGGAAGGACGTACCGGGGACGGGCCGCGTCGACGCCCGCTCCTGTGCGTCAGGGGAATGGCGGGCGGTCGCGGTGTTCACGGGGCGGAGCCCCGTCGCAGGCATCTGACTCGGTACCGGGCCGGGGGCGGATCGTCAGGCCGGTCCAGGTGACCGGCGCGTCCGGGATCCCTCGATGGCGTCATGGACGCGCCGGAGACTGGCGGCCGAGGACCGGTCGTCGAGTGTTCCCGACGCGTCGGACTCGGACCGCTCGGGAAGCCGGTCGGCCGCGCGTTCCACGTATCCAGCGGTTCACGGCGGGGCAGGGGAATGCCGTCATCAGGGGGACGGGTCCTCACGGCTCAGTTGGCGTGCATCAGCAGGGCGACGACGAGCGCCCACACGGAGACAACGAGGAGCACCTGCGCGAGGGCCTGCGTCCGGCTCCAGCCGCGACGGGGCTTCCCCGTACGCGTCCATCTCATCGATCCGGCGAACAGGGAGAACCCGTCTCGGCGTGGCCGGCCTCGGGTCTCAGCAGAGCCGTGACGCACAGGCGTTCGCACGCGAATCGCAGCTCGGTCTCGTACTCGGCAGGGTCCTGGCTGATGTGGGACCTGTCCGGGATCAGAACCCCGTCGACGTAGCCCTCGTGCTGGAGTTTCCGGGCGCGGAGCCAGCCCGGGGACTGCTGCGGCGCGAGCGGCCCGCAGTCGTCGTGGATCTCGTGCCCGACTTTCCACCCCTGGCGGGCGGCCTCCAGGCGCAGCGGCTCGAACCACGACTCCGGGTCGACGCCGGGCATCGTCCGTACGTACAGGGCGAGGCGACGGCGGCGGGCCGGGGCGTCCGCCAACACAGCCTGGTTGCACTGCTTGCGTCGCCGCTGGAGGCGTAACAGCTCCTCGGCGGAGACCTGAATGGTGGTGCTCTGACTCATGACGCCTCGACTCAACTCGGCGGGGATGAGGGGGGGTGCCACCCCAGAAACCCGTGACAGTCCTGGGGCGGCAGCAGGACCACCGGCGATGTGTCTCGGCACGCCGGGCGGCCCGTTCTCCTGGGTGGAAGCGCCTGGACGCAAAGGTCCAGACGGAAGGCAATACGAGCGATTCATGATCGACAACCAGGGCACGAGCGCACGCCCATGCCAGCCCGTCGGGAGCTGATGCTCGTCACGTTGCCTTCCACAACCACCTTGCTCCATGGAACAGTTGGCCCGCAACCTCCGTATGGAAATTCCATATAGAACGGCATATGCCAATAGCCGTGGCCTAGGCTTTGCAGGGGAGACTCAAGGTGAAACACTCAGGGCTCTCACCCAAAACCGGTGGACTCTCCGCAGGCTCCACCGGACCCGGGCCCAAAACTGCTGCAACTGCACGAGGGGAACGGAAAGTGGCGGCACCTACTGGACCGACGGTCCGACGAATGCGGCTCGGCATCGAGCTGGCGGCCCTGCGTAAGCAACAAGGGTTGACCGTCGACCAGGTGGTTGACGGTCTGGACATCTCCGGATCGCAGTACCGCCGGGCGGAGAACGCGACCGGCGCCCTGCGGAAGAACTCCGACCTGGTGGCGGTGCTGGGTCGGCTCGGTGTCACCGAGGAAGCGGACGTCAACTTCCTGCTGGACATCCACAAGGGCAGCCTCCGGCGCGGCTGGTGGTCCGGCTTCTGGCGCACCATGCCGTCGGGCATGGCCTTCTACGTCGGACTGGAAGACGGCGCCGTGTCACTCCGGTGCTGGCACCCGACGCTCATCTTCGGACTGCTCCAGACCGAGGCATACGCACGTGCTCTCATCGAGTTGGAAAAGCCAGTCGCCGAGACGAACACGGAGACCGTCGAGCGTGGCGCGGAGGTCCGTGTCCAGCGCAAGCAGGTCCTCACCCGCGAGGAACCGCTGGTACTGCGGGTGATCCTTGCCGAAGCCGCCCTGCGCAACGTCGTGGGCAGCGCGGATGTGATGCGGGAGCAGTACGAAGAAATCATTCGACTGAACAGGCTCGACCACGTCAGCATCCAGATACTGCCGTCGAAGGCCCCGACCTACCGTTGTGCCTACGACTTCACCCTCATGCAGTTTCCCGACCCCCTGCCGCCCGTGGCCCAGATGGACATGATTGACGGCGGGTCGAACATCACGGACAAGCAGGCCGACGTCTGGCAGTTTTCCCGCAGGTTTGAAGCCCTGCGGGATGGCGCTCTTCCCGTCGGGGAGACGCCGAACTTCCTGAAACAACTATCCCGAGAGATCTGAAACATGGCCCCCACCTCCCTGGACCTTGCCCCTGCTGGAGCCTGGTTCAAGTCCTCCTTCAGCGGCGGCAGCGGCAACAACTGCGTCGAGGTCGCCCACCTCGCCGAGCATGGTGCGGTCGGCACCCGGGACTCCAAGCAGGACAACGGCCCGGCCTTCGTCACCTCCGGTGGCGCCTGGTCGACGTTCGTCACCTCCGTCGCCAACGACACCATCTGACACCCACGCACGACAGAGGCCTCGTTTCCCCCGCGCCGAGCGAGGGGGAGGCGGGGCCTCGTGTACGGCCGGGCCGACAGCGGACCGTGAAAGAACCCTGGCCCGCCGCGCACCGGGCCCCCGTCGCAAGCCCCCTCGCCCTGCGGTAGTCCCGGAAGACAAGTTGTCTCCGAGAGCCCCCGTACGGGTGACGCCACGATCCGCAGGGCGTACGGGCGGCTGCCGGTCGCTATCGTCGGCGTCCCGTCCGCGCCCTCAGGGGGACGCCCATGGCCTTTCCGCAGGTCTCCGTACTCACCGCCGCCACCGTGCTCGCGCTCGCCACGGCGAACGCTCCGTACGCCACAGCGGCGGCGGCGCCTGGCGCCGCCGCGTGCGTACCCGGAAAGTCCGAGACCCGGGGGCACTCAGCCGTCGACGACCTGGAGATCCGGTTCACCGAGGCGTCCAGGTACGACGCCCTCCGGAAGTACGCGATCTCCGAGTGGAACAAGCTCCGGAAGATCGACATCGCGCCGGACTCGGCGACCACGGTCAACGACCTGGAGTTCCGCGACTACACCAGCAAGACCGACGGCCACGGCGGCTACTACGAACACCGTGGCGGCGTCGCCGCCACCGACTACATCTACCTGAACACGCACTTCCTGGACACCGTCTACGGCGCCGAGCCGAAGTTCCGGCAGAACATCGTCGTCCACGAGCTGGGCCACGCCCTCGGCCTGTGCCACAGGGCCGACACCGTCGACACGGTCATGCGCCAGGGTTTCAGCCCCAAGAACGTCCCGACCCCGGTCGACAAGGCCAACTACTCGAAGTTGTGGGGATGATGAACCGCACCCTCTTGCTGTCCCTCGCCGGGGCCGTCGTGCTCTCGGGCTCGGCCGCCGCGTACGGGATGCTCGACGACGACACCGTCACCGTGTCCGCCTCGTGCGTGCCGGTCATGGACAACGACCGCGACCGCGCCGGCCTCGCTGGAGCCATCGCCGTCGTCACCGTGGAGAAGACCATCGAGGTCACCACCCACCCCGACTACCACGAAGCGCTCTCCCGGGTCCGGGTCGACGAGAACCTGAAGGGCACGCTGCCCTCATCCGTGGACGTCACCGAGAACGTCGACATCGCTCCGAACGGCACCCTCGTGTCGGCCGCCGACTACAAGGCCGCGCTCCAGCCCGGCCACCGGTACGTCATCGCGGTCTACGGAGAGCCTGAGGCAACCCCGGACGCATGGCTGTCGACGGCCGCCGACGGCGCCGCGCTCGACACCGTCCGTGCGCACTGGAAGGACGCCATCGCCCACCAGAACCCGCCCCGCTCCAACGCGAAGTGCACCTCCGACGTCATCGTGAAGTAGCGGCGCCCCGGGGCCGCCGGGTGGCCGGAACCGCCCTCTACCTGGCAGGGCGGTCCGTACTCCACCATGGTTCGTTCCGCTGGTCGTACGACAGGAGAACCCGGCATGACGCACCCCGAGAAGCCGCTGACCTGGTTCAAGTCCTCCTACAGCGGCGGCAACGAAGGGCAGTGCGTGGAGGTCGCCGACGCCCGTATGGCCCACGCCACCGTCGGCGTCCGGGACTCGAAGGACCTCGGTGGCCTGGCGCTGTGGCTCCGGCCCGTCGCGTTCACCACGTTCGTCACCGCCATCGCCGACGGCACGGTCTGACCCGCGTGGCGGTCCTCGCGCGCAAGCCCGCGCCCCGGCAGTCGACGAAGCCCCCGCCGGGCCGCCCGTCGACCGACCCGCCCACACGGCCGGATAAGAATCCTCCCTTCCCACCGAACGACCCCGGGAAGCCCAGGCCGGGAACATGAACGCACGCGTCGACCGGGTTCCGTTCGAGGAACTTCCCGAGGCCACCCGGCGGGCCGTCGCCAACCGGATCGGGGAAGACAGTCCACGGGTCGAGGTGGAGAACGGCACCGCCTCCGCGCTCGCCTCCTGGTTCTGGCCGTCCTCAGGCGACGGAATGGTGTTCGTCAAGGGCCTGCCGCTGGACCACGAGCGGATCGGCGAACTGGAGACCGAGGCCGCCGTCAACCCCTTCCTGCCCCCCAGCGCCCCGAAGGTGCTGTGGCGGCAGGAGGCGGGCGGCTGGCTCCTGCTCTGCTTCGAGGGCCTCCAGGCGTCGGCCTGGACGTACTTCGGCGACGACGGCGACCACCTCGCATCGGTCGCCGCCGTCCTGCACGAGCTGAGCCTGCTCCCCGCGCCGGAGCCGGTACGGCGCACGGCGTGGGAGCGGTGGGGCGAGTACTGCGCCCCCGCCGACGAGCCGCTCCTGACGGGCGACCGGCTCGTGCACTCCGACCCGGCCGCCTCCAACTTCATGACCCAGCGCGACGGCCGCGTACGGATGATCGACTGGGCGTGGGCGATGCGCGGACCCGCCTGGACCGACGCGGCCCTGTGGGGGTTCCGGCTCGTCCTGGACGGCGAGCAGACCGTCGAGCAGGCCGCCCGCTGGTGCGCCCGCGTCCCCGCGTTCGCCGAGGCACCCCGGGAGGCCGTGGTGATCCTCACCGAGGCCGAGGCCCGGTCCTGGGAGGCATGGCAGACGTACGGGACGACCGGCCTGGACCACACCGTGGCGGCGGCCAGGGCGTGGGCCGACCACTGGCAGACGCCGTAGCCGCAGCGGTCAGCGGTCAGCGGTGGAAGAGAAGTCGTCTCCCGAAGTCGGTCGCCTCCCGACAGCCCCCGCACGTCACCCCGGGTCGGGCGCGTCGCCATGCCCCGGCCAATGGCCCTTCCTCGCCGCCTGATTCGGCGCCTACTTCGGCGAGACCACCGAGTCCGACCCCGCCAGACGGCCGTCCCCTCACCCCGCGTGCGGACCGGCATCGGACGAGGGTCCCGTCCCCGGCCCGGCTCACCCTGCCCACGACCTGCGCGTTCCCTCATGTGATGATCCACCGCACTGTGATCCGCGCAGGATTCGAGGGGGAGAGAAAGATGACGACGGATGCGAACGGCATCGATACGACCGGCCCGACCGGCCGACTGATCCATACGGCCGACCTCGCGCAGAACCCGGCACCGCAGGCCATCGCCACCGACACGAAGAACGAGTACGTCTTCGTCCTGCAACTGGAGTCCCAGGAGACCGCTGAGCGGACTTCCGGGAACCTGATCCTCAACCGCTTCAACCGGCAGACCGGTGGCTGGCTCGACTCGATGCAGCTCGTCGGCTTCGGCCACGGCCTGGCCCTCGGTGCCGAGCCCGTCGGCACCGACACCTACCTGTGGACCGAGTGCGGCCCGCTGCGCGTCACGACGCCGGAGGACCCGAAGGACGCCGTCGCGTACGGCACGGCCGTCACGCGCTTCAAGTACTCCAAGGGCGGAGTGCTCAAGGCCGACGACAGCGCGCTGCCGAAGTTCACACCGCCCGGCGGCAGCCTCGCCACCGGCCCGTCGTACGACCCGACGACCCCGGCCGCCACGGTCACCCTCATGCATGTCCGGGGCACCACGCGGTACTTCACCCGCTACGGGGCGGCCAAGGCCGCCGTCGGCACGTGGACCCCGATCGGCGCCCCCGTCAGCATCACCAGGACCCAGCCGACGGCGACCGTCGCCCCCAGCCTGCCGCCGAAGCCCGAGCTGGAAAGGAACCTCAGCTTCCAGGGCTTCCAGACCATGGGTGATGTCCTGTACGTGTACCAGTGGGCCAAGTACACCGAGGCGAACGGCACGTTCCCGGGCCACACCCTGCTCAGGAGGTTCTCCTGGACGACGGGCGCCCCGATCGACCCCGAGCCCGTGGTCGTCACCAGCGCCCCCGGTCTGAAGCGCCGCGAACCGGAGGGTCTCGCCGCCGAGATCGACCCCGCGACCGGGCAGGCCCGACTGCTGTTCGGGTTCAGCAACACGGTCCCGCCCGACGGCGGCGCACGCGACGTCACCATCTGCTGGTACCCCACCGAGCCCCCCGTCGACGGTGTCCGGGTCCTGGCCGACTGGGAGGACCTGACCCTCGCCGAAGGCGTCCGTCCCGGGGCCGAGCGTCCGCGCGGGCGGCTCGTCGCCCTCGCGGGCACCACCTACCTCCAGCTCCGGGGCGGTGTCTCCGCCTCCCCCGGGCTGACCAAGGACCTCCGGATCGCCACGCTGCCGCACCGGTTGCGCCCGACGGTGACACTCCGGCACAACGCGCCCCGCAGCAACAACAAGGGGCGCGCGATCTGCCGTGTGGAAGCCGACATCCACGGCGAACTGTGGGTGGTCGGCGCGACCGCCGACAACACGATCACCTGGGTCGACCTCGACAACGTGTCCGCCGTCTGGCGCTGACGTTCCCCGATCCCCACCACGCCGCCCGGCAGCTTCCCCGCACTCACCGATCCGGAGGATCACCCCATGACCACGACCAGCCGTCGTTCCCTGCTCGCCGCGGCGCTCGCCACCCCCGTCGCCGCCGTCGGCGTACCGCTCGCCACCGCCACCCCGGCCGTTGCCGCTGCCGCCGATCCCCTCACCGGCTGCCAGACCGTCGTCGGCTGGACGAACATCGCCCTGGCAACGGACATCACCGCCGAGAACGGCTCCCCGCCCCAGGCCCGGATCATCCGGCTCGCCGGCACGGAGTTCCTCCAGCTGCGCGGCGTGGCACTCTGCGAATTCACCGAGGACACCCCGCTCGGTACCCTGCCGCTCGGTACCCGCCCGCCCAAGCCGACCCGCGGGACAGCCGCGCGGAACAACCACGAGGGCATCAACGCGATCCGCGTCGACGTGGACACCGACGGTGTCCTCATGGCCCGCGGCACGGCGACGGCGAAGGGCGAGCCGCCGTCGACGAACGTCGTCCGCTGGATCCAGCTGGACTCCTTCTCGGCCGTCATCCGCTGACCCGGGCCGGTGCCGGTGCCGGTCAGCCGACCGGGGGCCGGGGGCCGTGTGACGGAAATCCTGATGAGACGTGTCAGGGGTGAACCGTAAGGTCGGGCCTGATGTCCGAGAATCCTGTCGCCCCAGAACCCCCCGCCCCCGAGCCCCCGTCCGCCTCCGCGCCAGGTCCCGCGCCCGGTCCCGGTCCGAAGTCCGGTCCCGGGGACGGGTCCGCGCGGCCCGGGGACGGGTCCGCGCCCGGCGGGAGGTCCTCCGTGCGCGGGCTGCTGCGGCTCTGGCCGTACGTGCGGCCCGTGCGGGCGCGGTTGTTCACGGCCGCGTTCGTCGCGGTCGTGGCCTCCTGTCTGTCGCTCGTCATCCCGCTCGTCCTGAAGTGGCTGGTGGACGGGCCCGTCCAGGACGGCGACCCGGGCGGGGTGTGGCTCGGCGCGCTCTACCTGCTGCTGCTCGGCATCACCGAGGCCGTACTGTTCGGCCTCCGCCGCTGGCTGGTCGCCCGCCCGCTCGCCTCCGTCGAGGCGCACATGCGGGCCGATCTGTACGGCAGGCTCCAGCGGCTGCCGATCGCCTTCCACGACCGGTGGCCGTCCGGCCAGCTCCTCTCGCGCGGCACGACCGATCTGATGCTGGTCCGCCTGTTCCTCGCGTTCCCGCTGACGTTCCTCCTGGTCAACGGCGTGACGATCCTCGCGGGTTACGTCCTGCTGCTCGCCCAGGACTGGTCGCTCGGCCTGGTGCTGCTGACCCCGGTCCTCCCGCTGGTGCTGGTCTGCTCGGCCTTCGAGAGCCGGTACGGGGTGGTCGCGCGGCGCGCCCAGGACCAGGTGGGCGATCTGACGACGGTCGTCGAGGAGAGCGTCCTCGGCATCCGGATCGTCAAGGGCTTCGGCCGCCACCGCAGTCAGGCCCGCGCCTTCCGCGAGCTGTCCGGACTGCTGCGCGGCACGGAACTCGTCAAGGCCCGGCTGCTCGCCATGATCTGGGCCGTCATCACCTTCGTACCGGAGCTGGCGATCGGTGCGGCGCTCGTCCTCGGCACCGTACAGGTGGCGGACGGGGACCTGTCGGCGGGGACGCTCGTCGCGTTCCTGTCCACGGCCCTGGCGCTGCGCTGGCCGGTGGAGTCGATCGGCTTCCTGCTCGCGATGAGCCAGGAGGCGGCGACCGCGACGGAACGTTACTTCGAGGTGATGGACGCCGAGGTGGAGCCGGACGCCCCCGCCGCCGGGGGCCTCTCGGCCGACGGGCCCGGCGGGGTGCGGTTCGAGGGGGTGTCGTTCCGCTACCCGGACGCCCCGGCGGGCTCCCCGCCCGTACTGGACGGCGTCGACCTGCACATCCGCCCCGGCGAGACCCTCGCCCTGGTCGGCGGCACCGGCTCCGGCAAGACCACGCTGACCGCCCTCGTCCCCAGGCTCCACGAGGCCTCCGGCGGGCGCATCCTGTTCGACGGCGAGGACATCGCCCTGATGGAACGGGAGCGGCTGCGGTCCCTGGTGTCGGTGGCCTTCGAGGAGCCCACGCTGTTCTCGGCGAGCGTCGGCGAGAACGTCCTGATGGGCGCCGACGCCTCGGCGGGCGAGCCCGAGCTGCGCCGCGCCCTGGGCGTCGCGCAGGCCGACGGTTTCGTCGACCGGCTGCCCGGCGGCGCCGGGACGCAGGTCGGCGAGCAGGGTCTGAGCCTGTCCGGCGGGCAGCGGCAGCGGCTCGCGCTGGCCCGCGCGGTCGTCGGCAGGCCCCGGTTCCTGGTCCTGGACGACCCGCTGTCCGCGCTCGACGTGCACACCGAGGCACGGGTGGAGGCGGCCCTGCGCGAGGTGCTGCGCGAGACGACGGCACTCGTGGTGGCGCACCGCCCTTCGACGGTGATGCTGGCCGACCGGGTGGCCCTGCTGTCCGGAGGCCGGATAGCGGCCGTGGGCACCCATCAGGAACTGCTGCGGAGCAGCGAGGAGTACGCCTGGCTGATGTCCGGGGAGAGCAGGACCGGGGAGAGCAGGACCGGGGAGAGCAGGACCGGGGAAGGCGCGACCGGGGAGCGTGTGAGCGGGGAAGGTGTGAGCGGGGAGAGCCTGATCGGGGGCGGCCCTGCTGGGGAGAACCCTGCCGGGGAGAGCGGAGGCGGCGGGAGCCGGACCGCCGCCCCGAGGGGCGCCCGCGAGAGCCGGGCCGCTTCGGAAGGCGAAGGCTCCGAGAACCAGGTCCCGGGGAGCGAGGCCCCCGAAACCCGGGCCCTGGAAGGCGAAGGCCCCGAGAGCCGGGCCCCGGAGAACGAAGCCCGCGAGAACGAAGCCCGCGAGAGCGGCGCCGGAGAGGCCGGGAACCGATGACGGACACCGCACTGACCGGGCGCCGGGACCCGGCGGACCCCACCAACAACACCGACAACACCGGTCCCGTCGACCCCACCGCCCCCGGAGGGGACGCGCCCGGGGACCCCTTCGACCGGGACGACCTGCCCGCGCCGCCCGGGGCGACGGGCGCGCTGCTGCGCTCCCTGCTGGCCGCGCACCGGGTCCGGGTCGTGCTCGCCTCGCTGGTACTGCTGGTCAAGGAGGCGGCCGTGCAGGCGGGGCCGCTCCTCGTGGCGTACGCCATCGACCGGGGCGTTCCGGCGTTCCGGGCCGGTGACCACGGGCCGGTGGTCGCGGTGGGTCTGGGCTACCTGCTGTGCGCGGCGCTGTCCGGTCTCCTCCAGTACGTCTTCATGCGCGGGGCGGCCCGGATCAACCAGGACGTGCTGCTCGACCTGCGGGGCCGGATCTTCCGGCACGCCCAGGTCCTGAGCGTCGACTTCCACGAGCGGTACACCTCGGGCCGGTTGATCTCCCGTTCGACCACGGACGTGGAATCGCTGCGGGAGCTGCTGGCGGAGGGTCTTCAGGAACTGATCGGCGTGGTCCTGTCGTTCGTGTCGATCTCCCTGGTGCTGCTCTGGCTGGACCTGGGCATCGGGGCGGTGGCGGTGGCCTCGTTCGTACCGCTGTACCTGCTGGTGCGGCTGTACCAGCGGCGGGCGGGCGCGGTGTACGGCGAGCGTTCGACGGCGATAGCGGGCGTGATCGTGAAGTTCGCGGAGACGATGAACGGCATCCGTCCGGTACGGGCGTTCCGCCGGGAGCGGTTGAACGACGCGGAGTTCGCGGCGCTCAACCACCGGCACGAGCGCAGCAACGGCGACGCGCTCCTGGAGATGGCCCGGTACGTCGTCGGTTCCCGGCTGGTCGCCAACACGGCCGTCGCGGGCATGTGTCTGTGGGGTGCCCACCGGGTGGCGTCGGGCTCGCTGGAACTGGGCGTGCTCGCCGCGGCGGTGCTGTACATGCGGCGCCTGTACGACCCGATCGACCGGCTCGGCATGTTCCTCAACTCCTACGAGTCGGCCGCCGCGTCCCTCACGAAGATCGCGGGTCTGCTCGCGCAGGCGCCGGGGGTGCCGGAGGCGGCGGAGCCCCGGGAACTGCCGGTGCGCACCGGCACCCCGGGCCGCGAGGTGGTCTTCGACGGGGTGCGGTTCGCGTACCGCACGGGCGGTGAGGTGCTGCCCCGCTTCGATCTGACGGTCCCGGCGGGCCAGACGGTCGCGGTGGTGGGGGCGACGGGCGCGGGCAAGTCGACGCTCGCCAAGCTCCTGGCCCGTTTCTACGACCCGACGGACGGGGCGGTGCGGCTCGACGGCGTGGACCTCCGCGACCTCACGGTGCCGGAACTGCGCCGGGGCGTGGTGATGGTGACGCAGGAGGCGTTCCTGTTCTCGGGGACGGTCGCGGAGAACATCGCGATCGGGCGCCCGGAGGCGACGCGCGCGGAGATCGAGGAGGCGGCGCGGGCGATCGGGGCGCACGAGTTCATCGTGGGCCTGCCGGACGGCTACGACACGGACGTACGGAAGCGGGGCGGGCGGATCTCGGCGGGCCAGCGGCAGTTGGTGGCCTTCGCGCGGGCGCTGCTGGCCGACCCGGCGGTGCTGATCCTGGACGAGGCGACGAGTTCCCTGGACGTGCCGGGCGAACGGGCGGTGCAGCGGGCGATGGACACGGTCCTGGCGGGCCGGACGGCGGTGGTGATCGCCCACCGCCTGTCGACGGTCGAGGTCGCGGACCGGGTCCTGGTGATGGAGGACGGCCGGATCGTGGAGGACGGCGCCCCCTCGGAGCTGGTCTCCGGCGAGGGCCGATACGCGGGTCTGCACCGGGCGTGGCGGGAGAGCCTGGTGGGCTGAGCGGTACGGGCTGAGCGGGGCGGGTGGGCCCGGCGGGCTGGAGCGGGACGGGACCGGCCCCGTACGACCGGCAGGTCGGCCCAACAGGACCGGGCCCCGCGTGCACCACCGGCACCGCCAGGCACCACCGGCACCACCGGCCATCACCCGCACCACAGGCACTACCAGGCATCACCCGCACCACCGAGACCGCCCGGCACCACCAGGACCACCGCCCCGCCCGACCCCCACCCGCCCCCCCGGTCACCCTCCAGGCCGCCCTCCCGCCGGGGTTGGCCGACGGAGGGGCTGGCTCCCGGGTTCGCTCTTTGCCAGAATGGGGTCTGTCCTTTGCCAGATCCCGGTCCGTCCTTTGCCGGGCCGAAGGGCCGGGCCCCGCAGCGCGGGCGCCCGGCCGCCCACGGACCCGCCCGTCCCGCGCCGGACCGGAGCCCGGACCCGTACGGACGAGGCCCGGACGCGGGGCGGACGGAGCCCGGAACCGTACGGACGGAGCCGGGACCCCGTCCGTACGGCGCTTCACGCCCCCGGCGCCCGATGGCCGGGGAGGACCGCCCCCGGCCGGATCGGCGCGGGCGGTATTCGGGCATCCCCGACGCCGGGCCGGACGAAAAGAACCGGCCAGCGGGCGACGTGAACCCATCGGGTCGGACCCGCCCGGGAGCGGGTCCCCCGAGGGGCGGCCGATGCCCCCGTCTCGCTCTGCGGACAGGCCTCACGCACCAGCACCTGCCAACGCCCGACGGCGGCGCGTCCATGATCGACGAAACGTCCGGTTAATGAACACGGCCGTACGGGCAGCGAACGATTTCCGGTCAAGTTGCCGACGCGGCCATGACAGGTCCCCGTCATTCCTGACACTCTCTCCCCCGGCTCACCTCGTACCACCGTTCGCAGCTTCACCCGAACGGGTTCCGCGTCACAGGAACGTGCTCCACAGCTCTGCTTGCTCCGCCCGGACGGGCGCAACCCAGTCCGCCGGTACCCCCCTCGCAAGAAGGAGTCTGCGTGAGATCCACGCCCAGCCGTCGCGCCACCGCGACCGGCGCCCTGATCGCCGCCGCCGCCATGCTCTCCATGGGCTTCCAGACGGGCGCCGCCACCGCGGCGGACACCCCCCTGGGCATCGCGCCCAAGGCCCAGCAGGGCGGCCAGGCCGATCCCGGCAAGCTCCCCGCCGACCTCTCCCCCGCCCAGCGCACCGCGCTCATCAAGGCGGCGGACGCGGACAAGGCCGCCAAGGCCAAGGAGATCGGCCTCGGCGCCCAGGAGAAGCTGGTCGTCCGGGACGTCGTCCAGGACAGGGACGGCACCACCCACACCCGCTACGAGCGGACCTACGCGGGACTGCCCGTCCTCGGCGGTGACCTGATCGTCGCCGAGTCCAAGGCCGGCGCCACCACCGGTGTCACCAAGTCCTCCCGCGCGGAGCTCAAGAACATCGCCACCACGGCCACGGTCGCCCCGGCCGCCGCCGAGAAGCAGGCCGTCGGCCTCGCCAAGGCGGACGGCGCCGACAAGGCCGCCGCCACCGCCCCGCGCAAGGTCGTCTGGGCCGCCCAGGGCACCCCCGTCCTCGCGTACGAGACCGTCGTCGGCGGCTTCCAGCCGGACGGCACCCCGAACGAGCTGCACGTGGTGACCGACGCCAAGACCGGCGCCAAGCTCTTCGAGTGGCAGGGCGTCGAGAACGGCACCGGCAACACGCAGTACAGCGGCACCGTCACCCTCGGCACCGCGCCCTCGTACTCGCTGACCGACACCGGTCGCGGCAACCACAAGACGTACAACCTCAACGGTGGTTCGTCCGGCACCGGGACGCTCTTCACCAACACCACCGACACCTGGGGCAACGGTCTCCCCGCCAACAAGGAGACCGCGGGCGCCGACGCGCACTTCGGTGCCGCGCTCACCTGGGACTACTACAAGAACGTGCAGGGCCGCACCGGCATCCGCGGTGACGGCGTCGGCGCGTACTCCCGGGTCCACTACGGCAACGCGTACATCAACGCGTTCTGGCAGGACAGCTGCTTCTGCATGACGTACGGCGACGGCGCGGGCAACGCCAAGCCGCTCACGTCCATCGACGTGGCCGCCCACGAGATGACCCACGGCGTCACCGCCGCCACCGCCAACCTGACCTACAGCGGCGAGTCCGGCGGCCTCAACGAGGCCACCTCCGACATCTTCGCCGCGGCCGTCGAGTTCTACGCCAACAACGCGCAGGACCAGGGCGACTACCTCGTCGGCGAGAAGATCGACATCAACAGCAACGGCACCCCGCTGCGCTACATGGACAAGCCGAGCAAGGACGGCGCGTCCAAGGACGCGTGGTACTCCGGCATCGGCTCGATCGACGTCCACTACTCCTCGGGCCCGGCGAACCACTTCTACTACCTGCTCTCCGAGGGCAGCGGCACCAAGACCATCAACGGCGTCACCTACAACTCGCCGACCTCCGACGGCCTGCCCGTCACGGGCATCGGCCGGGACAAGGCCTCGCTGATCTGGTTCAAGGCGCTCACCACCAAGTTCGGCTCCTCGACCAACTACGCCGGAGCCCGCACGGGCACCGTCGCGGTGGCCACCGAGCTGTACGGCGCCGGCAGCCCCGAGGTCACGGCCGTCGAGAACGCCTGGGCCGGGATCAACGTCGGTCCGCGCCCCGGCGGCAACCCGCCCACCGGCAAGGTCTTCGAGAACGCCGCCGACGTGTCCATCCCGGACAACGGCGCCGCGGTGACCTCCTCCCTGACCGTCTCCGGCGTCACGGGCAACGCCCCCACCAACCTCGCCGTCGGCGTGGACGTCGTCCACACCTGGCGCGGTGACCTGATCGTCGACCTGATCGCCCCCGACGGCACGGTCTACAACCTGGCCAACCGGACCGGCGGCAGCGCCGACAACATCCAGGAGACCTTCACCGTCGACGCCTCCTCCGAGGTCGCCAACGGCGTCTGGAAGCTCCGCGCCCAGGACAAGGCGTCCGCGGACACCGGCTACATCAACGGCTTCAAGCTGACCTTCCCGTAAGCCCGGGAAGCACGCCTGAGACCACCTGACGGACGCCCCGGGGGCTCGATCCCCCGGGGCGTCCGCCCGTCTGCGTAGGGTTGCCGCATGATCAAGGTGCTGCTTGCCGACGACGAGACGATGATCAGGGCCGGTGTCCGGGCCATCCTCGCCACCGACCCCGGGATCGAGGTGGTCGCCGAGGCGGGGGACGGCCACGAGGCCGTCGAACTGGCCCGCGAGCACCGGCCCGACGTCGCCCTCCTCGACATCCGGATGCCCCGGCTCGACGGACTCGACGCCGCCGAGGAGATCCGCCGGATCGTGCCGGAGACCGCCGTCGTCATGCTCACCACCTTCTCCGAGGACGCCTTCGTCGCCCGCGCCCTCGGCTGCGGCGTCAGCGGCTTCCTGCTCAAGTCCGGCGACCCGCGCGAGCTCATCGCCGGGGTCCGCGCCGTGGCCGGGGGCGGCGCCGCCCTCTCCCCCAGCGTCGCCCGCCGGGTCATCGACACCCTCGGCGGCGAACGGTTCACCCGGGCCGCGCGGGCACGGGCCCGCCTCGAACCGCTCACCGGCCGGGAGCGGGAGGTCGTCGCCCTGCTCGGCGCCGGACTGTCCAACCAGGAGATCGCCGAGCGCCTGTACGTCGTCGAAGGCACCGTCAAGGCCCATGTCAGCGCCGTCCTCGGACGGCTCGGCCTGCGCAACCGGGTCCAGCTCGCGGTCCTCGCCCACGAGGCCGGACTGGTGCCCGATGCCTGAGGACCGGCCCGAACGCCTCCGGGAGCACCTCTTCGACCTGCTCCTGTGGCTGCTGCTCTGCGTACCGGTCCTGCTGAAGTCGGACCCGAACGACGGCGGGAGCTGGACGCTCGTCGCCGTCGGCGTGGCCGTCCTCGGCGGCTGTGTCGCGGTGAGCCGCCGGTGGCCGCTGCTCGCGCTCACCGTCGTCGTCGCGGCCAGCCTCCCGGCCTCCCTGGAGCTGTTCACCCCCTCGTACAGCCTGGCCCTGATCGCCTTCGGCTACCTCGCCGGACGGCGGCAGGAGCACACCCGGGCCGCGCTGTGGCTGTTCGGCGCGGTGGCGGCCGTCGGACTGCTCCTCACCCGGCTCACCCACACCTCCCTCGGCCAGTGGTTCACCCTGCTGCTGGCCCTGGCGCTCGCCGTCGTCGCACCCTGGCTGATCGGCCGGTACGTCCGCCAGTACGACCGGCTGGTCCGCAGCGGCTGGGAGCTCGCGGACCGGATGGAACGGGAACAGGCGGCCGTCGCCGACCGCGAGCGGCTGCGCGAGCGGTCCCGGATCGCCGGTGACATGCACGACTCCCTCGGCCACGACCTGGCCCTGATCGCGATCCGCGCGGGCGCCCTGGAGGTCTCCCCCGAGCTGGGGCCCGACCAGCAGCGGGCGGCGGGCGAACTGCGGCGGGCGGCGGCGGACGCCACGGCCCGGCTGCGGGACATCATCGGAGTGCTCCGCGAGGAGGACCCCACCGCCCCCACCACCAGCCCGCCCGGCGAGACCGTCGAGGAACTGGCCGCCCGCGCCCGCGCCTCCGGGCTCGCCGTCACCGTCGACGCCACCCCCGTGCCCACCCTGCCGGGGATGTCCGGCCTCGCCCTGCACCGGGTGGTGCAGGAGGGACTGACCAACGCGGCCAAGCACGCGCCGGGCGCGCCCGTCGCGGTCTCCGTGACCCAGGACCCGGCGAACGTCCGGGTCCGGGTGGTCAGCGGCCCCGGCCCGGGACCGGACGGCGGCGGCCCCGGCGGTCGGAAGGCGTCCGGCGGTACGGGCCTGGTCGGCCTCGACGAGCGGGTGCGGCTGGCGGGCGGCAGGCTCGCCCACCGGGCCACCGAGGACGGCGGTTTCCTCCTTGAGGCCGTACTGCCCCGGCGCCCTCCCGCACCGCTGCCCGCCGCGCCGACCTCGGCGCGGGAGCTGGACCGGGCCCGCCGCGAGGTCCGCAAGGGCCTGGTGCGGGCGGTGTGGATCCCGCTGGCCCTGCTCGCCGCCCTCGGCCTGCTGATGGCGGGGGTCGCCCTGTGGACGCAGTCCCAGTCCTATCTGGAGCCGGAGGACTACGCGCGGATGCGGATCGGGATGTCCCCGGCGCAGCTCGCCGAGGTCTCCGACGACCTGCCCGAGCATCCGCTGGACAAGCCGCCGCAGGGCGTCCCGCCGGAGCCCCCCGGGATGCACGAGTGCCGGTACTACCGGGCCACGATGCTCGCCGCGATCCCGGTGTACCGCCTGTGCTTCGTCGACGGCCACCTCGCCGCCAAGGCCGAACTCCCCTGACCCCGCCGCCCGGATCCCCGGGGCGGGTACGTCGCCGAGGTCACCGGAGCCCGGCACCGGCTTCCGGGGGCAGCTCGACCAGCATGACGGCGCAGACCGGGGAGTCGGGGAAGGGCCGCCGCTCACCCACTTTGCGGAAGCCCCAGGACTCGTAGAGAGCCTGGACCCGGGGATGCGCGGTGTCGACCAGGAGAACGGCGAGGTCTTCGTCCCGGCTGCCCAGCAGCGCGTGGGCGAGCCGCTCCGCGATTCCGGCCCCCCGGCGCTTCGTCCTGACCGCCAGTTCGGAGAAGGAGAACGTACGGTCCCGCTCCGGAGCCGGAGCGAGATGCTCACGCCACCACTCGCGGTGCCTGGCGGCCGGGGCTCCGTACGCGAAACCCACCGCTTCGCCGCCCTCGTACGCGATCACGCAGGAGAAGGCCGGGGCGCTGCCCCAGTGATCGACGAACCACGGGAAGCGTTGGTTGAACTCGTCGTCCATCGCGTCCGCGTAGGCATCGGCGTGGATGTCGATGAGCGTCTGCCGGATACGGGGCAGATCGCTGTGGGCGTACCGTCGGAGATCGAGTTCGTCGGCCTTCACGCTCTGCTCCATTCGGATCGGTAGCGGTCTCCCCACTCCCGCACGGCTGTCGCCCCCGGCGCAAGAGTGATCAGGTCTCTGTAGAAGTCTCCGAGACGCGACCGCATACGGCCGGGGATCGAGTGCCCCTCCATCAGCTCGAAGGCGGTCGAGGCGCTGGCACACGCCTGGTCGACATCGCCCTGGCGCACCTGAGCCAGCGCGAGCTGCGCCGTGGCCATGGCGCGGTTCCGGCGGAACTGCCGGGGAATCGAGGACAGAGCCCGGTGGGAGGCGGCTTCCGCAGCGGCGAAGTTCCCGATCCTGTTGTGGACGACGGCGGTCAGGGCCGTCAGCTCAGCCGGACCGTAGAAGGCCGTCCAGCTCGGCCGGGGAGCTGCCGGGACCGCCTTGCTCAGGGCTTCCCGCGCGTGCCCCAGAGAGCGGAGGGCAGCCTGTCGGTCGCGGCCCGAGTGGCCGACGGCTGTGCGGGCGTGGGCCAGCGAGGCGAAGAGCGGATCCCGCTTCGTGACGGTCGTGGCCTGGGCCGCCATGGCGGAGTCCACGGCGTCCGAGTGCTCTCCACGCTGATTGGCTGGCATCGCGTACAGGTTCCAGACCTGAAGCTCCGCGACGGAGTCCCGGCCCATTCCGGCCAGGTACAGGGCTCTGCCCAGAAGAGCGTGGGCCCGGTCCCCTCTCTGCGCGTCCAGCGCGCTCCAGGCCGCGGTGGCGGTGTAGTCGGCGGCCACGGAGAAGAGCCGCTGACGGACGCGCTGTGTGGCCCCGAGCCTCTGCTTCTCCAGTGCCTCTGCGGCTCCCGCGAGCGCGGCCCGCTCCAGCCCCTCGTGGCCGCCCTTCTTGTCGTCGAGGGCAATGAGGGCGTCCAGGCCGTCGCGGAGCCGGATGACGTCGGAGGTGCCGACCTGCCGAGGAGCGCCCAGGAACGGGGCGACGACCGTGACCGTCGTGCCACCTGCGCCGGTGAGGAAATTCCTGCGGTCCACAGGGCCCTCCGAGGGCTTCGTGGGGCTCCTTCTCCCTGGCGGACGGAAGCCCAGCGCGTCAGCGGTTCGGCCGAACACCGCCTCCAGAGCCTCCCTCTGACGGGGGTGCGGCCACCGGGTCCTTCCGGTCAGCCAGTTGCGGACCGTCCGGTCGCCGACCGTGCCCTCGTGGCCACGGCCGATCAGGCGGGTGTTCACGGCATCGGCCAACTCGTACTGCTTGAAGCCGCGTTCCCTCATGGCGCCGTCGAGGCGCTTGTTCCCCTCCATATGCCCACGGTAGTGACCGGGACCCGCCCCCGGCCCGGATCCCGGTGAGTTTTCCGGTCGGGCCGGACCCACACCCACGGAAGTCTTCCTCCTCCCATGCCCCGGACGGCCGTTCACTGACACGAGGCCACGGAGTGCGGCGATCGCCCGCGGACTGGTCCGTACGGTGCTGCCCCCGTGGGGCCTGGAGTCACTGAGCGAGGACGCCGCCCTGGTGATCACGGAGCTGGTCGCCAACGCGGTCGACCACGGCCGGCTCCCGTCGATCCGCGTGATCGTCGCCAGGCCCCGCGCGAACCGGGTTCGGCTGGGGGTCGTCGACCGTTCCACGACCGTCCCGACGCTCAGGACGGAGTCCGGCGGCGACCGGCTTCGCGGGCGGGGTCTGCTCCTGGTCGACGCCCTGACGGAGCGGTGGGGCACTGAACTGTACGGCTGGGGCAAACAGGTCTGGGCCGAGTTGCAGGAGGAGGCGCCGTGAAGGGAGCCCGGCACGGAAGCGCCCCGGTCCGGGGCGCACCGCACCGGGGCGTCCCGATCCGGCCGCGCGGACCGCTACCGCAGCAGCACCCCCGCCCCCTCGACCGGGGTCTCCTCCGGGAGGGCCGTGAGGCCCAGTTCGGCGGGGTGGGCGAGGAGGGGGTGGGACGGGCGGACGCGGACCGTGCAGCCGAAGGTGCCGGTGCGGTCCAGTTCCAGGGTGCCCGCGTACGGCCGGCCGCCGTCCAGGTCCGGGCCGCCCGCCGGTTTCAGCGGGACCGTACGGGGCTCGGTGAGGGTGTCGTCGGCGTCGACGCGGCCGGTGACGGCCTGCACCTCGACGTCGTCCGGGCCGAGGTCGCCGAGGCGCACCCGGACCCGGACGACCGGGGTGGCGCCCAGCTCCGCGTCCGTCGGCTCGTCGTCGAGCCCGTCGCCGACCTCGACGTGGTCGACGCCCACCCCGGGCCAGCCCGCCCTGACCCGCGCCTTCCAGGCCGCGAGGTCCCGCGCCCGGTCCGGGGTGAGCGCCCGGCGGGCGGCGGCGGCGGGCGCGTAGAGCCGCTCGACGTACTCGGTGACCATCCGGTCGGCGAGCACCTTCGGGCCGAGGTCCGTGAGGGTGCGGCGGACCATCGCCGTCCAGCCGGCCGGGACGCCGTCGGGGCCCCGGTCGTAGAAGCGGGGGGCGACCCGGCGCTCGATCAGCTCGTAGAGCGCGGCGGCCTCCAGGTCGTCGCGGCGCTCCTCGTCGTCGGCGGCGGCGCCGTCGGCGGTGGGGATGGCCCAGCCGAAGTCCGGCTCGAACCACTCGTCCCACCAGCCGTCCAGGACGGACAGGTTGAGGCAGCCGTTGAGGGCGGCCTTCATGCCGCTGGTGCCGCAGGCCTCCAGCGGGCGCAGCGGGTTGTTCAGCCAGACGTCGCAGCCGGGGTAGAGGCCCCGGGCCATCGCCATGCCGTAGTCGGGCAGGAAGACGATCCGGTGCCGTACCCGGGGGTCGTCGGAGAAGCGGACGAGTTCCCGCACGAGCCGTTTCCCGCCGTCGTCGGCGGGGTGCGCCTTGCCCGCGACGACGAGTTGCACGGGCCGCTCGGGGTGCAGGAGCAGTGCCCGCAGCCGGTCGGGGTCGCGGAGCATCAGGGTGAGCCGTTTGTACGAGGGGACGCGGCGGGCGAAGCCGATGGTGAGGACGCCGGGGTCGAGGACGGACTCGGTCCAGCCGAGTTCGGCGGCGGCGGCGCCGCGCTGCCGCCAGGAGGCCCGCAGCCGTTCCCGTACGTCGGTGACGAGCCGTTCGCGCAGGGTGCGGCGGAGTTCCCACAGGGCGTGGTCGGTGGGGTCGGGGCCGAGGCGGCCGACCTCGGGGGCGACCCAGGTGGGGGCGTGGACGCCGTTGGTGACGGAGGTGATCGGCACCTCGTCGGTGTCGAAGCCGGGCCAGAGTCCGGCGAACATGTCCCGGCTGACGGCGCCGTGGAGGGTGGAGACGCCGTTGGCGCGCTGGGCGAGGCGCAGGCCCATGGCGGCCATGTTGAAGACGCCGGGGTCGCCGCCGAGGGGGGTCTCGTCGCCGAGGGCGAGGACCCGGGCGGTGTCGACGCCGGGCAGCGCGCCGTCCTCGCCGAGGTGGCGGGCGACGAGGGGGCGGTCGAAGCGGTCGATGCCCGCCGGGACGGGGGTGTGGGTGGTGAAGACGGTTCCGGCCCGGACGGTCTCCAGGGCGGCGTCGAAGTCGAGCCCCTCGCCCTGGAGTTCACGGATGCGTTCGAGTCCGAGGAAGCCCGCGTGGCCCTCGTTGGTGTGGAAGACCTCGGGGGCGGGGGTGCCGGTGAGGCGGCAGTACGTCCGGACGGCGCGGACCCCGCCGATGCCGAGGAGCATCTCCTGGAGCAGCCGGTGTTCGCTGCCGCCGCCGTACAGCCGGTCGGTGACGCCGCGTTCGCCGGGGGCGTTCTCCTCGACGTCGGAGTCGAGCATGAGGAGCGGGACGCGGCCGACCCGGGCGATCCAGAGGTGGGCGTGCAGGCTGCGTCCGCCGGGCAGGGCGAGGGTGGTCCTGGCGGGGGCGCCGTCGGTCTCGCGGAGCAGGGTGACGGGCAGTTCGCCGGGGTCGAGGACCGGGTAGTGCTCCTGCTGCCAGCCGTCGCGGCCGAGGGACTGGCGGAAGTAGCCGTGGCGGTAGAGCAGTCCGACGCCGATCAGCGGGACGCCGAGGTCGCTGGCGGCCTTGAGGTGGTCGCCCGCGAGGATGCCGAGGCCGCCGGAGTACTGGGGCAGGGCGGCGGCGACGCCGAACTCGGGCGAGAAGTAGGCGACGGAGGCGGGCCCCTCCCCGGTCCTGCGCTGGTACCAGCGGGGGTCTTCCAGATAGGAGGCGAGGTCGTCGGCGGCGGTCCGCAGCCGGGCCAGGAAGTCCCGGTCGGCGGCGAGGGCGGCGAGCCGGGGGGCTTCGAGGGCCCCGAGGATCCGGACGGGGTCGGCTCCCGGGACGCCGTCGGGGGCGAGGGAGTCGAAGAGGGAGCGGGTGGGTTCGTGCCAGGACCAGCGCAGGTTGTGCGCGAGGTCCGTGAGGGGTCGGAGGGTGTCGGGGAGGACGGGACGCACGGTGAATCGACGGATTGCCTTCACGGTTCCACCTTCGCAGGCGACCACGGAGCGGAGCGGGCGCACCACGCTGTGCGTCCGCGGTTCCGTGCCGGGCCGCCGTCGGCGGGCGGTGGGGGCGGACGGCGGGGGGCGTGCGGCGGGGGCGCGCGGCGGGGCCGGGAGGGCGTCGAGGGGCGGGCTTCCGGCGTCGGCGGGGAGCGGGCGCGGCCGGGCGGACGCCCCGCGGCGGCCTTCGGGCGGGGCTCGGCCGTGAGGTGCGGTACGAGGAGCCGGATCCGGCCGTCTTCGAGCGGGGTCCGGTCCGGCCGCCCTGCCGGGGGGCGGCGGCGGGGGTGGCCGGGATCCGCCGCCGTACGGCGAGCGGCGCCGGTCCCCCGCCGTCGGCGGCGGACGACGACGGGGTGTCGGCGCGGGCCCGGGACTCGGACCCGCGCCCGTGGAGGAGCGGGGCCTGTCGGCCTGGCGGGTGTGGTCGTCGGGACGCGGACGGGCCGGACGGGCCGGACGCGTCGCCGCGCCGGTGAGGACGGGGCCCGGTGAGCGCGGGGCCCGGTGAGGACGGGGCCGCCTCCCCTGCCGGGACCCTGCGGACGGCTCGCGCGGGGCTCGCGCGCGGGGCTCCCGCGCAGGTCTCCTCGGCACGGCCCGTCTCCACCCGGCCGTCTCCACCCGGCCGTCCCCACCCGTCCGCCCCTGTCCGTCCGGCCGCCCGCCCGCCCGGCCCCGCCCGTCCGGCCGTTCGGACCGGCCGTATACGCCCGGCTCGCGGGGACGGCGGGTGGGGACGGCTCGCGGGGACGGCTCGTCCGCCCGTCGTCCGGGGGTGACTTCCCCGCCCGGCTCACGGGGACGACGTCTCCGTCCGGCCCTCCCGCCCCTCCTTCGGGGGCGGCTCCTTCCCCCTCGCGGGAGGGGCGGATTCTTTGTCCGGGTCGCGCCCTTGTCGTCCCGGCTACGTACCCGTAGTTAACAAAGCTCCCGGATTGCCCTTGCGCGTTCCGGGGGAAGGCTCCTCTGCGAACCCCTCATCCCTCTCCCCGTGATCTCCGTTCATCCCTCTGAACAAGCCGTCCGAGTGAACGCGGACGGGAGCGGCCATGCCCTCGACCCGGCGGCCGTATACGGAGCTAGAAAGAGCGCACCACCACCCGCACCCCCGTAAACCGTCAGGTGATGCTGTGAATCCGCTCATGGGACGCATTCCCGTACTGGACGTACGCCCCCTGGTCGACTGTGGCCGACGACCCGCGAAGGCGGTGGCCGGAGAGACCTTCGAGGTGACGGCGACCGTCTTCCGCGAGGGCCACGACGCGGTCGCCGCCAATGTCGTGCTGCGCGGCCCCTCGGGCCGCCCCGGCCCCTGGACGCCGATGCGCGAGCTGGCCGAGGGCACCGACCGGTGGGGGGCTGAGGTCACCCCGGACGCCGAGGGCCTCTGGACGTACACGGTCGAGGCCTGGAGCGATCCGGTGGCGACCTGGCGGCACACGGCGGGGATCAAGATCCCGGCCGGGATCGACTCCGAGCTGGTCCTCGCCGAGGGCGCCGAGCTGCACGAGCGGGCCGCGAAGGGCGTCCCGAAGAAGGGCGGCGGACGGGAGGCGGTGCTGGCGGCGGCGGACGCGCTGCGGGACCCGTCCCGGCCCGCGGCGGCCCGGCTCGCGGCGGCCCTCGCCCCCCGGGTGACCGAGGTCCTCGACCGGCATCCGCTGCGCGAACTGCTGTCCTGCTCACCGGCGTTGCCGATCCGGGTCGAGCGCGAGCGGGCGCTGTTCGGTTCCTGGTACGAGTTCTTCCCGCGCTCGGAGGGGGTGCGCGAGGTCCGGGGCCGTACGGTGCCGGGGAACTTCCGCACGGCGGCGGAGCGGCTTCCGGCGGTGGCCGCGATGGGCTTCGACGTGGTGTACCTGCCGCCGGTGCACCCGATCGGCGAGACCCACCGCAAGGGCCCGAACAACTCCCTCTCGGCGGCGCCGCACGACGTGGGGGTGCCGTGGGCGATCGGTTCGCCGGAGGGCGGGCACGACGCCCTCCACCCGGACCTGGGGACCTTCGAGGACTTCGACGCCTTCGTGGCGCGGGCGCGGGAGCTGCGGCTGGAGATCGCGCTGGACTTCGCGCTCCAGTGCTCGCCGGACCACCCGTGGGTGGAGAAGCATCCGGAGTGGTTCCACCACCGGCCGGACGGTTCGATCGCGTACGCGGAGAACCCGCCGAAGAAGTACCAGGACATCTATCCGATCGCGTTCGACAGGGACATGGACGGGATCGTCGCGGAGACCGTGCGGGTGCTGCGGTTCTGGATGGACCGGGGCATCCGGATCTTCCGGGTGGACAATCCGCACACGAAGCCGGTGGTGTTCTGGGAGCGGGTCATCGGCGAGGTGAACGGGGCCGATCCGGACGTGATCTTCCTGGCGGAGGCGTTCACCCGGCCCGCGATGATGAGGGCGCTCGGCGCGATCGGCTTCCAGCAGTCGTACACCTACTTCACCTGGCGCGACACCAAGGAGGAGCTGACGGAGTACCTGACGGAGCTGTCCGGGGAGACGGCGGCGCTGATGCGGCCGAACTTCTTCGTGAACACCCCGGACATCCTGCCGGCCGGTCTCCGGGGGGCCGGGCGGCCCGCGTTCGAGGCACGGGCGGTGCTCGCGGCGACGCTCTCGCCCTCGTGGGGCATGTACGCCGGGTACGAGCTGTGCGAGAACACCGCGCTGCGGGACGGCAGCGAGGAGTACCTGGACTCGGAGAAGTACCAACTGAGGCCACGCGACTGGGAGTCGGCGGAGCGGGCGGGGGCGACGATCACCCCGCTCATCACGGCTCTCAACCGGATCAGACGTCGGCACCCGGCGCTGCGCAGGCTGCGGAACCTGTCGTTCCATGACACGGACAACCCGCGGGTGATCGCGTACAGCAAGCGTTCGGGTTCAAACATCGTTCTGGTGGTCGTCAACCTCGACCCTCACCACACCCAGGAGGCGACGCTCTCGTTGGACATGCCGGTGCTCGGCCTCGACTGGCACGAGACCGTGCCGGTGCGCGACGAGCTCACCGGCGAGACCTATCACTGGGGCAGGGCCAGCTACGTGCGCCTGCAACCGGGCGTCACGCCCGCGCACGTCCTCGTCCTGCGACCGTCCCCGCAGACCGGAGGGTCACCCACATCATGACTGTCAACGAGCCCGTCCCCGACACCTTCGAGGACACCCCCGCCAAGGACCGCGATCCCGACTGGTTCAAGCGGGCCGTCTTCTACGAGGTCCTCGTCCGTTCCTTCCAGGACAGCAACGGGGACGGTGTCGGAGATCTGAAGGGCATCACGTCCCGGCTGGACTATCTCCAGTGGCTGGGCGTGGACTGCCTCTGGCTGCCGCCGTTCTTCAGGTCCCCTTTGCGGGACGGCGGTTACGACGTCGCCGACCACACCTCGGTGCTGCCCGAGTTCGGCGACCTGGCGGACTTCGTGGAGTTCGTCGACGCGGCGCACCAGCGCGGGATGCGCGTGGTCATCGACTTCGTCATGAACCACACGAGCGACCAGCACGAGTGGTTCCAGGAGTCGCGGAGCGAGCCGGACGGCCCGTACGGCGACTACTACGTCTGGGCGGACGACGACAAGCGGTATCCGGACGCCCGGATCATCTTCGTCGACACCGAGACGTCCAACTGGACCTTCGACCCGGTCCGCAAGCAGTACTACTGGCACCGGTTCTTCTCGCACCAGCCCGACCTCAACTACGAGAACCCGGCGGTGCAGGAGGAGATCCTGTCGGCGCTCAAGTTCTGGCTGGACCTCGGGATCGACGGCTTCCGGCTGGACGCGGTGCCGTACCTGTACCAGCAGGAGGGCACCAACTGCGAGAACCTCCCCGCCACCCACGCCTTCCTCAAGCGGGTGCGCAAGGAGATCGACGACCACTACCCGGACACGGTGCTGCTCGCCGAGGCCAACCAGTGGCCGGAGGACGTCGTCGACTACTTCGGCGACTTCCGCTCGGGCGGCGACGAGTGCCACATGGCCTTCCACTTCCCGGTCATGCCGAGGATCTTCATGGCCGTGCGGCGCGAGTCGCGCCATCCGGTCTCCGAGATCCTGGCGAAGACCCCGGAGATCCCCTCCGGCTGCCAGTGGGGCATCTTCCTGCGGAACCACGACGAGCTGACCCTCGAAATGGTCACCGACGAAGAGCGCGACTACATGTACGCCGAGTACGCCAAGGACCCGAGGATGCGGGCCAACATCGGCATCCGGCGGCGGCTCGCCCCGCTCCTCGACAACGACCGCAAGCAGATGGAGCTGTTCACCGCGCTGCTCTTCTCGCTGCCGGGCTCGCCGGTGCTCTACTACGGCGACGAGATCGGCATGGGCGACAACATCTGGCTGGGCGACCGGGACGGGGTGCGGACCCCGATGCAGTGGACCCCCGACCGGAACGCGGGCTTCTCCTCCTGCGACCCCGGGCGCCTCTACCTTCCGGCCATCATGGACCCGGTCCACGGCTACCAGGTGACCAATGTGGAGGCGGGCACGGCGTCGCCGTCCTCGCTGCTCCACTGGACGAAGCGGATGATCGAGGTCCGCAAGCAGAACCGGGCCTTCGGCACCGGCGCGTACACCGAACTCCCGGCGTCCAACCCCGCGGTGCTGGCCTTCCTCCGCGAGGAGGGCGACGACCTCGTCCTCTGCGTGAACAACTTCTCGCGCTCCGCCCAGCCCACCGAGCTGGACCTGAGCCACTTCGACGGCGCCCTGCCGGTGGAGCTGATCGGCGGGGTGACGTTCCCGGCCATCGGCCGCCTGCCGTACCTGCTGACCCTTGCGGGGCACGGCTTCTACTGGTTCCGTCTCAAGAGGGGCTGACCGCCCGTCTGTTCGGATTCCTCCGGGTGGGGCGGTTTCCCCCGTCCCACTCCGGGCACTGTGAGACACACGATCCGGGTCCATCCGGGTCTACCCGGGCCTTCCCGCCGGACCCGTACGGATCTTCCCCTTCCGACACGTCCCGCACATCCGGACAGCCCCAGCCGCCATCCGGGACAATCTGCGCATTTGAACCCATATGACAGTCATCTGTGCGCCCCGGGGAAAGGACGCGATGCCATGCCGGAGACCGCATCCACCACCCGGGCCCCGGACGCCCTCCTCCCCTCCCTCACCCCCCTGCTCCATGAATGGCTGCCCCGGCAGCGCTGGTTCGCGGGCAAGGGCCGCCGGGTCACCGGATTCGACCTGGAAGCGGCCACCGAACTGCTGCCCCTGGACGGCTCGGGCCCCGGGCTCCTCCATCTGCTCCTCCGGGTCGAGCAGCCGGGCCGCCCCGCCGGATCGCCCGCCGACTGCTACCAACTCCTCCTGGGCGTAAGGCCCCAGCTGCCGCCCCGGCTCGCCCCCGCCCTGATCGGACGGCTCCGGCAGGGCCCGCTCGCCGGACGCGCGGTCTACGAGGGGCTGCGCGACCCGCGCCTCGCCGGACTCCTCTACGAGCGGCTGCGCACCCCGGGCCGGACCGGCCCCCTGCGGTTCCACGCCACCACCGCGCTGCCGCCCGCGCCCGCCCCCCGGATGCTCGACGCCGAGCAGTCCAACTCCTCCCTGGTGTACGGGGACGCGTACATCCTGAAGATCTTCCGCCGGGTCAGCCCGGGGGCCAACCCCGACCTGGAGCTCCCGCTCGCCCTCGCCGGGGCGGGCTGCGCCCGGGTCCCGGCGCCGGTCGCCTGGTTCGAGACCGGGGCCGCGACCCTCGGAGTCCTCCAGCCCTATCTGCGCGACTCCCGCGACGGCTGGCGGCTCGCCCTCGACTCGCTCGCCGACGGCCGCGCGTTCACCGCCGAGGCGCGGGCCCTGGGCCGGACCACCGCCGAGGTCCACCTCGCCCTCGCGGACGCGCTGCCCACCCGGCGGCTCCAGCGCGCCGAGACCGAGCAACTGGCCGCCGCGATGGACCGCAGACTGCACACGGCGGCGCAGGCGGTCCCGGCGCTCCTGCCGTACGTACCGGCCCTGCGGGCGGTCTTCGCCGCGGCGGCCGACGGCACCGGCGGCGGCACGGTCCAGCGCGTCCACGGGGACCTGCACCTGGGCCAGACCCTGCGGGGCTCCGACGGCGGCTGGGCCGTCATCGACTTCGAGGGCGAGCCCGCGAAGCCGCTGGACGAGCGGCGCAGCCCGCAGCCCGCTGTCCGCGACGTCGCCGGGATGCTCCGCTCCTTCGACTACGCGGCCCGCACCCACCGGCCCTGGCGGGCGGACTGGGCGACCCGCTGCCGGGCGGCCTTCTGCACCGGCTACGCGGAGGCCTCGGGCGTCGACCCGCGCGCCGACCCCGCGCTGCTGCGCGCCTACGAGACGGACAAGGCGGTGTACGAGGTGGTGTACGAGGCCCGGCACCGCCCGGACTGGCTGCCGGTCCCGATGTCCGCGATCGAGCGCCTCGCGGCCCCCCGGTGACCTGCGCGGACCCGGCCCGGAGCCGCACCCCGTTCGACGCGGCACCGGCCCGGCGGGCCGCCCCGTTCGGAGCAGCGTCCGGGGCCGCCGGACGGCTCCCGCCTGCGGGAACCACGCCCGCCCCCGTTCGGCGGAGTGTCCCGCGCACGCCGTACGCCGTTGCCGGTCCGTACCCCGAGCCCCATGGGCATCCCCTGCCCCACTCGTCCCTTCGGCCCCTCTCCTCCCCTCCATCGCACCCGTCTCATCTCCACCCCGTATCCCAGGAGGCATCCCGGTGACCGCCCGCCCCGCAGGCAAGACGGCCCGCAGCACCACGTCCCCCGCCGCTCCCCCGGCGCCCCGGCCCGCGCCGCCGCTCGACCCGGGCGACCGGGCGCGGCTGCTCGCGGGTGAGCACCACGACCCGCACGGCGTGCTGGGCGCCCACCAGGTCCGGGGCGGGGTGGTGGTCCGGGTGCTCCGCCCGTGGGCGAAGGAGGTGACCGTCCTCACCAAGGGCAGGCGGGTCCCGCTCGCGGACGAGGGCGACGGGCTCTTCTCGGGGGTGCTGCCGCTGCTGCGCAAGGTGCCCGCGTACGAGCTGCGGGTGCGGTACGACGGGCCGGAGGAACTGGTCGCGGACGATCCGTACCGCTTCCTGCCCTCGCTGGGCGAGCTCGACCTGCATCTGATCGGGGAGGGGCGGCACGAGGAGCTGTGGACGGCGCTGGGCTCCCGGGTGATGGCCCACGGCGGGGTGACCGGGACCCGGTTCGCGGTGTGGGCGCCGAACGCGCGGGGGGTGCGCGTCACGGGTGACTTCACGCACTGGGACGGCACGGCCCTGCCGATGCGCTCGCTGGGCTCGACGGGGGTGTGGGAGCTGTTCGTGCCGGGGGTCGGCGAGGGCGCGCTCTACAAGTACGACATCACCCGGCCGGACGGGACGCACACGGTACGGGCGGACCCGATGGCCCGCCGCACCGAGTGTCCTCCGAACACGGCGTCGATCGTCACCGCGTCCCACTACGTCTGGGAGGACGCGGAGTGGATGGCGCGGCGCGGGGCGCGCCCGCACCACGAGGCGCCGCTGTCGGTGTACGAGGTGCACCTGCCGTCCTGGCGGCCGGGGCTCGACTACCGGCAGCTCGCGGAGCAACTGCCCGCGTACGTGCGGGACCTGGGCTTCACCCATGTGGAGCTGATGCCGGTGACCGAGCATCCGTTCGGCGGTTCGTGGGGCTACCAGGTCACCGGGTTCTACGCGCCGACGGCCCGCATGGGCACCCCGGACGACTTCAGGTTCCTGGTGGACGCGCTGCACCGGGCGGGCATCGGGGTCCTGATGGACTGGGTCCCGGCGCACTTCCCGAAGGACGACTGGGCCCTCGCGGAGTTCGACGGGCGTCCGCTGTACGAGCACCCGGACCCGCGCCGCTCGCACCATCCGGACTGGGGGACCCTGGAGTTCGACTACGGGCGCAAGGAGGTGCGGAACTTCCTGGTGGCCAACGCGGTGTACTGGTGCCAGGAGTTCCACATCGACGGGCTGCGGGTGGACGCGGTGGCGTCGATGCTCTACCTGGACTACTCGCGGGAGTACGGCGAGTGGCTGCCGAACGAGCACGGCGGGCGGGAGAACCCGGACGCGGTGGCGTTCCTCCAGGAGATGAACGCGACCGTGTACCGGCGCTGCCCGGGGATCGTGACGTTCGCGGAGGAGTCCACCGCCTGGGACGGGGTGACCCGGGCGACGGACCAGGTGGGTCCCGGCGGCTTCGGCGGTCTGGGCTTCGGCATGAAGTGGAACATGGGGTGGATGCACGACTCGCTGGAGTACGTGCGGAAGGAGCCGGTGCACCGGAAGTACCACCACCACGAGATGACCTTCTCGATGGTGTACGCGTACAGCGAGAACTACATCCTGCCGATCTCGCACGACGAGGTGGTGCACGGCAAGCGGTCCCTGGTGTCGAAGATGCCGGGCGACTGGTGGCAGCAGCGCGCCGACCTCCGCGCCTACCTGGGCTTCATGTGGGCCCACCCCGGCAAGCAACTGCTGTACATGGGGCAGGAGTTCGCGCAGGGCGCGGAGTGGTCGGCGGACCACGGCCCCGACTGGTGGCTGCTCGATCCGGCGTACGGGGCGGAGCCCGACCACCGGGGGGTGCGGGACCTGGTCCGGGACCTGAACACGGTGTACGCGGCGACCCCGGCGCTCTGGGAGCGGGACACCGTCCCGGAGGGGTTCCGGTGGGTGGTGGGGGACGCGGCGGAGGACAACGTCTTCGCGTTCCTGCGCTTCGACGGCTCCGGGCTGCCGCTGCTCGCGGTGTCGAACTTCTCGCCGGTGGTGCGGCACGGGTACCGGCTCGGGGTGCCGGAGTCCGTGGTCGCCTGGTCGGAGGTGCTGAACACGGACGACGCCCGGTACGGCGGGAGCGACGTGGTGGGGCGGGACCCGCTGAAGGCGGAGTCCGTGCCGCACCACGGGTGGACCACCAGCATCCGGACGACGCTGCCGCCGCTCGCGACGGTGTGGCTGCGGCCGGCCTGAGAAGGACGGGGCCCGGCGCCGGGCGGGCCGGAGGGGGGTCTGGCGGAGGGGGGTCTGGCGGAAGGGGGTCTGGCGGAAGGGAGTCTGGCGGAGGGGAGTCTGGCGGAGGGGGGTCTGGCGGAGGGGGCCGGGTGGGCCCGTCTCCGGCCCGGCCCTCCGGCCCGATCTCCGGCCCGATCTCCGGCTCGGTCTCCGGCTCGGTCTCCGGCTCGGTCCCGCCCGGACAACGACGTCCGAACGTCCGGTGGTCGAGGTTCGGCCAGTTGATCGTTCATCCGTTCGGACACCAAGGTCTCCGTTCGGCTATCTTCACTCATCGGATCTTGTCGACGGATCCAGATGAGCGGGGACACCATGCGGAAGACCGTGGAGCGGCCCCTGTCGCCGCAGCTCTGCCACCGGGTGCGCCACGAGGACACCTTCCCCGTCGAGTGGCGCCCGCTCGCCGGGGAGGCGCGCTTCGCGGTCCGGGCCCTGTGGCCCGACGACCACCCGTTCTTCACCCCGCTGGACCGGGGCGGCCGACGGTGTCACGACCCGCTGCTCGTCGCCGAGACCCTGCGGCAGGCCACGATGGCCCTGCTGCACGCCGCCCACGGGATGCCGCTGTCCCGCCACATCCTGCTCAGCGAACTGTCCCTCACCTGCGACCCGGCGGGCCTCGCCGTCACCGGCGGGGCCGCCGACATGGAGATCAGGTTCGCCGAGCTCCTCCGGCGCGGCGGCGAACTGGCCGTGATGCGGGCGGAGTGGACCGTACGGCGCACGGCCCGGCTGGTGGCGACCGGCACCGCCCACGCCCGGTTCGCCGGGCCCGCCGCCTACCGCAGACTGCGCGGCGGGCGCGTCGAACCCGGCGTGGCGCGCCCCGGCCCGGAGAGCCGCCGGGCACCGGCCGCCCGTACCGGCCGGACCAGGACGGAGGACGTGCTCCTGGCGCCCCGGGACCGGGACGGGACGTGGCCGCTCGTCGTCGACACCGGCCACCCCACCCTCTTCCAGCGGCCCAACGACCACATACCGGGGATGGTCGTCCTGGAAGCCGCCCGGCAGGCCGCCGCCGCCACCGTCTGGCCCCGCCCCTTCCTGCCCGCCGCGCTGCGGATCGTCTTCCACCGGTACGCCGAGTTCCAGGGCGGCCCCTGTCTGCTCGGGGCGGAGCCCGGCAGGACACCGGGGACGGTCCGGGTCACCGGCCACCAGGACGGGGAGCCGGTGTTCAGCTGTGCGCTGAGCGACGGATGACCCCGAGCCGCTGGGTCGCCCGGGTCAGCGCCACGTACAGGTCGTTGACGCCGTGCGCGGCGCCCGCGACGATCCCCTCCGGATCCACCACCAGGACCGTGTCGAACTCCAGGCCCTTCGCCTGCCGGGGGTCGAGCAGGACGACCGGCCGGGTGAGGTCGGGGGCCGGACCGTGCGCCGCGTCCGGTACCGCGGCGGCCAGCGCGGGGAGCAGCTCCGGCGGTGCGACGACCGCGATCCGGCCCTCGCCGCGCCGCTCGGCCGCCACCGCGGCGGCGGTCTCCGCGACCGGGTCGGCGGCCGTGCGGTCCCAGGGCCCGACGCCGGTCGACCGTACCGAGCGGGGCGGTTCGAAGCCGGGGTCGTCGGCCCGCCGCGCCTCGGCGGCGACCGCCATGATCTCGGCGGGGGTGCGGTAGTTGACCCCGAGGCGCACCAGTTCCCAGCGGTCCTCCACGTAGGGGGCGAGGATGCCCTCCCAGCTCCCGACGCCCGCCGGGTCGCCGGTCTGGGCGGGGTCGCCGACCAGGGTCATGGAGCGGCTGGGGCTGCGGCGCATCAGCAGGCGCCAGGCCATCGCGGAGAGCTCCTGGGCCTCGTCGACGATGATGTGGCCGAAGGCCCAGGTCCGGTCGGCCGCGGCGCGTTCGGCGGCGGTGCGGTGGTCGGCCTCCTCGTGCCGCTCCGCGAACCGCTCGGCGTCGATGACGTCGTGCGCGGAGAGCACCTCGGAGGCGTCCTTGTCCTGTTCCTCCTTGTCCTCGAACTCATAGGTCCGGGAGGCGTAGGAGACGTCGAGGACGCCCTGCGCGTACTGGATCCGCTTCTGCCGTTCGGCCTCCTCGGCGGCGCGGGCGGCCGAGTCGTCCTCGCCGAGGAGTTCGGCCGCCTCGTCGAGCAGCGGCACGTCGGCGGGGGTCCAGGGGCCGCCGTCGCGCCGGATCGCCCCGGCGTCCGCCGCGGGCAGATGGGTGGGGTCGGCCAGGTAGCCGGTGAGGAACTCCTCCGGGGTGAGCGCGGGCCACAGCTCCTCGATCGCCGCGTGGACCTCGGGGTTGGCGGCGATGCCCTTGGCGAGCAGCGCGATGTCGTCGGGGCCGAGGAAGTTGGGACCGCCGTAGGGGTCGGCGCCGATGCGGTCGGCGAGCTGCCGGGCGAGCGCGTCCAGGACGCGGAAGACGAAGTAGGGGCGGGCCAGATTGTGCGGGAGGGCCGTCTCGCGGGCCTTGTGGCGGGCCTCCAGAGCCATGTCCCAGTCGATGACGAGGTCGCCGTCCTCGTGCGGCACGACGAGGGGCGCCCCGCGCCCGGGGACCCGCTGGTGGTCGCGTACGGCCCGGTCGAGCGCCCCGGCCATGGCGGCGGAGCCCTTCACGGCGGCGGCGCGGGGGGTGTCGGCGCCGGTGGCGCGGACGCCGGGGAAGAGTTCGGCGGGGGTGGCGAGGAGGACGCCGGTCTCGCCGAGGGAGGGCAGCACGTTGCCGATGTAGCCGAGGAAGGCGGGGTTGGGCCCGACGATGAGGACGGCCCGGCGGGCGAGCTGCTCCCGGTGGGCGTAGAGGAGGTACGCGGCCCGGTGCAGCGCCACGGCGGTCTTGCCGGTGCCGGGGCCGCCCTCGACGACGAGGACGCCCCGGTGCGGGGAGCGGATGATGGCGTCCTGTTCGGCCTGGATGGTCTGCACGATGTCGTGCATCCGTCCGGTGCGGGCCGCGTCGAGGGCGGCGAGCAGCACCTCGTCGGCGTCCCGGCTCTCGTGCCCGGTGCGGGTGGCGTCGGCGAGGTCGAGGACCTCGTCGTGGAGGGTGGTGACGGTACGGCCCCGGGTGCCGATGTGGCGGCGGCGGGACAGGCCCATCGGTTCGTACCCGGTGGCGAGGTAGAAGGGGCGGGCGGCCTCGGCGCGCCAGTCGACCACGAGCGGGGTGCGCTCGGGGTCGTCCTCGCGGATGCCGAGGCGGCCGATGTGGTGGTCACGGCCGTCCCGGAAGACGAGACGGCCGAAGCAGAGCCCGCTCTCGCCCGCGTCGAACGCGGCGAGGAGCCCCGACTGCTCGGCGACGAGCACGTCCCGTTCCAACCGGCCCTGGCTGCTCCCCGACCCGGGGGTGCGCAGGGCGCGAGCGACGGCGGCCCCGGCCTCGTCCCGCAGGACGTCGAGCCGCGTGTAGAGATCGGTGATGAATTGCTGCTCTTTCCGAAATTCCTCGGTTGACAATTCGACTCCCGGCGCGATACGGTGTGTTTATTGAACTTCTCCGTGTTTTCGGTGTGTCCGGACACGGAATCCATTAATATACGCGAAAAAATACCCCGACCGCCATTCCGGTCGGGGTATTTCCGTAGGTACCGCGAAAAGCACACACACCGCCGGGGAGCGCGCCGCCCGAGGGACCCGCCGGGCGCGGGCGCTCCGGGCGGGGCGCTCCGGCCCGGGTCAGCCGAGCGCGTCCGCCAGTTCCTCCAGGAGGCGGCGCTTCGGCCGGGCTCCGACGAGGGACTTCACCGGCTCGCCCGCCCGGAACAGCAGCATCGTCGGGGTGGCGAGCACCCCGTACCGCAGGGTGGTCTCGGGGTTGCGGTCCACGTCGATCTCCACGATCCGCAGCCGGTCCGCCTCCTCCGCCGCGATCGCGCCCAGCACCGGCTTGAGCTGCCGGCACGGGCCGCACCACCCGGCGGTGAACTTCACCAGGACCGGCCGCCCGGACTCCAGCACCTCCGCCCCGAAGTCCGCGTCCGTGACCTCGGCCACGCCCTCCGTGTCCTTCGCGTATGCCGTCATCGCCGTTCTCCCTCCGTCGCCGGGGCCCGCCCCGGGCCCTCCTCCGTCATCAGTTCGCACCGGGGCTCCGGACCGTGCGGCAGTTCCGCCTCGGCCCGCAGCAGCTGGGCGCCGACCTCCGCGCGCACCGCGAGGAGCCGTCCGACCAGTCCGTCCAGCTCGGCGATCTTGCGCCGGTAGACGGCGATCGACGCCGGGCAGGAGTCGCCCGCCGGATGGCCCGCGCGCAGGCAGTCCACGAACGGCCGGGTCTCCTCCAGGTCGAACCCGAAGGCCCGCAGGGTCCTGATCTCCCGCAGCAGCCGCAGGTCCGCCTCGTCGTAGGTGCGGTGGCCCCGCTCCGTGCGCCGGGCGGTCAGGAGCCCCCGGGACTCGTAGTACCGCAGGGTCCGCGTGGTCGTCCCGGCCCGCTCGGCCAGCTCTCCGATGCGCATGTCCCCGACGGTATGCCTTGACGTCGACGTCAGGGCAAGCCCGCGTCGTCCCGGGAACGCCCGCCCGGGACACCGGCCGCCGCCCGGGACACCGGCCCGGTCAGCGGCCGGTTCCGTCCGGACGGCCGGTCTCCGCGGGTGGCGGGTTCCGCGCGGGCGGCCGGTTCCGTACGGGCAGTCGGTTCCGTACCGGTGGGCGGTTCCGTACCGGTGGTCGGTTCCGTACCGGTGGTCAGTTCCGCGCGGGGGGCGGGAGGAGCGGCTTGCGGACCACCGGGGAGGACAGGACGATCGAGGTCGTCGTACGGCCGAGGGCCGAGGTCTGCTCCAGCACGTCCTCCAGGTGGACGGTGTCGGTGACGGCGACCTTGATGATCCAGCAGTCCTCCCCCACCACGTGGTGCACCTCCAGGACCTCGGGCCGCGCGGTCAGCTCCAGGGTCCTCGGATGCCTCAGGGTGTAGCCGCCGTGCGGATCGACCCGGATGAAGGCCTGGATGCCGTAGCCGAGCCGGGCCGGGGAGACATGGGCGCCGTAGCCGGTGACCGCGCCGCTCGCCTCGAGGCGCCGGACGCGCTCGGTGACGGCGGCGGGGCTGAGCCTGACCCGCCGCCCCAGCTCGCTCAGTTTGATCCGGCCGTCGCTCTGGAGGACCTCCAGGATCTGCCGGTCGACGGCGTCGAAGGAGGCCGCCGATGTTTCGTCGGCGAGAAGACGCGAAGGCCGTGGTTCTTTCGGTACGGCGGCCTGGACTCCCATGTTTCCCCCTTCAGACGGCGGAGAATCAACGTAACACTTGTCCAGCGAGACAAGGGAGTTGGTATTCATGGACATTCTGGTCATCGGCGGGAACCGCTATTTCGGAAAGCGGCTCATCGCCCTGCTGCGGGGCTCCGGACACCGGATCACCGTGCTCAACCGGGGCTCCTCCGGCACCCCCGGGGAGACCGAACACCTCATCGCCGACCGCGACGACGAGCGGGCGCTGGAGACCGCGCTCGCGGGCCGCTCCTTCGACGTCGTCGTGGACCAGGTCTGCTACACCCCGCGCCAGGCGGAGATCGCCCGGCGGGTCTTCGCGGCCCGCACCCGGCGCTACGTCATGACCTCCACGGTGATGGTGTACGAGTACGAGGACTCCGCCGACCCGGTCCCCGAGGACGCCCTCGACCTGTCCACCGTCACCGTGGACAGCGAACTGCCCTGGCACGACCAGGAGTTCCGGGACGCCCACTACGGGGAGGGCAAGCGGCAGTCCGAGGCGGTCTTCGCGGCGGACCCGCCCTTCGCCTGGACCTCGGTACGGGTGGCCCACGTCCTCGGCGGTGACGACGACTTCACCGGCCGCCTCGACCACTACGTGCGACGGGTCCGGGCGGGCGAGCCGATCACCGTCCCGGCGGTCAACCACCCGGCGACCTACGTGTACGTCGAGGAGATCGCCGACTTCCTCGCCTGGACCGTCACCGGCGACTTCACCGGCCCGGTCAACGCCCGCTCCCACGGCAGGCTCACCACCGCCGACCTCTGCGCGGAGATAGAGAGGCAGGTCGGCGGCCGGACCGTCTTCCACCGGGTGGAGGTCGGCGAGGTCTCGCCGTTCTCCTTCGACCGCGCGTACAGCATGGACAACTCCCGTGCCACCGCGCTCGGTTACTCCTTCTCCCACTCCTCCGACTGGCTCGCGGGGGCCGTCGCCGAGACCATCGGGGCACAGGCCCGCTGATGCGCTACCGCCTGCTGGGGGACGTCCGGGTCGGTGCCGTCGGGCTCGGCACCATGCCGCTCTCCATCGAGGGCGGGCCCGGCGAGGCACGGGCCCTGGCCACCGTGCACGCCGCCCTCGACGCCGGGGTGACCCTGCTCGACACGGCCGACTCCTACCACCCGCCGGGCGGCGCGCCCGGCGAGGGCGAACTGCTCGTGGCCCGCGCCCTCGCCTCGTACGGCGGCCGGACCGACGACGTCCTCGTCGCCACCAAGGGCGGCCGGGGCCGTACCCCCGACGGCGGCTGGAGCGTCGACGGGCGTCCCGCGCACCTGCGCCGGGCGGCCGAGGCCTCGGCCCGGCGGCTCGGCCGCACCCCCCTCGGCCTCTACCAGCTGCACAGACCCGACCCGACCGTCCCGTACGCCGAATCGCTCGGCGCGCTCAGGGAACTCCTCGACGCGGGCACGGTCCGGCTCGCGGGCGTCTCGAACGTGGACACCGCGCAGATCCTGCTCGCCCGCGAGATCCTCGGCGACCGGCTGGTCTCCGTGCAGAACCGCTGCTCCCCCGAGGTCCGCACCGGCGGCGCCGAACTGCGGCTCTGCGCGGAACTCGGCCTCGCGTACCTGCCGTGGAGCCCGCTGGGCGGCATCTCCCGCAGCTCCCTCGACGGGACGTCCGCGCGGGAGGAGGACCCCCGCTCCGCCGCCTTCCACCGGGTGGCCCGGGAGCGCGGGACCAGCCCGCAGCGGGTGGCCCTCGCCTGGCTGCTCACCCGCCCGGGGACGGTCCTGCCGATCCCCGGCGCGAGCCGCCCGGAGTCGGCCCGCGACTCCGCCGCGGCGGCGGACCTCCTGCTGACCCGGGAGGAGGTGGCGGCCCTGGACGGCCCGTGAGGCGCCCGCACGGGGGTCGGGCGCCGACCGGGGGCCGTACGCGGTGAGGACCCGCCGGAGGGCGTACGCGGTGGGGCCACCGGACGCCGTACGCAGCGAGAGCCACCGGAAGCCGTACGCGGCAAGAGCCGTCGGAGGCCGTACGCGGCAGGACCACAGGAAGCCGTGCGGTGAGGGGCGGTCCCTTTCCCGGGGCCGCCCCTCACCGTTCGTCGCACCGGTCCGGTGTCCCGGGTCAGACGCCCGCGCGGGCCTTCTCCTCGCCCTCCTCGGCGCGCTGGTCCGGGACCGGGGACGGGCCGTGGTCGTCGACGAGGGTCTTCTCGTCGAACGGGACGTGCCCGGCGAGCACCTCGGAGACCCGCGCCTTGTCGATCTCCTTCGTCCAGGTGCCGACGAGCACCGTCGCCACGGCGTTGCCCGCGAAGTTGGTGAGGGCGCGCGCCTCGCTCATGAAGCGGTCGATGCCCACGATCAGGCCCACCCCGTCGACCAGTTCGGGCCGGTGCGACTGGAGGCCGCCCGCGAGGGTGGCGAGACCGGCGCCGGTGACGCCCGCCGCCCCCTTCGAGGCGATGATCATGAAGACCAGGAGGGAGACCTGCTCACCGAAGGAAAGGGGGTCGCCCATCGCCTCGGCGACGAAGAGCGAGGCCATCGTCAGATAGATCGCGGTGCCGTCCAGGTTGAACGAGTAGCCGGTCGGGACGGTGATGCCGACGACCGGCTTGGAGACGCCCAGGTGCTCCATCTTCGCGATGAGCCGGGGCAGCGCCGACTCGGACGAGGAGGTGGAGAGGATCAGCAGGAACTCGCGGCCCAGGTACTTCAGGAGGGTCCAGATGTTGATCCCGGCGACCAGCCGCAGCAGCGCGCCGAGCACCACGAAGACGAAGATCGCACAGGTCAGGTAGAAGCCGATCATGATGACGGCCAGGGACTTCAGGGCGTCGATCCCGGTCGCGCCGACGACCGCGGCGATCGCGCCGAACGCGCCGACCGGCGCGGCCCACATGATCATGCCGAGGATGCGGAAGACCAGCCGCTGGATGTGCCCGATCCCGCGCAGGACCGGCTCGCCCGCCGCCCCCATCGCCTGGAGCGCGAAGCCCGCGAGCAGCGCGACGAGCAGGGTCTGGAGGACCTCGCCCTCGGTGAAGGCGGACACCATCGTGGTGGGGATGATCCCGAGCAGGAAGTCGGGGGTGGACTCGCTCGCCCCCTGGGCCTGCTTGGCGCCCGCCTCGGCCAGCTCCTTGGTGAGGTGGAGACCGGAGCCGGGCTCCAGGAGGTTGCCGACGAGCAGACCGATCGCGAGGGCGACCGTGGACATCACCATGAAGTAGCCGAGGGCGAGCCCGCCGACGGCGCCGACCTTCGCCGCCTTCCGGACCGAACCGACGCCCAGCACGATCGTGCAGAAGATGATCGGCGAGATCATCATCTTGATCAGATTGACGAAGCCGGTGCCCAGCGGCTTGAGCTCGACGGCGACACCGGGCGCCAGGAAGCCGACCGCGATGCCGAGCAGAACGGCGGCGATCACGGCCAGATACAGATAGTGGGTACGGTCCCGGCGTGCGGCCACGGGGTCCTCCTCGCGCTGATGGATGTCCACGTCCCGGTGGACTCCGGCGACTATCCACCAGCATGTGACCCGGGTCACTGTTGCGTACGTTTCGTTCACGGCCGAACCGTCGGAAGGGTCCGGCAGCGGCTCGCGCGGACCCCCCGCGCCGGTCCCGTACGACCCCCGCCCGACTCCCCGCTCCGGTCCCGTACGACCCCCGCCCGACTCCCCGCTCCGGTCCCGTACGACCCCCGCCCGGCCTCGCGCGCAGATCCCGCGCGACCGTACGGAAAGGGAACGATTCGGGAACGCGACGCCCCGGAGCAAATCCCGCCGTGCACACTTACCCGCATGTGTCCCTCCCTCCCCCGCCCGCGCAGCCTGGCCGGACAGCTCTTCGCGATGCAGGTCGCGGTCGTGGCCGTCATCGTGGCGGGGTGCGCGGTCTTCGCGTACGTCACGGACCGCGGGCAGGCCGAGGAGACCGCGCGGCGGCAGGCCACGGCGACCGCCGCCGCCGTCGCCGACTCCCCGTCCGTGGTCGCCGCCGCCCGCACCGCGGACCCGTCGGCGGTGCTCCAGCCGTACACGGAGGCGCTCCGCCGCCACGCGGGCGTCGCGTTCGTCGTCATCATGTCCCCGGAGGGCACCCGCTGGACGCATCCCGAGCCCGACCAGATCGGCCGCACCTACCTCGGTCACATCGAGGAGGCGCGGGCCGGCCGGCTCTACTCCGAGACCCATCTCGGCGTGCTCGGCCCCTCGGTGCGGACCGTGGCGCCCGTCATGGCAGGAGACCGGGTCGTCGCCCTGGTCAGCGCGGGCATCACCATCGAGAAGATCAGCGAGCAGATACGGGAGCAGGTCACCGCGCTGCTCTTCATGGCGGGCGCGGCCCTCGCGCTCGGCGGCGCGGGCACCCATGTCGTCAACGCCCGGCTGCGCCGCCACACCCACGGCATGAACGCGACCGCGCTGAGCCGGATGTACGACTACCACGAAGCCGCGCTCCACGCGGTCCGCGAAGGACTCGTGATGCTGGACGGACAGCGACGGATCGCCCTCATCAACGACGGGGCACGCGAACTGCTCGGTCTGGACGAGGGGTCCGTCGGCCGCCCGGCGAGCGGACTCGGCCTGCCCGCCTCGCTGACGGGCGCCCTGCTCTCCTCCGAGCCGCGCGTCGACGAGACGCATCTGACGGCCGACCGGCTCCTCGTCGTCAACACCCGCCCGGTGGTGGGCGGCAAGCGGCGCGGCACCGTCGTCACCCTCCGGGACCGCACCGAACTCCAGGCGCTCTCCGGCGAACTGGACTCCGAGCGGGGCTTCACCGAGGCCCTCCGCTCCCAGGCCCACGAGGCGGCCAACCGGCTGCACACCGTGGTGTCGCTCATCGAACTGGGCCGGGTGGCCGAGGCGGTGGAGTTCGCCACGGCGGAACTGGAACTCGCCCAGGCGCTCACCGACCGGGTCGTCGACGCCGTCGGGGAGCCGGTGCTCGCGGCGCTGCTGCTCGGCAAGGCGGCCCAGGCCCACGAGCGGGGCGTGGAACTGACGCTCACCGAGGACAGCCGCATCGACGACGGGCTGCTGCCCCCGGCCCTGCCCGCCCGTGACCTGGTGACCATCCTCGGCAACCTCATCGACAACGCGGTGGAGGCGGTCGGCGGCACCCCGCACGCCCGGGTGACGGTCACCGTCGCGGCCCGCACCGGCGACGGGGAACTGCTGCTGCGGGTCGGCGACAGCGGCCCCGGGGTGCGCCCGGCCGACCGCGACGCCGTCCTGGGCCGGGGCTGGTCCACCCGGGGCCCCGGCAGGGGCCTCGGCCTGGCCCTGGTCGGCCAGGCGGTCGGCCGCGCCCGGGGCACCCTGACCGTGACGGACGCGGAGGAGGGCGGCGCGGAGTTCACCGTACGGCTGCCCCTGCCGACGGGCCCGGACGCGGCCGGGGAGACGGACGGGAACGGGAGTACGGGGACGGGGACGGGGGCAAGGACGGTGGTGGGTGCGGGTCCGGGCGCACCCACGGACACGGGCAAGGGGACGGACATGGGCGCGCGTACGGACACGGGGACGGGGACGGAGACAGACACCGGGACAGGCACCGCGACCTCCACCGGCACCGGCACCGGCACCGGCACCGGTGGAGGTCGCGCCGGGGGTCCGGCTCCGCACCCCGCGCCCGTGCCACGGCCGCGGTCGGGGACGGGCGGTCCCGGCCCCGCCGACCCCGGCCACCCGGGTCCCGGCCGCCCCGGTCCCGGTCCCGCCGTCGACGGTCCCGGTTCCCCCTCGGAGGTGGCCGGATGAGCGCCGTGGACCTGCGGGTGCTGGTCGTCGAGGACGACCCCGTCGCCGCCGACGCGCACGCCCTGTACGCCGGGCGCGTCGAGGGCTTCACCGTCGTCGGGGTCGCGCACTCCCGCGCCGCCGCCGTCCGGCTCCTCGACCGGACCCCCGTCGATCTGATCCTGCTCGACCTCTACCTCCCCGACGGCCACGGACTGCAGCTGCTGCGGGCGCTGCGCGCCGCCGGGCACTCCGCCGACGTCATCGCCGTCACCTCCGCCCGCGACCTGGCCGTGGTCAGGGAGGGCGTCTCGCTGGGCGTCGTCCAGTACGTCCTGAAGCCGTTCGCCTTCGCGACCCTCCGGGACCGGCTCGCGCGGTACGCCGAGTTCCGGGCGTCGGCGGGCGAGGCCTCCGGGCAGGACGAGGTCGACCGGGCCCTCGCCACTCTCCGTGCCCCGCACCCCGCCGCCCTCCCCAAGGGACTGAGCGCGCCCACCCTGGAGGCCGTCACCCGGGGGCTGCGGGCCGCCCCGGCGGGGCTCACCGCTGCCGAGGCGGGGGCGGCGGTCGGGATATCCCGGATCACCGCGCGCCGCTATCTGGAACACCTGGTCACCGGGGGCCGGGCGGTACGGGCCCCGCAGTACGGCCAGATCGGACGGCCCGAACTCCAGTACCGCTGGCTCGAAGGACCCGCCCGGGGTTACTGAGCGGTTCCCACGTTCCTACGACCGCGCACGTTGGCGGAACGCACCGTATCCAGCCATCACCCTCCGCATCTAGCGTGGGGCGGGTGCACAGACCCACCCCTCCCTTCGACGCCCTGGCCGCCCGACGGCTGCGCGAGGGCCTCGGCATGACCCACGACCACGTCGCCTACGGTCTGCGCGCCCAGTACGGCCTCCTCGTCGGACCCGACACGGTCGCCGCCTGGGAACGCGGCCGGGCCGTCCCCGGCGAACAGGAGCTGACCGCCCTCGCGGGCGTCCTGTGGTGCTCCCCCGCCGAACTGATCGCCGCCGCCTCGACCCTGCGCGAGCACCGCATGGCGCACGGGCTCGGCGTCGAGGAACTGGCCCGGCGGGTGGGCCTGGCGGCCCCGGCGTACCAGCGGATGGAGGACGAGGGTCGCTGGCGCGGCACCGACCGCCAGACCGCCGCGCTCGCCGAGGCCCTCGGTCTCGGCCCGCGCGCCCTGGTCACCGCGACCGGCGGGGACGAGCGGCTCGCGGAGCTGCTGCGCGACGCGGTGACCACCCGCTGGCAGGCGTACGTGAAACCGGCGGTGAAGATGCTGCCGCTGCCGAAGCGGACCGTGGAGACGGCCCTCCAGCGGCTGCACACGGAGTACCACGCCCGGATGGCGGCGACCAGCAGCTGGGGCGCGTCGGGGACGACCGGCGAGGAGGGCCGGGAGTATCTGGAGGACGTCGTCGCGCGCTTCTGGGCGGCGGCGGGGGCGTGACGGGAGACGTCCCGCCCCCTGGCCCCGGTCACAGGACCGCGAACGCCTCCTCCACGGCCTCGCAGGTGGCGTCCACTTCGTCCTCGGTGACGGCCGCAGCGACGAACCAGCAGGCCATGCCGTAGGCGTTGGTGTGGACTCCGCGTTCGAGGAGTCCGTGGCGGAAGGCGTCGTAGCGCGCCTGGTCGGTGGCGAACAGGTCGCGGTACTGGCGGGTGGGGGCGCCGTCGGGGGTGAAGACGGTCTGGAACATGGCTCCGACGCCCTGCACCGCGCAGGGGACGCGCCGGTCGTGGGCGGCCCGCCGGATCGCCTCCATGACACGGCGGCCGCTCTCCTCGATGCGCTTGCCGACCTCCGGCTGGTTCAGCTGTCGGAGGGTGACCAGCGCGGAGGTCGCGCACAGCGGCGAGGCGTTGTAGGTGCCTCCGTGCTTGACGTGTCCCCGGGCCATGGGTTCCATCACGTGCCGCTGTCCGGCGAAGGCGGCGATCGGCAGGCCTCCGCCCAGTGCCTTGGAGAAGACCGCCAGGTCCGGCACCACGCCGAACATCGTCTGGGCGCCTCCGGGCCCGGTGCGGAATCCGGTGCAGACCTCGTCGAAGACGAGCACGACGTCCCGTGCCGTGCATTCCTCCCGCAGCCGGTTCAGGAAGCCCGGCGCGGGCATGGTGCAGGCGTTGTTGGCGACGATGGGTTCGCAGATGACCGCCGCGATCTCCCCTCGGTGGGCGTCGAGACACGTACGGAGTGCCTCGGGGTCGTTCCACGGGCAGACGACCACGTCGCCGGTGATCCCGTCCGGTATGCCGGGGGAGTGCGGTACGGAGTGCGGAGTCCCGTAGGGGCCCGCCTCCTCGACACCGGGCCGGTTGGAGATGGCGAGGGTGTCGGACCAGCCGTGGTAGTGGCCCTCGAACTTGAGGATCTTCGACCGTCCGGTGTATCCACGGGCGGCGCGCACGGCGCCCTGCACCGCTTCGCTCCCCGAGTTGGCGAACCGGACGAGCTCCGCGCAGGGCACCATGTCGCAGATCAGTTCGGCGAGTTCGACTTCCGGGGTGTTGCAGGTGCCGAACATCGTTCCGGTGTGCAGGACGGCGGTGAGCGCCTCGGTGAGCAGCGGGGAGGCGTGTCCCAGGACGGCGCTGCCGTAGGAGATGAGGTAGTCGATGTACTCGTTGCCGTCGACGTCCCTGATCCGCGCGCCCGACCCGCTGTCCATGTAGAGCGGGTAGGGGTGCGGGCCGGTCGAGGTCAGCCGGGACGAGGAGCTGATCCCGCCGGCCAGGGACGACTGGGCCCGCTCGAACAGGGCGCGGCTGCGGTCGGTCCCGCCCAGCGCCTGTATACGGCCATTCACTTGGGTCTCCCGTTTGGGTGAAGGGGGTGGTTGGGCACGTTCGCAGAGCCCTGCGTGCGCAGGGGTTCCCGAGGGTAAGGACGGGTGGGGCGTGGCTGAGCGAACGGTTGTCGTCACTGGCGCGGGCAGTGGTATCGGGCGTGCGTGCGCACTGGGTCTTCTGGCGGACGGCTGGACGGTGGCTCTGGTCGGACGGCGCGGGGAGCCGCTGGAGGAGACGGTGGCCCTCGCCCCCGTCGGTGTTCGTGGCCGTGCGGTCCCCCTTCCCGCGGACATCACCGATCCCTCCGCCGTGGACGACCTGTTCGGACAGGTCGTGGACCGCTTCGGACGGCTGGACGTGCTGTTCAACAACGCGGCCGACACCATGCCGTACGTCCCGACCGACGAGGTGGGCGTCGAGGACTGGCACCGGGTGATGGACTCCATCGCCACCGGGACGTTCCTGTGTTCCCGCGCCGCCTTCCGGGTCATGAAGCGGCAGACCCCGCGCGGGGGGCGGATCATCAACAACGGGGCGCCGTCCGCCCAGGTGCCCCGACCGGACTCCATAGCGTTCACCGCGGCCAAGCACGCGGTGGCCGGGATGACGCGTTCGCTGTCCCTGGACGGGCGTCCCTACGACATCTCCTGCGGCCAGATCGACATCGGCAACGTCACTCCGCCCGACCGTCCGCAGCCCGCGGTGCTGCAGGCCGACGGGTCACGGCGGGTCGAACCGACCATGGACGTCGGGCATGTCGTCGACATGGTGCGGACGATGGCCGGTCTGCCCCGCGGGGTGAACATCCAGTCGGTTCTGGTCATGCCCAGCGCGATGCCGTACGTGGGTCGGGGGTAGCCCGGCGACGTACGCCTCGAACCAGTTGCCGGGCGCCAGTCGCCCGGCCCTGGCCCAGGAGAGCATCCGGTGCAGTCCGTCCAGGTGGATCAGTCCTTCGCGGACCGTCAGGGACTCGTAGTCGGGACCGGGCGCGGGCCGGGTGCTCAGGAAGAGGGGGAGGCGCGTGCCCGTGTCCTGCCGGGTGAGTTTGAGCGCGCAGAGCGGATTGGACCGCTCGTACGAGGGGCCCAGCGCCGCGAGCCTCTCCGCCGCCTCGGCCACGCTCAGTCCGGTTCTGGGGACGAGCTCCACCTCCCCGTCCTCGCCCAGGTGCCAGGGGAGCACGATGTCGCGGACCTCCGGCCCCTCCAGCAGGACCCGGTGCCAGCGGCCGCCCGCCTCCCGCTGCGCGTTGCCGATGTGCCCCTCGGCCTCGTCGTTGGAGTTGGCCCGGTCGGACGCGTCGAAGGGGTGTTCGCGGGCGAAGTGCCGCATGACCGCGTCGAACCGGACCGCTCCCTGAATCCTCATCCGCCGTGCCTCCGGTCCCTTTCCCACTCGCTGAAGTGCCGTTCGGCGAACAGCTCCGGCCGTCCCGCGTCCAGGCCCCGTAATCGTGCCACCGCCAGCACCTGGCGCCAGTACGGCTTGACCGGTGGCCACAGGGTCCCGGTGCGGCAGTAGGAGCCGTCGATCATGTAACGCGGGCCGGCGGTGCTCGAACGCGGTGCGGGCGCGGCGCGGCGGGTGTGGAAGAGCGCCGAGTGGAGCAGGACGGTGGAGCCGGGGGGCAGGTCGTCGACGACCACTTCGCCGGGCAGGACGTCCGTGCCGAGACCGCTCCGGGCGTCCTTCTCGGCGACCTCCCGGTGCGAGCCCGGCAGTACGGCCAGGCCGCCCCACTCGGGCCGGAGCCCGCGGATGTAGTGCAACGCGTGGATCATGGGGAGGCGGCGGTCGCGCTGGGGCGCCTGTTCGTAGTCGTGGTGCCAGCTCTTGCCCGCTCCTCCGGCGGGCCGCCGGTCGCTGTGCAGGTGGTGGAAGACGAAGGACTCCCCCAGCAGACCGGGGCGGCCGAGCAGGTCCATCAGCGGCGGGTGCGCCGCGAGTTCACCGTGTGCCGGAAGGTCCAGCTCGACCACCTGCGGCGGCCCGGCGCCGGGCCGCAGGCTGGCGTCCACCGACTGCTGACGCCATCCCGTCTCCACCCACTTGTCCACTTCCGGGACAAGGCGGTCGACAAGGTCGGGCGGCAGGAATCCGGGCAGCACGATGAATCCGCGCTCGGCGAAATCCTCCACCTGGCTCTCGATGAAACGGGCGTCTAACACCTACGGAACCCCCCTGGTTCATGCACCGGTCACCGTACGGCCGCTTTGCTTGGCCCTTTCTATCCCGACCCCATGGCTGACATGCGCATGACCTGGTAAATGGCCAAAAGGGTGCCTAGGGGCGGAGGGGTGGCCGGTGGCCCGAGGCCATCGGATTCCGTCCTCCGTCCGTCGGGCGCCGCCCGCTCCCGGTCCTGTCCTTACGGCGTTCACACGGGGGTGGAGGCGTGGTGACGATGGCGAGTTCTCAGCCGTCGGCGGTCCTGGGTCCGGCGGGCTCCCGGGACCGGGCCGCGCGCCCGGACCGGTGGGATCCGCGCCGACGGCCACGGTCGGCGGCTCCCGCCGAGCGCTCTCAGGGGGCCTCGAAGGCGAAGAGCTGTCCGGCCGCGTCGGGCGCGCAGGGGGCCTGGGCGAGTCGGGCCCCCGCCGTCGCCCGGTCGCCGGTGACGGTGACGCAGCTGCCGGGGGCCGCCGAGCCGACGGGAACGATCCGATGGCCGCGCACGGGGGTCCCGAACGGTTCGAGCGCGAAGGTCTCGACCCGGCTCGGGTCGCCGCACTCGGAGTCCTCGTACGCGGCCCCGGGTATCCGGCCACCGGAGGGGATGCCGGAGCAGCCGGGCCCGAAGTCCGGATGGTCCGACGCGATCCGCCACCGTCCGGCGCCCGCCGCCACCAGCGCGTAGCGGGGCATGTCGGCTTCCGCGCACGGCAGTTGGTGGATCTGCCCGCTACGGGAGCCGCGCCGCTCACCGAGGCAGAAGCCGGTGCCGGCCACCCGGATGCGCACCTCCCCCGCGGCGGGTGCGGCGACGGACGCGCCGGGGGTACGGGAGGGTTCCCGGGGCGCGGCGGGCGTGGGGGGCCCGTCGCGGAGGGCGGCGACGAGGCTGACGCCCGCGAGCACCAGCCCGGTCAGCGCGACCGCCGCGACGAGGGCGCGCCGTATGCGGAAGGGCCGCGGGGGCGGGGGCGGGGCGGTGTCCCGCGGATGCGGAGCGAGCGGCCACACGGGGGGATCGTCCGCCTCGGAAACCCCGTCCGCCCCGGAGAAACCGTCCGCCTCGGAAGCCCTGTCCGTCTCGGAAACCCCGTCCGTCTCGGAAACCCCGTCCGTCTCGGGGAGACCGTTCCCCTCGGAGCCCCCGCCCCCGCCCCCGCCCCCGCCCGCTCCCGGGTCCGGGCCGCCGGGCGCCGAGCCGGTGCCGTGCGGGCCCGAACCGCCGGGGCCGGGGTCCGTACCGCGCATGTCCGGGCCCGCGCCGGAGACGACCCGGCCGGTGCCGGTGCCGGTGCCGGTGCCGGTGCCGGTGCCGGTGACATCACGGCCCGCGCCACTGGTGGCCGGACCCGCGCCGCTCACGTCCTGGCCGGGGCCGCCGACATCACGACCCACTCCCCCGGTGCCCGGAACCACCCCGCTCACTCCCCAGCCCGCGCCGGAGACGTCCCGGCCCACCCCGCTCGCCGGTTCCCCGTCCGCGCACGGGCCCGGCCCCGGGCACGTGCGCTCGGCCGGGGCCGCGCCGGACGGCCCGTCCGTCTCCCCGCCGGAGATCCGGTGGGCGCCCCCGCCCGACGGCCGGTCGGTGTCCGCGCCCGACGGCCGCTCCCGGTCCGCGCCGGGCTCCCGGTGCGGTCCGGTGCCCGTTCCCGTGTCCCCGGCCCCTTCCCCGTACGCTCCGAGCCCCCCGTACGTACCGCCGTCCCCATGGGCGGCCCGGCCCGTTCGCGTGTCCCCGGCCGCTCCCGGGCTCCCGCCCGTACCCCCGTCGGCGGCCCGGCCCGCACCGGGGTCCGCGCCCGTGCCCACGGCCCCGTACGGCTCCCGGCGCGCGAGGCGGTTCCGCACCCGGCGCCAGACCTCCGCCTCCTCCGGCGGGAGTCCGCAGGCGCGGACGAAGACGGTCAGGAGTTCCTCGCGGGGCAGGGTGGCGCGGGCCAGCATGTTCGCCATGGTCGAGCGGGGCAGGACGTCCCCGTGCTCCGCCGCGCGCGCCGCGAGGTCGCGGTACGTCAGGCCCGACCGCTCCTTGAGGTCCTGGAGGTGCGCCCGGAACTCGGCGGGGGTCCCCGCCCCCCTCGGGTCGGGGACGTGCTCCCCCGGGCTCATCCGCGCCTCTCCCTTCCGCCGGACGGGTTCGGGACATGTCCGGGACAGGCTCCAGCCTTGTGGATCCGGCGCCCCGGCTCAAGAGTGGAAACCGGCATTTCCAGAGGTGATGCCGGGCACACGACAGTGGCCCCGACCGTCCACGGGGGGACGGTCGGGGCCACTCGGTCGTGCGGGGGTCCCGGCGGGATCCGGGACAGGTCGGGCCGGAGGTCCCGGCCCGGGGGCCGAAGGTCCGGCCCGCTTCCCTTGCTGCGGGAAGCCCCTTCCCGTACCGCTAGAAGACGGACTCGGCCTCGCGCATCCGGTCCTCCGGGACCGTCTTGAGCCGGGTCACGGCCTCGGCCAGCGGCACCATCTCGATGCTGCTGCCGCGCAGCGCGGTCATCCTGCCGAAGTCGCCCCGGTGCGCCGCCTCCACCGCGTGCCAGCCGAAGCGGGTGGCGAGCACCCGGTCGTACGCGGTCGGCGTGCCGCCGCGCTGGACGTGGCCGAGGATGACCGGACGGGCCTCCTTGCCGAGGCGCCGCTCCAGCTCGACGGCGAGCTGGTTGCCGATGCCCTGGAAGCGCTCGTGACCGAACTGGTCGATCTCGCCCTTCGCGTACGCCATCGAGCCCTCGGCCGGGTGCGCGCCCTCGGCGACGCAGATGACCGCGAACTTCTTGCCGCGCGCGAAGCGCTCCTCGACCATCTTGACCAGGTCGTCGACCTGGAAGGGACGCTCGGGGAGGCAGATGCCGTGGGCGCCGCCGGCCATGCCGGACTCCAGGGCGATCCAGCCCGCGTGGCGGCCCATCACCTCGACCACCATCACCCGCTGGTGGGACTCGGCGGTGGTCTTGAGGCGGTCCATGGCCTCGGTGGCGACACCGACGGCGGTGTCGAAGCCGAAGGTGCGGTCCGTGGACGAGATGTCGTTGTCGATCGTCTTCGGGACGCCGACGACGGGCATCCCCGCGTCGGCGAGCATCCGGGCGGCGGTCAGGGTGCCCTCGCCGCCGATGGGGATGAGGACGTCGATGCCGTACTTGCGGGCCAGGTCGGGGGCGGACTCGGCGGCCTCGCGGAGCCGGTTCCTTTCCAGCCGGGCGGAGCCGAGGATGGTTCCGCCCCGGGCCAGGATGCCGCTCACGGCGTTGAGGTCGAGGGGCCGGTAGTGCCCGTCGAGCAGTCCCTTGAACCCGTCCTCGAAACCGATGACTTCGTCGTCGTGGCCGGTCAGCGCCCGGTGCACGACCGACCGGATCACTGCGTTGAGGCCGGGGCAGTCGCCGCCTGCGGTGAGAACTCCGATACGCATCGTGCTGTGTCTCCTGCTCGGTCGCGTTCCGTTATGAGCCACCGCAATTCTCACACGACGGACAGGAGGGGCGCGCTCGCCGCCGCTCCGCGCGTTCCCCGGGGCGGTGGTGCGGGGGCCTTTCGTCCCGGGTTCCGGGGCCCTTCGTCCGGCGGGCGACTTATCCCTTGGTGGGGGTACTGTCAAGGGGGTAATGCCGCCCTATCGGGGCTTTCTGAGCACAGTCGGTTGACGGCCCGGTGGGACGGCCCCACGGACGACGGCCGGCGCACGGACCGCGAGCGCGCCACGAGGCCCCGCTCGCCCCGGGCTCCGCGAGCCCCGTTTCCCGCAGGACTGGACAGGAGACCACGGCGTGACGCGCAGCGTGTACGTGACCGGGATCGACCGCGGTGACGGCCGCCAGGTCGTCGAGCTGGGAGTCATGGAGCTCCTCACCCGCCAGGTGGACCGGGTCGGGGTGTTCCGGCCGCTGGTGCACGACGGCCCCGACCGGCTCTTCGACCTGCTGCGGGCCCGCTACCGGCTGTCGCAGGACGCGGCCACCGTCTACGGCATGGACTACCACGAGGCCTCCGCGCTCCAGGCGGAGCAGGGCACCGACGAGCTGGTCTCCCGGCTCGTCGACCGCTTCCACGCGGTGGCCCGCGCGTACGAGGTCGTCCTCGTCCTCGGCACCGACTACGCCGCCACCCAGCTCCCCGACGAACTGGCGCTCAACGCGCGCCTCGCCAACGAGTTCGGCGCCTCCGTCATCCCCGTCGTCGGCGGCAAGGGCCAGTCGGCGGAGTCCGTACGGGCCGAGGCGCGCAACGCCTTCCGGGCGTACGACGGCCTGGGCTGCGACGTCCTCGCGCTGGTCGTCAACCGGGTGGCCCCCGAGGACCGGGAGCCGATCGCCGAGCGGCTGACCGCCCGGCTGCCCGTGCCCTGTTACGTCCTGCCGGACGAACCCGCGCTCTCCGCGCCGACCGTCGCGCAGATCACCCACGCGCTCGGCGCCTCCGTGGTCCTCGGCGACGAGGCGGGGCTGGCCCGGGACGCCCTCGACTTCGTCTTCGGCGGCGCCATGCTGCCGAACTTCCTCAACGCGCTGACCCCGGGCTGTCTCGTCGTCACCCCCGGGGACCGGGCCGACCTCGTCGTCGGGGCGCTGGCCGCCCATTCGGCGGGCACCCCGCCGATCGCCGGGGTGCTGCTCACCCTGGACGAGCGGCCCAGCGAGGAGATCCTGACCCTGGCGGCCCGGCTCGCGCCCGGCACGCCGGTCATCTCCGTGGCGGGCAACAGCTTCACCACGGCCGGTGAACTCTTCGCCCTGGAGGGCAGGCTGAACGCGGCCACCCCGCGCAAGGCGGAGACCGCGCTCGGCCTGTTCGAACGGCACGTGGACACGGTCGACCTGCTGAAGCGGGTCTCGGTGGCCCGCAGCGGCCGGGTCACCCCGATGATGTTCGAGCACGAGCTGATCGAGCAGGCCCGCACCGACCGGCGCCGGGTGGTCCTCCCGGAGGGCACCGAGGAGCGGGTGCTGCGCGCGGCGGACGTGCTGCTGCGCCGTGACGTCTGCGACCTGACGCTCCTCGGCGAGGTGGAGACCATCCGCAAGAAGGCCGCCGACCTGGGGATCTCGCTGGGCGGGGCCCAGCTGATCGACCCGCAGACCTCGGTGCTGCGCGACGGTTTCGCGGCGAAGTACGCGGCGCTGCGGGCCCACAAGGGCGTCACGGTGGAGCTGGCGTACGACGTGGTCGCGGACGTCAACTACTTCGGCACCCTGATGGTCGAGGAGGGGCTCGCGGACGGCATGGTCTCCGGTTCGGTGCACTCCACGGCGGCCACGATCCGGCCCGCCTTCGAGATCATCAAGACCAAGCCGGACGCCTCGATCGTCTCCTCGGTCTTCTTCATGTGCCTGGCCGACAAGGTCCTCGTGTACGGCGACTGCGCGGTCAACCCGGACCCGAACGCCGAGCAGCTCGCGGACATCGCCGTCCAGTCGGCGGCCACCGCCGCCCGCTTCGGCGTGGACCCGAGGATCGCGATGCTCTCGTACTCCACCGGCACCTCGGGCTCCGGCGCCGACGTCGACAAGGTGCGCGAGGCGACCAAGCTGGTCCGCGCGACGCGGCCGGAGCTGCGGATCGAGGGGCCCATCCAGTACGACGCCGCCGTGGAGCCCTCGGTGGCGGCGACGAAGCTGCCGGACTCGGAGGTGGCGGGGCAGGCGACCGTGCTGATCTTCCCGGACCTCAACACCGGCAACAACACGTACAAGGCCGTGCAGCGTTCGGCCGGTGCCGTGGCCGTCGGCCCGGTCCTCCAGGGCCTGCGCAAGCCCGTGAACGACCTCTCGCGCGGCGCGCTCGTCAGCGACATCGTCAACACGGTCGCCATCACGGCGATCCAGTCCCAGGTCCCCGCCCAGGGTGAGGAGTTCCCCGCATGACCGCCCCCGTCCCCGCCGCCCCCCTCCCGGCCACCACCGCCCCCACCCGGGTGCTCGTGCTGAACTCCGGCTCCTCCTCGCTGAAGTACCAGCTGCTCGACATGCGCGACGGCGGCAGGCTGGCGCAGGGTCTCGTGGAGCGCATCGGCGAGGAGACCTCGCGGCTCGCCCACACCCCGCTCCGGGGCGGCGGCGGCGAGAAGCGCGAGCGGCTCGGGCCGATCCCCGACCACGCCGCCGCCCTGGAGGCGGTCGCCGGGGAGCTGACGGCGGACGGCCTCGGCCTGGACTCCCCCGAGCTGGCCGCGATCGGACACCGGGTGGTGCACGGCGGGCTGCGGTTCACGGAGCCGACGGTCATCGACGAAGCGGTGCTGGAGGAGATCGAGCGGCTGGTGCCGGTGGCGCCGCTGCACAACCCGGCGAACCTCACCGGCATCCGTACGGCGACGGCGCTCCGCCCGGACCTGCCGCAGGTCGCGGTCTTCGACACCGCCTTCCACACGACGATGCCGGAGTCGGCGGCGCGGTACGCGATCGACGTGGAGACCGCCGACGCGCACCGCATCCGCAGGTACGGCTTCCACGGCACCTCGCACGCCTACGTCTCCCGGGAGACGGCCCGGCTGCTCGGCAAGGAGCCGTCGGAGGTGAACGTGATCGTGCTGCACCTGGGCAACGGCGCCTCCGCCTCCGCGGTGCGCGGCGGCCGGTGCGTGGACACCTCGATGGGCCTGACGCCGCTGGAGGGCCTGGTCATGGGGACCCGCTCGGGGGACATCGACCCGGCGGTCACCTTCCACCTGAAGCGGGTGGCGGGCATGTCGGCCGACGAGATCGACGTCCTGCTCAACAAGAAGTCCGGGCTCGTCGGGCTCTGCGGCGACAACGACATGCGGGAGATCCGCCGCCGGATCGACGAGGGCGACGAGCGGGCGGCACTGGCCTTCGACATCTATGTGCACCGCCTGAAGAAGTACATCGGCGCGTACTACGCGGTCCTCGGCCGGGTGGACGCGGTGGCGTTCACCGCCGGGGTCGGCGAGAACGCGGCGCAGGTGCGGGAGGCCGCGATCACGGGCCTGGAGGAGCTGGGTCTCGCGGTGGACGCGGACCTCAACTCCGTACGTTCCGACGAGGCACGGCTGATCTCGCCGAACTACGCGCGGGTGGCGGTGGCGGTGGTGCCGACGGACGAGGAACTGGAGATCGCCCGTCAGACCTTCGCGCTCGTTCAGAACGAGACCGGCTCGAACGAGTGAACGCCTGAGCGGTCTCGCGCCCATTTGTACATTCCACCAGACGGAATATTCCGCAGTGAAACAAACCGATAGGATCCGCCTTATGCGCCGTTCCAAAATCGTCTGCACGCTGGGCCCCGCCGTCGACTCGTATGAGCAGCTGAAGGCTCTCATCGAGGCCGGCATGAACGTGGCCCGATTCAACTTCAGCCACGGCTCCCAGGCGGAGCACCAGGAGCGGTACGACCGCGTCCGGCAGGTCTCCGCGGACACCGGCCGTGCCGTCGGCGTCCTCGCCGACCTCCAGGGCCCCAAGATCCGTCTGGAGACCTTCGCCGAGGGTCCCGTGGAGCTGGTGCGCGGTGACGAGTTCACCATCACCACCGAGGACGTCCCCGGCGACAAGTCGATCTGCGGCACCACCTACAAGGGTCTGCCCGGCGACGTCTCCAAGGGCGACCAGGTCCTCATCAACGACGGCAACGTCGAGCTGCGCGTCGTCGGGATCGAGGGCCCCCGGGTCAAGACGATCGTCGTCGAGGGCGGTGTCATCTCCGACCACAAGGGCATCAACCTGCCCGGCGCGGCCGTGAACGTCCCGGCCCTCTCCGAGAAGGACGTCGAGGACCTCCGCTTCGCCCTCCGGATGGGCTGCGACATGGTCGCCCTCTCCTTCGTCCGCGACGCCAACGACGTCAAGGACGTGCACAAGGTGATGGACGAGGAGGGCCGCCGGGTCCCCGTCATCGCCAAGGTCGAGAAGCCGCAGGCCGTCGAGAACATGGAGGCCGTCGTCGCGGCCTTCGACGCGGTCATGGTGGCCCGTGGCGACCTCGCCGTGGAGTACCCGCTGGAGCGGGTCCCCATGGTGCAGAAGCGTCTGGTCGAGATGTGCCGCCGGAACGCCAAGCCGGTCATCGTCGCCACCCAGATGATGGAGTCGATGATCACCAACTCGCGGCCGACCCGCGCCGAGGCGAGCGACGTCGCCAACGCGATCCTGGACGGTGCCGACGCGGTCATGCTGTCGGCCGAGTCGAGCGTGGGCGCCTACCCGATCGAGACCGTCAAGACGATGTCGAAGATCGTCCAGGCGGCCGAGGAGGAGCTGCTCTCCAAGGGCCTCCAGCCGCTGGTCCCGGGCAAGAAGCCGCGCACGCAGGGCGGTTCGGTCGCCCGCGCGGCCTGCGAGATCGCGGACTTCCTGGACGGCAAGGCGCTGGTCGCCTTCACGCAGTCCGGCGACACCGTGCGCCGTCTGTCGCGCTACCGCGCCCAGCAGCCGATCCTCGCCTTCACCACGGACGAGAACACCCGCAACCAGCTCACCCTGAGCTGGGGCGTCGAGTCCTTCGTCGTCCCGCACGTGGACAACACGGACGCGATGGTGGACCTCGTGGACGCCGAGCTGCTGAAGCTCCAGCGCTACAACGAGGGCGACACCATGATCATCACGGCCGGTTCGCCCCCCGGCGTCCCCGGCACCACGAACATGGTCCGCGTCCACCACCTGGGCGGCGGCGAGCGCGACTGACCCGTCGCTCCCTGAGCCGTACGCCGGAGCCCCCGTCCTCATGGCAGGACGGGGGCTCCGGCGCGTGCGGCTGCTCCGGTGGTACGGGGGCCGGTCATGCCGTGTGCTGTTCCTCCGGTGGTACGGGGGTCAGTTCGGCTCGATCGTGTTGCGCAGACCCGGCACCCTGAGGGTGCCGCCGAACTGACCGGCCTGCTTCAGCTCCACGTCGGTGAAGAAGACCTCCGGAAGGTTCAGCGGCGGCGGGGCGGCGGGGCTGAAGGTGATCGGGATGATCCCGATCAGATTTCCCTTCAGCTCCTCCGTGTACATCGTCACCGTGCCCTCGGTGATGGTGGACTCCTTGCCCCTGTCCGAGCGGACGTGGGCGGTGAGCCCCGAGGGGTGGTCCGTCAGCTGGTGCAGGTCCTTGATCTTCACCGTGGTGGCGGTGAACTTCAGCACCTTCTTGATCTTGCCGCTGCCGGTCTTCACCTCGACGATGCCGTGGTACTTCAGACCGCTCAGTGTCAGCCGGGTGCTCTCCAGACGCCACGGCCGGTCCGGCAGGAGCGGGATGCCCGGCTCCGGCTCCGCCGCCGCCAGCGCCTCGTCGTCCCGCACGGGGCACGGGAAGCGCGGCTTGGCGCCCTCGGGTATGGACTCGTCCTTCCGGGGGTCGAGTCCCCTGACGTCCTCCGGCAGTTCCTCGACCTTCACGCCCGCCGCGTCGGCCGCCTTCTCGATCTCCGCCTTCGTCTTCTCGGCGGCGGGGCCGGAGGGCTGCTTCGGCGGCGCGGTCGTCGGCTCCGGCTTCGGCGCGGTGCTCGCGGTCGGCCCGTCGTCGGGCGTCGCGGGCACGGCGGGCCGCACGGCCGGGGCCGTCGCCGTCGCCGTCGCCGTCGGAACCGTAGCCGTGGGCGTGGGCTTCGGCGTCGGCGTCGGCTTCGGGGCGAGGCCCTCGAAGAGGTCGCGGAGCGCGTCGCCGACGCCCAGCGGATCGAGCGGGTTCTCCGCCCTCGCCGGGGCGGGGGCCGACGAGGCCGTGGCGGCGGGCGCGGGGGCGGTGCCCGACCGCGCCTCGGTCCGCCGCGAGGTCTCCGGACCGGACTCGGTGTCCGATTCGGTATCGGTCTCCGTCTCGGACCCGGTCTCCGGCTCGGACTCGGGCTCGGGCTCCGTCGGCTCCGTGGTCGCGGGGGCGGTCGGGACGGTGGTGGGCGTGACCGTCGCGGACGGCGTCCCGGTCGGCTTCGGCTTCGCCGGGCCGGTGGGCTCGGGCGTCTCCTCGGTCACCGGCTCGTCGGAGCGGGTGACGCAGGGGCCGGGCGCGAAGGGCAGGTCCTTGCCGTCGGCGAGTGCGAGCCGGGGCGTCAGGCCCATGCCCACGAACACCGCGGTCGGCATCGCGGCCAGCGCCATCGCCTTTCCGGCGGGGCCCTGGATCCTGGTCAGCAGCGACTTGCGCGGGGCCGCGTGCCGGGGCCCGGCCTTCGCGGGCGGCTGCTGGTTCTCGTCACCCGGCACTGTTCCTCCCGCCCTCGGCGTCGATGGTGGTCTCGGTGACCGGCCGCTCGCGCCGCTGCGGGACGTCGGCGGTCACCGGGGCGGCGGTCCCGAAGTACTCGGCGTCGTACGCGTCGTCCGCCTCGGTGTCCTCGGCGTCCTCCACCGGTGGGGCGGGCGCCCAGGCGATGGACATGCCTCCGCCGACGAGGGCGAAGAGGAACCCGACGACCAGGCCGCCGAAGTTGGAGACGGGGATGGAGACGAGGCCCAGGATGATGGTGGCGACGCCCGCGAAGACGCGGACCGCCGGCTGGAACCACATCATGAAGCCGAGCGTGATGAGCAGGACGCCGATGATCAGCGCGCCCGACCCCGCGGTCGTCTTCATGGCGAGAACGATGTTGCCGAACCTCATGTCCCCGTAGGGGAGATAGGCGATCGGCACGCCACCGATGATCGTGAACACTCCCGCCCAGAAGGGCCGGGTCTGCCGCCAGATCTTGAACCGGTTGTCCCGGGGGACTTCACGGGAGGCGGGGGTTTCGACGCTCATGGAAGAAGCTCCCTGGAAGGGGTGTCGCTGAAAGGGAGGTGGGGGGTGACCTGGGCGGTCCCCGGAGGGGGTGCGGGCCGCCCCGGGGACGGCCCGCACCTTTCAGGACCGGTCAGTCCTTGAAGCACTCCTTCGAGGTGCCCCGGTGCAGGGACAGGCTCAGGTTGGGGAGCTTGAACGTCGCCGCCGTGGTCGCCCACGCCTTCTGCTCGACGTTGTTGAGCACGGCCTCGTCGGCGCGCTGCGAGAATCCGGACCTGTTCACACGGTCCTCGGGGGTGCCCGGCTGGATGCCCGGCTTCCCCTCGGACTTGGGCAGGGCGCCCGCGGCCACACCGATGTCGATGTTCTTGAACTCGGCGTCCGCCTTCAGCGAGGAGACGTCGAGGTAGATGTTCTCGGCGTAGACCCGCTTGTTCTTGTCCTTGGAGCCCTCGGTGCCCGCGGTGAGCTGGAGGGTGACGTCGCCGACGAACGGCACCTTCGGCGTCACGACCGACTGGCACATGTCGGTGATGTAGGCCCTGGAGAACCCGGAGACCGCGACGGGCTCCGCGAAGGGCTTGCCCTCCAGGTCCTTGCCGCCGTCCACACTGCCGTACTGGACGAAGTCATAGCCTTCGAGGCTCTTGGCCTTGACCTTGAACTCCTGGCCGGAGATGGCGAAGGACGCGGCCAGCGCCCCCTGGGCCAGGCCCACACCGATCGCGGCCGTCGCGGCCACGCTCGGGACCATGACAACGGCGAAACGCTTCCATCTGGTCCCGCCACGAACCTGGGACTTCATGAGAATTCCTCCTTCTCGGACGTACATCTCCAGAAGGGGCCGGGGGCCCGTCCTGTGATGGGAGAAGAGCTACGTCCTCGGGAAGGGGAGCACCGTGGTGCGGGCGGGCGCACTGCGCGTCCGGACCAGCGGCGATCACCCCCGAGCGACAACCATGGACCGTGCGTCGGAGCACGGCCTGATCGGACAGGCCCCGTTCTCACGAGCGGGAACCCCCCTGTCCGCGACCGGTGCCGGGGCGCCGGTCCGCCCGGTGGGGACCCCGTTCGCGTCCCGGTTGGTTGCCGGGGTGGTGCGGTGGGGACCGAGCGTCGCCGATCGTGGTGCATTCCGGAGCCCCGCACAAGGGGGGTCGTTACTGGCTGGTAACGGGTGGATGACCGCGCTGTGGCGGGAGGGGACCGATCGGGCACGCAGGGTGCGCTCACAGGCCGGGGAATATCGGCGGATCGCCTGATGAATCCCGACAGAACGCCGGGTTCGATTTACTGCAAGTAACAGCGGCCGCGATTACCAAGTTTTGGTAAAGCGCGGCCGCCTTTTGTCACCCTCCTGCCAAATCGTCAGACGATCCGGCGGACGGAAATGCTCAGAACAGCACCCTCGCGAGGGCCTGACGGGCCGCCGTGACCCGCGGGTCGTCGGCGCCGATCACCTCGAACAGCTTGAGCAGCCGCAGCCGCGCCGCGTCCCGGTCCTCGCCCGCCGTGCGGCGCACGGTCTCCACCAGGCGTCCGAACGCGTCCTGGACGTGACCGCCCACCAGATCGAGGTCGGCGGCGGCGATCTGCGCCTCGGCGTCAGCGGGCCCGTCGGCCGCGGCCTTGCGGACGGCGGCGTGGTCGAGACCCTGCACGCGGGTGAGCAGTTCCGCCTGGGCGAGACCGAGCTTGGCCTCGGGGTGGCCGGGGTCGTCGGCGAGCACGTTCCGGTACGCCTGGACGGCTCCGCCCAGGTCGCCCGCGTCGAGCGCGGACATGGCCGCTTCGAGGAGGGCGTCGTACGGACCGGCCGCCGGACGCGCCGGGGCGTCCCCGCCGTCCCCGGCGGCGCTGTCCACGACGATGCCGGTGAGTCCGAAGCGCTCCTCGCCGATCTGGATCAGCTGGTCGAGGGTCTCGCGGATCTGGGCCTCGGGCACGGCGCCCTGGAAGAGCGGCAGCGCCTGACCGGCGACCACCGCGAAAACGGCCGGAATTCCCTGGATGCCGAACTGCTGCATCAGCATCTGGTTGGCGTCGACGTCGATCTTCGCGAGCAGGAAGCGGCCGTCGTACTCGACGGCGAGCCGCTCCAGGAGGGGGCCGAGCTGCTTGCAGGGCTCGCACCACTCGGCCCAGAAGTCGAGGACGACCGGGACCTCGGCGGAACGCTGGAGCACCTCGCGCTCGAAGCCCGCCTCGTCGACGTCGATCACCAGGGCGGACGGGGGCACGGCGGCGGGACCACCCTGCCGGGCGGATTCGGCACGCGCCTGCTCCGCCTTCGCCTTGGCCTCTCCGGCCGCCTTCACCGCGGCGAGGTCGACGACGCCGCTCATGGACATGTTTCGGGGCTGCATGGGTACATCCTCCCCCTTCCGCGCGCGTTACCGGTAAGCCATGGCTGAACCGTGCCGTCCCCAGCGCCTCCCGCCGGTGTGCGAGACGTGCGGACGGCACGGTTCCTCATCCTCGGTCCGCGCCGGGTCCCCACCCGGCGCCATGGTCGTCGCTGGGGCCGCTCAGGCCTTTCGCTACGGGTCGTAGCGTAACTGCGGGGGCGGAGCGCACGGGAGGGCGCATGGTTGATCAGGTCGGTGAACTGCCTCACACGCCGGGCCCCTGGCGCCGTACCTACCGACGGGTATGGTCGGTCTCCATGTCGCCCCTCTCGTCCCCGCCGCCCGGCTCGTCCGGGGGGTGCCGCACCGGACCCGGGAGCCGCCGCACCGGGCGGCCGCGCTCCGCCGAGGCCGACGCGGCCATCCTGGAGGCGACCCGCGCGCTCCTCGTCGAGCTGGGCTGGTCCAAGCTCACGATGGGGGACGTCGCCGGGCGGGCGCGGGTCGCCAAGACGACCCTGTACCGCCGCTGGGCCAACAAGAACGAGCTGGTGGTGGACGCGGTCGCGGTCCTCTTCGACGAGCTCGAACTGCCCGACCTGGGGTCCCTCCGGGCCGACATCGAGCATGTGGTGCTCCAGTTCGCGGCCCTCCTCGAACGTCCCGAGACCAGGACCGCGCTGATGGCGGTGGTCGCCGAGTCGACCCGGGACGAGCCGCTGCGGGAGCGCATCCGCGCCTCCATCGTGGACCGGCAGAAGCGGCTGGTGCTCGCGGGCCGGAGACGGGCGCAGCAGCGCGGCGAACTCCTCGACGGGCATCCGGCGGCCACGGTCGCCGCCCTCGACGACCTGATCTTCGACGTGGTCGCGGGCGCGGTGGTGCACCGCGCGCTGGTGAGCGCGGAGCCGGTGGACGGGCCCTGGGCGGCACGGCTCTCGGCGCTGCTCCTCGGCGGCCTGGGCGCGGCGGCCGTGCAGGGTTAGCGTGCGGAGGTGAACATCGAACTGAACGATTCCGTACGCGCGTTGCTCGACGACGTCAATGTGGCCGTGCTCGCCACGGTCCAGCCCGACGGCTCCCCGCAGACCTCGGTGGTGTGGGTGGGCCGCGACGGCGACGACGTGCTGGTCTCCAGCACGGAGGGCCTCCGCAAGATCAGGAACATCCGGGCCGACTCCCGGGTCAGTCTGATCCTCCACGACCGGCGCGACGCGCTCGTCCACGCCGAGATACGGGGCACGGCGACGGTCGTCGAGGACGCCGGGCGGGCGCTCGCCGTACGCCTCGCGGAGAAGTACGAGGGCGAGGGCGCCGGGCGGGAGTATCTGGAGCTGCCGCCGGAGCAGGTCCGGGTGGTGGTGCGGATCACCCCGTCGAAGGTCGTGGGCTCGGCCGCGAAGTAAGTCACCTCGCCCGGCGGGAGAGGGCGGTACGGGACCGGGTCCGCACCCCGGCGGGGGGCACGGGCCGTACCGGCCGGGGGGCGGCGGGCCGTGGCCGTACGGGGGAGAGGGCGGTACGGGGGTCCGTACCGCCCTCTCCCGTCCCGTGGGCGGGTGTCAGAAGCCCGGGGGCTCCGTGTAGACGCCCCATTCGGCGCGCAGGACGTCGCAGATCTCGCCGAGGGTGGCCTCGGCGCGGACCGCGTCCAGCATCGGGGCGATCATGTTGGAGCCGTCGCGGGCGGCGGTCAGCATGGCGTCGAGGGCGGTGCGGACGGCGGTGTCGTCGCGGTGCGCCCGGCGCTCGCCGAGGGCGCGGACCTGGTCGCGCTCGACCTCGTGGCTGACCCGCAGGATCTCCAGGTCGCCGGTGACGGAGCCGTGGTGGACGTTGACGCCGACGACCCGCTTGTCGCCCTTCTCCAGGGACCGCTGGTACTGGAAGGCGGACTCGGCGATCTCGCCGGTGAACCAGCCGTCCTCGATGCCGCGCAGGATGCCGGAGGTGATCGGGCCGATCGGGTGCCGCCCGTCCGGGTGGGCGCGGCGCCCGCGCTCCTTGATCTGGTCGAAGATCCGTTCCGCGTCGGCCTCGATGCGGTCGGTGAGCTGCTCGACGTACCAGGAGCCGCCGAGCGGGTCGGCGACGTTGGCGACGCCGGTCTCCTCCATCAGGACCTGCTGGGTGCGCAGGGCGATCTCGGCGGCCTGTTCGCTGGGGAGCGCGAGGGTCTCGTCGAGGGCGTTGGTGTGGAGGGAGTTGGTGCCGCCGAGGACGGCCGAGAGGGCTTCGACGGCGGTCCGTACGACGTTGTTGTAGGGCTGCTGGGCGGTGAGGGAGACCCCGGCGGTCTGGGTGTGGAAGCGGAGCCACTGGGCCTTGTCGGTCTTCGCCCCGTAGACCTCCTTCATCCAGCGGGCCCAGATGCGGCGGGCGGCCCGGAACTTGGCGATCTCCTCGAAGAAGTCGAGGTGGGCGTCGAAGAAGAAGGACAGGCCGGGCGCGAAGACGTCCACGTCCATGCCCCGGCTGAGGCCCAGCTCGACGTAGCCGAAGCCGTCGGCGAGGGTGTACGCGAGCTCCTGCGCGGCCGTCGCCCCGGCCTCGCGGATGTGGTAGCCGGAGACGGAGAGCGGCTTGTACGCGGGGATGCCGCGCGCGCAGTGCTCCATCAGGTCGCCGATGAGACGCAGATGGGGCTCGGGCTCGAAGAGCCACTCCTTCTGCGCGATGTACTCCTTGAAGATGTCGGTCTGCAGGGTGCCGTTGAGCACGGCGGGGTCGACGCCCTGGCGTTCGGCGGCGACCAGGTACATGCAGAAGACGGGGACGGCGGGGCCGGAGATCGTCATGGAGGTGGTGACGTCGCCGAGCGGGATGTCCCGGAAGAGGACCTCCATGTCGGCGGCGGAGTCGATGGCGACGCCGCAGTGGCCGACCTCGCCGAGGGCGCGGGGGTCGTCGGAGTCGCGGCCCATGAGGGTCGGCATGTCGAAGGCGACGGAGAGGCCGCCGCCGCCCGCGGCCAGGATCATCTTGTAGCGCTCGTTGGTCTGCTCGGCGTTGCCGAAGCCGGCGAACTGGCGGATGGTCCAGGTCCGGCCCCGGTAGCCGGTCGGGTGGAGTCCCCGGGTGTAGGGGTACTCGCCGGGCCAGCCGATGCGCTCGAAGCCCTCGTAGGTGTCGCCGGGCCGGGGCCCGTAGACCGGCTCGACGGCGTCGCCGGAGAGCGTGGTGAAGTCCGCGTCGCGCTTGCGGGCCTTGTCGTAACGGGCCTGCCAGCGACGGCGGCCCTCCTCGATGGCGTCAGCGTCCATGCTTCGAATTTACTAGGACGTCCTAGTAAATGTCGATGGGCAAACCCCCGCACCGGTGTGCGGGGGTTCCCGGTCAGACCTCGACCGGCTCCGGACGCGCGCCCTCGATCAGCGGAAGGGTCTCGGCGACGACCTTGCGCTCGACGAAGAAGGCGGCGAAGGGGATGGTGCCGGAGACCAGCACCCAGAGCAGCTTCCCGAACGGCCACCTGGCCTTGGAGCCCAGGTCGAAGGCGAAGACGAGGTAGATGATGTAGAGGACGCCGTGGGTCTGGGAGACCGCGAAGGTCACGTCCTCGCCCATGTCGAACCCGTACTTGAAGACCATGCACGTGCACAGCACGAGCAGCATGACGGCGGTGATGTACGCCATCACGCGGTAACGGGTCAGCACGCTGGATTTCATGGCGCCGAGCGTATCGGCACGTTCCGGGCGATCTTCGCCCGGGGCACCCTTGGCGGCGCGCCGCGCTACCGCTCCTCGAAGTCCTCCGCCGAGACCCGCAGCGGACGCAGCATCGCGAAGATCTCGGCGCACTCCTCGGCGTCGTAGGCGCCGAGCCCGAAGTCCATCTCCATCAGGTCGCGGGTGGCCGACTCGACCACCTCGCGGCCCTTCTCCGTGATGGTCGCCAGGGTGCCGCGGCCGTCGTTGGGATTGGGGCGCTTGTCGACCAGACCGGACCTCACCAGGCGGTCCACGGTGTTCGTCACCGAGGTGGGGTGGACCATCAGCCGCTCACCGATCTTGGACATCGGCAGCTCGCCCGCCTTCGAGAAGGTGAGCAGCACCAGCGCCTCGTACCGCGCGAAGGTCAGTCCGTACGGCTTCACGACCGCGTCGACCTCGGCGAGCAGGATCTGATGGGCCCGCATGATCGAGGTGATCGCGGCCATCGAGGGGACGGGGCCCCAGCGCTTCTGCCAGAGCTCGTCGGCGCGGGCGATGGGGTCGAAGGGGAGACTGAGCGGCTTCGGCACGCGTCGACCTTACCCACAGGTCACATGCCGGTCAGCCCCGTCTCGCGTTTCGGTCACCCGCAGTTCGCGGGCGGCGGCGAGGAGGCACAGGGTGCCGACGATCCCGGTGCCCGCGACGACGGTGTGCACGGGCACGAACTCGGCCGCCAGGCCCGCCGCCGCCATCCCGACGCCCTGGACGGTCATCATGCCCGCGGTCATCAGGGTCATGGCCCTCCCCCGCCGCTCCTCCGGCACCGCGGCGACGAACCGGGCGTCGAGCCCGAGGGTGTACGCGCCGGTGGCGCCCGCCAGGAACAGGGCGACGGCGGCGAGGGCGACGCCCGGCCGGAATCCGTACAGGAGGTAGGGCAGGACGCCCGTCACGGCGAGCGGCAGCACGATCCGGGAGCGGACCGCCGCGCTCAGGAAGGACCCGGCGAACAGTTCGCCCGCGATGGTGCCGACCGGCAGCGCGCACATCAGGAGACCGAGGGCGGCGGTGGAGACGCCGATCTCGTCGGCGTACGGCGCGGCGAGCGCCTCCGGTACGACGGCGAAGAGCGGCGGCACCCAGAACATCAGCATCAGGGCGCGGGTCCTGCGGTCGCGCAGCACGGCCCAGGTGCCCGCGAGACCGCTGTCGGCGGCCTTCCCGGCGGCGCGGGCGGGGCGGCGGACGGTGCCGAGGCGCAGCAGGAGCGCGGAGAGGAGGAAGGTGACGGCGGTGACGGCGAGGGCGCCGCGCGGCGGGACGACGGTGAGGAGGACACCGCCGACGGCGAAGCCGGTGAGGAGGGCGCTCTGGGAGACGATCCGCAGCAGGGAGCGGCCGAGGACGAAGAGGTCGCCCTCGCCGAGGATGTCGGCGAGGGTCGCCGTCCGGGTGCCGTTGAAGACGGGCGAGACGACGGCGATGGCGCAGCGCAGGGCGAGCAGCACCGCGACGGGGGCGGCGGGGGCGATCATCGCGGCCACGCAGAGGGCGCAGAACAGGTCGCAGACGACGAGGAGGCGGCGGGGCGGGAGTCGGTCGGTGAGTCCGGCGAGGAGGGTGCCGCCGACGAGGTACGGCAGGAAGCCGAGGGCGAAGGTGAGGGAGGAGAGGAGCGGGGAGCGGGTCAGCTCGTAGACGAGCACGGTCAGCGCCAGCTCGCTGACGACGACCCCGAGCAGCGAGAACAGATGCGCCACGAAGACGAACCGGAACTCCCGCACCCGGAAGACGGCCCGATAGCCGGGCGAGGCGGCGGGGCCGGACGCCGGGCGCCCGGACGGACCGGCGGCGGGCGCGGGCGCCGGTCCCGGGGCGGGCGGCGGGCCGGAGGCGGCGGGCGCGGTCCCGGGACCTGACGCGGGCACGGGCCCGGAAACAGACCCGGGAGCGGGCGCGGACAGCGTGGCGGAGGCGGGTCCCGTGGGGTGTTCCGGCGGTGCCGGGGGTGTGCGGGGGTGGGTGGGGGTCGGCATGGGGGCAGCCTGACGGCGGGGGTGCGACCGGCCTAGACTTTCGGCTCCGGACGAATCTTCCGGGTCCGGTCCGAGGAGGTTCCGTGCCGTACCACCTGCGTTTCGGCGAGGCCGACCCGCTGCGCATCCGGTTCGCGGTCTCGCCGCTCTGGGAGACGCACTCCGCCGTGCGGGTCCTCGCCCGGCCCCGTCAGCAGGGCTACCACCTGCCGTGGGCGCGGCGGATCGCGGGCGCCGCGCGGGGGCTCGACCTGGCGCCGCTGCATCTGCTGATGCCCCGGCACGGACACAGCCCGGACTTCCTCTATCCGCCGCCGATCGGTCCCGCCGCCTCCTTCGAGGAGGAGATCGCCGCCCTGCGGGAGACCGGTCCGGCGCTGGCGCTCACCGACTTCCAACGGGCGCTGGACGAGACCCCGGGGGCGGCCGGCACCGAGGAGGGGCGGCGGCTGCTGGCGGACCCTGCGGGTGCGGTGGGACGGCTCGCGGATCTGCTGACGGCGGCGTGGGAGGCGCTGGTGGAGCCGGAGTGGCCCCGGCTGCGGGCGCTCCTGGAGGCGGACGTGGCCTACCACTCGCGGCGGCTCGCGGAGGGTGGTCTGGAGCGGGTGCTGGCCGAGCTGCACCCCTCGTTCGACTGGGCGGCGGAGACGGCGACGCTGCGGGTGGAGTACTGGGGGGAGCACGTACGGCCGCTGGACGGGCAGGGGCTGGTCCTGATGCCGTCCGTGTTCACCTGGCCGGACGTGGTGAGCGGCTTCGACCCGCCGTGGCAGCCGACGGTGGTGTATCCGGCGCGCGGGATCGGCGGGCTGTGGACGGAGCCCCGGGAGCGGACGCCTGAAGCGCTGGGGCGGCTGCTCGGGCCGGTGCGGGCGGACGTGCTGTGCGCCCTGACGGAGCCGATGGGGACGACGGCGCTCGCGCACCTCCTCGGCAGGGCGCCCTCCTCGGTCTCCGCGCACCTGGGGGTGCTGCGGGACGCGGGGCTCCTGACGTCCCGGCGGTACGGCCACCAGGTGCTGTACGAGCGGACCCCGCTGGGCATCGCGGTGTCGCAGCCCGGAACCGGCTGACCGTCATGTCACGATGGCCCGGCTCGTCCCGTCGTCGTACGCGGCGGCGGACCCGCCGAACCCGACCCTGGGGGCCGGATGTCCCGCCGTACCGTCACCTCCGTCGCCCTGGCCCTCGTCTCCGCGCTGCTCCTGACCGGTTGCGGCGCGGACGCGCCACCGAAGGGGCCGGTCGGCCCGCCGTCCGCGCGCGGGGAGGCCCCTGCCCCGGCGGGCGGGTCGCCGTTCTGGGTGGACCCGGAGAGCGACGCGGTCCGGCAGATGCGCCGGTACGAGGCACAGGGCAGGCCCGAGGACGCCCGGGTCCTGAAGCGGATCGCGGACCGGCCGGTCGCGGACTGGCCCTCGGGCGCCGATCCCGTGCCGGAGATCACCCGGGCGGTGCGGGGCGCGGCGGCCCAGGGCCGTACGGCCGTGTTCGTGGCGTACAACATCCCGCACCGCGACTGCGGCATGTACTCGGCGGGCGGGGCGCACGACGCGGCGGCGTACCGGAAGTGGGTCGACTCCTTCGCCTCGGCGCTCGGCGGTTCCTCGGCGATCGTGGTCCTCGAACCGGACGCGGTGCCGCACGTGGTGGACGGCTGCACTCCGGGGCAGTACCACGACGAGCGGTACGCGCTGCTCGCGGAGGCGGTGGAGCGGCTGAAGCGGCAGCCGCGCACCCGGGTCTATCTGGACGCGGGCAATCCGGCGTGGATCGACGATCCGGGGAAGCTGGTGGAGCCCTTGCGCCGGGCGGGGGTGGCCCGTGCGGACGGCTTCTCCCTGAACGTCTCCAACTTCCAGACGAACGAGGTGGTGCGGGCCTTCGGGGCGACGCTCTCGGGGCTGCTGGGCGGCACCCGTTTCACCGTGGACACCAGCCGGAACGGCGACGGCCCCCTCCCGGGCGACCGGGCGGAGGCCTGGTGCAATCCGCCGGGCCGGGCCCTCGGTGTGCCGCCGACGGACCGGACCGGGGACGCGCTGGTCGACGCGTATCTGTGGATCAAGCGTCCGGGGGACTCGGACGGGCAGTGCCGGGGCGGCCCCTCGGCCGGGACCTGGTGGCCGGAGTACGCCCTGGGCCTGGCGCGCCGGGCGAAGTCCTAGGGCCCGTCCGGCGCGTCGCCGGGCGGGCCCCTGCCGTGTCCTCCCGGGGGGTCAGTTCACCTGGATCCACCTCGCCTCGGAGGGGATGCCGTCGGTGTCGGTGACGAAGAGCATGTACCAGCCGGGGGGTACGAGGGTGCGGTCGTCCGGTACGTCGACGGTGACCGTGGTCCCGTCGCGGCCCTTGACCAGACCCAGCTCGATGGAGCGCTGTTCGACGTCGGTGGTGTGGGTGACGGCGCTGGGGCGCATGAGGCGGGCTTTGGTGACGCGTCCGGCGTCCCTGGTCTTGAAGGTGGCGCGGCCGTTCTGGTCGAGTTCCCTGGGGCCCTCGCCGAGGACGGGGCGGTTGGCGCCCGCCCGGTGCAGGAACGGCGGGGTGAAGACCTCGATGCGCTGCTCGAAGGTGCCGAGCTTGGTGTTGTCCTTGTCGTCGAAGAGGGGGTCGGAGCCGAAGGTGGCGACCCGGCCGTCGGGCAGCAGCAGCGCCTCGGAGTGGTAGTTGCGGCCGACGGTGGGTTCGGCCGCCTCGGTGAAGGCGTTGGTCCTGGGGTCGTAGAACTGGGCCTTGAGGATGTCGCTGCCGCTGCGGCCCCGGTACTCCTCCGAGCCGCCGCTGGTGAAGACGGTGTCGTCGGGCATGAGGACGCTGCTGAGGTAGCGGGTGCCCTGGGGCAGGGAGGGGCCGTCGGTGAAGACGGGGCTGTCCTTGGAGAGGTCCACGACGGCGGTGCGGGCGGTGGACCTGGGCGACTCGCCGACCCCGCCGCCGCCGAGGACCATCACCTTCTGCCGCTGGGCGGGCGGGAGCAGCAGGGAGGCGGAGGTCTCCAGCTGGTCGGGGTCGCTGAGTCCGCCGAGCTTGGTGAAGGTGTTCTTCTCCAGGTCCCACAGGCCCGGTTCGCGGCCCTTCTCGGCGGGGCCGTATCCGGCGTTGGAGCCGGTGTAGAGGAGCTTGCCGCCCTTGGTGAGGAAGAGGGAGGGGTAGGTGGGGAAGTACCGGAAGGGTCCCTTGGCCCACTTCTTGGTGGTGGGGTCGTAGATCTCGTTGTCGCCGGGGACGACGTCGCCGACGTCGTTGAGTCCGGAGACGGCGAGGACCTTGCCGTCCTTGAGGCCGACGAGGGTGGGGTACCAGCGGGCGTCCTTCATGGGGGCGACGGGGATGTACTTCTCGGCCCTGGGGTCGAACTCGTAGGCCGCCTTGATGCCCTGGAAGTCCTGCTTCTCGGTGGTGAGCTTCTGGGCGAGGCCGTAGACGTCGTCGGCGGCATCGCCCTTGAGGCCGACGACCTCGTACTGGGCGGCCTCGGTGGTCAGGGCTCCCGGTCCCGCCTTGCGGGCTTCGACGAAGACCCGGGCCTCGGCGGCGGTGATCTTGGTCTTCCAGGGCTTCATCCGGCCGCTCTTGAAGTACGAGATCTCGAACTCGCTCTTGGCCTTGGGGACGGTGACGTCGAACCTGGAGACGTACTCGACCCCGGACGGGGAGCGGAAGACGGTGCCCTTCTTGAGGGTGACGGCCTTGTCGGGGTTCTCGTTCTTGACCCGCATCCCGCCGCCCGCCTTCTTGACCCCGCCGTCGAGGACCTCGTAGCGGGCGGTGCCCCCGGCGACGAGCAGCCGTCCGTCGGGGAGCTGGGTGTGGCCGGAGCAGAAGAAGTCCACGGGGGTGGGGATCTTCTTGAAGGTGTTCTTCACCGGGTCCCAGAGGATCGTCTCGAAGGTCCCGGCGTCGAAGTTCTTCTGGTTGTTGCCGGAGCCCGCGATCAGCAGCACCTTGCCGGTGTGGAGCAGGGCCGCGTGGATGGCGTTGACGCGGAACCCGGCGGGCACGTCCACCTCGGCCCAGGAGCCGTACTGGCGCTGGTAGCCGGGCTGGGCGATCTTGTACGCGTGGTAGCGCTCGGAGGCGAAGGAGACGGCGGCGGGGGCGTTGAGCGCGGCGAGGACGACCACCGCGCAGCTGCCGAACAGGGTCTTCTTGAACTTCTTCGACGGCCGGTGGGCCATGGCTCAGTTCCCTCCGGTCGTCGTGGGGGCGGGGGTGACGGGGGCGGTCGGGACGGTGGCCGCCGCACGGACCTCGACCCCCTCGCGGAGGTCGGCGGGGCGCCGGATACGGGCCCGGAGCCGGATGCGGGCGTCGGCGCGGACGCGCAGGGCGCGGCGGTCCCGCAGGACGGTGGACGCCCACAGGGTGACGGGGGCCAGGGCGACGACGAGGGCGAGGCAGGCCCAGGTGCGCATGGCCGCGTGGGTGTGCCCGAAGTGGACGGAGGCGGCGAGCGAGGCGATGAGGACCGACGCCCAGAAGAGGTGGATGCGGAAGGTGCGCAGCCGGTCGGGGCTGGTCTGGCCGCCCTTGGGGGTGACGACGAAGCGGCCCCGGGTGCGGAGCAGCGCCGAGCCGAGCGACGTCAGGTAGACGGGGGCGGAGAGCGCGGACATCGCCATGCCCGCGAGGCCGCCGGAGCCCTCGGGTTCGTGGGGCGAGACGTTGTGCCGCCGGTTCCACAGGTAGAGGCCGATCTGGAGGGCGACGGCGTCGCTGTAGATCATCAGCCACACGGAGGTGGAGACCTGGGTGCCGGAGGCGCCGAGCCAGAGGTAGAGGACGCAGCTGAGGACGCCGAGGAGCCAGTTGACGGCCGTCATCGGGTAGTAGACGAGCATCAGGGTGTAGTTGAGCAGGCGGCCCGGCGGGGTCCGGAAGGGTGCCTTCCAGTACTGCTTGACGATCGTCTCGTACGTGCCCCGGGACCAGCGGAGCTGCTGGGTGAAGAAGTCGGTCCAGGAGGCCGGGCCCTCACCGACGGCGAGGACGTCGGGGGTGTAGACGGAGCGCCAGAAGCGGCCGGTGCGCGGGTTCCTGCTGCGGTGCAGTTCGAAGCCGGTGGCCATGTCCTCGGTGATGGAGTCGTACAGGCCGCCTATCTGCTTGAGGGCGGAGATCCGGACGACGTTGTTGGTGCCGACGAACATGGGCGCGCGGTAGCGGTTCCCGGCCCGCTGGATGAGGGCGTGGAAGAGGAACTGCTGGGACTCGGCCGCCTTGGTGACGGTGTCGGCGTAGTTGCCGTACACCTGCGGTCCGACGACGAACGCGATGTCGGGGTCCCGGAAGTAGCCGAGCATCCGCTCCAGGAAGGCGGGGTGGGGGACGTGGTCGGTGTCGACGGAGGCGAAGAAGTCGTAGTCGTCGCCGTGCCGGGCGAGCCAGGCGTTGTAGTTGCCGTGCTTGGTCCGCGCCTTGTGCGGGCCCTTCTTACGGTTCCACTCGGGAACGCCCGCGCGGGAGAAGTGGCGGACGCCGAGTTCGGCGCAGAGGGCCTTGGCCTCGGCGGAGTCGCCCTCGTCGAGGAGCCAGACGTCGAGGCGTCCCTCGTGCCGGAGCCGGGTGGCGCCCTCCAGGGTGCCCCGGACCATGGTGAGGGGTTCCTTGCCGGGGACGTACGTGGTGAGGAAGGCGACGCGGGTCCCCTTCTCGGGAAACACCGGGACCGGGTCACGGGCGACCAGGGTGGCGTGGGCGATCGACGTGACGTTCACCAGCATGAAGAAGCAGATGAGGCCGATCGACACGAGCATCACGGTGTCGAGGTGGACGAGCCAGGCGGCGGCGCCCTCGCGGACGGTCCAGTGGCTGGGCCAGACCAGATAGGCCAGGAGCAGCGCCGAGAGGACCGGCGCGAGGCCCATCAGGAGGACCGCTCGTATTCGGTGCGGCTCCTTCGCGAGCAGACTTCGGTACTGCACCCGATAGGCCGCCGCATCCGGTTCCGTGAGAGGACCCGCGAGCCGGCTGTAGGTGTCGTAGTCGTAGCCTCCCGGCCGCACGGTGCCTCCAGCTGTCGTCGAACGTTTCGATAACCCAACAAAAAGGGCAAACGTCCGGCGTGTCGACTGGAGTCGTCCGAGTGGGGGCGTCAGCGGGTCCGGGCGCTCTGCCTCCGCAGGGTGTACGCGACGGCCTTCCGGGCGACCGGATTCAGCTCCTCGACGGCCGCCATCAGGGCGCCGAGCTGTTCGAGGGCGGCGAAGGCCGCCTCCGCTCCGGCCGGGTCGACGCCCTCGTAGAGTTCGAGGCCGACGAAGGAGGCGGCGACCGCCCGGGAGAGCCCGGCGGCGTCGGTGAACTCCGCGAACGGGGTCCCGGCGAGCACCCGGACGAGGACCCGCTCGATCTCGGCGATCCACAGGTCCAGCCCGGCGGCGGTGGCGGGCACGAGCCGGGGGTGCGTCTGCGCCCCGGCGAGGAGCTGCCCCAGGAAGGCGACGTGACCGGCCTCCCGCTCCTCCGCGTGCAGCTCGCGTCCGAAGGCGAGCAGCTCGGAGAGGCTGCCGATCGCGCGCAGCCGGTCCCGGTGGCGGGCGACCCGCGTCTCGGCGCCGTGTCGGCAGGCGGCGGCGAGCAGTTCGTCGACGGAGCCGAAGTGGTAGAAGACCAGGGCCTGGTTGACCCCGGCGGTGGCGGCGATGGTACGGGCGGAGGCCTTGGCGATGCCCTGTTCGACGAGGGTCCGCAGGGCGCCGTCGAGCAGCTTCTCCCGGGTCTCCAGGGTCCGCGCGTCCTGCCCCTTGACGGCCTTGCCCCGCGCGGCCCGCCGGTCGGGGGCGGCGGCGGGCCCACTGGCGGCGCCGGGCTCACCTGCGGCACCTGCGGCACCGGGCGCGACCGCACCGGTCCGCGCTCCCGTCCCGTCCGCCCCGCCGTTCGCACCCGCCTCGGTGTCCGTCCCCGATTCCGTCCTCGATTCCGTCCCCGGGTCCGTCCCCCCGCCGGTCCCCATGTCCGCGTCCGCCCCGCCCTTCACGCCCGTACCTCCTCGCGCACCGGGCGCAGCCCTTCGCGCACCCCGTGGGAGCGTACGTCGGCGTACTCGGCGGTGAAGGACCCCTCGTACCCGAAGAGCGGCCCGAAATAGCGGTTGACCACCCGCACCCGGATGCGGAAGCGGCCGGTGCGCTCGTCGAAGGACTCCCGCACCTCGGCCCGCCCGCCGACCGCTTCCGGCACCCGTACGTCCACCGGCCCCTCGCGGAACCGGAGTTCCCCGGAGCGGAGCAGGAGGGAGCCGTCCGGCTCGGCGGACAGCCGCAGTTCGCCGGAGAGGTGCTGATGGGTGCCGAGGTAGTCGAGGACGCAGTCGCGCTCGGGGCTGTGGACCATCGTGGCGTCGAAGCGCCGGGGCCCGCCGGGCAGGGCGAAGGTCCGTACGAAGGTGACGGTCTCCCGCCCGAAGGAGTCGAGGTACGGCACGTTCTCGATGGTGAAGGGGACGTCACGGCCGGTGCGGGGCAGCAGGATGTTCCGCCGCCCGCCGAGCGCGAGGAAGGGTTTCACGACGGCCCGGCCGTGCCAGACGCGGTCCATGGTGCCGCGCCCGACGCAGAGTTCACCGCTCGCGAGCCCCACGGAGAAGCGGCGCCGCAGCTCGGGATGGAGCCGTTCGAAGGCGGCGTCACCCATGGCGGTGCGGAAGATCGAGGTCACGGCCGGTCCTCGGGGGCGGCGGGGCGGTGGTCCCCCGCGCCGGGCGGGGCCAGGGTGGCGAGGAGCCGGGGCTCCCGGGCGGTGGCGGGCGGGGTGCGCAGACAGCGCCGGGCCGCCGGTGCGCGGGACGACGGGGGTACGAGGACGGCGGCGGCGAACCCGAGGACGGTGAGCGGCACCGCGAAGAGCGGGGGGAGGCCCAGCGGCAGGGCGGTGGCGGTGAGCGGCGCGGCCACCAGCAGGACGCGGGCGGCGAGTTCGAGGAGCCAGCGGTCGCGGGAGCGGGCGGGGGCGATGCCCCGTTCGCACCAGAGCCGCAGCCGGTCGAACGACCAGGCGGTGGCCCAGCCCATGAGGGGCCGCACGAGCAGCCGGTCGACGACCCGGCCGAAGCGGCCCCAGCGGGGGCGGTAGTCGTAGCCGGTGAGGAAGCGGACGCCGTCCGGGGTGGGGACGAACCGCCAGTAGCCGCTGCCCTCGGCGAGGAGCGAGAGCGGGTCGGGCGAGGAGAAGCGCAGGGCGGAGACCCGGTCGCCGCCGGCCCGGTGGCGCTCCCCCGCGGAGACACCGGTGCCGGCGACGACCAGGAAGGGCAGGACGCGGGTCGCGTACCGGAAGCGCTCGGGCCCGTCCCCGGTCCGGGACAGCGGTGAGATCTCGGTGAACCTCAGATCCCACTGCTGCTGACGACCGGGCTTCCTGGTGTGGTCCCAGAGCGTGTCCAGATCGGCGTGGATCCGTGTCTCGACATAGAGACCCATGGCGTTCCCCCTGCCCTCACGGGCTTTTTGAGCACTCGCTCAAAACTGCCCACGGCTGAAGGTAGCCGATTTTGAGCAGGTGCTCAACCATGAGCGACGAAGAAGCCCCCGGCCCCTGGAACGACGAGTTCCAGGAACCGGGGGCTTCACGCACGCCCACAGGGCGACAGGGCGACAGGGCGACAGGGCGACAGGGCGACAGGGCGACAGGGCGACAGGGGACGAACGACCGGGACGGACCACGGGCCCGCCCGTCGAAGGCGGCGGGCCGACGGGGCGAGGCCGGGGAGTCGACGAACAGGAGCGGCGAGGGCCGAAGCCGCCCTCGGTCCCGTCTGCGGGCCGGACCGAGCGGGTGCGCGCCCGGGGCAGGCCACGTGAGTACGAGGATCCCCGTCGCCGACTCGGGCGTGACGCCCGGATCCGGCCCCGGCCCCTTCACCGGCCACCGTGCTCAAGGACCGTTCCGGGCCGCGAGCGCGCGGCCCCGCCCCGGCCGATGCGCGAGACCGGGGCGGGTCGGCCCGAGTGCGACGCACGCGCTCGGGCCGAGCCGAGTGCGGCGCGTGCGCGACGGGGTCCGACCTGACCGGTCGGCGCCGCGTCGGCACCGTCCTGGGGGGGGAGGCCGGACTTCCCCGGAGAAGCGGCCGGACGCGGTGGACGCCCGCGGGGCCCAGGCCGCCCCGAAGCACGGCGGCGCGGTGGTCCTCACCAGCGGCCCGGCGGACGTCGCCGCGCACCCGGCGACGGCGGTGCTCGACCCGACGGATGGGTGTGTACGGGCCCCGTGCGAGCGGGTCAGCCCCCGGCGAGGTGACGCTCGACGGTCTCCACCTTGGCGGTGAGCCCGTCGGCCACGCCGGGCCTGATGTCCGCCTTGAGGACCACGGAGACGCGCGGGGCGCGCGCCTCCACGACGGCGACGGCGCGCTTGACCACGTCCATCACCTCGTCCCACTCGCCCTCGATCGAGGTGAACATCGCGTCGGTGCGGTTCGGGAGGCCGGACTCGCGGACGACCCGGACGGCGTCGGCGACGTACTCGCCGACCTCCTCCCCCACGCCCAGCGGAGTGACCGAGAAGGCGACGATCACGCCTGCACGTCCTGGGCCCCGGCCCGCGCGCGGGAGGCGACGACCGCGTCCTGCGCCTCGCGCTTCAGCTTCCGGTCGGCGTAGAAGCCGCCCAGCGGCAGCACCGAGAGGACGAAGTACAGCGCGGCGGTCCCGAAGCTCCACTTGGTGCGGTTCCAGGCGTCCAGCCAGAAGAGCACGTACAGGACGAAGAGGATGCCGTGGATCGCCCCCATGACCGGCACCGCGTTGAAGTCCGTGGTCCGCTTCAGCACGGAGCAGACGAGCAGCAGCAGGAACGACACGGCCTCCGGGGCGGAGACGAGCCGGAGCCGGTGGAGGGAGGAAGCGGTCTTGATGTCCACGGAGGGGGTCACCTTCGTTCGATCTTGTGAACGGATGCACAAGGGCGGGCCCGTCCATTGTGCACGGCGACTTTGCTGTCCCTTTAGGCGGGTCCCCAGTACCTTCGGCCCGTGGCAACGTTCCGGCTCCAGGGCAGCAAAGTGCTCGCCGTCTCCATGACAGGCGACTCCGTCAAGGCGAAGAACGGCTCGATGGTCGCCTACGACGGCCAGATGGCGTTCAAGAAGATGAGCGGCGGCGGTGAGGGCCTGCGGGGCATGGTGACCCGCAGGCTCACCGGCGAACAGATGGAGGTGATGGAGGTGCGCGGACAGGGGACCTGCTGGTTCGCCGACCGGGCCTCCGAGATCAACCTCGTCTCCCTGCACGGCGACAGACTGTGGGTGGAGGCGAGCAATCTGCTCTGCGCCGACGCGGGGCTGCGCACCGGCACCACCTTCACGGGGCTGCGCGGCGGGGCCACCGGGAACGGTCTGTTCACCACGACCGTCGAGGGCACCGGCCAGGCAGCGATCGTGTCCGACGGCCCGGCGGTGGTGCTGCGGGTGACCCCGCAGTACCCGCTCCAGGTGGACCCGGGGGCGTACATCGCGCACCAGGGCAACCTCCAGCAGCACTTCCAGTCCGGGGTGACGTTCCGCACGTTCCTCGGCGAGGGCGGCGGCGAGGCGTTCCAGATCCGCTTCGAGGGGGACGGCCTGGTGTACGTCCAGCCGAGCGAGCGGAACACGATCGGGGGTGACGTCTGATGCCGTTCCGCGAGCTCAACGCGAAGGTGGTGGAGGCGACCCTCCTCCCCGGGCATCGGATGTTCAGCCAGCGCGGCGCGATGCTCGCGTACCGCGGTGACGTCACTTTCACGCCGAACACGGCGGGCGGTCAGGGCGGGCTGATGTCGATGATCGGCCGCCGGGTGGCGGGCGAGGCGACACCGCTGATGACCGTCGAGGGCAGCGGCACGGTGATGTTCGGGCACGGCGGCCACCACGTCCAGGTGATCGCGCTGACCGGCGACACCCTGTACGTGGAGGCGGACCGGCTGCTCGCCTTCGACGGCACCCTGGAGCAGGGCACGATGTTCCTGGGCTCGCAGGGCGGGGTGATGGGCATGGTCCGCGGCCAGGTCAGCGGTCAGGGTCTCTTCACCACCACCCTGAAGGGCCACGGTTCGGTGGCGGTCATGGCGCACGGCGGGGTGGTCGAACTGCCGATCGCGCCGGGCCGTCCGGTGCACGTGGACCCGCAGGCGTACGTGGCCCACCACGGCGACGTGCGGAACAAGCTGTCCACCGCGCTCGGCTGGCGCGACATGGTGGGGCGCGGCTCGGGCGAGGCCTTCCAACTGGAGCTGAGCGGCAGCGGCGCGGTCTACGTCCAGGCTTCGGAGGAGAAGCTGTGAGCACTCCGGTGATCCACGACCCGACGACCCTGCCGTCGGACGACAACGTGAACCCGTACACCTTCTGCGTGGAGCTCAAGGGGTCGCCCTGGTTCCTGCAGAAGGGCAAGATGATCGCCTACTACGGGCGGATCGAGTTCAACGGCGTCGGGCACGGGCGGCTCGACCGGCTCGTGCGGACCGCGTTCCACTCGCCGCTGCACGCGAGCGACTGGGTGGTGGCCGAGGGCAGCGGGAAGATGCTGCTCGCGGACCGGGCGTTCGATGTGAACTCGTACGACCTGGACGAGGGCAACCTGACGATCCGTTCGGGCAATCTGCTGGCGTACCAGCCGACGCTGGCGCTGAAGCAGTCGATCGTGCCGGGGTTCGTGACGCTGATCGGCACGGGGAAGTTCGTGGCGGCGTCGAACGGTCCGGTCGTCTTCATGGAGCCGCCGATGCGGGTGGACCCGCAGGCGCTGGTGGGCTGGGCGGACTGCCCCTCGCCCTGTCACCACTACGACCACGGGTACATGACGGGCGTGATGGGCGGGGTGCGGGCGCTGACGGGCATCGGCGGGACCTCGGGCGAGGAGCACCAGTTCGAGTTCGTGGGGGCGGGCACGGTACTGCTCCAGTCGACGGAGCTGCTGATGCCGGAGCGCGCCGCGGGGGCGCCGCCGTCCCAGCCGGGTGTCCCGGGCGGCCACGCGCCGCACGGTTCCGGCCAGGGCGCGGCGGGTTCGACACCACGTCTTCCCGGCCAGCTCGGAGACCTCCAGCGTCGCTTCGGCCTGTGAGCGGTAGTCTGCGGAGTGTGACGTCCTCGAACGCGCGCTCCCAGACTTCGTCAAGATTTCAACTTCTTAGGTAGAATCGAATCATGGAGACCGAGACCGCCACCCCGTGGCTCACCGACGCCGAGCAGTGTGCGTGGCGCACATTCCTGGACGTCCAGAGAATGCTGACGTACCAGCTGGAGCGGGACCTCCAGCCCTTCGGACTGACGATGAACGACTACGAGATCCTCGTGAACCTCTCGGAGTCCGCCGACCGGCGCCTGCGCATGAGCGACCTGGCGACCGCCACGCTCCAGTCCAAGAGCCGGCTCTCGCACCAGATCACCCGCATGGAGAACGCCGGGCTCGTCCGGCGCGAGAACTGCGAGTCCGACCGGCGCGGGCTCTACGCCGTCCTCACCGACGCGGGCATGGAGACCATGCAGAAGGTCGCCCCGCACCACGTCGAGTCGGTGCGCAGGCACTTCGTCGACCAGATCGGCCCGGAGGCCCTGAGCGACCTCCACACCTCGCTGAAGCCGGTCGCCGAGCAGCTGCGCGGACGGCGCGGCAAGCCGTAGCGCCCGCCGCGCCCGTACGGGAGAGGGGCCGGACCGGGGCGACCCGGAAGGCCCCCTTCCGCCGGGGCCGGTCGTCGGCACGGCGGACCGGGGCCCGGCTCCGGGGCGGGCCCCAGCGCGCCGGACCCGGTCAGCCGCCCGGTCCGGCCGGTCTCAGCCGCCCGTCAGGCTCGCGATCAGTTCGTCCGAGGCCGCGTAGGGGTCCAGGGCGCCCGCCACGATCCGCTCCGCCAGCGCGTCCAGGCGCCGGTCGCCGTGCAGATCGCCGATCCGCTCGCGCAGGGCCGTGACCGCGATGGTCTCCACCTCGCGCGCCGCGCGGGCCCGGCGGCGCTCCGCCAGGACCCCGTGCTCCTCCATCCAGGCGCGGTGCTTCTCCAGCGCCTCGACGACCTCGTCGATGCCCTCGCCGCGCGCCGCGACCGTCTTCACGATCGGCGGGCGCCAGTCGCCCGGCGCCCGCGCCTCGCCGAGGCCCAGCATGTGGTTCAGCTCGCGCGCGGTGGCGTCCGCGCCGTCCCGGTCGGCCTTGTTCACCACGTACACGTCGCCGATCTCCAGGATGCCCGCCTTCGCCGCCTGGATGCCGTCGCCCATGCCCGGTGCGAGCAGGACGACCGAGGTGTCCGCCTGGGAGGCGATCTCCACCTCCGACTGCCCGACACCGACCGTCTCCACCAGGATCACCTCGCAGCCCGCCGCGTCCAGGACGCGAATGGCCTGCGGGGCCGACCAGGCGAGCCCGCCGAGGTGACCGCGGGTCGCCATGGACCGGATGTAGACGCCCGGGTCGGAGGCGTGGTCCGACATCCGCACCCGGTCACCGAGCAGCGCTCCCCCGCTGAACGGCGAGGACGGATCGACGGCGAGCACCCCGACCCGTCTGCCCTCCCGGCGGTACGCGGAGACCAGCGCGGACGTCGACGTCGACTTGCCGACGCCGGGCGAGCCCGTCAGGCCCACCACGTACGCGCCGCCGGTGAGCGGGGCCAGCGCCGCCATCACCTCGCGCAGTTGCGGGGACGCCCCCTCCACCAGCGAGATGAGCCGGGCCACGGCCCGCGGCCTGCCCTCCCGTGCCTGGGCCACCAGAGCGGGGACGTCCACCATGCGCAGAGCTCCTTGCCGACGTGCCGGAGTGACTTACTTGCCAGAGACGCCGGAGACGCCGGAAGCGCCGGAAGCCCGCGAGGTCCCGGGGACACGGACGATCAGCGCGTCGCCCTGTCCGCCACCGCCGCAGAGGGCCGCCGCACCGACACCGCCGCCGCGCCGCTTCAGTTCGAGGGCCAGGTGCAGCACCACCCGGGCACCGGACATGCCGATGGGGTGGCCCAGGGCGATGGCGCCGCCGTTGACGTTCACCTTCTCGGGGGTAACGCCGAGGTCCTTCATTGACTGCACGGCGACCGCGGCGAAGGCCTCGTTGATCTCGATCAGATCGAGGTCCCCGACGGTCAGCCCCTCCTTCTTCAGGGCGTGCAGGATCGCGTTCGACGGCTGCGACTGGAGCGAGTTGTCCGGGCCCGCCACATTGCCGTGGGCGCCGATCTCGGCGATCCACTCCAGGCCCAGCTCCTCCGCCTTGGCCCTGCTCATCACGACCACGGCGGCGGCGCCGTCGGAGATCTGCGAGGAGGTGCCCGCGGTGATCGTGCCGTCCTTCGCGAAGGCCGGACGGAGCTTGCCCAGGGACTCGACGGTGGTCTCCGCGCGGATGCCCTCGTCCTTGGCGAGGACGACCGGCTCGCCCCTGCGCTGCGGGATCTCGACCGGAGTGATCTCCGCCTCGAAGATGCCGTTCTTCTGGGCGGCCGCCGCGCGCTGGTGCGACAGCGCGGCGATCTCGTCCTGCTCGGGACGGCCGATGCCGAGGCGGGTGTTGTGCTTCTCCGTCGACTCGCCCATCGCGATGCCCTCGAAGGCGTCGGTGAGGCCGTCGTGCGCCATGGAGTCCAGCATCTCCACCGCCCCGTACTTGAAGCCCTCGCGGGACTTCGGCAGCAGGTGCGGGGCGTTCGTCATCGACTCCTGGCCGCCCGCCACCACGATGTCGAACTCACCGGCGCGGATCAGCTGGTCGGCGAGCGCGATGGCGTCGAGACCCGACAGACACACCTTGTTGACGGTGAGCGCGGGGACGCTCATGGGGATGCCCGCCTTGACGGCGGCCTGACGGGCGGGGATCTGCCCGGCGCCCGCCTGGAGCACCTGCCCCATGATCACGTACTGCACCTGGTCGCCGCCGATGCCGGCCCGGTCCAGGGCGGCCTTGATCGCGAAGGCGCCGAGCTCGGCGCCCGAGAAGGAAGCGAGCGAGCCGAGGAGGCGACCCATGGGCGTACGGGCGCCCGCGACGATCACTGAGGTGGTACCGGTCGTTCCAGACATGAGGCACGGCCCCTAGGGATGAGAAGTGAACGAGGGTTTACCGCCAATGTACTGAGGGCCGCCGCACCCGGTCACCGGCCGGACGGTGTGACGGCGCGCACGTTGCGTAACCACTCCTCCGGCGTTGCACTGGACCCATGCTGACGCGTATCGACCACATCGGGATCGCCTGCTTCGACCTGGACAGGACCGTCGAGTTCTACCGTGCCACCTACGGTTTCGAGGTCTACCACTCCGAGGTCAACGAGGAGCAGGGCGTCCGCGAGGCCATGCTCAGGATCAACGGGACCTCCGACGGCGGCGCCTCCTACCTCCAGCTCCTGGAACCGACCAGGGAGGACTCCGCCGTGGGCAAGTGGCTCGCCAAGAACGGCGAGGGCGTCCACCACATCGCCTTCGGCACCGAGGACGTCGACGGGGACGCCGAGGCCGTACGGGGCAAGGGCGTCCGCGTCCTCTACGACGAGCCGCGCAGGGGCTCCATGGGCTCCCGGATCACCTTCCTCCACCCCAAGGACTGCCACGGCGTCCTCACCGAACTGGTCACCTCCGCCGGGCCTTCCGCCGACCCCTCGTCAGCGGAGCACTGACCTCCGGATTCCTGGCCCGGTAGAGTGGGCGGCTCCGGGCCGGGGCCGGTCGGGGCCGCTCGCGCGGCATCGAAGTCGGGATGTCGGGCTCGTCCGATCTGCCACGATTCCCCGGGGGCCCGTCCTCGACCGTGAGGACCGGGCTCACAGGAGTGTTGCGACCAGGGTTGGGGTCTCCCCTGCTCGAAGAGCTCGGGGAAGGATGGGACCGCGCAGTGCGGGGCTACGAACGCCAGGAGAGCCACCGAGCTGAAGACGACCATCTCGCCAGGTTCGAAGCCGAGATGGACCGGCTGAAGACCGAGCGCGAGAAGGCCGTCCAGCACGCCGAGGACCTCGGATACCAGGTCGAGGTCTTGCGCGCCAAGCTCCACGAGGCGCGCCGCACCATCGCGTCCAGGCCCGCGTACGACAGCGCCGACATCGGCTACCAGACCGAGCAGATGCTGCGGAACGCCCAGGCCCAGGCCGAGCAGCTGCGCCAGGACGCCGAGCGCGAACTGCGCGACGCCCGCGCCCAGACCCAGCGCATCCTCCAGGAGCACGCCGAGCACCAGGCCAGGCTCCAGGCCGAGCTGCACACCGAGGCCGTCCAGCGCCGCCAGCAGCTCGACCAGGAGCTCAACGAGCGCCGCCAGACCGTCGAGGCGCACGTCAACGAGAACGTCGCCTGGGCCGAGCAGCTCCGCGCCCGCACCGAGGCCCAGGCCCGCCGCCTCATGGAGGAGTCCCGCGCCGAGGCCGAGCAGTCGCTCGCCGCGGCCCGCGCCGAGACCACCCGCCTCGCCGAGGAGACCAGCCGCCGGGCCGCCGCCGAGGCCGAAGCGGCCCGCGCCGAGGCCGAAGCGATTCTGCTGCGCGCCCGCAAGGACGCCGAACGGCTCGTCGGCGCCGCCTCCAGCCAGGCCCAGGAGGCCACCAGCCACGCCGAGCAGCTCCGCTCCGCCGCCACCGCCGAGACCGACCAGGCCCGCCGCCAGGCCACCGAACTCTCCCGCGCCGCCGAGCAGCGCATCCAGGAGGCCGAGGAGAAGCTGCGGCTCGCCACCGCCGAGGCCGAGCGGTCCCTCACCGAGGCCAAGGAGGCCGCCGCCCGGCAGCTCGCCACCGCCGAGTCGGTCAACGAGCAGCGCACCCGGACCGCGAAGACCGAGATCGCCCGGCTCGTCGGCGAGGCCACCAAGGACGCCGAGGCCCTCAAGGCCGAGGCCGACGAGAAGCTCCGCGAGGCCACCGCCGAGGCGGAGAAGCTCGTCGCCGAGACCACCGAGAAGGCCCGCACCGCCGCCGCAGAGGACTCCGCCGCCGCCCTCGCCAAGGCCGCCCGCAGCGCCGAGGAGATCCTCACCAAGGCCTCCGCCGAGGCCCGCGAGACCACCCGCAAGGCCTCCGAGGAGGCCGAGCGCATCCGCCGCGAGGCCGAGGCCGAGAGCGACCGGCTCCGCGACCGCGCCGAGGAGCAGGCCGACGACCTCCTCGGCTCCGCGAAGGACGACACCAAGGAGTACCGGGCCAAGACGGTCGAGCTCCAGGAGGAGGCCCGGCGGCTGCGCGGCGAGGCCGAGCAGCTGCGCGCCGAGGCCGTCGCCGAGGGCGAGCGCATCCGGGGCGAGGCCCGCCGCGAGGCCGTCCAGCAGATCGAGGAGGCCGCGCGGACCGCCGAGGAACTGCTCACCACCGCCCGCACGGACTCCGACGAGCTGCGGACCAACGCCGGTGCCGAGAGCGAACGCGTCAGGTCCGAGGCGGCCGAGCGGGCCCGCGCCCTGCGCGCCCAGGCCGAGGAGACCCTGGAGCGCACCCGCGAGGAGGCCGACCGGCTGCGCGCCGAAGCCGAGGAACAGGCCGATTCCGTACGGACCACGGCGGAGGAGACCGCCGCCGGACTGCGCGCCGACGCCGAGCGGGCCGCCGAGGCCCGCCGCGCGGAGGCCGCCGACGAGCTGGCCCGGCTGCACGCCGACGCCGAGGCGAAGCTCGCCTCCGCCACCGAGGAACTCACCGACGCGCGCACCGAGGGCGAGCTGATCCGCCGCGAGGCCGCCGAGGAGACCGAGCGGCTGCGCACCGAGGCCGCCGAGCGCGTCCGCACCCTCCAGGAGCAGGCGGGGCAGGAGGCCGAGCGGCTGCGCGCCGAGGCCGCCGAGGACGCCGCCGCCACCCGTACGGAGGCCGAGACCACCGCCGTACGGCTGCGCACCGAGGCCGCCGGGGAGTCGGAGCGGCTGCGGTCGGAGGCCCAGGAGAGCGCCGACCGGGTCAGGGCCGAGGCCGCAGCCGCCGCCGAGCGGGTCGCCGCCGAGGCCGCGGAGGCGCTGGCCGCCGCGCAGGAGGAGGCCGTCCGGCGCCGCCGGGAGGCCGAGGAGACGCTGGAGTCGGCCCGTTCCGAGGCCGGCCGGGAGCGCGAGAACGCCCGCGAGCGGTCCGAGGAACTGCTGGCCGCCGCCCGCAAGCGGGTCGAGGACGCCCAGGCCGAGGCCCAGCGCCTGGTCGAGGAGGCGGACGCGCGGGCGACCGAGATGGTCACCGCCGCCGAGCAGACCGCCCAGGAGGTACGGGACTCGGTGGCCGGTCTGCGCGAGCAGGCCGAGGAGGAGATCGCCGGACTGCGCAGCGCCGCCGAGCACGCGGCGGAGCGGACGCGGACCGAGGCGCAGGAGGAGGCGGACCGGGTCCGCGCCGACGCCTACGAGGAGCGGGAGCGGGCCGCCGAGGACGCGACCCGCACCCGGGAGCGCGCCCAGGAGGAGAGCGAGGCCGCGAAGGCGCTGGCCGAGCGGACCGTCGCGGACGCGATCACCGAGGCGGAGAAGCTGCGTTCGGACACCGCCGAGTACGCGCAGCGGGTGCGGACGGAGGTCACGGACTCGCTGGCCTCGGCCGAGCAGGACGCGGCGCGGACGCGGGCGGACGCCCGGGAGGACGCGAACCGCATCCGTTCGGAGGCCGCCGAGCGCGCCGATTCGGTCGTCGGCGAGGCCCGTGCGGAGTCGGAGCGGATCGGCGCCGAGGCCGAGCAGGTCCTCGACGAGGCCCGCGCGGCCGCCGACAAGCGACGCTCCGACGCCGCCGAACAGGCCGACGCCCTCATCGCCGAAGCCACCACCGAGGCCGAACGGCTCACCACCGAAGCCCTCGAACTCATGGAGACCACCGAACAGGACGCCCACCGCCTGCGCGCCGAGGCCGAACAGGTCAAGGCCGACGGAGAGGCGCACGCGGAGGCGCTCCGGGCGGCGGCGGCGGCGGACGGCGAGCAGGTCCTCGACGAGGCCCGCAAGGCGGCCGACAAGCGACGCTCCGACGCCGCCGAACAGGCCGACGCCCTCATCGCCGAAGCCACCACCGAGGCCGAACGGCTCACCACCGAAGCCCTCGAACTCATGGAGACCACCGAACAGGACGCCCACCGCCTGCGCGCCGAGGCCGAACAGGTCAAGATCGACGGAGAGGCGCACGCGCAGGCCCTGCGGAACGCGGCCCTCGCGGACGGCGAGCAGGTCCTCGACGAGGCCCGCAGGGCGGCCGACAAGCGCCGTACCGACGCCGCCGAGCAGGCCGACGCCCTCGTCGCCGAGGCGAACTCCGAGGCGGAGCGGATCACCCGCGAGGCGGGCGAACTCTCCGACGCGGTCACGGCGGACGCCCGTGCCGAGGCCGAGGCCACCGTGGGCTCCGCCCGGCAGGAGGCCGAGCGGCTGCGCACCGAGGCGAAGCGGGTGCGGGAGGACGCCGGGGCGGCGGCCGAGCAGATGCGCTCGGAGGCCCGCGAGGAGGCGGACCGGACGCTCGACGAGGCGCGGGAGGCCGGTGCGCGGAAGCGTTCGGACGCGGCCGAGCAGGCGGACCAGCTCGTCGCCAAGGCCCAGGAGGAGGCGCTGCGCGCCACCACCGAGGCGGAGACGCAGGCGGACACGATGGTCGGCGCGGCCCGCAAGGAGGCCGAGCGGATCGTGGCCGAGGCGACCGTCGACGGCAACTCGCTGGTGGAGAAGGCCCGTACGGACGCGGACGAGCTGCTCGTCGGGGCCCGTGGCGACGCGACCGCCATAAGGGACCGGGCCGAGGAGCTGCGGAGCCGGATCGAGGGCGAGATCGAGGAGCTGCACGAGCGGGCCCGCCGGGAGAGCTCCGAGCAGATGCGGACGGCGGGCGAGCGGGTCGACAAGCTGGTCAAGGCCGCGACGGAGCAGCGCGCCGAGGCGGAGGAGAAGGCCAAGGAGCTTGCCTCCGAGGCGAGTTCGGAGGCGAGCAACGTCCGCATCGCGGCCGTGCGGAAGGCCGACGGGCTCCTCAAGGAGGCCGCGCAGAAGAAGGCCTCGCTCATCGCGGAGGGCGAGGTCCTCAAGGCGGAGGCCGAGCGGATCCTGGCCGAGGCGCGGGCCGAGGCGGAGGCGACGGTCGCGGAGGGCCGACGCGAACTGGAGGCCCTGGTGCGGCGGCGCAAGGACATCAATACCGAGATCTCCCGTGTCCAGGACGTACTGGAGGCGTTGGAGTCTTTCGAGACACCGGCGGCCGGGGCGAAGACGGCGGGCGGGACGGGGGCCAAGGCGGGCGCGTCCGCGGGTTCCACCCGTTCGGGTGGCAAGTCCCAGGACGGGTAGCCACTCAAAAGGCTGGACATTCTCCAGATCAAACGGGCATACGCTCGATGACACGCCGCTTCGGCCCCTAGGATTCCCTCTAACACCTCACCGGTCTCATTCGACAGGAAACCCATGAGCGACACATCCTCCCCCTTCGGCTTCGAGCTCGTGCGGCGCGGTTACGACCGCGGTCAGGTGGACGACCGCATTACCAAGCTCGTGTCCGACCGTGACGGCGCCTTGTCCCGCATCACCTCCCTGGAGAAGCGGATCGAGGAGCTCCACCTCGAGACGCAGAACGCGCAGGCCCAGGTCTCCGACGCCGAGCCGTCGTACGCGGGGCTCGGCGCCCGGGTCGAGAAGATCCTCCGGCTCGCCGAGGAGGAGGCGAAGGACCTGCGTGAGGAGGCCCGTCGCGCCGCCGAACAGCACCGCGAGCTGGCCGAGTCGGCGGCCCAGCAGGTGCGCAACGACGCGGAGTCGTTCGCGGCGGACCGCAAGGCGAAGTCCGAGGACGAGGGCGTCCGGATCGTCGAGAAGGCGCAGGGTGAGGCCAACACCATGCGCGCCGAGGCGCAGAAGGACGCGCAGTCGAAGCGCGAGGAGGCGGACGCCCTCTTCGAGGAGACCCGCGCCAAGGCCGCTCAGGCCGCCGCGGACTTCGAGACCAACCTGGCGAAGCGCCGGGAGCAGTCGGAGCGCGATCTGGCGTCTCGTCAGGCGAAGGCCGAGAAGCGGCTGGCGGAGATCGAGCACCGCGCCGAGCAGCTCCGGCTCGAGGCCGAGAAGCTGCGGACGGACGCGGAGCGCCGGGCCCGTCAGACGGTGGAGACGGCGCAGCGTCAGGCCGAGGACATCGTGGCCGACGCGAACGCCAAGGCCGACCGCATCCGCAGCGAATCGGAGCGCGAGCTCTCGGCCCTGACGAACCGCCGGGACTCGATCAACGCGCAGCTGACCAACGTCCGCGAGATGCTGGCGACGCTGACGGGTGCCGCGGTCGCGGCGGCCGGTTCGCCGATCGACGACGAGCGCGCGGCCGGTGTCCCGGCCCAGCAGTCCCGCTGACACCGTCGCCGACACCGTCACGGAGACGGTTCGAGAGCGTCACGAAAACCCCTCGTCATTCCGGTGGCGGGGGGTTTCGCGCGCCCTTAGGTTGGTACGCATGATCGAGCTTGAGGGTTTGACCAAGCGCTACGGGGCGAAGATCGCGGTCGACCACCTCTCCTTCCGGGTGCGTCCCGGTGTGGTGACCGGCTTCCTCGGGCCGAACGGGGCGGGCAAGTCGACGACGATGCGGATGATGCTGGATCTGGACAACCCGACGAGCGGGTCGGTCCGGATCGACGGGAAGCACTACCGGGAGCTGGCGGAGCCCCTGAAGTACATCGGGGCGCTGCTCGACGCGAAGGCGATGAACGGCGGTCGCTCGGCGTACAACAACCTGCTGTGCCTGGCGCAGTCGAACCGCATCCCGGAGCGCCGGGTGGGCGAGGTGCTCGATCTGGTGGGGCTGGGGGCGGTCGCGGGGAAGAAGTCGAAGGGGTTCTCGCTCGGCATGGGGCAGCGGCTGGGGATCGCGTCGGCGCTGCTCGGTGATCCCGAGATCCTGATGTTCGACGAGCCCGTCAATGGTCTGGACCCCGAGGGAATTCACTGGATCCGCAATCTGATGAAGGCGCTGGCCTCGGAGGGCCGAACGATCTTCGTTTCCAGTCATCTGATGAGTGAAATGGCGTTGACGGCAGATCATCTGATCGTCATCGGGCAGGGGAAACTGCTGGCCGACACGTCGATGGCGGATTTCATCCAGGAGAATTCCCGGAGTTATACGCGGCTGCGGTCGCCGCAGCGGGAGCGGCTGCGGGACGTGCTGCACACGGCGGGCTTCCTCGCGGTCGAGGCGGGCAACGGGACCCTTGAGGTGGACGGGGCGACGACCGAGGAGCTGGGCGAGCTGGCGGCGGCGCACGGTCTGGTGCTGCACGAGCTGAGTTCCCAGCGCGCCTCGCTCGAAGAAGCGTTCATGCAGATGACGGCCGGAGCGGTGGAGTACCACGCGCACGGCACCGACGTACACGGCGGTGCTCCGGCGCCGGGCCCCCGGTGGGGCACGACCTCCGAGGGGGCCTGAACCATGGCAGCGGCATCCGCGGTCCTGCGGTCGGAGTGGACCAAGATCCGGACGGTCTCCTCGACCGTGTGGACGCTGGCGAGCGCCCTCGTCGTCACGGTGGCGATGGGCGCGGGGCTGAGCGCCCTGGTGAACTCGACCTTCGACCAGCTCGGCGAGGCGGAGCGGCTCACCTTCGATCCGACGGTGGTCAGTTTCTCGGGGATGGTCCTGGGGCAGCTGGCGATGGTGGTCTTCGGCGTCCTGGTGGTGGGCAGCGAGTACTCCTCGGGCATGATCCGCACCTCGCTCGCGGCCGTACCGCAGCGGACGACGTTCCTGCTGTCGAAGGTGGCGGTGTCGGGCGGGCTCGCGCTCCTGGTGGGCCTCGCGACGAGTTTCCTCGCGTTCTTCCTCGGGCAGGCGCTGCTCGGCGGGCACCGGGCGTCGATCGGTGACGACAACGTGCTGCGGGCGGTGTTCGGCGCGGGGCTCTATCTGGCCCTGATCGCGCTGTTCTCGATGGGGGTGACCGCGATGCTGCGGTCCTCGATGCTCTCCCTCGGCATCCTGGTCCCGTTCCTCCTGCTGATCTCGAACATCCTGACGGCGGTGCCGAAGGCCAAGGAGGTGGCCCGCTTCTTCCCGGACCAGGCCGGAAAGAAGATCATGCAGGTCGTACCGGACGCGATGAACTCGCAGGGGACCCCCTACGGGCCGTGGGGCGGGCTCGGGATCATGGTGCTCTGGGTGGTGGCCGCGCTCCTCGGCGGCTGTCTGGTGCTGCGCCGACGGGACGCCTGACCGTCCGGCGCCCCTGCTCCCAGGGGCCGGCCCCTGGGGGAAAACCCTGAACGTTCCCGGGGAGACCGCCCGGAGGCCGTCTCCACTTGGCCGGAACCGTCAACAGCTGGATAAGCTCCTAGCTCATACGGGGGGCTCCGGCCTACGGCCGCCACGCCCCGACATGGATGTGACCTACCTGTCGATGGGGCTGGAGAATGATCGAGGCAGTCGGCCTGACGAAGCGCTATGGCGCCAAGACGGCCGTGTACAACCTTTCCTTCCAGGTGAGGCCCGGTGTCGTCACCGGTTTCCTGGGGCCGAACGGCTCCGGGAAGTCGACGACGATGCGCATGATCCTGGGACTCGACCGGCCGACCTCGGGGCAGGTCACGATCGGTGGCCACCCCTTCCGGCAGTTGCCGAACGCTCCCCGGCAGGTCGGCGCGCTCCTCGACGCCAAGGCCGTGCACGGCGGGCGGAGCGCCCGTAGCCACCTGCTGTCGCTGGCGCAGCTCGCGGGCATCCCGGCGCAGCGCGTCGACGAGGTCCTCGGGGTCGTCGGCCTCCAGGACGTGGCCAAGCGGCGCTCCAGCGGCTTCTCCCTGGGCATGGGCCAGCGGCTCGGCATCGCGGCGGCGCTCCTGGGCGACCCTCAGGTGCTGCTCTTCGACGAGCCGGTCAACGGTCTGGACCCGGAGGGCATCCTCTGGGTCCGCAATCTGATGAAGAAGCTGGCCGCCGAGGGGCGGACGGTCTTCGTCTCCAGCCACCTGATGAGCGAGATGGCGCTCACCGCCGACCATCTGATCGTGATCGGCCGGGGGCAGCTGCTCGCGGACATGAGCGTGACGGACTTCATCTCGGCGAACTCGGCCGACTTCGCCCGGGTCCGCACCCCGGAGACGGACCCGGCCGCGCGGGAGAAGCTGACGGCCGCGCTGACCGGGGCCGGCGGGCAGGTGCTGTCCGAGCCGGACGGCGCGCTGCGGGTGACCGGGCTGCCGCTGCCGAGGATCAGCGACCTGGCGCACGGCACGGACGTGCGGCTGTGGGAGCTCTCCCCGCACCAGGCGTCCCTCGAGGAGGCGTACATGCGGATGACGCAGGGCGCCGTGGACTACCGCTCCACCGACGACCGGCTCGCGCACCTCCAGGCGCCGCTCCAGCCGGGTCAGCCGGGGTACGGGACGCCGCCTCAGCAGGTGGTCGGCGAGGTGCCGCAGCAGGGCTGGTACGCCCCGCCGCCGCCCGGACAGAACCCCTACGCCGGGGGCCCCGGCCAGTCGGCCGCCCCGGGCCCGTACGCCTCCCCGCAGCCGAGCAGCCCGCAGCCGGGCGACACCACCAAGGACGCCCGATGACTGCCCCCGCCCCGCAGCCGTACGCCTACGTCTCCCCGATCCCGGTGCGCCGGGCGCACCTCGGTGACGCCCTCGCCTCCGAGTGGACGAAGATCCGCTCGGTGCGGTCGACGCTGTGGACCCTCGGGGTCATGATCCTGCTGATGGCCGGCATCGGTCTGGGGGTGGCGGCGATCGCCGCGTCCTCGGAGGCTCCGATGGGCGAGGACTCGGCGCTCGCCTTCGGGTTCTTCGGGATGCTGCCCGCGTCGATCTGTGTGATCACGCTGGGGGTGCTGACGGTGGCGTCCGAGTACGGCACCGGCATGATCCGTACGACCCTGACGGCCTGCCCGAGCCGGGCGCGGGTGCTCACGGCGAAGGCCGCCGTGTTCTTCCTGCTGGTCTTCGCCGTGACCACCGTGACCGCCTCGCTGGTGGCGGTGGCGCAGGTGGCCCTGGTGGACACGGCGGCGACCCCGTCGACGGGCGAGTGGCTGCGGGCGACGGTGGGCGCGGGCGCCTATCTGGCCGTCCTCGGTCTGCTGTCACTGGCGTTCGGCACGCTGATCCGGCACTCGGCCGGCGCGATCACGGTGATGATCGGCCTGCTGCTGCTCCCGCTGGTGGCGGCGCTGTTCATGTTCTCCGAGGCGCTGCGCTCCGTGCAGGAGTGGCTGTTCACCTACGCGATCCCCTCGCAGATGATCGCGCTGTACGCCACGAAGCCGCCGTTCGGCGACAGCGGTCCGGCGGGCTGGGAGTCGCTGGGCATCCTGGCCGGAGTGACGGCCCTGGTCATGGGCGGCGCGTACGCCCTGCTGAACAGCCGGGACGTGTGACGGCCCGGACCTCAGTGCCTGGGAGCGTTGCGGGACCGCTGCACCTTGGTGGTGCGGCGGTCCTTCGCGTTCCAGCAGGCCTTGTGCCAGTGCCGCCGGTCGTCCACTCCCCCGTACTCCGGCCAGGCGACCACGTGCGGGGCGCCGCCCGGGATCTCCTGGTCGCAGCCGGGGCAGCGGTAGCGCTTGCCGGGTGAGCTGGCCCCGGCGACGAGGCGGACGTACCACTCCTCGCCCTGCCAGCTCTCGGTGCGCTGCACGCCGCCGTACCGGTCGCCGTGGTCGCCCGGCTGCTGCTCGGGCTTCTCGCCGCCTCGGGAGCGGTTGTGGCGCGGGGACACGGGCACACCTCACGGGGTATGGGGACACGGACCGTTCCTTCCAGCCTACGGGCCGCGACCCGGTGCCCCGGGCCCCCACCGAACCGGCTTAGCCGAAAATCGCAAGAACTTCATGAACGGCCGTTGCCTTTGGCACGTGTCAGGCGTTGATGCCCGTACGAGGGGGGAAACGGGCAGGCCGCAAGGAGGCAGCAAGCGATGCGCGTGGGTACGTTCGTTCTGGCCGCCCAGTTCCCGGGCCAGGGACAGGGGGAGGCGCTGCACCGGGCGGTGCGGACCGCCGAGGTCGCCGAGGAGGCGGGCCTGGACTCGGTCTGGCTGGCCGAGCACCACTTCGTGCCGTACGGGGTCTGTCCCTCGGCGGTGACCCTGGCCGCGCTGCTCCTCGGCCGCACCCGGCGGCTGCGGGTCGGCACGGCGGTGAGCGTCCTGCCCGCCGTCCATCCGGTCGCCCTGGGCGAGCAGGCGGCGCTGCTGCACCTCACCTCGGGCGGCAGGTTCACCCTGGGGGTCGGCCGGGGCGGGCCCTGGGTGGACCTGGAGGTGTTCGGCACCGGCCTCGGCGCCTACGAGCGGGACTTCCCCGAGTCGCTCGACCTGCTGCTGCGCTGGCTGACCGAACCGCGTGTCGGCGCCTCGGGCGAGCGGTTCTCCTTCCGTGAGGTCCCGGTCGTGCCCCGCCCCGACGAGCTGATCGGCGGCCCGTCCGCGCCGGAGGTCGTGGTGGCCTGCACCTCACCGAAGGGCGTGCGGCTCGCCGCCGAGCGCGGGCTTCCGATGCTCCTCGGGATGCACTGCGGCGACGAGGAGAAGGCCGAGATGGTCGCCGCCTGGGCGCGCTGCGCGCGGGAGGCCGGGCGGGATCCGGACGAGACCGCGCGGGTCGGTGCCGAGCACGTCTCGGCGGGGGTGGCGCAGCTCGCGGACCGGACGGCGGACGCGGCGGAGGCGCTGGTGAAGGCGATGCCGGGCTGGCTGCGGCAGGGCCTCGACGCGCATGTGACGGTGGACGGCAGGAGCCGTACGATGCGGGACCCGGTGGCGTACACGGAGCTGCTGGCCGGGCTCCATCCGGTGGGCACGCCCCGGCTCGCGGCGGACCGGCTCGCGGCGACGGCCGAGCGCACGGGCATCACCCGCTTCGCGCTGCTCGCCGAGGGCTCGGGCGATCTCGCGGCCACCGAGGAGAACGTACGGCGGCTGGGCGCGGAGGTCCTGCCGTTGCTGGTCTGAGCGGGGTGCGGACGTCCCGCGCCGCCGGGTCCGGCCGGGGGCCGGTCGTCGCGCGCCACCGGTCCGGCCGGGGTACGGCGGACGGAGCCCGCCCCGGGGGTGGGGACCGTACCGCCGCTCCGGCAGCTCCTCGCGGGGAGTCGCGTGGAGCGCTTCTCCCGTGGCGCGGAGCGGCGGCACCGTGTCTCAGCAGTCGCGCATCTCCGGCGACTGGTTGAGGAGCTGTCCCCGGATCGAGGTGAAGCGGGTGAGCCGCTCGTCCACCGACGGGTCCAGCGGGAACACCGCCACCCGGTGGCAGTTCTGGAAGGCGAGACGCACCCCGAAGTGCCGCTGGAGCGCACCGCGAATGGCGTCGCTCGCCAGCGCGCGCAGCAGCTGACCACGTGCCTGCTCATCCGGCGGCGGCGTCTGGTTGTCGGCGAACTCTCCGCCGTCGACCTTCAGCTGGGCCACCAGAGAACTGATCATCTCCCATGCGTAGGGCAGGGAGGTCCGGACGCAGTCGACGAAGTCGGCTTCGTCGACCTCGCCTCGCTCGGCCTGTTCCAACAGGGCCGGTGAGACGTCGAGCGACATGGGTTCTCCTCTCGCGACCCCGCGGACGGGGTCTTGCGGGCAGGGCGAAGGCCGGGGCCGGCCGCCACGCAGCGTGCACGGACGACGACCTCCAGCTTCCACGGTAAGCGCGCAGTCCTGGCCGCACCAGGAGATGGCGAACACAACCGGCTGATAACCGACGGGTGTTCGGCTCAGGAACACTCCCGGGCGGTCCCCGCCCGGTGCCCGGATCGCGCGGACGTGCGCCCGTCTTGTAGCGTTGCGGACCATGCGTCTCGTCATCGCCCGTTGCTCCGTGGACTACGCGGGCCGGCTCACGGCCCACCTGCCCTCCGCGCCCCGTCTGATCCTCGTCAAGGCAGACGGCAGCGTCTCCATCCACGCGGACGACCGGGCGTACAAACCGCTCAACTGGATGTCCCCGCCGTGCACCCTCAAGGAGGGCGCCGACGGCGAGGGCGTGTGGACCGTGATCAACAAAGCGGGCGAGAAACTGATCATCACGATGGAGGAGATCCTCCACGACTCCTCGCACGAGCTGGGCGTCGACCCGGGTCTGATCAAGGACGGCGTCGAGGCGCACCTCCAGGAGCTGCTCGCCGACCGCATCGAGATCCTCGGCGAGGGGCACACCCTGATCCGCCGGGAGTACCCGACCGCGATCGGCCCGGTGGACATCCTGTGCCGGGACTCGGACGGGGCCACGGTCGCGGTGGAGATCAAGCGGCGCGGCGAGATCGACGGCGTCGAGCAGCTGACCCGCTATCTGGAGCTGCTGAACCGCGATCCGCACCTGGCGCCGGTGAGGGGCGTGTTCGCGGCGCAGGAGATCAAGCCGCAGGCCCGGGTCCTCGCCACGGACCGGGGCATCGGCTGTGTGGTCCTGGACTACGACGCGATGCGCGGCATCGAGGACGACAAGCTGCGGCTGTTCTAGGAACGGCGGCGGTACGGGGAAGGCCCCGGGTGCGGTGGACGCGCCCGGGGCCTTCGTCGTGTCCGTACGCGGGTCAGGCGGGCGGCTCCGGAGCGGTGGGGCCGTCCGGGGCGGGCGCGCCGCCGAGGGAGGAGGAGGCGGAGTTGCTGGGGCTGCCCTCGCTCTGGGTCGGCGCGGTGGTCGGCGGGGTCGTGGGCGGCGGGGTCGTCGGGGGCGTCGTCGGCGGGGTCGTCTCCGGCGGGGCGGTCGTCCCGGTGGGCGGGGTCGTCGGCGGGGTCGTCGGGCGCGGCGGCACCGTGGTGGACGGGGCCGTCGTCGTGGGAGCCGTGGTGTCCGGGGTGCCGGAGGAGGACGAGGGGGTGCCGGAGGTGTCCGAGGTGCCGGAGCTGTCCGAGGCCGCCGGGTCCGAGGGCGAGGCGCTCCCGGAGTCCGAGGGGTCGGGAGGGCCGGAGCGGGTGGCCCGGCCGGTCTCGCCCGGCTCCGCCGTCTCGCCCTCGGTCGGCACCTCCCCCTCGTCGTCGGGTACGCCCTCGGTCGCCGTGGTGTCGGTGGTGACGTGGTTGTTGGCGGGGTCCACGTCGTTGCCGGAGGTGGCGCCGAGGGTGACGACCGTGCCGAGGACGGCGACGAGCAGCGCGCCCGCGCCGACGGCGGCCAGGTTGCGGCGCGCGCCACCGACGAGGGTGCGCGCGAAGCCGCCCCCGGCACCGGGGCGGCGGGGGCCCGGGGCGGGGCGGGTGGCGAGGGTGTGGCCCTCGTCGGCGAGGTCGGGGAAGGCCGGGAGCGGCGAGGGGGCCGTGACCGCGAAGGGGGCCGGGGGCACGGACGGGGCCGGATTGGGGGCCGGGAAGTGCTTCGCGGTGGGCAGCGGGGCGGTGCGGACGGGACCGACCGGCAGCGGGGCGGTGACGGGCTCCGGGCCGGGCAGGGCGGGCAGGGCGCGCGGCGGGGCGACGGGTTCCTCGGTGCGGGCCGGGGCGGGATGGTCCCCGGAGAGGTCGGCGACGAGGGCGAGCGCGCGGCGCCCGGCGACGGTGCCGCGCTTGTCGGCGAGCACTCCGCGCAGCCCGATGGAGGCCTCCAGTTCGGCGCGGGCGCGCTCCAGATGGCCCGCGCAGAGCGCGAGGACACCCAGTTCGTGGTGGAAGTACGCCTCCTCGGCGACGTCCCCGGCCAGCCGGGCGGCCTCCTGTCCCGCGCGCAGGGCACGTTCCCAGGCGCCCCAGTGGAGCGCCGCGGCGAAGGCGGGCGCGGCGGCGCGGGCGAGGAGGACGGCGGTGGCGCGGTGTTCGGCCGCGGGGTCGGCGGGGCGCTCCGTACCGTCGGCGCCGGTGTCGGGGCCGGTTCCGGCGCCCGCACTCGCGCTCGTACCCGTGTCCGTACTCGTGCCGGTGCTCGCTCCCGCGCCCGCGCCCGCGACGAGGGCGGACAGGGCCGCGAGGACGGCGTCGGACTCGGCGGCGGCCCGCTCGGGGGTGACGGAGGGGTGGGCGGCCCACCAGGCGTAGTGCTGGGCCACCGTGTGGGCGCGGCCGAGGGCCTCGGTCTCGTACCCCTGGGCGAGGAGCTGGGTCAGGACCCCGGCGGCGAGCCGGTGGCGGGGGCCGACCGGGGAGAGCAGGCCGCAGGCGAGGAGTTCGCCGAGGGCCGCGTCGGCGTGGGTGTCGCCGACGAGGGCGGGGAGGTGGGCGTGGTGCGGGACCTCGCCGCCGAGGGCGACGACGAAGCGCAGGGCGGCCTGGGCGGAGCGGCTGAGGCGGGAGGCGAGCAGCGCGGCGGGGGCGGCGCCCTCGCCGAGGCTCGGAAGGGGTATGTCGCGGAGTTCGACGTCGGGGTCGTCGAGACCGTCGAAGGCCGCGGCGGCGACGACCGCGGCGGCGTCGGGGTCGGTGGGCCCGAAGGCCTCCTCCAGGGCTCCGAAGGCGTCGAACTCGGCGGGGGTGACGCGCAGCCGGTCGCGCTGCCGGAGCAGCGCCCCGGCCTGCACGAAGCGGATCGGCAGGCCCTCCGACTCGAACCAGAGGTCACCGGCCCAGTTGGCCTCCTCGTCGGTGAGGGTGCGGCCGACGGCGCTCTCCAGGAGCGAGAGGGCGGCGCCCCGGCCGAGACCGGTGAGCCGGACCTCCTCGACGTGGGCGGCGGTGGAGGGCGCGGGGACCTCGGGTCCGGCGGCGAGGAGGAAGGCGCACTCGGGGGCGGCGTCGAGGAGTTCGTCGAGGGCGGCGCCGCCGAACTCCAGGTCGTCGACGACCACGACGGCGCCGATCTCGCCGATCCGGTCGAGGAGGAGGTCCCGGCCGGGCCGGTGGCCCTCGGTGCGCAGGACGGTGGTGAACAGTTCGTGGAGGAGTTCGCCGGGGGTGCGGTGGTGGCCGGAGAGCCGGACGACGCCGTCGGGGGCGAGGCCGGCGCAGTCGGCGGCGACGGCGTCGAGGAGGGCGGTGCGGCCGGAGCCGGGGGGTCCGGTCAGCCGGGCGGTGCGGCCCCTGCGGAGGGTGCGGGTCAGCCGGTCGCGCTGCTCCTGGCGTTCGAGCAGGGGCAGTTCGGGGGCGCTGGGGCCGGGCGGGGCGGCGGCGCGGGCGGCCTCGGCGCGTTCCTCCGGGGTGCGGCGGCGGGGGGCGGCGGGTTCCCGGCCGGGCGGGCAGGCCTCGATCTCGCTGCCGTCGACGGGGTTGACGGTGACGAGCAGGTCGCCGGAGACGAGCCGGACGACACGGGCTCGCGCGGGGGCGGGGGTGCCGCGTCCCGCGCGGGCGTCGTCGCCCTCGCTGTCGTGTCCGTACTCCTCCGGCCCCCGGTTGATCGGGTCCATGGTCCAAGCCCCCAAGAAGCGGTGTCCGGTGCCCGCGGGGTGGTTCCGTCAATGTGCGGGCGACCGAACCCTAGACCGTGGCCGGACGGCCGGGAACAGGTGGGGTGCCCCGGAGACCGAGACGTCACGGTCTTGTGAGGATTGAGCGTGACGCCTGTTTCCCACGGCGCTCCACACCTGTGGGACGCTCGGGCCCCGTCCGTCCCGGGTGCCTCAGACGCGGGGCAGGGACTCCAGGGCGAGGCCGCCCTCGATGGCGAGGATGCGGTGCAGCCGGGTGGCGACGAGCAGCCGCTGCATCTGGGGCGGCACCCCGCGCAGGACGAGACGGCGTCCGCAGCGGCCCGCCCGCCGGTGGACGCCCATGATGACGCCGAGTCCGGTGGCGTCCCAGGAGTCGAGTCCGGTCAGGTCGAGCACCAGGTCGCCGGCTCCGCCGTCGACGGCCGAGTGCAGGACCGTACGGGCGTCCGCCGCGCTGCGGACGTCGAGGCGGCCCCCGACGACCAGCTCGACATGGTCGCCCCTGATGTGCATATGCGCTCCCCGAGTGCTCCGTCTTCGCAACAACTGACTGCCGTACCGGCGGAAGTGTTGCGCCCTGTCAGCGAACCGTTACCGATGTTCACCCCATGGGGTGAGGCGGGGTGACGGGTACCGCTCAGTACTTGTAGAAGCCCTGCCCGCTCTTGCGGCCGATGTCACCCGCGTCCACCATCCGGCGCATCAGCTCCGGCGGTGCGAACTTCTCGTCCTGGGACTCCGTGTAGATGTTGTTCGCCGCGTTCACCAGGATGTCGATGCCGGTGAGGTCGGCGGTGGCGAGGGGGCCCATGGCGTGGCCGAAGCCGAGCTTGCAGGCGATGTCGATGTCCTCGGCGGTGGCGACGCCCGACTCGCGCAGCTTGGCCGCCTCGACGACGAGGGCGGCGATGAGCCGGGTGGTGACGAAGCCCGCGACGTCACGGTTGACGACGATGCAGGTCTTGCCGACGGACTCGGCGAACTCGCGGGCGGCGGCGAGGGTCCCGTCGCTGGTCTTGTAGCCGCGGACCAGCTCGCAGAGTCCCATCATCGGGACCGGGGAGAAGAAGTGGGTGCCGACGACGGCCTCGGGCCGCTCCGTCACCGCGGCGATCTTGGTGATCGGGATCGCGGAGGTGTTGGAGGCGAGGACGGCGCCGTCCTTGGCGATCTTGTCGAGCGAGCGGAAGATCTCGTGCTTGACGTCGAGGTCCTCGAAGACGGCCTCGACGACGACGTCCGCGTCGGCGACGGCTTCGAGCTCGGTGGTGGCGGCGATGCGGCCGAGGGCGGCCTCGGCGTCGGCCGCGGCGAGCCGGTCCTTGGCGACGAAGCGGTCGTACGAGGCCTTGATGCCGTCGGTGCCCCGGGTGAGCGCGGCGTCGGTGACATCACGCAGGACGACGTCCCAGCCCGCCTGTGCCGAGACCTGCGCGATGCCGGATCCCATGAGTCCGGCCCCGATGACGGCGAGCTTCCTGGCCACGATGTTCCACCCCTCAACGCCTTTTCACTTCTGGCTCTCCGGCGGAGATTAGCGGTCGCGGGGCGCCATGTGACCGTGAAGTAACGCGCGTCACGCACTCTTTGACGGACGTCACACTCGCAGCACCCCGTTCGGGCCTCCAGGCGGTCGTCACATACCCATGGGGGGTATATGGTCGAGTGCGTCCGTCCGAATGCGCGCCCGATGCCCGTCCGCCCGGGAGGAGTTGCCGCCGTGCGTCCGCACGCCCTCGTGACCGCACCCGCCCCGCTGCTCCTGCTGACCGGCATGATCAGCCTCCAGTTCGGCTCCGCCTTCGCCAAACGCCTCTTCGAGCAGACCGGCCCGGCCGGCGCGACCCTGCTGCGACTGCTCCTCGCCGCCACCCTGCTCCTCCTGCTGTCCCGCCCCTCCCCCCGGCTGCTGCGCGCCCACTGGCGGCTGCTCCTCCCCTACGGGGCCGTCCTCTGCGTGATGCAGTTCGCCTTCTACGAGGCCACCGCCCGGCTCCCGCTCGGCGTGGTGGTGACCCTGGAGTTCAGCGGACCGCTGCTGCTCGCCGCCCTCACCTCCCGGCGCGCGCTCGACCGGCTCTGGGTCGCGCTCGCCGCCCTCGGCCTGCTCGTCCTCGGCGGCACGAAGGGCATGGACGACCCGGTGGGCCTCGCCGCCAGCCTGCTCACCGGCGCGGCCCTCACCGGCTACATCCTGCTCGGCGCCCGGGTCGGCCGGGCCGTGCCGGGCGGTTCGGGACTGGCCCTCGGCCTCACCCTCGCCGCCCTGCTCGCCCTGCCCGTGGCCCCCGCCCTCGGAGCGCCCTCCGCCGGGACGCTGCTGACCCCCGGAGTGCTGGGCGCGGCACTCGTGGTGGCGGTCCTGACGGCGGTGGTGCCGTTCTCCCTGGAGTTCGCCGCGCTGCGCCGGATGCCGCCCCGGGTCTTCGCCGTCCTCTCCACGGTGGAGCCGGTCATCGCCGCCCTGGTGGGCCTGGCCCTGCTCGGCGAGCGGCTCGCCTGGCCCCAGTGGGCGGCCGTGCTCTGCGTGGTCGGCGCGGCGCTCGGCACGGGCCTGGGCGCCACCGCCCGCGCCGGGCCGGACACCTCCGCACCACCCGATCGATCCCCGCACCGGAAGAACGGAGTGCACACATGACCGGCACGTCCACCACAGGAAGCCGTACGGGCCCCGGGCCCCGCGTCGCGCCCCTCCTGGAGACCGTCTCCACCACCTCCCGCTCGGCGGTCCTCGTCGCGGGCGGCTACTTCGACACGGCCGCGGGCATCGGCCCGTTCTCCCTCAACTCCTTCGCCCTCGCCCAGGAGACCGGGGCGGCGGCGCGCCGCCTGCACCGGGGCAACAAGGTCCTCTACGACGTCATCGTCAACGACCTCGGCATGTCCTGTTCCACCGACGTCTGTACGATCCCGGCCGCGGGCCCCGCCGAGACCGACCTCTCGCCGCTCACCGCCTCGGCCGCCGCGGCCGGGATCGCCTTCTCCGTCACCCGCGAGCGGAACCTGCGCAACCGGGCCGCCCGTTCGATGAAGCGGTGGCTGCGCGACCCCGGGGAGAACCCGCTGTTCACCCGCGAGGGCGACGAGATCGTCTTCCGCTCCCGCCAGTACGAGAAGGTGCTCGCCGGGGTCGTCAAGGACGACCACGTCGTCCCGCGCTGCCCGCTGATCGTCGCCGAGTACTTCGCCCGCTACTTCACCCGGCTGCGGGCCTTCCCCGACTGCGCCCAGCGGCACGTCGTGGACATCAACTCGCTCGCCGACCGCGACAAGGTCACCAAGGGCGCCGAGATCTATCTGCGCACCCTCGGCACGCCCGAGGAGGAGATCGTGCTGGTCTTCACCGACCCTTCCTGCGCCGATCCGCTGGCGCTGACCTACACCCCGTACGACTTCTGACCGCCCGTCACCACGGAAGAGGGAGAACCGGCATGTCCACGATCTATCTCGACCACCAGGCGACCACGCCGACGGACCCGGCGGTCGTCGAGGCGATGACCTTCGCCGCCACCCAGTGCTACGCCAACCCGTCCAGCCCGCACGCCGCGGGCATCCGCGCCTTCCGCGAGGTCGAGCGGGCGCGCGGGGCGGTCGCCCGGTTCATCGGGGCGGGGCGCGGCGAGATCTGTTTCACCTCCGGGGCGACGGAGGGCAACAACCTGGCGCTCAAGGGGGTCGTCGGGGCGGGCACGGCCCGGCACGTGGTGACCACCGCCGTGGAGCACAAGTCGGTGCTCGACTCCTGCCGGGCGCTGCGGGACGCGGGGCACGAGGTGACGGTACTGCCCGTCGACGGCGAGGGCCGGGTGGACCCGGACCGGGTGGCGGCGGCGCTGCGGCCGGAGACCGCGCTGGTCTCGGTGATGCTCGCCAACAACGAGATCGGCACCGTGCAGCCGGTCGCCCGGATCGCGGAGCTGACCCGGGCGGCGGGCGTCCCGCTGCACTGCGACGCGACCCAGGGGGTGGGCTCGCTGCCGGTGGACGTCAGGACGCTCGGGGCGGACCTGCTGACCTTCTCCGGGCACAAGATCTACGGCCCTAAGGGCATCGGCGTCCTCTACGTCTCGCACCGGCTGTCCGACCGGGCGCCGCTGGTGCCGCAGCTGCACGGCGGCGGGCAGGAGCGGGGGCTGCGCGCGGGCACCCTCAACACCGCCGCCGTCATCGGCCTGGGCACGGCCGTCGGGGTGCTCGCGGCCTGCCGGGAGGCGGAGGCGGTACGGCTGGCGGGGCTGCGGGAGCTGTTCCTCGCCGAGCTGTCGGGGCTGGTCCCGTACGTGCTGAACAGTGGTGCGGGGCTGGGGTTCCTGCCTCACGCGGTGAACCTCTCGTTCCCGGGCGTGGACGCGCAGCAACTGCTCCTGGAGGTCGCGGACGTGGCCGTCTCGACGGGTTCGGCCTGCAACAGCGCGGCGCAGGAGCCCTCGCACGTGCTGCTGGCGATCGGTCTGCCGCCGGAGCGCATCCGGAGCAGCGTCCGCGTCTCGTTCGGGCGGTTCACCACGGAGGCGGACGCGGTCCGCGCGGCCCGCGCGCTCGCGACGGCGGCGAGCCCGGCGAAGGCCGGGTGACCGGGCCGGGCCCGGGGCGCCCCGGGCCCGGAGACCCGCACGGCAGGAAACCGCGCACGACCGAGGGGTCCAGGGGGGCGCGGGTACGGAGGCGCTGGTCGCGGGGGTGGGGGGCGCCGGGCGCGGAGGCACGACGCAAGGGATCCCGGCGCGAGGGGGTCCCGGCCCGAGGGGGTCCCGGCCCGAGGGAGTCCCGGTCACGGGGGGGGTCCCGGTCACGGGGGGGGTCCCGGTCACGGGGGGGGTCCCGGTCACGGGGGGGCGCTGGTCACGGGGGGGCGCTGGTCACGGGGGCCGGTCACGGGGGTGCGAGCGGCCTCCGCATGAGCGGGCACCGGTCGCGGAGCCGCGGTGGGGGCCCGGCCGCAAGGAGGCCCCGCACCCGAGGCCCCCGACGCACGGGGGCTCCGGTCGCGGAGGCGCGGCACGGGGCCCCTGGCGCAAGGAGCCCGACCGAAGGGACTCCGGCACAGAAGGGCCCGGCGCGAGAAGGCCCGACGCAGAGGCCCCCGGCGCGAGGGACCCCGGCACAGACGCCCCCCGGCGCGAGGCGCGGGCGGCCCCGGGACGTATCGCTCAGTCCTCGCGCACCGCGTAGTCCAGCACCTTCTCGCTGAGCAGCTCCTCGATCCCGTCGAGGAGCACGAGCGCCTCGCGGGAGACGGCGGAGGCCCGCGCCCCGGCCGTCATCTCGCGGGTGACGAAGGCGACGACGGTGCTCTCGATCCAGGCGAGCTGTCCGCCGACGAGCAGCGGCAGCGGGTCGTCGGCGGGTGCTCCGGTCTCCTCCCGGAGGGTGGTGACGACGGCGTCCCGGACCTGCTCCTGGACATGGAAGAGCCGGGCCTTGAGGGTCGGGGCGTGCTCGATGACGTTCATGAAGGCGTCGAAGCCGTCCATGAGCCCGTAGGCGGGCGAGACCGCGGCGATGTCCTGGCGGAGTCCGCGCAGGACGGCCCGAGCGGCGGACTCGCCCCGGTCGCGGCCCCGGATCATGCGGGCGAGGCGGCGGGTGACGCCGTCCATCCGGTCGAGGAAGAGGTCCTCCTTGGCCGGGAAGTAGTTGTAGACGGTGTTGACGGAGACGTCCGCCGCCTCGGCGACGTCCGCGACGGTCACATGGACGAAGCCCCGCTCCAGGAAGAGCCCGGTGGCGATGTCGGAGATCCGCTGCTTCGTCTCGCGCTTCTTGCGCTCCCTGAGTCCCTCGGCCATGACGTCATCCTAGACTCCCTGAAATTTTGCCACCCCTGGAATTTTGGAGGCATTGCAAAATTGATGTGACTCTGTTTTTGTGGTCGCCATGCCCATCATCAGCACCGCCGGGCTCGCCCGGACCTTCACCACCCGCAACGGCCCCGTCGAAGCCGTACGGGGCATCGACCTGACCGTCCGTACCGACGAGATCCTCGGCCTGCTCGGCCCCAACGGCGCCGGGAAGACCACCACCCTCCGGATGCTCACCACCCTCCTGGCGCCCACCTCGGGAGCCGCCACCGTCGCCGGTCACGACCTCGTCCGGGACCCGGCCGCCGTCCGCCGCCGCATCGGACTCGTCGCCCAGTCCGGCGGCCTCGACCCCCAGGAGACCGTCCGCTCCGAACTCGTCACCCAGGGCCGCCTGTACGGCATGACCAGGACCGACGCCACCGCCCGTGCCGGGGAACTGGCCGCCGTCCTCGGCCTCACCGAGCTCCTCGACCGCCCCACCCCGGCCCTCTCCGGCGGCCAGCGGCGCCGGGTCGACCTCGCCATGGGGCTCACCCACCGGCCCGAGGTCCTCTTCCTCGACGAGCCCACCACCGGCCTCGACCCGGGCAGCCGCGCCGACCTGTGGGCCCTGGTGCGACGGCTGCGCGACGAGGACGGCACCACCGTCGTCCTCACCACCCACTACCTGGACGAGGCCGACGCCCTCGCCGACCGGCTGGTGATCGTCGACCGGGGCGCGGTCGCCGCCGAGGGCACCCCCGCGGAACTCAAGGCGGCGCACGGCGCGGCCACCCTCCAGGACGCCTTCCTCGCCGTCACCGGCCGCACCCCGGCCCCCGCCGACGCCACGCCCGCCACCGTCTAGGAACGCCCCGGCGGGCCCGGACCCGCCCGGCGGTCCCCACACCGACTCCGCGGACCCCCGCGCAAGGACACCTGATGCTCCTCCACGACACCGCGCTCCTCTTCGGGCGCTACGCCCGGCAGACCCTCCGCTCCCCGTTCCAGATCTTCTTCGGCGCCCTGACGCCGCTGCTCTACCTGTTCCTCTTCGGACCGCTCCTCACCGGGCTCCCGCTCGGCCGTGAGGGCGACTCCTGGCAGATCCTCGTCCCCGGACTCCTGCTCCAACTGGGCCTCTTCGGAGCCTCGTTCGCCGGATTCTCGATCATCATGGAGAAGAACTGGGGGGTGTTCGACCGGATGCGGGTCACCCCGGTGAGCCGACTCGCCCTGCTGCTCGGCCGGGTCCTGCGGGACGCCGCCCTCTTCGTCTTCCAGGCGGTCCTGCTCGTCCTCGCGGCCCTGCCGATGGGACTGCGCGCCCCCCTGCCCGGCATCCTCATCGGCTTCGGCTTCGTCGCCCTGCTCTCGGTGACGCTGGCCTCGCTCAGTTACGTCCTCGCCCTCCGGCTGCGCACCCCGCAGGAGTTCGGCCCCGCGGTCAACGCGCTCACGATGCCCGCGATGCTCCTCTCGGGCCTGATGCTGCCGATGGCCCTGGCCCCGGGCTGGCTGGACGTCCTCTCGCACCTGACGCCGTTCCGCTATCTGGTGGACGCGGTCCGGGAGGCGTACCTCGGCCACTACACGACACCGGCGCTGCTGTACGGGGTGCTCGTCGCCCTCGGCACGGCCGCGCTCGCCGTGACGGCCGGCACACGCGCCTTCCGGCGGGCCCGCGGCTGACTACGCTGGATCCATGGTCAACCTGACGCGCATCTACACCCGTACCGGAGACAAGGGCACCACGGCGCTCGGCGACATGAGCCGGACCGCCAAGACGGATCTGCGGATCTCGGCCTACGCCGACGCCAACGAGGCCAACGCCGCCATCGGTACCGCCATCGCCCTGGGGCAGCTCGACGAGGAGGTCGTGAAGGTCCTCGTCCGCGTCCAGAACGACCTCTTCGACGTCGGCGCGGACCTCTGCACACCCGTGGCAGAGGCCCCCGCCTACCCGCCGCTCCGCGTGGAGCAGACGTACGTCGACCGTCTGGAAGCCGACTGCGACCGCTTCCTGGAGGACCTGGACAAGCTGCGCTCCTTCATCCTGCCCGGCGGCACGCCCGGTGCGGCTCTGCTGCACCAGGCGTGCACGGTGGTGCGGCGGGCGGAGCGCTCCACCTGGGCCGCCCTGGAGGTGCACGGCGAGACGATGAACGCGCTGACCGCCACCTACCTCAACCGGCTCTCAGACCTGCTCTTCATCCTTGCGCGCACCGCGAACAGGGAGGTCGGGGACGTGCTGTGGGTCCCGGGCGGGGAGCGCTGACCCGCCGCCCGGGTCCTTCTTCGGCCAGATCGCGTAGCTGAGCGCGATCAGGCCGTGGATGCCCGCCGCCCGCCAGACCGCGTAGATCGTCTGCCGCAGCCCGTCCGTGTCCCCGCCGTCGCCGACGTACCACATGGCCAGGAGCAGCAGTGCCGAGGCCACGGCGGCGGCGACCGCCGTACCGAGCCAGATCGCGCCCTCGTGGCGGGCGCGGGCCATCCCGTAGCGGGGCGGCTCGGGGGGCGGCGGGGCTCCGCCGAAGCGGTGGGCGGCGTGTCCGTCCAGCCACTTCACGGTGCGGTGGCCGTGGCCGACGGTGAAACCGATGTAGACGGCGGCGAGGCCGTGCCGCCAGCTGGGGTCCGCGCCGTTCTTGAGGTCCATCGCGGTCACCACGAGGAGCAGCACCTCCAGGAGGGGCTCGCACAGCAGCAGCGCGGCGCCCGTCCTGGGCATCTTCAGGAGGTAGCGGGCGGTCAGACCGGCCGCCAGCAGCACCCAGAAGCCGACCTCGCAGACGATGATCAGCGTGACGATCACGACGGTTCCCCTTCCGGTTCCCCTCCAGCCTCCCGTGGCCCCGGGCCGGGCGCGTCGTCGCCGGTGACGACGTACGCCTACATCCTTCGACGGAGGGGCGGATCGGCCCGGACGAGGAGGTCAGGGCCGGTGGAGCCGTGTTGGATGGGTACGTGACCCTCCCCCGCCCGCACCGCGTCGACCTGATCATCGCGTTCTCGGGGCTCGCCTGCGGCCTGCTCCTGTGGTCCTTCGGGCTCCACACCGCCAGTGACCGGATCTTCGATCAGCGGTGGGCCACGCTCGTCCCGCTGGCCGTGACGGCCGCCATGGAGGCACTGCGCCGCGTCCTGCCGCAGACGGCCCTGACCGTCGGCACGCTGGCGATCGTGGCGGACCAGTTCACCAACGGCAACCTGGTCACCGTCCTGATGTTCACGGACCTCGTCTACGCGGCCGTGGTGTACGGCTCCCCCGCCTCCGCCCGGCGCGTCCCCTACAGCACCGGCCTGGTGACCGTCGCCGTCACGATCGGCTTCCTCGTCTGGTGGCAGAACGCCATCGCGCTGCTCGTCGGCGTGATCACCGGCATGATCTCCTTCCTGCCCGCCGTGACCGGCTCCATCGTGCGCAACCACCGCGAGGCCGCCGAGGCGGCCCGGCTGCGGGCCGAACAGACCGCGCTGCTCGCCGAGATGGACCGGGCGCAGGCGGTGGTGGCCGAGCGGGCGCGGATGGCCCGCGAACTGCACGACATGGTCGCCAACCACCTCTCGGCCATCGCCATCCACTCGACGGCGGCACTCTCGCTCGACGAACCGGCCACCACCCGGCAGGCGTTGACCGTGATCCGGGAGAACAGCGTGGCGGGTCTCGCGGAGATGCGGCGGCTGATCGGGCTGCTCCGGGACAGCGGCGGGGACACCGAGCCCACCGCGGCACCGACCCTCGCCGCGCTGGACGCCCTGGTCGAGCAGGCGCGGGCGAACGCCCGGCCGAGCGGCCTCGTCCTGGTCCTCGACGACACCCGGGAGACCGGTGCCGGACTTCCGGCGCCGGTGGAGCTGGCCGCGTACCGGATCGTGCAGGAGTCCCTGACGAACGCGCTCAAGCACGCCGCCCCCGGCGAGGTCAGGGTGGCGCTCGCCCGGGAGGAACGGCTCCTCGCGGTGGAGGTGACGAGCCCGTACGGGGAGCGTCCCGGCCCCACGGCGCCCGGCTCGGGGGCCGGTCTGGTGGGGATGCGGGAACGGACGGCCCTGCTCGACGGGGTGTTCGAGGCCGGTCCGGTGACGGACGGCGAGGGCCGGAGAAGATGGCGGGTCAGGGCGGAACTGCCCGTGGGCGCGAGTGACGAGGAGCGGCAGTGACGGTAAGGGTCGTGGTGGCGGAGGACCAGTCGGCGGTACGGGCGGGCCTCGTGCTCATCCTGGGCAGCGCACCGGACATCGAGGTCGTCGGGGAGGCGGCGGACGGCGAGCGCGCGGTGGAGCTGGCCCGCGAACTCCGCCCGGACCTGGTCCTGATGGATGTGCAGATGCCCCGGATGGACGGGGTGACGGCGACCGGGATCGTGGTGGCGGAGGGCCTCGCGGACGTCCTCGTGCTGACCACCTTCGATCTGGACGCGTACGTCTTCGGGGCCCTGCGGGCGGGCGCCGCGGGTTTCCTGCTGAAGAACGCGGAGGCACGGGAGCTGATCGAGGCGGTCCGGACGGTGGGGCGCGGCGAGGGGCTGATCGCTCCGGCGGTGACCCGGCGGCTGATCGCGGAGTTCGCGGCGACGGGCCGTCCGGCGGCGCGGTCGGCGCGGGGGACCGACCCGGCCGTGCTCGACGTCCTGACGCCCCGGGAGCGCGAGGTGCTGTCGGTGCTGGGCCAGGGCCTGTCGAACGCGGAGATCGCGGTACGTCTGGACATGGCGGAGGCGACGGTGAAGACCCACGTCAGCAAGGTGCTGGGCAAGCTGGACCTGCGGAGCAGGGTGCAAGCGGCCGTGCTGGCGCAGGAGTTGGGGGTTTAGAAGAACTTTGCCGACGATGGTCTGGACCTCTTGACGATTGGTCCAGACCTTCCTACGCTCGGCGGGCGCGCGCATCTTCACGGACCACCCCCACCTTTGTCCGCTACTTGAGGAGCACCGTTGAGCACTCAAGCACTGACGCGCAGTACAGGGTTCAGACGTCGCACCGCCGCCGGTCTGACCGCCCTGATCCTGCCCCTGGCCGCGATGGTCGGCCTCGCCACCCCCGCAGAGGCCGCGGCCTCTGCCACCGCCACGTTCACGAAGACCCAGGACTGGGGCTCCGGGTTCACCGGCAGCTGGACGGTCAAGAACACCGGCACGACCAGCCTCAGCTCCTGGAACGTCGAGTGGGACTACCCCGCCGGCACCGCGGTGACCTCCGCCTGGGACGCCACCGTCACGGGCGCGGCGAACCACTGGACGGCGAAGAACCTCGCCTGGAACGGGACCCTTGCCCCCGGCGCCAGCGTGACCTTCGGCTACAACGGCACCGGCTCCGGCGCGCCCACCGGCTGTAAGATCAACGGCGCCTCCTGTGACGGCTCCCAGCCGGGCGACACCCCGCCCTCCGCCCCCGGCACCCCCGTCGCCTCCGACATCACCAACACCGGGGTGAAGCTCACCTGGTCGGCGGCCACCGACGACAAGGGCGTCAAGAACTACGACGTCCTGCGCGACGGCACGAAGGTGACCACCACCACCGCTCTCACCTACACGGACAGCGGTCTCACGGCGGGCACCGACTACTCGTACACGGTCGTCGCCCGCGACACCATCGACCAGACCGGCCCCACCGCCGGTCCGGTCCCCGTCCGCACCACCGGTGGCGGCGGCAACCCGCCCCCGAACGCCATCAAGATGGGTTACTTCACCAACTGGGGCGTCTACGGGCGCAACTACCACGTGAAGAACATCGTGACCTCGGGCTCCGCGCCCAAGATCACCCACATCAACTACGCGTTCGGCAACGTCCAGGGCGGCAAGTGCACCATCGGTGACGCCTACGCCGACTACGACAAGGCGTACACCGCCGACCAGTCCGTCGACGGCGTCGCCGACACCTGGGACCAGCCGCTGCGCGGCAACTTCAACCAGCTGCGCAAGCTGAAGAAGGCCTACCCGAACATCAAGGTCCTCTGGTCCTTCGGCGGCTGGACCTGGTCCGGCGGCTTCGGCCAGGCCGTGCAGAACCCGGCCGCGTTCGCGCAGTCCTGCTACGACCTGGTGGAGGACCCGCGCTGGGCCGACGTCTTCGACGGCATCGACCTGGACTGGGAGTACCCGAACGCCTGCGGTCTCACCTGTGACACCAGCGGCGCCGCGTCCTTCAAGAACATGATGCAGGCCATGCGCGCCAAGTTCGGCGCCAACTACCTCGTCACGGCGGCCGTCACGGCCGACGCGTCCACCGGCGGCAAGATCGACGCCGCGGACTACGCCGGCGGGGCGCAGTACATGAACTGGTTCAACGTCATGACGTACGACTTCTTCGGCGCCTGGGCGGCCAAGGGCCCGACCGCCCCGCACTCCCCGCTCACCTCGTACACCGGCATCCCGCAGGCGGGCTTCAACTCCGCCGAGGCGATAGCCAAGTTCAAGGCGAAGGGCGTCCCGGCCAACAAGCTGCTGCTCGGCATCGGCTTCTACGGCCGCGGCTGGACCGGCGTCACCCAGTCCGCCCCGGGCGGCACGGCGACCGGCCCGGCGCAGGGCACCTACGAGCAGGGCATCGAGGACTACAAGGTCCTCAAGAACTCCTGCCCGGCCAACGGCACCGTCGCGGGCACGGCCTACGCCCACTGCGGCACCAACTGGTGGAGCTACGACACCCCGGCCACGGTCACGTCCAAGATGGGCTGGGCGAAGAACCAGGGCCTGGGCGGCGCGTTCTTCTGGGAGTTCAGCGGTGACACCAGCAACGGCGAACTCGTCGGCGCGATCAACTCCGGTCTGAACTAACCGCACGAGGGTCTGACCCACCCGCTCGAACGACGAAGCGGGGGCCGGCGCACCGCGCCGACCCCCGCTTCCTCACTTCCCGGGACGAACGACCCGCCCGAACGGCGTTCACCCTCCGCGACTTCCTCCGGGGGCACCCCCACCGACGGGCGGGGAACTACGCGACGTTCACCCTCTGCCCGGGGGGCGCCGCCTCCAGCCAGGCCATGAAACCCGTACGGGCGTCCTCGCTCATCGCGAGTTCCAGACGGACGCCCTCGTACATACAGGGCTGGACGACCATGTCGGACAGGAGCGCCAGCTCCTCCTCGCCCTCCGGCATCCGCCGCTCCAGGGCCACGATCGAGGCCCGCTCCAGGACCCGGCGCGGGCGCGGCGCGTACGAGAAGACCCGGTACCAGGCGATCTCGTCGCCGCTGTACCGGGCCACTCCGTACACCCAGCCCTTGCCGCTCGGGTCCGGCACGTCCGGGACGTTCCAGTGCAGTGAACAGTCGAACGTGCCGCCGGCGCGCTGGATCAGTCTCCGGCGCAGACCGAAGACGAAGAGCCCGATCACCACCAGTGCGACGACCAGGCCGCACACGAGCAGAGCGAGGAACATCTTCACCGACCTCCTCGCTGCGTCCCGTGGCCGGCACCGCCGGCACCACCCGATACACCCTGCATCTGCATCGCCTCAGCCGCGGCACGCTCCGGAAAATTCCGGACCGTGCCGCGGCTGAGGGCACTACTACTCGGCGCGGACCGTCAGCGGACGGACACCGCGCGCAGCCGGACCTCGGCGCGCCGCTCGGCGGCACCGTCGGAGTCCGTCTTCGCCCGCTCCAGCGCGCGCTCGGCACGCTGGGCGTCGATCTCGTCCGCCAGCTCGCAGATCTCCGCGAGCAGAGACAGCTTGTCGTCGGCGAACGAGAGGAATCCTCCGTGGACGGCGGCGACGACGGTCCCGCCCTCACTCGTACGGATGGTCACCGGGCCCGACTCCAGCACACCGAGCAGCGGCTGGTGGCCGGGCATGACGCCGATGTCGCCGGAGGTGGTACGTGCGATGACCAAGGTGGCCTCGCCGGACCAGACACTCCGGTCCGCGGCGACCAGCTCGACGTGCAGCTCAGCAGCCAAGGGTGGCTCCTCGGGTCACCACCCGGCGCTCGTGCCGGGTGTTGGGGTCAATTCTAGGGGGCGTGGTGAGGGGGGCGGGACCTGTCCCGCCCCCCTCGGAGAGCACGGGGCTCAGGAGACGCCCAGCTCCTTGGCGTTGTTCTTGAGGTCCTCAAGGCCACCGCACATGAAGAACGCCTGCTCCGGGAAGTGGTCGAACTCACCGTCACAGATCGCGTTGAACGCGGCGATCGACTCGTCGAGCGGAACGTCCGAACCGTCCACACCGGTGAACTGCTTCGCCGCGTGGGTGTTCTGGGACAGGAAGCGCTCGACACGGCGGGCGCGGTGGACAACGAGCTTGTCCTCCTCGCTCAGCTCGTCGATACCGAGGATCGCGATGATGTCCTGGAGGTCCTTGTACTTCTGCAGGATCCCCTTGACGCGCGTGGCGGCGTCGTAGTGCTCCTGCGCGATGTAGCGCGGGTCCAGGATCCGGGACGTGGAGTCCAGCGGGTCCACGGCCGGGTAGATGCCCTTCTCGGAGATCGGACGGGAGAGAACCGTCGTCGCGTCGAGGTGGGCGAAGGTGGTCGCCGGCGCCGGGTCGGTGAGGTCGTCGGCGGGGACGTAGATCGCCTGCATCGAGGTGATCGAGTGACCACGGGTCGAGGTGATGCGCTCCTGGAGGAGACCCATCTCGTCGGCCAGGTTCGGCTGGTAACCCACCGCGGAGGGCATCCGGCCGAGCAGGGTCGACACCTCGGAACCGGCCTGGGTGAAGCGGAAGATGTTGTCGATGAAGAACAGCACGTCCTGCTTCTGCACATCGCGGAAGTACTCCGCCATGGTCAGACCGGCGAGGGCCACGCGCAGACGGGTGCCCGGGGGCTCGTCCATCTGGCCGAAGACCAGCGCGGTCTTGTCCAGGACGCCGGACTCCTCCATCTCGGCGATGAGGTCGTTGCCCTCACGGGTGCGCTCACCCACGCCGGCGAAGACGGAAACGCCCTCGTGCAGCTTCGCCACACGCATGATCATTTCCTGGATCAGCACGGTCTTGCCGACACCGGCACCACCGAACAGACCGATCTTTCCACCCTTGACGTACGGGGTGAGAAGGTCGACGACCTTCAGGCCGGTCTCGAACATCTCGGTCTTCGACTCGAGCTGGTCGAACGCCGGGGCCTTGCGGTGGATCGGCCAGCGCTCGCCGACCTCCGACTCCGCCTCGGGGTCGTTCAGGATCTGGCCCAGCGTGTTGAACACGCGGCCCTTGGTGACGTCACCGACGGGCACCGTGATGCCGTTGCCGGTGTTCACCACGGGGGCCTGGCGGACCAGACCGTCGGTGGGCTGCATCGAGATGGTACGGACGATGCCGTCACCGAGGTGCTGCGCGACCTCGAGGGTCAGCGTCTTCTTCGCGCCCTCCTCGGCCGGGTCGGCGACCTCGACGTGCAGGGCGTTGTAGATCTCCGGCATCGCGTCGACGGGGAACTCCACGTCGACGACCGGGCCGATGACCCGGGCGACGCGGCCCGTGGCGGCGGCCGTCTCAACAGTGGTCGTCATTACTTGTCACTCCCCGCGGTCGCGTCGGCGAGGGCTGCGGTGCCACCGACGATCTCGCTGATTTCCTGGGTGATTTCGGCCTGGCGGGCCGCGTTGGCAAGTCGGGAGAGGTTGTTGATCAAGTCTCCCGCGTTGTCGGTAGCCGACTTCATCGCGCGGCGCGTGGCGGCGTGCTTGGAGGCAGCCGACTGGAGCAGCGCGTTGTAGATGCGGCTCTCGACGTAGCGCGGCAGCAGGGCGTCGAGGACGTCCTCCGCCGACGGCTCGAAGTCGAACAGCGGGCGGAGGGTGTCCGGCTCGCCGGCCTCCTTCGCCACCTCGTCGAGGCTGAGGGGCAGCAGCCGGGCCTCGACCGCCGTCTGGGTCATCATCGAGACGAACTCGGTGTAGACGATGTGGAGCTCGTCCACTCCGCCCTCGGCCGTGTCCTTCTCGATCGCCTCGATCAGCGGTGCCGCGATCTTCTTGGCGTCCGCGTACGTGGGCTCGTCCGTGAAGCCGGTCCACGTGTCGCTCAGCTTCCGCTCACGGAAGTTGAAGTGCGCGACACCACGGCGGCCGACGACATAGATGTCGACCGCGCGGCCCTCGCCCTCCAACTGCTTGATGAGCTTCTCCGCCGCCTTGATGGCGTTGGAGTTGAAGGCACCGGCCAGACCGCGGTCGCTCGAGAGGAGCAGGACCGCGGCACGGCTCGGGTTGGCCACCTCTGTGGTCAGCGGGTGCTTGTCGTTCGCACCCGTGGCCACCGCCGTGACCGCGCGGGTCAGCTCGGTCGCGTACGGGGTCGAGGCCTGCACCTTGCGCTGCGCCTTGACGACACGCGAGGCGGCGATCATCTCCATCGCCTTGGTGATCTTCTTCGTCGCGGTGACGGATTTGATGCGACGCTTGTAGACCCGGAGCTGCGCTCCCATGAGTCAGGTCCCTTCCGTCGTCACTTCGAGACGTTGACGGCGGCGGGAGCGTCCACGCCGAGCAGCTTGCCGTCAGAGGTCTCGAACTGCTTCTTGAACTCCGCGATGGCGTCGGCGACGGACGTCAGAGTGTCGTCCGACATCTTCTTGCCCTCACGGATGGAGGTCATCAGGCCGGAGTGCTTCTGACGCAGGTGCGCCAGCAGCTCCGCCTCGAAGCGACGGATGTCGGCGACCGGGACGTCGTCCATCTTGCCCGTGGTGCCGGCCCAGACCGAGACGACCTGGTTCTCCGTGGGCATCGGCTGGTACTGAGCCTGCTTGAGCAGCTCGACCATCCGCTGACCGCGCTCCAGCTGCGCCTTCGAGGCCGCGTCCAGGTCGGAACCGAAGGCCGCGAAGGCCTCCAGCTCACGGAACTGGGCGAGGTCGACACGGAGGCGACCGGCGATCTGCTTCATGGCCGGGTGCTGGGCGGAGCCACCGACTCGGGAGACCGAGATACCGACGTTCAGGGCCGGACGCTGTCCGGCGTTGAACAGGTCGGACTCCAGGAAGCACTGGCCGTCGGTGATGGAGATGACGTTGGTCGGGATGAACGCCGAGACGTCGTTGGCCTTCGTCTCGACGATCGGCAGACCGGTCATCGAACCGGCACCCAGCTCGTCCGAGAGCTTCGCGCAGCGCTCGAGCAGACGCGAGTGCAGGTAGAAGACGTCACCCGGGTAGGCCTCACGGCCCGGCGGGCGGCGCAGCAGCAGCGACACGGCGCGGTAGGCGTCGGCCTGCTTCGACAGGTCGTCGAAGACGATCAGGACGTGCTTGCCCTGGTACATCCAGTGCTGGCCGATGGCGGAACCGGTGTACGGCGCCAGGTACTTGAAGCCGGCCGGGTCGGACGCCGGGGCGGCGACGATCGTCGTGTACTCGAGCGCACCCGCCTCTTCCAGCGCGCCACGCACCGAGGCGATGGTGGAGCCCTTCTGGCCGACGGCGACGTAGATGCAGCGGACCTGCTTGTTCACGTCGCCCGAGCGCCAGTTGTCGCGCTGGTTGATGATCGTGTCGATGCACAGAGCGGTCTTGCCGGTCTGGCGGTCGCCGATGACCAGCTGACGCTGGCCGCGGCCGACCGGGGTCATGGCGTCGACGGCCTTGTAACCGGTCTCCATCGGCTCGTGCACCGACTTACGGGCCATCACGCCCGGGGCCTGCAGCTCGAGGGCGCGGCGGCCCTCGGTCGCGATCTCGCCGAGACCGTCGATCGGGTTGCCGAGCGGGTCGACGACGCGACCCAGGTATCCCTCACCGACACCGACGGAGAGGACCTCGCCGGTGCGCTGCACCGACTGTCCCTCCTCGATGCCGCTGAACTCGCCGAGGACGATCGCACCGATCTCGCGCTCTTCGAGGTTCAGCGCGAGACCGAGGGTGCCGTCCTCGAACTTCAGCAGCTCGCTCGCCATGGCCGAGGGAAGACCCTCGATCTTGGCGATGCCGTCGCCGGCCAGGCTGACCGTGCCGACCTCCTCGCGCGAGGCCGCGTCCGGCTGGTACGACTGGACGAAGTTCTCCAGTGCGTCCCGGATCTCCTCCGGCCGGATCGTGAGCTCCGCCATCTGGGTTCCCTGCTCTCCTTGTTGGGCCCGAAGTTTCTTAAGGGGTCTGGGGGCCGACCCCCAGGAATCTTCTGCAGTTTCTGCACGGCCCAACCGGGCCGCTGGTGATGCTGTTGTTCTGCTGGCTGTCGTCAGCCGGCCAGTCGACGGGTCGCCTCGTCGAGGCGCTCCGAGATCGAGCCGTTGATGACCTCGTCACCGATGCGCACCGTGATCCCGCCGAGGACCGTGGGGTCCACGTCCAGGTTCAGGTGCATCTCGCGGCCGTACAGCTTGGCGAGTACGGCACCGAGGCGCTGCTTCTGCTGGTCCGACAGCGGCACCGCCGAGGTGACGACGGCGACCATCCGGTTCCGGCGCGCCGCGGCGAGCTTGGAGAGGGACTCGAGTCCCGCTTCCAGGCTACGTCCCCGGGGCTGGGTCACCAGACGGACGACCAGGCGCTCCGTGGCGGCGTGGGCCTTGCCGCCGAGCAGGCTGCGGAGCAGCTCGCCCTTGGCGGTGGCCGTGGCGGCCTTGTCCGTCAGCGCCGAGCGCAGCTCGGGGCTGGAGGACACGATCCGGCCGAACCGGAACAGCTCGTCCTCGACGTCGTCGAGGGCGCCCGCCCGCTGGGCCGCGGTGAGGTCGGCGATGTCCGCCAGCTCCTCGGTCGCGTCGACCAGGTCGCGCGAGCGCGACCAGCGGGAACGCACCGTGCCCGACACCAGGTCGGCGGTCTCGCCGCCCACCTGACCGGCCAGGAGTCGCTGCGCGAGCTCGGCCTTGGCCTCACCCGGCTGTGCGGGGTCGGTCAGGACCCGGCGCAGCGACACCTCGCGGTCGAGCAGCACGGTGACGGCGGCCAGCTCGTCCGCGAGCTTCTTGGCGTCGACCGAGGTGTTGTCGGTCAGCGCGTCGAGGGACTCGCGTGCGGCGGACAGTGCCTCGCGGCTCGCTCCGTTCATCGGACGGCCTCGGCCTTCTCCTCGAGCTCGTCGAGGAAGCGGTCGATCGTCCGGCTCTGGCGGGCGGAGTCCTCGAGGGACTCGCCGACCAGCTTGCCGGCCAGATCGGTGGCGAGCTTGCCCACGTCCTGGCGCAGCGACGCGGACGCGGACTTGCGGTCGGCCTCGATCTGGGCGTGGCCGGCGGCGATGATCTCTTCGCGCTGGCGCTGGCCTTCCGCCTTCATCTCCTGGATGATCGCGGTGCCCTGCTCCGTCGCCTCCTGGCGAAGACGCGCGGCCTCGTGGCGGGCCTCGGCGAGCTGGGCCTTGTACTGCTCCAGCACGCTCTGAGCCTCGATCTGGGCCGACTCGGCCTTCTCGATGCCACCCTCGATGGCCTCGCGACGCTGCTCCAGAACCTTGTTGATGTTCGGGAGGAGCTTCTTGGCGAGGAAGCCGAAGACGATCACGAAGGCGATCAGGCCGATGACGAGCTCATCGACGTACGGGATGAGCGGAGGCTGCTCCTCCGCCGCTGCCGCAAGAAGCAGAGCGTTCACATCAGTGCCTTCCGTAAATGTGGGGCTGCCGGTCCGGCTTACTTGTAGACGAAGCCCATGACGATGCCGATGAGGGCGAGCGCCTCACAGAAGGCGAAACCCATGATCTGGTTGGTGCGGATCAGGCCGGCAGCCTCGGGCTGGCGGGCGAGGGCCTGGGTGCCGTTACCGAAGATGATGCCGACGCCGACGCCGGGGCCGATGGCCGCGAGGCCGTAGCCGATGGAGGCGACGTTTCCGTTGACGGCGGCGAGAGTCTCGAGAGCGGACATGCCGGTTCTTCCTTCTCTTTCAAGGACCCGGTGGGGGTTGGCCACCGGACGACTGTTGGTAAAGGGGGGGTGCTGCTGCCGGTCGGGGCCGGACTCAGTGGTGCTCGGCGAGCGCGCCCTGCACGTAGCTGCAGGCCAGGAGCACGAAGACGTACGCCTGGACGGCCTGGATGAAGAGCTCGAACGCCGTCATCACGAGAACCATCACGAACGAGGCGCCGGCGTAGACGAAGCCGAGACCGTTCAGGAGGTAGTACGTGGCGAGCGAGAACATCACGATGAGCAGGTGACCGGCGAACATGTTCGCGAACAGTCGGACCGCGTGCGTGAAGGGCCGGATCAGCAGGTTCGAGAAGAACTCGAGAACCATGACCAGCGGCAGGATCGGGCCGAGCGACTTGTCGTAGCCGACGATGTTCTTCCAGCCGCCGACGAAGCCGTGCTTCTTGAAGGTCAGCGACACCCAGAGGACGTAGACGATCAGCGCGAGGGCCGCCGGGAAGGCGATCAGCGAGGTGACCGGGAACTGGGCGAGCGGGATGATCGACCAGAGGTTGAGGATCCACACGAAGAAGAACAGCGACACCATCAGCGGGACGTACTTCTCGCCGTCCTTCTTGCCGATGATCTCGTAGACGATGCCGCGGCGCACGAAGTCGTACCCGGCCTCGCCGACCATCTGCATCTTGCCGGGGATCAGCTTGGGCTTGTTGAAGGCGGCCCAGAAGAACCCGACGACCACGATCGAACCCAGGATCGCGAGCAGCATCGGCTTGGAGAAGTCGAAGCCACCCACGGAGAACATGGGCTCGTACATGAACGTGTGCAGGCCCGGCGCCGGGAAGCCACATCCGGTGAAGATGTGGCAATCCGGGTCGAAGGCAAGCGTCTGGTCAGCACTCACCGCGGGCTCCTTCAGCGTGGCGCATAGGTACGGCAACCTCGTTGTGTCGGCGCGGCGAGAAGCCGCGGGTCGGCACTGGACTGGTCATACGGATTAGGGGGCGGCGGTTCGGCATCGAGCCTCGCGCTGGGACAGGCGTCTCGGATGCCCGCGCCCGCAGTGCCGCAGTTGGCACCGGACGATAGCAGGAAGCCGAACGCGGCTTTATCCCGGCCCTACCCTTCACGACTTCGGCCCCGTCTTGTCGGGGTCGATGTACATGATCTTGGCCTTCATGTACGCACGCGCCTGCGCGGCGACCCACACCACGGTTGTCGCCAGGAGCGTGAAGGCGAAGGCCTTGAAGTCGAACAGTGTCGTGTCCTTGAACAAGGCCAGGAAGATGAAGAGCAGCAGCAGCTGCGCCACGTAGAGCATGAGCCCCATGGCCTGGAACAGCTGCGGCAGAGACCTCGCCGTCCGCTGGAGCACCACGAGCCCGATCCCCATGAAGAGGACCACGACCAGGGTGCCGGCGACAGCGCCGAGCGCGCCCTTGCCGCCGCCGACGACACCCGCGATCACCGTGGCGAGTGCGCCGACGGCGAGCGTGGGTACGGCGGTGTGCAGCAGGGTGCGTACGTCGTTGGACGGCATGGCGGTGTCTCCGCAAGTGATGGAGGGGGCGATGGTGTCGTCATGGACGAGCGTAATCCCGGTCCGAGGTGGGTCTCGGGGCCAACAGACCGTCGCACTACGGTCTTTCGGCACTGTCGCCGGGTCTCGTGAACCGTATCACAAACTATTTGAATAGGTCTTTACCCATAAGGTGTGCCAACAGTCACACATGAGAGTGAGCGCGCGCGTGTGTGCGCGACAGCGTGACGCTTCGTCTGCTAATGACCGCGTACGCGGCCTTCGTCAACTCGGCGTTCCGGCCTTCCGCCTATCGGTGAAGCGCGCGCGGTTGCCGATGGCCGTCGAGCCGTGGAGCCCCGCCGGTACCGGAACGCACTCCTCCTCGACCACCACGGGCTCCGGAACGGCCTCCCGGGCGGCCGGGACCGGCTTGCGGCGGCGGTAGCGCGGCGGCACCACGGACTCCGCCCAGCGGGGCGCCCTCGGCGTGAAGCGCGGCAGCAGGAGCAGGACGAGGCCGATCGCGCTGAGCACGACCACGGACAGGACGATCCACATGGACGCCGAGTGCACCGAGTAGGCGAGCGTCCCGAAGGCGATGAGCGCCGACCAGAAGTACATGATCAGGACCGCGCGGCTGTGCGAGTGCCCGACCTCCAGGAGCCGGTGGTGCAGATGCCCCCGGTCGGCCGCGAACGGCGACTGGCCCTTCCAGGTGCGCCGCACGATCGCCAGGACCAGGTCCGCCATCGGGATCGCGATGATCGTCAGCGGCAGCACCAGCGGGATGAAGACGGGCAGCGCCGCGTGGGTCGCCTCCCGGGTCGAACCCTCGAACATCTTGAGCGCGTCCGGGTCCACCTGGCCGGTGATCGAGATCGCCGAGGCCGCCAGGATCAGACCGATCAGCATCGAGCCCGAGTCACCCATGAAGATCCGCGCCGGATGCATGTTGTGCGGCAGGAAGCCCAGGCACATGCCCATGAGGATCACGGTGAACAGCGTCGCGGGGGCCGCCGCCTCGATCGTGTAGCCGTACCAGAGGCGGTACGCGTACAGGAAGAACGCGGCGGCGGCGATGCACACCATGCCCGCGGCGAGGCCGTCGAGACCGTCGACGAAGTTGACCGCGTTGATCGTCAGGACGACCAGGGCCACGGTCAGGAGCGTGCCCTGTCCCGGCGTCAGCGAGACCACGCCGACGCCCGGGATCGGCAGCCACAGGATCGTCAGACCCTGCGCGACCATCACGCCCGCCGAGATCATCTGGGCGCCCAGCTTGATCAGCGCGTCCAGCTCGAACTTGTCGTCGAGGACGCCGATCAGCCAGATCAGGGCGGCACCGGAGAGCAGCGCGCGCGGCTCGTTCGACAGCTCGAAGACGCTGTTCAGGTTCTTCAGGTGGTCGGCGACGAGCAGTCCCGCGCACAGTCCGAAGAACATGGCGATGCCACCGAGCCGCGGAGTCGGTTCTCGGTGTACGTCGCGGGCGCGGATCTCCGGCATCGCCCCGGTCGCGATGGCGAACTTGCGCACCGGGCCGGTGAGGAGATACGTCACCGCGGCCGTCACACAGAGCGTCAGCAGGTAATCACGCACGGGCTGCCCCACAGGAATCGCTGGCCATCTCAGCCCCACACCCTAGCCGTGCATTCCATGTGCTTGGAGACACGCGGGGTCCCCGAACGGTTGCACGCGGACTTCCGCAGCCGTCCCTCAGCGCCCATACGGGGGAAATCGCCCGGTCAGTACCCGTACCTCCGCCCGTACCCGGGCGGTCTCCGCCGGGTCGTCGCGCAGCGCCGCGGTGAACAGCGCGGCGATCCGGGCCATCTCGGGGGCCCCCATCCCCTGCGTCGTCACCGCCGCCGTGCCCAGCCGGAGGCCGCGCGCCTCGCCGTGCGGCAGGGCGCAGGTGTCGAGGACGATCCCGGCGGCGGCGAGCCGGGCGCGGGCCGCCCGCCCGTCGGTACCGAGGGGGCCGGGATCGGCGGTGACGAGATGGGTGTCGGTGCCGCCGGTCGTCAGCGCGAAGCCCTCGGCGACGAGGGCGGCGGCGAGCACCCGGGCGTTCTCGACCACCTGATGGGCGTACGCGGTGAACGCCGGGGCGGACGCCTCGCCGAAGGCCACCGCCTTCGCCGCGATCGTGTGCATCTGGGCGCCGCCCTGGGTGAACGGGAACACCGCGCGGTCGATCCGCCCCGCGAGTTCCTCGCCGCACAGGATCATGCCGCCGCGCGGGCCGCGCAGCACCTTGTGGGTGGTCGCGCAGACCACGTCGGCGTACGGCACCGGGTTCGGCGCCGCTCCCCCGGCGACCAGGCCGATCGGATGGGCCGCGTCCACGACGAGGTAGGCGCCGACCTCGTCGGCGATCTCGCGGAAGACCGCGTGGTCGAGGTGGCGGGGGTAGGAGATCGAGCCGCACACGATCGCCTTGGGGCGGTGGTGGCGGGCGAGCGCGGCGACCTGTTCCAGATCGACGCGGCCGGTCTCGGGGTCGGTCCCGTAGGGGACGAAGTCGAACCAGCGGCCGGAGAAGTTCGCCGGGGAGCCGTGGGTGAGGTGCCCGCCGTGTTCGAGGCCCATGGCCAGGACGGTGTCACCGGGCCTGAGAAGGGCCGCGTACGCGGCCAGGACGGCCGCGGAGCCGGAGTGGCACTGGACGTTCGCGTGGGCGGCTCCGAAGAGCGCGGTGGCCCGCTCCACGGCGATCCGCTCGGCGGCGTCGGCGTACTCGCAGCCGCCGTGGTGACGGGCGCCCGGATAGCCCTCGGCGTACTTGTTGGCGAGCGGGGAGCCGAGGGCGGCGAGGACCGCGGGCGAGGTGAAGTTCTCCGCCGCGATCAGCTGGAGGTCCTCGGCCTGCCGCCGCGCCTCGCCGAACAGCACGTCGGCGATCTCCGGGTCCTGTCTGCGCAGGACGTCGAGTTCCTCGTCGGGGGGCGCGGTGACCGGCATGTCCCCAATGTAGGCACGCCGGGGCACCCCCGCCCGACGAACGCGTCCGGCCGGCCCGAGGGGCGCCCGTACCCGCCTGTCAGGGCCGTGCCCGTACGCCCGTCGGAGCCGTACCCGGACGGCTCGTCAGTCCCGTGCCCGTACGCCCGTCAGGGCCGTGACCACCGGGTCCAGGGCCTGGTTGATCTCGTCGCCGATCGAGCGGAAGAAGGTGATGGGGGCGCCGTACGGGTCGGTGACCTCGTCCGCGTCCACCGAGGGGGCCAGGAGCCAGCCGCGCAGCGCCGCCGCCGCGCGGACCAGGGAACGCGCGCGTTCGACCATGCCCTCGTCACGGACGTCCGGGAGCGTGGCCGGGTCGATCGCGCGGACCAGGCGGGTGAACTCCTTCAGCGTGAAGGTGCGCAGGCCCGCCGAATGGCCCATGGAGATGACCTGCGCCCGGTGGTCCCGGGTCGCCGTCAGGACGAGATCGGCGCGGATGACGTGCTCGTCGAGGAGCTCGCGCCCCACGAAACCGCTGTAGTCCGCGCCGAAGTCGGCGAGGACCAGTTCCGCGTTGGCCTCCATCGGGGCGCCCTCGTGGCCCCAGGTGCCCGCGCTCTCCACGATCAGCCCGCCGCCCAGCGGATCGCCGAGGCGGTCGCTCAGGGCGTGCCGGGTCAGCCGCTCGGTGATCGGCGAGCGGCAGACGTTGCCGGTGCTGACGTGGAGGATGCGGAAGGTGTCGCTGTCTTCGTGCCCCGCTATGCCACGCCCCTCAGGGGCGGTCAACTGGCCACCTCGAGGTCGGGTACGACCTTCCGGAGCTCCTCCGGCGACAGCGCTCCCTCGCGCAGCAGCACCGGGACGCGGCCGGTGACGTCGACGATGGACGAGGGGACGATCCCGGGCGTCGGCCCGCCGTCGAGGTAGACGGAGACGGAGTCGCCGAGCATCGCCTGCGCCGCGTCGCAGTCCTCGGGCGAGGGGTGTCCCGTGAGGTTCGCCGAGGAGACGGCCATCGGGCCGAACTCGGTGAGCAGCTCGATGGCCACGGGGTGCAGGGGCATCCGGATGGCGACGGTGCCCCGGGTGTCGCCGAGGTCCCACTGGAGGGACGGCTGGTGCTTGGCGACCAGGGTGAGGGCGCCGGGCCAGAAGGCGTCGACCAGCTCCCAGGCCTGCTCCGAGAAGTCCGTGACGAGGCCGTGGAGCGTGTTCGGGGAGCCGATGAGGACGGGCGTGGGCATGGTGCGGCCACGGCCCTTGGCGGCGAGCAGGTCCGCCACCGCCTCGCCGCTGAAGGCGTCCGCGCCGATCCCGTACACGGTGTCGGTGGGCAGCACGACCAGCTCGCCCCGGCGGACGGCGGACGCGGCTTCGCGCAGGCCGGTCACACGGTCGGTGGCCTCGTTGCAGTCGTATCGCCGTGCCATCAGTCCCCGGTCTCCTCGTTCGCGTGGTTCGTCGTCGCGGTCATGGCATTGCCTTGCGGGCGGTCGCGAAGCGCGGCCGGTTGTTGAGGTCCGGGTGGTCGGCGGCGTCGGCCCAGCCCGCTTCCTCGTTGAAGATCCACGGCACCTGGCCGCCCTGCGTGTCGGCGTGCTCGATGACGACGAGACCACCGGGGCGGAGCAGCCGGTGGGCGGTGCGCTCGATGCCCCGGATGGTGTCGAGGCCGTCCTCGCCGGAGAAGAGGGCCATCTCCGGGTCGTGGTCGCGGGCCTCGGGCGCCACGTACTCCCACTCGGTGAGGGGGATGTACGGCGGGTTGGAGATGACCAGGTCGACCTGGCCGTCCAGCTCCGGGAGGGCGGTCAGCGCGTTGCCCTGGTGGACGGTGACGCGGGAGCCCTCGGCGTTCTTCCGGGTCCACACGAGCGCGTCGTCGGAGAGTTCGACGGCGTGCACACGGGACCTGGGCACCTCCTGGGCCATGGCGAGGGCGATGGCCCCGGAGCCGGTGCACAGGTCGACGATGAGGGGTTCCACGACGTCCATGGCGCGCACCGCGTCTATGGCCCAGCCGACGACCGACTCGGTCTCCGGCCGGGGCACGAAGACGCCGGGTCCGACCTGGAGCTCCAGATAGCGGAAGAACGCACGTCCGGTGATGTGCTGGAGCGGTTCGCGGGCCTCCCGGCGGGCGACCGTCTCCCAGTAGCGGGCGTCGAAGTCGGCGTCCTTGACGTTGTGCAGCTCCCCCCGCTTGACGCCGTGCACGAACGCGGCGAGCTCCTCGGCGTCGAAACGCGGTGAGGGAACGCCGGCGTCGGCCAGCCGCTGGGTAGCCTGGGCCACCTCGGCAAGCAGCAGGTTCACGCTGGTCCTCCGTGGTGCGGGGTGGGGCTTACGGGACGGGCGCCGGATTCACGCCGCGGCGAGCTTGGCGGCCGAGTCGGCGTCGACGCAGGCCTGGATCATGGGGTCCAGTTCGCCGTCGAGCACCTGGTCCAGGTTGTAGGCCTTGAAGCCGACGCGGTGGTCGGAGATCCGGTTCTCGGGGAAGTTGTACGTACGGATCTTCTCGGACCGGTCGACGGTGCGGACCTGGCTGCGGCGGGCGTCGGCGGCCTTGGACTCGGCCTCCTCCTGCGCGGCGGCGAGCAGCCGGGACCGCAGGATGCGCATGGCCTGCTCCTTGTTCTGGAGCTGGCTCTTCTCGTTCTGGCAGGAGGCGACGATGCCGGTCGGCAGGTGGGTGATGCGGACGGCGGAGTCGGTGGTGTTGACCGACTGGCCGCCGGGGCCGGACGAGCGGTAGACGTCGATGCGCAGGTCGTTGGCGTGGACCTCGACCTCGACCTCCTCGGCCTCGGGGGTGACGAGCACGCCCGCGGCGGAGGTGTGGATGCGGCCCGCGGACTCGGTCGCGGGCACGCGCTGCACGCGGTGCACCCCGCCCTCGTACTTGAGGCGCGCCCAGACGCCCTGGCCGGGCTCGGTGGCGCCGTTGCCGCCCTTGGTCTTCACGGCGACCTGGACGTCCTTGTAGCCGCCCAGCTCGGACTCGGTGGCGTCGATGATCTCGGTCTTCCAGCCGACGCGCTCGGCGTACCGGAGGTACATGCGGAGCAGGTCGCCGGCGAAGAGCGCGGACTCGTCGCCGCCCGCTCCGGCCTTGATCTCCAGGATGACGTCCTTGTCGTCGCTGGGGTCGCGCGGGACGAGGAGCAGACGCAGCTTCTCGGTGAGCTGCTCCCGGTCCTTCTCCAGCTGCTTGACCTCGGCGGCGAAGTCGGGGTCGTCGTGTGCCAGCTCGCGGGCGGTCTCGATGTCGTCGCCGGTCTGCTTCCAGGACCGGTACGCGGCGACGATCGGGGTCAGCTCGGCGTAGCGCTTGTTGAGCTTGCGCGCGTTCGCCTGATCGGCGTGGACGGAGGGGTCCGCGAGCTTCGTCTCAAGGCCGGCGTGCTCGCCGACCAGTTCCTCGACCGCCTCGAACATCGGGGGCTCCTGGTTTTTTCGTCAGTTGCTACGGGGACGCCAAAGCGCCGGTCCCGGCCACCCGCGCGGGGCGACCGAGGACCGGCGCAGGGGCTCGCTACTTGCTGGCGGAGCCGGCGGCCTTGCCGAAGCGGGCCTCGAAGCGGGCGACGCGGCCGCCGGTGTCGAGGATCTTCTGCTTGCCCGTGTAGAACGGGTGGCACTCGGAGCAGACCTCGGCACGGATGGTGCCGTCGGTCAGGGTGCTCCGGGTGGTGAACGACGCGCCACAGGTGCAGCTGACCTGGGTCTCGACGTACTCGGGGTGGATCTCGCGCTTCAAGGTGTCTCCTATGTTCCGGGAGGGCTCCGGGTCGCCGCCGCGGATTGCGGCAGACGTGAACCGGGGCCGACGTACCAGTCTGCCAGGACCGGCCGCATCTCCCCAAACCGGGGTCGGGCCGGAGGTATTCCCCCAAGGGTCCTCGGGGGGTCTCCCGGGGCCGGTCCGAGGCCCCTCGGGGGACGTCAGGGGGCTTCAGGGGGCTTCGGGACTCCCCGGGGAGCCCCGGTCACTTCACGATGCCGTCGGCCTGTCCGGTGGCGGCGTCCTTCGTGGCCGAGGCGGGGATCGGGAGGTCCTTCCTGAGGGCCGTCCAGACCTGCTGGGACTGGGCTTCGAGCGGGACGACGCGGTTGGGGTCCCGGGGGTCGTACTCGACGGGCAGGGTGACCATGTGGACGTTCCCGGCGCCGATGCCGGAGAGGCCCTTGGCGAAGGCCACGAGTTCCTGGACGGAGTTGAGTTCGGAGTCGGGGGTGATGGCCTTGGTGGCGGTGTCGGCGAGGTCGAGGAGCTTCTTCGGGCTGGTGAGCACGCCGACGCTCCTGACCTGTTCGATGAAGGCCTTCATGAAGGCCTGCTGGAGCTGGATGCGGCCGAGGTCGCTGCCGTCGCCGACGCTCTTGCGGGTGCGGACCAGGCCGAGGGACTGCTCGCCGTCGAGGGTGTGCGTGCCGGGGGCGAGGTCGAGGTGGCTCTTGGCGTCCTTGATGGGCCGGGTGGTGGTGATCTCCACGCCGCCGAGTTCGTCGATGAGCTTGCGGAAGCCGGTGAAGTCGACCTCGATGTAGTGGTCCATGCGGATGCCGGACATGGCCTCGGCGGTCTTGACGGCGCAGGCGGGGCCGCCGACCTCGTAGGCGGTGTTGAACATGGCCCGGTGCTCGGCGGGGACGGCGCCGCCGCGGTCGTCGGTGCAGGCGGGCCGGTCGACGAGGGTGTCGCGGGGGATCGAGACGACACTGGCCTTCTTGTGGCCCTCGTAGACGTGGACGACCATCGCGGTGTCGGAGCGGGCGCCGCCCTCGTCCTTGCCGTAGGCGCCGTTGTCGCCGGAGCGGGAGTCGGAGCCGAGGACGAGGATGTCGAGGGAGCCGTCGTCGACGTTCCGGGGGCGGTCGGTGCCCAGTCTGGCGTTGATGTCGACGGCCTTGATGTTGCCGTCGAGCTTGAGGTAGACGTATCCGGCTCCGGCGCCGCCGAGGACGAGCGCGGTGGCGAGCGCCGACAGCAGGATCGTGGTCCCGCGGCGCCGTCGGCTGGACGCCTTGCGGCGTCGCCCGCCTCCGGCACCGCCTATTCGGCCGCTCTTGGTCTGCTCGCTCATCGTCTTCCCTCGGGCCCTCGGTTCACCACGTGTGACGGTGACGCGGCCGAAAGGGTTGCACGGGAACCTGTCAGGTTTGGGTGAGCTTTACCCGGAAACAGCACCGCTCCCACCGTGCGGACACGGTGGGAGCGGTGGTTTACGCAGGTCACGACGGGGTTACGGACCTGGGGCCCGGTTTCCGAGGTGTGACGCGGCTCTCGCCTCAGTCGCTGTTGCCGCCCGGCGTGGTCTTCTGGATCTGGAGCAGGAACTCGCCGTTCGACTTGGTCTGCTTGAGCTTGTCGATCAGCAGCTCGATCGCCTGCTGCTGGTCGAGCGCGTGCAGCACGCGACGCAGCTTCCAGGTGACGGCCAGCTCGTCGGTGCCGAGGAGGATCTCCTCCTTGCGCGTGCCCGAGGCGTCGACGTCGACGGCCGGGAAGATGCGCTTGTCGGCGAGCTTCCGGTCGAGCTTGAGCTCCATGTTGCCGGTGCCCTTGAACTCCTCGAAGATCACCTCGTCCATGCGCGAGCCGGTGTCGACCAGCGCGGTGGCCAGGATCGTCAGCGAACCGCCGTCCTCGATGTTGCGCGCCGCACCGAAGAACCGCTTCGGCGGGTAGAGCGCGGTCGAGTCGACACCACCGGACAGGATGCGGCCGGAGGCGGGCGCCGCGAGGTTGTACGCGCGGCCCAGACGGGTGATGGAGTCGAGCAGGACGACCACGTCGTGACCCAGCTCCACGAGGCGCTTGGCGCGCTCGATGGCCAGCTCGGCGACGGTGGTGTGGTCCTCGGCCGGACGGTCGAAGGTCGAGGAGATGACCTCGCCCTTGACCGACCGCTGCATGTCGGTGACCTCTTCCGGACGCTCGTCGACCAGGACGACCATCAGGTGGCACTCGGGGTTGTTCTGGGTGATCGCGTTGGCGATGGCCTGCATGATCATGGTCTTGCCGGTCTTCGGCGGGGCCACGATCAGACCGCGCTGGCCCTTGCCGATCGGCGACACGAGGTCGATGATCCGCGTGGTCAGCACGCCCGGGTCGGTCTCCAGACGGAGCCGGTCCTGCGGGTAGAGCGGGGTCAGCTTGTTGAACTCGGGACGGCCCCGGCCGGAGTCGGCCGCCATGCCGTTCGCCGAGTCCAGGCGGACCAGCGCGTTGAACTTCTCGCGGCGCTCGCCGTCCTTCGGCTGGCGCACGGCACCGGTGACGTGGTCGCCCTTGCGCAGGCCGTTCTTGCGGACCTGGGCGAGGGAGACGTACACGTCGTTCGGGCCGGGCAGGTAGCCCGAGGTCCGGATGAACGCGTAGTTGTCGAGGATGTCCAGGATGCCCGCGACGGGGATCAGGACGTCGTCGTCGGCGACCTGCGGCTCACCGGCCTGGAAGTCGTCACGCCCACGACGGCCACGGCGGTCGCGGTAACGGCCCCGGCGGCCACGACGGCCGCCCTCGTCGTCGTAGTCGTCCTGCGGGGCCTGCTGGCCGCCCTGCTGGCCCTGGCCGCCACCCTGGCCCTGGCCCTGGCTCTGGACCTGCTGGCCCTGGCCGCCGCCCTGGCTCTGGCTCTGGCCGCCGCCCTGGCGCTGGCGCTGGCCGCCCTGACCGGCACCCTGCTGCTCGTCGCCCTTGGCGCGGTCGCGCTGACGGTCACGGCGGTCACGGCGCTCGCCGCGCTCACCCCGCTCGCCACGGTCCCGGCGGCCGCGGCCCTCGGCGCCGTCCACGGCGGCCTCGGCCTTGGTGTCGGTGCCCGCCTCGGCCTTGGCCTCGGTACGGGTCTCGGTCTTCACTGCCTGCGCCGCCTCGGCCTTCTCGCCCTCCGGCGAACCGGCGGGGGCGGTGGCGCGGCGGCGACGGCGCTCGCCCGTGGGCTGCTCGTCGGCCGAGGAGTCCCGGGAGGTGCCGGCGGGCTGCCCCGGGATGTCGATCTGCTGCTGGGCGACGGCCTTCTCGGCCTTCTCCGGCTGCGGGGCGGCGGTCTCGGCCGCCGTGTCGGCCGTACGGGTCTTGGCGGCGGCGCGGCGCTTCGGCTTGGTCTCGGCCGTGTCGGCTGCCTTGGCCGGAGCGGCGGAGCCGCCGCCCGCCTGGGCCTCCTTGATGACCTCGATCAGCTGGCTCTTGCGCATCCGCGCGGTGCCCCTGATCCCGAGGCCGGACGCGACCTGCTGCAGCTCGGCCAGGACCATGCCGTCGAGGCCGGTGCCGGAGCGGCGGCGCCGTGCGGTGCTGGTGGCAGCACCTGCGGCGGGCGCGGTGGTGTCGACAGTGCTGTCGGCAGTCACGCCCATCAGATCGGTGGTGTCGCTCACGAAGGGTCCTTCCCTGGAGCGGACGTCGGCCTTCTGGCTCGGCGACCGGTTGTGCTGTCCGGAGCGGTCCCGTGTTTCGGTGGACCGTGTCCGGGGCGATGGTCCCGCCGGGTACGGCGGAAGAGAGAAAACGTGCTGTGGGTCCGGCCCGAGCGCCCCCTGCTCGGCCCTCACGCGAAAGAAGAGCGAGGGGTGTCGTGCCGGTTCCGGAGCGTGCTCGAAACTGCTCAGGCAGGCTGCTCAGGCAGTTGGGGAGGCTCCCGGAAGAATGGTGGTCCCTGATAGGGACACTCCGCACCGCTCCACAAGGAGGTCGGGTGCAGACATGAGGTTAACACTACCGGCTCCAACAAACATTCCCCCTCTCCCTCACCGGCAATCTCCGGGCCGGACGCCGCCCGGCGTCCGGCCGTCGCGCGTTCTCAGGGCGCCAGCGGCAGGACGCTCGCCCCGGAGGCGTCGAGGTCGAGCCGGTTCGCGGCCCAGCCGTCGCCCGCCAGTCGGGCGACCTTGTCGGCCGTCCCGTGCTCGGCCAGCGCGAGGACCGTGGGGCCCGCGCCGGAGATGACCGCGGGGACTCCGTCCGCGCGCAGCCGGTTCACCAGGGCGATGCTCTCCGGCATCGCCGGGGCCCGGTACTCCTGGTGCAGCCGGTCCTCGGTGGCCGTGAGCAGCAGCTCGGGGCGGCGGGTCAGGGCCTCGACGAGGAGGGCGGCGCGTCCGGCGTTGGCGGCGGCGTCGACGTGCGGGACGGTGCGCGGCAGGAGTCCTCGGGCGGTCTCGGTCAGCACCGGCTTCCCGGGGACGAAGACCACCGGAACGATGGAACCCGAGGGATCCATCCTGATCGCCCGCGCGGCGCCGGACTCGGTCCAGGCGAGGGTGAAGCCGCCGAGCAGGCAGGCGGCGACGTTGTCGGGGTGACCCTCGATCTCGGTGGCCAGTTCCAGCAGGGCCGTCTCGTCGAGACGGGCGTCCCCGCCTATGGTCACCGCGCGGGCGGCGATGATGCCCGCGCAGATGGCGGCGGAGGAGGAGCCGAGGCCCCGGCCGTGCGGGATGCGGTTGGCGCAGACGACCTCCAGGCCGCGCGGCTGTCCGCCGAGCAGGTCGAAGGCCGTGCGCAGGGAGCGTACGAGCAGGTGGCTCTCGTCGCGCGGGAGCGTCCCGGCGCCCTCACCGGCGATGTCGACGTGCAGCCCGGAGTCGGCGACACGGACGACGACATCGTCGTAGAGGCCCAGCGACAGGCCGAAGGCGTCGAAGCCCGGACCGAGATTGGCACTGGTGGCGGGGACGCGCACCCGTACGGCGGCGGCGCGGAACGCGGGACCGGCCATCGGTCGATGACTCTCCTTGACTGCGGCAACGGGGGTTCTGGAACAGCGGGTACGTCGGCGGGAAGTACTCGGGGAACCCGGGGGCCGTTTCGGCCACGGAGGCGACAACGGCAACGACACCGCGCATATGCGGCGGGGCGGGTTCGGTACAGCGTACCCAAGGAAGGTTCTGCCGCGACATAGGGCGCACAGGAGGCGCACGATGCGTGTCGCGTGCCAACCTGTGCGCCTATGTACGTTCCTGATCGGGTTTCGATCAGCGGTTTTCCCCTGGGCGGGGGGTGGATCAGGCCAGGCCGAGGCGCTCGGCCGCGGCGGCCGCGTCCACCGGCACGGTCACCGGCTGCGGGGCGCCCGCGACGGCCCAGTCCGGGTCCTTCAGGCCATTGCCCGTGACGGTGCAGACGATCCGCTGCCCCGGGTCGACCTTGCCCTGCTCGGCGGCCTTCAGCAGACCGGCGACCGACGCGGCCGAGGCGGGCTCGACGAACACACCCTCCTGCGCGGCCAACAGGCGGTAGGCGCGCAGGATCTCACGGTCCGTCACCTCGTCGATGAAGCCGCCCGACTCGTCGCGCGCGGCGATCGCGTAGTCCCACGAGGCCGGGTTGCCGATGCGGATCGCGGTGGCGATCGTCGACGGGTCCTTGACGATCTCGCCGCGCACCAGCGGGGCGGAGCCGGAGGCCTGGAAGCCCCACATGCGGGGACGGCGCGTCGCGAGACCGTCCTCGGCGTACTCGCGGTACCCCTTCCAGTACGCCGTGATGTTTCCGGCGTTGCCCACCGGCAGGACGTGGATGTCGGGCGCGTCGCCGAGCATGTCCACGATCTCGAAGGCGGCGGTCTTCTGGCCCTCGATGCGGACCGGGTTGACCGAATTGACCAGCGCCACCGGGTAGTTCTCGGAGAGGGTCCTGGCCAGCGTCAGGCAGTCGTCGAAGTTGCCGTCCACCTGGAGGATCTTCGCGCCGTGCACGAGGGCCTGGCCCATCTTGCCGAGCGCGATCTTGCCCTGCGGCACCAGGACGGCCGAGACCATCCCGGCGCGCACCGCGTAGGCCGCGGCGGACGCGGAGGTGTTGCCGGTGGAGGCGCAGATGACGGCCTGCGCGCCCTCCTCCTTGGCCCGGGTGATGGCCATGGTCATGCCCCGGTCCTTGAAGGAGCCGGTGGGGTTGGCGCCCTCGACCTTGAGGTGCACCTCGCAGCCCGTGCGCTCGGAGAGGACCTGAGCGGGTACGAGCGGCGTACCGCCCTCACGGAGCGTGACGACCGGCGTCGTGTCCGTGACCGGAAGGCGGTCCCGGTACTCCTCGATGATGCCGCGCCACTGATGGGTGCCCTTGTGGGTCATGGGTCCTTACTCCCCTTCAACACGCATGATGCTGGCGACACCGCGCACGGTGTCCAGCTTGCGCAGCGCCTCGACCGTCCCCGAGAGGGCGGCGTCGGGCGCGCGGTGGGTGACGACGACGAGCGATGCCCCGCCGCCTCCGTCCTGACGTCCCTGCTGGCGCACCGTGTCGATGGATACGCCGTGCTCGGCGAAGACCGTCGCGACCTGGGCGAGGACGCCCGGCTTGTCGGCCACGTCGAGGCTGATGTGGTACCGCGTCACGACCTCGCCCATGGAGCTCACGGGCAGCTGGGTGTACGCGGACTCGCCGGGGCCGTTGGCCTCGTTGAGCTTGTTGCGGCACACGGCGACGAGGTCGCCGAGGACGGCCGAGGCCGTCGGGGCGCCACCGGCGCCGGGGCCGTAGAACATGAGCTGCCCGGCGGCCTCCGCCTCGACGAAGACCGCGTTGTACGCCTCGCGGACGGAGGCGAGCGGGTGGCTGAGCGGGATCATCGCGGGGTGCACGCGCGCGGTGACGGAGCCGCCGTCGGCGGCCCGCTCGCAGATGGCGAGCAGCTTGATGGTGCAGCCCATCCGCCGGGCGGAGGCGAAGTCGGCGGCGGTGACCTCGGTCATGCCCTCGCGGTAGACGTCGTCGAGGCGCACCCGCGTGTGGAAGGCGATCCCGGCGAGGATGGCGGCCTTGGCGGCGGCGTCGAAGCCCTCGACGTCGGCGGTCGGGTCGGCCTCGGCGTATCCGAGGGCGGTGGCCTCGTCGAGCGCCTCGGAGTAGCCGGCGCCGGAGGTGTCCATCTTGTCGAGGATGAAGTTCGTCGTGCCGTTGACGATGCCCATCACCCGGTTGATCTTGTCCCCGGCGAGGGACTCGCGCAGCGGGCGGATCAGCGGGATGGCGCCCGCGACGGCGGCCTCGTAGTAGAGGTCCTGGCCGTTCTTCTCGGCGGCGGCGTACAGCGTCGCGCCGTCCTGGGCGAGCAGCGCCTTGTTCGCGGAGACGACGGAGGAGCCGTGCTCGAAGGCGGTGGTGATGAGGGTGCGGGCCGGTTCGATCCCGCCGATGACCTCGATGACGACGTCGATGTCGCCGCGTTTCACCAGGGCGGTCGCGTCCGTGGTGATCAGCTCGGCGGGGACCCCGCCGCGGACCTTGTCGGGGCGGCGGACCGCCACGCCGGCGAGCTCGACCGGCGCGCCGATGCGCGCGGCGAGGTCGTCGGCGTGCGTCGTCATGATGCGCGCCACCTCTGAGCCGACCACTCCACAGCCCAGCAGCGCCACCTTCAGCGGACGCGTACGCATCATCCGACCTCTTTCCCGTCCTGCTTCGTATCCCTGCGGCCGTGTCGCCACGGCTCTCTACGGTGGAACCAGTCTCACTCACCGGACGGGGGTTTCCGCCCCTCGTCCGGATCCTGAGACATCTATTTCATCACTCGACTATTTCATCATCCGACGTCGAGACGCAGGAGATCTTCCTCCGTCTCGCGCCGCACGACGACCCGTGCCCCGCCGTCCCGGACGGCGACCACGGGGGGCCGGAGCGCGTGGTTGTAGTTGCTGGCCATGGAGCGGCAGTACGCGCCGGTGGCGGGCACCGCGAGCAGGTCGCCGGGGGCCAGGTCGGCGGGGAGGAACGCGTCCCGTACGACGATGTCACCGCTCTCGCAGTGCTTGCCGACGACCCGCGAGAGCATCGGCGCGGCGTCGCTGGTCCGCGAGACCAGGGCGACGCTGTACTCGGCGTCGTAGAGGGCGGTGCGGATGTTGTCCGACATGCCGCCGTCGACGCTCACGTACGTCCGCAGCCCTTCGAGCGGCTTGATCGTGCCGACCCGGTAGAGCGTGAAGGCCGTCGGGCCGACGATCGCGCGGCCGGGCTCGACGGAGATCCGGGGGGTGCGGAGCCCGGCGGCCTCGCACTCGCGCGTCACGATCTCGCCGAGCGCCTTGGCGATCTCGTGCGGCTCGCGCGGGTCGTCCTCGGAGGTGTACGCGATGCCGAGGCCGCCGCCCAGGTCGATCTCGGGCAGTTCCACCCCGTGCTCGTCGCGGATCTCGGCGAGCAGGCCGACGACGCGGCGCGCGGAGACCTCGAAGCCCGCCATGTCGAAGATCTGCGAGCCGATGTGGGAGTGGATGCCGGTCAGTTCGAGCCAGTCGAGCTTCAGTGTCCGGCGGACCGCCTCGGCGGCCCGTCCCCCGGCGAGCGCGATGCCGAACTTCTGGTCCTCGTGCGCGGTCGCGATGAACTCGTGCGTGTGCGCCTCGACGCCGACGGTCACCCGGATCTGCACCGGCTGGCGCCTGCCGAGGGACTGCGCGATGTGGGCGACGCGCACGATCTCCTGGAAGGAGTCGAGGACGATGCGCCCCACCCCGGCCCCGACGGCCGTGCGGATCTCGTCCTCGCTCTTGTTGTTGCCGTGGAAGGCGATGCGCTCGGCGGGCATTCCGGCGGAGAGCGCGGTGGCCAGTTCGCCGCCGGAGCAGACGTCGAGGTTGAGGCCCTCCTCGTGCAGCCAGCGGACGACGGCCCGGGAGAGGAACGCCTTCCCCGCGTAGTACACGTCGGCGTCCCGGCCGAAGGCCTCGGACCAGGCGCGGCAGCGGGCCCTGAAGTCGGTCTCGTCGAGGAAGTAGGCGGGGGTCCCGAACTCCTCGGCGAGGTCGGTCACCCGCAGACCGCCGACGGTGGCGATGCCCCGCTCGTCCCGGTCGACCGTCCGGGACCACACCTTGGGGTCGAGGGCGTTGAGGTCGGCGGGCGGCGCCGTGTAGTGGCCCTCGGGGAGGACATCGGCGTGACGGGGGCCCGCGGGGTGGGCGGAACGGCTCATGGCTGGCTCTTTCAGATCCGATCGGGTGCGCTGATGCCGAGCGCGGAGAGGCCACCGGCGAGCACCGTCCCGGCGGCTTCGGCGAGCGCGAGCCGGGAACGGTGGGCGGCCGAGGGTTTCTCGTCGCCGAGCGGCAGGACGGTGTGCTGGAAGGCGAGCAGCGCGTCGGCGGTGCTCTCCAGGTGCCGGGCGACCCGATCGGGGGCGCGGTGGCGGGCGGCGGCGAGAAGGACGACGGGGTGGTCGCGAAGGCCGTCGAGAAGTGCGGACGCCTCGATCTCGTGGGAGGCATCGCCGTCGTACGAGGGGTGGACGCCGAGCTGCGCGCCGTTGACCAGCAGTCGCCGGACCCGGGAGTACGCGTACCGGACCCGGAAGAGTCCGTTGCGCTCGTGCTGGACGAGGAGCGGCGGCCCGTCGAGCGGCCGGTCCCCGGGGGCGGCGCGGAGCAGCGCCCAGCGGGCGGCGTCGGCGCCGAGGGCGTCCGGGTCGTACGGGCCGGGCACCACGTGGATCCGCTCGGTGCCGCCGGATCCGGCGTCGGCGCCCTGGTCGCGGAGCAGCCGTACGACGGTCCCGGTGACGAGGGCGGCGCGCGGCTCGGCGGGCTCGGCGAACCGGACGGCGGTCCCGGCGAGGGCGGCGCCGTGCCCGTACGCGGCTCCGGCGGCGCGGACCGCGCGGACGAGGTCACCGGCGGCGTCGGTGCGGAGGCTGAAGTTCAGGAAGCCGGGCCCGGTGATCTCCACCGCCCGGACGCCGGGGGCGTCCTTGAGCCGGTCGCGCAGGATCCCGGCGACGTCGAGGGCGGTGCGTCCGGCGGGCCGGGCGAGGGTGAGGGCGATGTTGCTGGCGTACTCCCCCGTCCCGCCGGGCCGGGCGCGCTCGACCTTCACCCCGGGAGGTACGTCGACCCGCAGCGCACCGTCGTCGACCGCACGGCGCACGGCGTGCAGCACGGTGAGGGAGAGGTCCGCGGGGGTCACGGGTCAAGCCTAGGGGAGGAGGGGGGTCGGAACGCGAACCGGTTTCGCCATACGGGACACCGGGCGGTCCGTGCTCCCGGGCCCGTCCTACTGGAGGAGGTCCTGGGGCCGGGGGTACTGGCAGCGGTCTCCGGCAGCGGCGGGGTCCTCTCCCCCGTCGTTCCCGGTGGTCTCGGGCCGGTCGCGCCGCTCGCGGTGCATCAGCTGGCGGACGACGCGGACGAGCTCCACGGGCTCGAACGGCTTGGCGAGGAAGGCGTCGACACCGGGGACCTCGTGCTCCCCGCAGGCACTGATGAGGGCGACCGGCAGATGCCGGGTGCGGGGGTCGGCGCGGAGCCGCTCGGCGGTCCTGATGCCGTCCAGGCGGGGCATGACGACGTCGAGGGTGACGACATCGGGACGGACCCGGTGCACGACATCCAGACACTCGGCACCATCGGCCGCGGTCACGACCTCGAACCCCTCGAGTTCGAGATTGACCCTGATCAACTGCCGGATCACCTTGTTGTCGTCGACAACGAGCACCCGACCGGACACGCCTGACACACGACGAGAGTAGGCCGCCCCGATGGACCGCGTCCGGGTTTTGCCCACTTCTGCCCCGTGCGGGGGACCGACCCCCTGGTGACGCCCCGGAAATACCTGTTCACAGCCACTCCTCGTGAGCTGGTAGGGTTCAACCCGTCGCCGCAGAACAGGGCGCACGCCCCCGTAGCTCAGGGGATAGAGCAACGGCCTCCGGAGCCGTGTGCGCAGGTTCGAATCCTGCCGGGGGCACTTCGCGAGAAGTGCCGAACAGACCCCGTAGTCAGTGGAAACGCTGAGTGCGGGGTCTTGTTGTGTGTGCGGGCGGGTGTCGCACGGAGCGACCGTTGACAGGAGCGGCAGCCCGTTCACGGTCCGGGCCGCGGGGCGACCCGGGGATCAACGGCGTCGCCATGGTCCCGCGTGTCCAGGACACCACGAGCGGGGTGATGGCCCGGCCGGTGCCGGTGGGCCGCGAACGGGCCGACCGTCGCACCGATGACCGGGAAGGTTCCGTACCGGAGTGCGAGTGGCTGGGCCGACAGTGGTGCTTTCACGACGACGGCTCGGACGTATGGCCCCGCCCGGACACGCGACGAACTGGCCGCCGGGGTGGAGTCCTCCGTTCTAGACGGATTCGCCGTCGCGGCGGGCGATCGTCGGCTCGACCGGGCCAGCAGCGCCTCCATGCCGCCACCACACGAACACTGGTCCCGGGCATGTCGCCGAGCTCCCGGTCGACTTCCTGGAACTCCGCAGCCTGGAGCGGTACGTCACGGAGCCGCACCCTGCCGCGCACCGGCGAGGGACCCCGATCCGTCCGGACCGCCCTACGTGCTGGATCGATCGTCCGGTTTTCTCGTGGAGTCCGGCCCGTGCGGCACCATCGTGCTCAGCGCGTGCGACGGCCTCGGGCTGGAGGAGCACCCCGACACGGCGATGCGCCGCCGCGGCTACTGCTGCGGGATGGACGGCGAGTGGGGCCCAACCTGGTGCGCCTGTGGCACGCATCGTCGCCACCGTCTACTCGGATCGCTACCAGGTCCAGGAGCTGAGGCCGCAGCCCGATGCCGTGGAGCGCTGTCTCTGATCGTCTGATCGCCGAAGGCGGCACACGAAGAAGCATCGCCGCCGTCGCTCGGGACGGTGCTCGCTCTGCCATTCGGGCCGGGGGTCGCGTGGGAGGGGTCTCGCGCAGGCGTTCGGGAAGGTCGGCGGCCGTCTCGCCAGGGGGCCGTTCGTTTCCGGTCAGGTTCACTCGGTGGCGGGGTGGATCGGGCGTTTTCGGGATTCGCCGTGGGGGGCGTGGACACAATGCGCGCATGGACGAGGACTGGAAGCAACGGCTCGACGCGGCGCGGGCGGGGCTCGTGGAGAGGGAGGATCCGGTTGCCTGGGTGACCGAGATCGATGCCGCCGAGGCCGCCGTCAAGTATCCGGGGCTGAGTGTGCGCGGCGCCCTGTTCGGGGTCGCGGCGCAGGAGCCCGGCGGGCCGTGGGAGATCGTCCTGCCGGTGCGGTCGGGGATGCCCCAGGAGACCCGGGACAGTCTGCAGTCGCACTTCTTCTTCCGGGCCAAGGACGAGACCGACGAGCCCGTCGAGCGGCGCGCGCTGATGAATGCCGTCGACGTCCTCGCCCAGGAGCGCGTGAACGAACTCGACGTCCTCGGGCTGCGGTACCGGGTCATCCGGGGCGACGAGTTCGCGCGTTCCAGTGACGACGGGCTCGAACCGCCCCGCCCCACCGACCCCGAGCCGGTGTTCCGTGTGTGGGAACGGCGGCTCACCCCCGGGCGCTGCCCCGACACCGGTGTCGTCTTCGACCCGGAAGGGATGCGGGGGCCGATGGCGGAAGCCCTGCGCTTCGGGATGCGGGACTTCCGGTACACCGGGAAGCGCTACCCGGCCGGGGTCCGCGACGACTCCCGGAAGGCGGTCGGCACCCATCCCGACGTCGCCATGCTCCCGGTCACCTTCGGCATCGTCGAGCGCGAGGGCTCCGGCTGGGTGCCGTGCGGCGGCCTCGAACCGAGCCCGCACGACGCGCGCCGCGCGCTCTACGACGACCTCACCGATCTGTGGGCCCGCATCTACCAGTGGGGCGACGAGAAGCGGGAGCGGTACCGGCGCGCCGGTGAGCTGTTCCGGGCCGCCGGGAGTTCCGACCAAGCCCTGGTCGACGGGCGGGAGTTCAGGATCTGCCGAGTGGAGCGCATGGTCCGTTTCGGACCCGACGGGCCGGAAGGGCCCCGCCCCTCCGACGTCGACGAGTACGACCCGTCCCCCATGCATCCCCGGATGGACGACGACGGGACCCTGCACTACGACACATGAGGGAGCCGGGCGCCCCGTCCCTTTCGAGCGGGGTCCCCCTCCCCTTTCGGGCGGCGCCCCATTTCCTTCGGGAGGGGCGTTCGCCTCCCGAGGAAGCCGCGCTCGATCCTGGGCCGACCCCTCCGTCCCGGGGCCGGTCCGCCGTTCCCTCTCAGGCGCTGCGCTTGCGCGCGGGAGCCTTCTTCCTCGGAGTCGTGGTCGGGGAAGGGGATGAGGACGGGGATGAGGACGGGGACGGGGAAGCGGTCGAAGTCGCCTTCGCCGTTGTCTCCTTCGTCCCCTTCGGCTCCTTCGGCTCCTTCGGCTCCTTCGGCTCCTTCGTCGTCTTCTTCGCCGTCGTGGACCTCTTCCTCGCCGTCGTGGTCTTCGCCACCGTCGCCGTCCTCTTCGCCGCCCTCTTCTTCGGCTCCGCCTCCCCCGGGGCGGGCTTCCCGCGCGGCTTCAGTTCCGTCACCACCGCGTCCTCGCCCCGCGCCTCCCTCGCCGCCCGCACGCTGTTCTCCAGTGCCGCCATCAGGTCGATGACCTGGCCGCCGCCCTGCTCCTCCCCCGGTTCCGGGGCCTGGACGCCCTCGCCGCCCTCCGCCTTCGCCGCGATCATCTCCTCGACCGCCGCCCGGTAGTCGTCGTGCAGATCATGGATGTCGACCTCCCCCAGCGTCGCCATCAGGGCGTCCGCCAGGTCGAGTTCGGCGTCCCGCACGTTCACCGGGGTCTCCGGGGCCACGCCCTCCGGGGCGCGGATCTCGTCCGGCCAGAGCAGCCCGTGCATGGCGATGACGTCGTCGACGACCCGGAGCATCCCGAGCCGTTCCCGGCCCCGCAGCGCGTACTTCGCCACCGCCACCTTGTCGCTGCGCTTGAGCGCCTCACGGAGCAGGGTGTACGGCTTGGCGGCGGGGACGCCGTTCGCCGAAAGGTAGTACGCCGCGTCCATCTGGAGCGGATCGATCTCGCCCGCCGGTACGAACGCCACGATCTCGATCGTCTTCGCCGTGGGCAGCGGCAGCGCGGCCAGATCCTCGTCGGTGACCGGGATCATGCTCCCGTCGCCCTCCTCGTACGCCCGGCCGATCTCCGCCGGGGGGACCTCCTCGCCGTCCAGCTCGCACACCTTCTTGTAGCGGATGCGCCCGCCGTCCTCCGCGTGGATCTGCCGGAAGGAGACGGAGTGGCTCTCGGTGGCGTTCACCAGCTTGATCGGGATGCTGACCAGGCCGAAGGATATGGCTCCGTTCCAGATGGATCGCACGGTTCTTCCTCTCGGTCCCGACCGCCGCATACCGGTACGAATCGTGGGATTCTCATCGTATGACGCCGATCACAGAGGTGGAGGGCCGGCGGCTGGCGCTCAGCAATCTGGGCAAGGTGCTCCACCCGGCCACCGGCACCACCAAGGGCGAGCTGCTCCACTACTACGCCACCGTCGGGCCCGTGATCCTGCCGCATCTGCGCGACCGCCCGGTGTCGTTCCTGCGGTATCCGGACGGGCCCGACGGGCAGCTGTTCTTCAGCAAGAATCCGCCGCCCGGCACACCCTCCTGGGTGAGGACCGCCCCCGTGCCCCGTTCCGACGCCCCCGGCGCCCGGCAGGTGCTCGTCCAGGACCTGGCCTCGCTGATGTGGGCGGCGAACCTGGTCGTGGAGTTCCACACGCCCCAGTGGCGGGCCCCCTCCCCCGCCGTCGCCGACCGGCTGGTCCTCGATCTGGACCCCGGCCCGCCCGCGACCGTCGTGGAATGCTGCCGGGTCGCCCTCCACCTGCGGGAACGGCTCGCGCGGGACGGCCTGGAGGCCTGGGCGAAGACCTCCGGCGCCAAGGGACTGCACCTGCTCGTCCCGCTGGTGCCGACGCCCTCCGCGCAGGTCTCCGCGTACGCCCGGCAGCTCGCCGTCGAGACGGAGGCGGCCCTGCCGGGGCTCGTCGTGCACCGGATGGCGCGGGCCCTGCGGCCCGGGAAGGTCTTCGTCGACCACAGCCAGAACGCCGCCGCCAAGACCACCGCCACCCCCTACACCCTGCGGGCCCGGCCCCTGCCCACCGTCTCCGCCCCCGTCACCTGGGAGGAGGTCGGGGACTGCGCCGGCCCCGGGGCCCTCACCTTCCTCCTGGACGACATCGCACCGCGCGTGGAGCGGTACGGGGACCTCCTCGCCCCGCTCTTCGCCCCCGGACGGGCGGGGGTCCTGCCATGAGGGCGGACGCCGTCGCGCTCCTTCCGCCCGTGGAGGTCATGCGGCCCCGGCCCGCCGCCGAACTCCCCGTACAGCAGGAACCACCCCGTGACCTGCAGTACTCGCTCAAGCTCGACGGGTTCCGCGCGCTGGCGTTCGTCCTCGGTGACGGGCGGGTCGTCCTCCAGTCACGGTCCCGGCGGGACCTCGCCCCCGACTTCCCCGGCATCGCCGCGCACCTGCGGGACGGGCTGCCGCCCGGCATCGTGCTCGACGGCGAGCTGTGCGCGTACCGCGAGGGGCGGCTGAGCTTCGCCGACCTGCTCCGGCCGGCCGCCGAACGCACCCGGGACGGGGTGCCCGTCTCGTACGTGGCCTTCGACCTGCTGGCCGTGCCCGGTCTCGACGTACGGGGGCTGCCGCTCCGCGACCGCTGGGAGCTGCTCGGCGCGGCCCTGCGCGAGACCGGGCCCCCGCTCCAGCGCGTCCTGGCCACGTCCGACGAGCGGACCGCCCGCGACTGGTACCGGGACCTGCGGGACACCGGGGTCGAGGGGATCGTCGCGAAACGGCTCGACTCCGTCTACCGGTCCGGGGCCACCTGGGCATGGCGGAAGGTCCGGTACGCCGACACCGTCGACGGCACCCTGTTCGGCGTCCTCGGCCCGCCGGACCGGCCCCGCGCCCTGCTCGTACGGCTCACCGACGGGCGTACGGTGACCACCTCGCCCCGGCTCACTCCGGCGCAGGCGCACGAGGTGGGCGCGCTGACGGCCCCGCGCGCCGGGCCGCTCACCGAGGACCCGGAGCACGGCCCGGTCCGCCGGATCGACCCGCCCGTCCCCGTCGAGGTGCGGCGGCGCGCGGGACGGCAGCGGCAGGACGTCGCGGCCTTCGTCCGGGTCCGGGGGGAGGAGTGAGGCGGCACCCGCTCGAAGCGACCTCCGGGATACCCGTACGGCCGGGAGACCCGTACACGGTGGAGGGCACTCAGGGGAACCTGGCGGGACCGCCAGGGTCCCCACCGGCCCCACCCGGCCGACCCTCGGCCGGGCTTCCCGCCGGGCTCCCGGCCGGATCGTTCCGCTTCGCGGCCGAATCGGCCCCGCCCGCACGTGATCATCCCGCCGGCGTCCAAACCAGCCCGGATACCGTTCCGGCCAGTCCGTGGTCACTCGTTCGGGGAAGAACGGCGTTCCTCGCCTTCCGGGCCCCGTTTCCGGGTGGGGGAAGCCGGTGCGTCCGGGGGCGCGCGCGGGAGCGGGCGGGCGCCGGTTCACGGTGCGGGCCGGGGGTCCGGGGGCGGGTCCGTACCCCCCGTCCCCCGCCGTCGGCGGCCGTCCGGACCGGATGCCGGGCCTCCGCGGGACCGGGGCGCGCGCCCCTCCGGACGGGGCCCCGCGCTCGCCCCGGCGGTACCGCACGATCCCCCGGACGCTCCGCCGTCCTGACGGGCCCGCACCCCGTTCCCGCACATCATCGGGACGGGCCGGGCCGCGCCGCGCACCGTAGGCGCGACCGGTGCGACCGACCGGCGGACGGCCGGAGGCGGGTCCGGCGGCCCCCGGGGCCGTACGGTTCCTCCGCCCGGGACCCCCGGCCGGTCCGGACGGCGGTGCCGGAGGACGAGCTGCGGACGGCAGCGGCGGACGTCGGGAACGGGCCCGGAACAGGGCCGTACGGCCCTTTCGGAAGCCGCCCCGAAGACCCCGTGGCCCGCAACGGAGCGCAACTGACGGGCTCCGTACCGTACATGGCGCAAAGAGGCCGCAACTCGGCTTCCCCGGTGGGAACGCTGTCGCTTGTAAGGCCTTGCTGTCCGTCCTGTGGTGCACACTTGCTGCCTGGTACAGCGCTCACGGGGAAGGCGGCCTTGGCATGTTGACGGGGATCGAGGAGGTCGACTGGGCCTCGCTGGGGCACGCGTACGGCCCCGCGGACGACGTGCCGGAGCTGCTCCGCGGACTCGCCTCCGGCGATCCGGCCGAGCGCGAGGCCGCCCTCGACGGAATGTACGGCTCCGTGCACCACCAGGGCGATGTGTACGACTCCACGCTCGCCTGCATCCCCTTCCTCCTCGAACTCGTCGCCGACCCCGGGGTACAGGACCGCGGCTGCATCGTCGAACTGCTCACCAGCATCGGCGGGATCGAGCTCGACGACGAGGAGGAACTGGACGCGTTCGACCCGGAGGACGACGAGTTCATCCCCGCCGCCAACTATGCGATGGCCGCCGCGGCCATCGCCGCCGGTGCCGACGTCTTCCTCGGTCTCGTCTCCGACCCCGACCCCGAGGTGCGGCTCGCCGCGCCCTGCGCCCTCGCCTCGCTGCACCCCGAGCCCGCCCGCGTCCTGACCCTGCTCCGGGAGCGGCTCACCGTCGAGCGGGACACCGAGGTGCGGCTCGCCCTGGTCGCCTCGCTCGGGCGGATCGCCCTGCGGCACGCCTCGCTACGCGCAGAGACCGTCGACTGGCTCGACTGGCTGGCCCGTGCGGCCCAGGACCCCGGGCTTCGGCTGGCGGCCCTGGCGCAGCGGGCGCGCTGCGCGCCCGGCGACATCCCCGACGACGTGGTGCCGTGGGTGACGGGACTCCTGGAGGAGATCAGGGCGAACGCCCGGCAGGCGGCCGTCCCCGGCGGCGGGCGGACGGCCGCGCCGACGCTCATCGGGCAGGTCCGCGAACTCCTGGAGGAGCACGCGGCGGGGCGGCCCGCGCCCTGGACCGAGGAGCTGCTGAGGACCCTGCACGCGGCGCTCGACGACCGGGTGGACGACCGGATCGCGCTGATCCTGGCGCAGCTGCGCAGCCCTGACTGGGGGCAGCGCTCGGACGCGATCTGGCTGTGCGGCGGGTTGATACGGGTCTGGCGGGGGCGGTACGAGGAGGTCGTGCGGCTGGTCGGCGAGCAGCTCCACGACCCCGAGCCCCGGCTCAGGGAGGCCGCCACCACCTTTCTCGAGCGGCTGTTCGAGCTGGGCTCACCGGCCGCCGACGCGCTCGCCGCCCGTCTGGCGACGGGCCCGGCGGGCGGCTCCCGGGCGTACGGGCGGGGGCGGACCGTCGGGACCGGCGCACCCCGGCCCTACGGGACGGCCCTGGCCGGTCCCTCGGGTCCGGGCTCCGCCGACCCCGACGCCGACCCTGACGCGGCCCCCGCCCCGGGCCCCGACGCCGATCCCGGTCCGCTCGGTCCGCTCGGCCGGACCGGTGGCGGGCCGAGCCCCTTCGTCGGCCGCTCCGGGCGGGACGGCGCGCTGCTCGCGCTGGCCCGCGCGGGGGACCCCCGGGCCGTGCCGCTGCTCGCCCGCGCCCTGGAGGAGCCCGAGGTACGGCGGGAGCTGCTGTACGCGATGGACGGCCTGGGGCCTTCGGCGTCGATGCTCGCGCCGCTGCTGCGCCGCCGTCTGGCCGAGGTCGCCCTCGACGAACGGCTCTACGACGGCGCGGCGCCGCTGCTGTACGCGCTCGCGGCGGTACGGGGCTCCCAGGCCGTCCCCGAGGTGCTGCGGGTGCTGTGCGGGGCGCCCGAGAACCGGCGGGACTGGGTGCGGGAGGCCGCCCTGCGGACGCTGGCGGCCTTCGGCCCGGCGGCCCGGGAGGCCGTACCGGACATACGGCGGCTCCTCGACGCGGGTTCCGCCACGGTCGCCACGGCGGCGGCGCGGGCCCTGTGGGCGGCGGAGGGGGACCTGGCGGAGGCCCTGCCCGCCGTGGAACGGTGGCTGCGGCCGGGGGCCACCGGGGCCGACCGGTGCGCGGCGGCGCAGGCGCTCGGCGAGATCGGCCCGGCGGCGGCCTCCTCGGCGGCCTTCCTCAGGCCCGGCCTGGCCTCGCGGGACCTGTGGGTCCGGGTCCGGTGCGCGGCGGCGCTCTGGCGGGTCTCGGGGGACGCGACGGAGGCGCTTCCGGTGCTGCTCGCGGCCTGGGAGGAGAACCGGCACACGCGCGTGGACGTGGCGGAGTGTCTGGCGGAGATGGGCCCGGCGGCGAAGGACGCGCAGCTGGTGATCCTCACCGAGCTGACCCGGCGCCGCCGCCACAACGCCCGCGAGGGCGCCTCGGGCAGCCACGACATCCACCAGGACGAGAAACTGCTGACCCTGTGCCGTGCGGCCCTGGCGAGGATGGAGCGGGGCGGGTACTGAGGGCATCGCGGGTCCGGAGCCGACAGCCGGTTCTGAGGGGCCGGGCGGGTACGGAGGGGGCTCGGCCGGATGCGGCGGGGGCCGGGCGGGTACGGAAAGCGGTCCCGTCCGCCACAGGAGCGGTACGGAAAGCAGTCCCGTCGCCGCGGACAGGCTCAGGAGACGAAAAGGACGTTCCTCCGCATAAGGTCTACTGGGAGGGGGACGAAAGCCCCCGCCCGGCCGGTCTCCCGTCGATCACACCCGATCGCTGCCGCTCGCCCACTGTCGGTCACCGCCGATCCCTGGGGATCGGCGGTGGGCCCAGCGGGCTGCGGCCGGTCCACCGGGCCCGGTCGGCCCGCCACCCGTCACCCGTCGAACGGCCGGGCGCCGGATCAGCCGTGGGGGCGGTGGACCCGGCCCCGCACTCCGGGCGAGGTGAACCGGTCGGGACGACGGGCCGTACCGTCCAGGGTGGTGGACAGCCGTCCTGACCGGACGGCGGACCGGCCGGGTGCGGTCGATCCGGTGCGACCGGTTCGGCGGACGGTCGTCCGGACGGTCGCGGCCACCACCGGTTCCGGCCGGTGGCCGGTCCCACCCGTCCGCCGCCCGCCCTTCGTCCCCCGACCCTCCGCCCCGACCCCGACCCCGACCCCGACCCGAGGAGCGCGCCGTGAACCCGCGCGGACCGCAGATCGCCGCTGCCGTGGCGCTCTGCGCCCTCCTGCTCCCTCTCGCGCTCACCGGGTGCGGCGGAGGGCGGGGCGAGGGCGGGCTCAAGAGCGCCGGGGCCACGCCCGTCGCCGTGGGGCCCGTACGGCTGTGGCCCGATCTGCCGCCCGCCACGAGTCCGCCGGTCGACTACGGGAAGACCGACACCGAGCGGGTGCCCGGTGTCCGGGTGCCCGACAACGACGTGCACTCCGTCGACCCGGTGGCCGTGGTCCGCGCCGAGGTGCGCGCCCGGCCGGGGACGTACACCGGCGGTGACGGGATGTACGAGGAGACCGCGCGCGCCATCGAGAACTGCGGCAGCTCGCCCGCCGCCTGCCCCGTCCTGCGGCCGTACTACCGCGACCTCACAGGGAACGGACGGGACGAGCTGATCGTCGGCATCCGGATGCCGGACCAGCAGGTCGGCGTGCGCGTCTACCTCGCCGAGAACGGCGGGCTCACCCGCATCATGTCCACCGTCGACCAGGTCATCAGCGTGGAGGTGGCCGGCCGGGACCTGATCATGCGGGTCGGGTCGGCGGGCATCCCCGGGTACGAGTACCGCACCGCCTGGTCCTGGGACGAGCAGCAGCACAGCATGTTGCCCACCCGGGACGAGATCGTCCGGGTGAAGCCCCCCGGCACCGGGCCGCCGACCCCGCCCGCGCCCCGGCTGGTCAGCCCGACGCCCGCCCCGACCCCCGGCTCCCCGCGCGGACCGGCCGCCGCGCCCGGCGCCGGGGACGCCGCCGACGCGACGGACGCCGGGGACACCGGCTACCCGCCCGCGCCCCCGCCCCCGCCCCCGCCCCCGTCCGGGAGCGCCACCCCGCGCGGGTCCGCCCCGTGAGGGCCCCCCGGCTGCCCGCCTGGACAGCGACGCTCACCTGGAAGGCCGCCCTCTTCATCGCCGTGATGTGCTGCGCCCTCGCGGCGCTGCTCGGCGTCCTCGTGCACGTCTCCGTGACCGGGCAGACCGTGAACGACGCGCGCGAGAAGGCACTCGCGCGGCTCACCGACGTCAGCAGGCTGTACGAGGCGGGTGAGCCGCTGCCCCGGTTCGCCGGGATCGACCCCGAGGGGCTGCCCGCCTCCCTGCGGGCGCTCGCCCTGCGCGGCGAGCGGGGCACGATGGTGGCCGACGACCGAGGCCGCCCCACGATGTGGGCGGCGGGCCCGGCGGACGGCCCGGCCGACGGACCCGCCGCCGGTCCGACGAACGAACCCGCCAGGGGGCACGCGGGCCGCCGGGCCCTCGCCGTGCGCGTCGACCACGCGCAGAGCGCCGGGACGATCGACGCCCTCGACCGCTCGATCGTCGGCTCCTCGGGCCTCGCCATCGGCGCGACGCTCCTCGTGGGCGCGTTCGCCGTCACCCGGGTCACCCGGCGGCTCCATCTGACCGCCCAGGTCGCCCGCCGGATCAGCGCCGGTGACCTCGACGCGCGCGTCGACGACCCCCGCACGAAGGACCCCAGCCGCCCTCAGGACGAGGTGGCCACGGTGTCCGGGGCGCTGGACACGATGGCCTCCTCGCTCCAGCGCAAGCTGCAGAGCGAGCAGCGGTTCACCGCCGATGTGGCGCACGAGCTGCGCACCCCGCTGACCGGGCTCTCGGCCGCCGCCGAACTGCTGCCCGAGGGGCGGCCCTCGGAGCTGGTGCGGGACCGGGTGCGGGCGATGCGCGCGCTGACCGAGGACCTGCTGGAGATCTCCCGGCTGGACGCCCGCAACGAGACCGTGGACCTCGCCGTGCACGAACTGGGTCCGCTCGCCGAGCGGGTGGTGCGCGCCTCGGGCACCGACACGGAGGTGCGGGTCGTCCGGGACGCGATGGTGGAGACCGACCGGCGTCGTCTCGAACGGGTGCTGGGCAACCTGGTGGCCAACGCCCACCGGCACGGGGCCCCGCCGGTGGTGGTGACGGTGGACGGCCCGGTGGTGTCCGTCCGCGACCACGGGCCCGGCTACCCGGCGTACCTGCTGGAGTCGGGGCCGCAGCGGTTCCGCACCGAGGGCCGGGGCAAGGGGCACGGTCTGGGTCTGACGATCGCGGCGGGCCAGGCGGAGGTCATCGGCGCGGGGCTGCGGTTCACCGTGCCCGACGGGGGCGGCGCGGAGGCCCTGCTGAGCCTCCCCGAGGACACCCCGCCGCCGGAGACCCGCCCGGGAGCGGGCCCCGAGAGCTGACCAGCCCGGCCCGCCCGGCCCTTCTGACGCACCCGTCCCGCCCACCGCTCCCGTACGGCCGAGCCGCGCACCGCACGCCGCTCCCGTACGGCCAGAGCCGCGCACCGCCCGCCCCACGGCGCCGCACACCACGCCACGCCGCACGGCACACTGCCACACAAAAGGGACATAGCGCATGGCGCTTGCTACGTTGCCGCAATGACCGCACCGCGCCCGGACGCTCCCCCGCCCGGGGTACGCATCCCGAAGCGCCGCGGCGTGGAACTCTCCCTCCTCGTCTGCGCCGTCCTCATCTCCGTCTACGGCTACGCCGAGGTCGGCCTCGCCCGGAGCGGGGCCGTACCGCCGGACGCCCTGCGGTACGGCGCCGGGCTCGGTCTGCTGTCGCTCGTCGCGCACCTCGTGGTCCGGTTCCGTGCCCCGTACGCCGATCCGCTGCTGCTGCCGATCGCGGTCCTGCTCAACGGCCTCGGTCTGGTGCTGATCTACCGCCTCGACCTGGAGACCCCGGGCGCCCAGGCGGCGGCCACGCAACTGGTCTGGTCGACGCTCGGGGTGGCGCTCTTCATCCTGGTCGTGCTGCTGCTGCGCGACCACCGCGCCCTCCAGGGGTACGCGTACGTGTCGGTGGCCGCCGCGCTCGCCCTGATGATCCTGCCGATCTTCTTCCCGGCGGTGAACGGCGCCAAGATCTGGATCCGGGTCGGCGGCTTCTCCTTCCAGCCGGGCGAGTTCGCCAAGATCCTGCTCGCCGTCTTCTTCGCCGCCTACCTGGCCGCGAACCGCAACGCGCTCGCGTACACCGGCCGCCGGTTCTGGAAGCTCCAGTTCCCGACCTGGCGGGTGCTGGGACCCCTGGTGGCGATCTGGCTGCTGAGCGTCGGCGTCCTCGTCCTCGAACGGGACCTGGGCACCTCGCTGCTCTTCTTCGGCCTCTTCGTGATCATGCTGTACGTGGCGACCGGGCGGACCGGCTGGATCGCGGTCGGGCTCGTCCTCGCCTCCGCCGGAGCCTTCCTCGTCGGCTCGCTCGAACCGCACGTGCACAGCCGGGTGCAGGACTGGCTCGATCCCTTCGCCTCGATCCGGGCGGGCCAGGGGCCGGGGCAACTCGCGCAGTCGCTGTTCGCCTTCGCCGCCGGGGGGATGCTCGGCTCGGGCCTCGGTCTCGGCCATTCCGTCCTCATCGGCTTCGCCGCCAAGTCCGACTTCATCCTGGCGACCGCCGGGGAGGAACTGGGGCTCGTCGGCCTGACCGCGATCCTGATGCTGTACGCGCTGCTCGTGGCGCGCGGCTACCGCGCCGGGCTCTCGCTGCGCGACCCCTTCGGACGGCTCCTCGCCATCGGGCTCGCGTCGATCGTCGCGCTCCAGGTCTTCGTCATCACCGGCGGGGTGATGGGCCTGATCCCGCTGACCGGCATGGCGATGCCGTTCCTGGCCCAGGGAGGTTCGTCCGTGGTCACCAACTGGGTGATCGTCGCGCTCCTCATCCGCGTCAGCGACTCCGCCCGCGCGCCGGGCCCGGACTCCGCCGACACCGGGACGCTCGCGCCCGTCAAGGAGGGTGCCTCGTGATCCGGTACGCGCGGCGCGCCGCCGCCTTCTGTCTCGTGCTGCTGGTGGCGCTGCTCGTCAACGCGGCCCGCGTGATGGTCTTCGAGGCGGACTCGCTCGACGACGACCCGGCCAACCGGCGGATCGCCATCAACCGGTACGCCCAGCCGCGCGGCGAGATCCTCGTGGACGGGAGGTCCGTGACGGCGTCCCGGGACAGCGGACAGCAGCTCCGCTGGGAACGGACCTACCCACAGGGCCCGTTGTACGCTCCGGTCACCGGCTACTCCTCGCAGACGTACGGCACGACCCTCGTCGAGAACGCCGAGGACGCGGTCCTGTCGGGCACCGATCCGATGCTGGCGCCGCTGCCGCTCTGGAACGACCTCACCCGGGGCCGTCAGCCCGGCGGGGACGTGGTGACGACGATCCGGTCCTCGATGCAGGAGGCCGCCTACCGGGGGCTGGCCGGGAAGCGGGGCGCGGTCGCGGCCGTCGACCCGTCGAGCGGGCGGATCCTGGCGCTCGTCAGCTCGCCCTCGTACGACCCCGGTCTCCTCTCCGGCACCGGCGGGAAGGTCGAGAGCGCCTGGCGGCGGCTCAACACCGCGCCCGGCCGGCCGATGCTGAACCGGGCGCTGCGGCAGACGTACCCGCCGGGCTCCACGTTCAAGATCGTGACGGCCGCCGCCGCCCTGGACTCGGGGGTGGTGCGGGACGTGGACGCGCCCACCGACACCCCCGACCCGTTCGTACTGCCCGGCACCCGGCAGGTGCTGCCCAACGAGGCCACGGGCTGCGGCGACGCCTCGCTGTCCGAGGCGATCCAGTGGTCCTGCAACACGGTGATGGCGGGGCTCGGGGTGAAGGTGGGGCTGAGCGGGATGGTCGAGGCGGCGGAGAAGTTCGGCTTCAACGACCCGGGGCTGCGGGTGCCCTCCTGGGTGGCGAAGTCCGACTTCGACCGCCGGATGAGCCCGGACCAGCTCGCGCTGTCGTCGATCGGGCAGTTCGACACGACGGCGACACCGCTCCAGATGGCCATGGTGGCGGCGGCGGTCGCCAACAACGGCGAGATCGCGCAGCCGTACCTCGTCGACCGGACCACCACCTCCGGCGGGACGACGGTGGAGCGCACCGGCCGTCGCAGCTACCGGCAGGCGATGAGCCCCTCGACGGCGCTCCGGCTCCAGCAGCTGATGGTGAAGGCGGTCGTGGACGGCACGGGCACCAACGCGGCGATCCCCGGCGCCCGGGTCGGCGGAAAGACCGGCACCGCGCAGCACGGCTTCGGCAACACGGGGACCCCGTACGCCTGGTTCATCGCCTGGGCCCAGGCCGAGGACTCGGCCCGGCCCGCGGTCGCGGTCGCGGTGGTCGTGGAGGACGCGGAAGCCTCCCGTACGGACATCAGCGGCGGTGGCAGCGCGGCCCCGGTCGCCCGATCGGTGATGGAGGAGGCGCTGCGGCTCGAAGCGGAGGACCGGCCGTGAGGAGGGGCGCCGCCGGAGAGTGGCACAGCCGGGGGTGACGCAGCCGGAGGGGCGGGCCGCCGGGGAGTGCGGGGCGCCATGAGGACGGGCCGCCGGGGAGCAGGAGAGCACGGAAGGGCGCGCGGGCCCTCCGGCGCCGCTTCCCCGGCCGGGCACCCGCGCCCCGCACCCGCGCCCCCGCCTCGTACGCGTCCCCCCGGCTACTCCCCCGCCGCGACGGCGTCCGCGACCTCCGTCACCCGGGCCCGCTCCTCCTGGGCGAAGCGCTCCGCGTCGAGGCGTTCGGCGATCTCCTCGTCCTGGGTCATCAGCAGGTCGAGACTGGAGTCGCCGAGGTCGAAGACGCCCATGTCCACATAGGCCTTCTGGAGGCGTTCGCCCCACAGGCCGATGTCCTTGACGCAGGGCACGATCCGGCTGAAGAGGAGCTTGCGGAAGATCTGGAGGAACTCGGTGTGCTCGCTCAGCTCCTCCGCCTCCTTCTTGGGGATGCCGAAGTTCTCCAGGACCTCGACCCCGCGCAGCCGGTCGCGCATCAGGTAGCAGCCCTCGATGACGAACTCCTCGCGCTCGGCGCGCTCGGCGTCGGTGAGCTGCCGGTAGTAGTCGCGCAGGGCCATCCGTCCGAAGGCCACGTGCCGGGCCTCGTCCTGCATCACGTACGTGAGGATCTGCTTCGGCAGCGGCTTGTCGGTGGTGTCGCGGATCATGCCGAACGCGGCGAGCGCGAGGCCCTCGATGAGGACCTGCATTCCGAGGTAGGGCATGTCCCAGCGGGAGTCGCGCAGGGTGTCGTCGAGCAGCGCCTTGAGGTTGTCGTTGATCGGGTAGAGCATCCCGATCTTCTCGTGGAGGAAGCGGCCGTAGATCTCGGCGTGCCGGGCCTCGTCCATGGTCTGGGTGGCGGAGTAGAACTTGGCGTCCAGGTCGGGCACGGACTCGACGATCCGGGCGGCGCAGATCATGGCGCCCTGCTCGCCGTGCAGGAACTGGCTGAACTGCCAGGAGGAGTAGTGCCTGCGCAGCTCGCCCTTGTCCTTCTCGGTCATCTTCGCCCAGTGGCGGGTGCCGTGGAGGGTGAGGACCTCGTCGGGGGTGCCGAGGGGGTCGTACGGATCGACCTCCAGGTCCCAGTCGATGCGGGTGGCGCCGTCCCACTGCTTGTCCTTGCCCTTCTGGTAGAGGGCGAGGAGGCGCTCGCGGCCCTCGTCGTACTCCCAGGAGAAGCGGGCGGCGCCCGTGGCGGGGATCTGCCAGCCGGGGGCGGCCGGGGCGGTGGTGTAGAGGTCGCGCGTCGACACTGACGTCTCCTTCGGGGGCTCGGGCCTGTCCCGTGGTGCGGTTCCGCGGCCAGGCTCACACGTGGTAGACGGATCGTCAACAAGTCGCGCGCAAGGGATTGACGGGCGTTGCCGACGGGCGGTCCACTGAAGAGTGACCCCCGGTAACACGACGACGGCGAGCCCAGCGAGGTGCGCGACCATGCCCCCTTTCACCGAGCCCGACTTCAGCCTCCTCCGGGACGCCCTGGGGCCGCTGCGCGACCGTGAACAGGTCGCCGGGCGGCTCCTGGAGTCCTCCCGCAAGCACGCGTACGACCCGGACACCGAGCTGGACTGGGACGCGCCCTTCGAGCCGGGCCTGTGGTTCTGGCCGCCCGAGCTGGTCTCCCTCTACGGCACCCCGCTCTGGCACCGGATGTCCGAGGAGCAGCGGATCGCGCTCTCCCGCCACGAGGCCGTCTCGCTCGCCTCCCTCGGCATCTGGTTCGAGATCGTCCTGATCCAGCTGCTCGTCCGGCACGTCTACGACAAGTCGCCGACCAGCGACCACGTCCGGTACGCGCTGACCGAGATCGCCGACGAGTGCAGGCACTCGATGATGTTCGCGCGGATGATCCGGACCATCGGGGAGCCCGCGTACCCGGTGCCCAGGCTCCACCACAATCTGGCGCGGGTCCTGAAGAGCGTCTCGACCACCCCCGGCTCGTTCGCGGCGACACTGCTCGGCGAGGAGATCCTGGACTGGATGCAGCGGCTGACCTTCCCGGACGAGCGGGTGCAGCCGCTCGTCCGGGGCGTGACCCGCATCCATGTGATCGAGGAGGCGCGCCATGTGCGGTACGCCCGGGAGGAGCTGCGCCGCCAGATGGTGACCGCCCCGCGCTGGCAGCGGGAGTTCACCCGGCTCGGCTCCGGTGAGGCGGCCCGGGTCTTCTCCGACTGCTTCGTCAACCCCGGGGTGTACGAGGCCGTGGGCCTGGACCGGCGGGAGGCCGTCGCCCAGGTGCGGGCGAGCGGGCACCGGACGGAGGTCATGCGCTCCGGCGCGAAGCGGCTGACGGACTTCTTCGACGACATCGGGATGCTGCGGGGACCGGGCCGTCGGCTCTGGAGGTCCTCGGGCCTGCTGGCCTGAGGACGACGGCCGGGAGCCCGGGGGCCGGGCCGGGAGCGGGACGGCCGGGCGCCGGAAGCGCACGAACCCGGGCCAGCGGGCCACGGGGGGGGACTCCGTGGGCCGGGGCCGGGTGCGGTACGGGAAGGGCCGCACGGGCGGACACGGGAAGGCGCGGGGTGCCGGATGCCGGGCGGCGGACGAGGGGGCGGGCGGGTCCGTGACGGCTCCCGGCCGGACCGGGTCCCGCGCCCCGCGGCTACGCTGCCGGGCATGACGAGTCCCGCCACGCCCGCGTACCGTCGGCTCAGCGTCGAGGAACGGCGCGGGCAACTGCTCGACGCCGCCCAGGAGCTCTTCGCGCACCGGGCCCCCGAGGACGTGTCGCTCGACGACGTCGCCGAGGCCGCCGGGGTCTCCCGGCCGCTCGTCTACCGCTACTTCCCCGGCGGCAAGCAGCAGTTGTACGAAGCCGCCCTGCGCTCCTCCGCCGACGCCCTGAGCCGCTGCTTCGCCGAGCCCTCGGCCGGGCCGCCCACCGAGCGGCTGGGCCGGGTGCTCGACCGGTACCTGGGCTTCGTCGACGGACACGACGCCGGGTTCAGCGCCCTGCTGCGGGGCGGCAGCGTCGCCGAGACCTCGCGGACCAGCGCGATCGTCGACGAGGTGCGCCGGGCGGCGGCCGAACAGATCCTCGTCCACCTGGGGGCGGAGCGGCCGGGTCCCCGCCTCGCCCTGCTCGTCAGGACGTGGATCGCCGCCGTGGAGGCGGCCTCGCTGATCTGGCTCGACGAGGAGAAGCGGCCCCCCGCGGGGGAGCTGCGGGACTGGCTGGTCGACCAGCTGCTCGCGCAGCTCGCGGCGACCGCGGCGGGCGACGGGGAGACCGCGCGGGTCGTCGGACGCCTCCTCGCCCAGGAGGCGCCCGGGGGCCCGGTGGCCCGGCTCGCGCGCCGGGTGGCGCCGGTCCTCGGCGGGGCGGCCCACCTGCTCCGGCCGGAAGGGGGCGGGGAGGGGAGACTGGAGGGGTGAGAAGCCAGAACACCTCCTTCCGCGGCGGGCCCCTCGACGGCCGGGTCCTGCCGATCCTGCTCGGCCCGACCGGTCACCCGCCCAAGTGGTACGAGGTCCCGGTCCCGGCGCACGACGGCCGCCCGCCGACGGTGTACGCGTACCGGCGCGAGCCCTCGGGCTACACCGAGCGGCTCGGTCTCCAGCGGGGCTGGGTGTACGAGTACGCCCCCGGGGGCCGCGAGCGGCGGGAACTGCGGTGGCCGTGGTCGAAGCCGAGGGCCGCCGACGTGGGCGGCGAAGGCCCGGGGAACACCGGCCCGGGGGACGCTGAGCCGAAGGGGTGAGGCCCCCGGACGCGCCCCCATTCGTACGGTAATCAGATGAAGTAACCCGTCATCATCCCCGTGGAGGTGGTGACGTGTCACGACGACTGCTGCGCACGGTCTGCACGGGGGCACTGGCGGCGGCCACGGCCCTGACGGGGATCGCCCCGGCGGGCGCGGCGCCCGAACCGCCGGGCGACCCGGTGGCCGAGGCCCCGATCGCGTGGGCGGACCCGGCTGCGGAACCGGTGGGCCCGGTGGACCCGCACCCGGCCTTGTCCGTCTCCGAACCTCCGGCGGACCCGGCGGACCGGACCGACCGGACCGGTCTGACCGACCCCGGCTCCCCCACGGCCCTCGGGGAGCCCGTGCCACCGGCCCCGGACTCCGCCGCCCCGCCGACCGCTCAGGACCTCCCGGGAGCGGACCCGTCCGCGTCGGGAGCCGTGGACGACGCCGCCGCGCTCCCCCCGTCGGGGGGCGACTCCGTCACCGCCCTGCTCACCCGGATGCGGACGCTCTACCAGCAGGCGGAGGAGGCCACCGAACGGTTCAACGCCGCCGAGGAGGCCCTGAAGCGCCAGACCGCCGACACCGGGAAGGTCACGGCCCGGCTGACCGCCGCCCGCACCTCCCTGGAACAGGGCCGTGCGGCGGCCGGGCGGATCGCCCGGGAGCAGTACCAGGGCGGGTCGGAGCTCTCCTCGTACCTGCGGCTGCTCCTCGCCGCCGACCCCCGGTCGGCCCTGGACCAGGGACATCTGATGGCCCGCGCGTCCCGCGACCGCGCCGGTGCCGTGACCCGGCTCGTCGGGGCCGAACGGCGGGCGGCGGCCCTGGCGGCCGAGTCCGGCCGGGCCCTCGACCGGGAGCGGACCCTCGCCACGGCACAGCGCGCCCGCCGGGACGAGGTGCGGACCCGGCTCGCGGAGGTCGAGAAACTGCTCGCGGCCCTCTCCCCCGGACAACTGGCCCGGCTGACGGAGCTGGAACGCGTCCAGACGGCGGGCGCCCAGCGGGAACTGCTCGGCTCGGGCGTCCTCGCCGGGAGGCGCAACCCGAGCCGGGCGGGCGCGGAGGCGGTGCGGTTCGCGGTGGAGCAGATCGGCAAGCCGTACGAGTGGGGGGCGGAGGGCCCGGAGACGTACGACTGCTCGGGGCTCACCCAGCGGGCGTGGTCGGCGGCGGGCCGTGAGCTGCCGCGCACCAGCCAGGAACAGTGGGCGGAGCTGCCCCGGGTGCCGCTGGCGGAACTGCGGCCGGGTGACCTGGTGGTCTACTTCCCTGGCGCGACGCACGTGGCGCTCTACCTGGGCGAGGGCCTGGTGGTGCAGGCACCCCGACCGGGTGCCACGGTGAAGGTCTCCCCGATCGCGGCGAACCCGCTGCTGGGCGCGGTCCGCCCGGACGAGGACGGCACGGCCCTCCCGGAGTACGCCCCGCCGCCCCTCCCGAAGGGAGCGAGGGAGGGCGGGGACGAGGGCTACGACGGGTCATGACGTCGGCCGGGCGCCGGTGCCGGGCGGGCGGGTCACGGGTGCGGGCGCCCGCACCCGTGACCCGGGGGCGTCAGCCCGCGGCCCGGGGCGTCAGCCCGTGACCCGGGGGCGTCAGCCTGCGGCCCGGGGCGTCAGCCCGTGACCCGGGGGCGTCAGCCTGCGGCCCGGGGGCGTCAGTCGAACAGGGAGACGACCCCGAGGATCCAGATGTAGACCGTGGCCAGCACGCACAGGAGACAGCCGATCCCGGCGAGGACGCCGCTGACCGAACCGCCGCCGCCCTCCGGTTCCGTGTCCTCCCCGTCGACGGGCACGGGCTCGTCCCAGCCGACCGGCCGCCCCACCTCGGCGGAGCACGCCTCGCGGACCTCGGCCAGCCGGTCCCGGGCGAAGGAGGTGGCGGCCAGAGCCTCCGGACCCCGCCAGGCCAGGGCCTTCATCCGCCGGGCGGCGGAGGCGTACCGCTCCTCGAAGGCGGCGGTCTCCGCCGTGTCCCGGTCCTCCTCCAGATACGTCCACCGGCCCGCCTCGGCGGGGTCCCCGTACAGCCGGTACACCCCGGCGAGACGGCGGCGCGGGGCCGGTTCGCACGGGAAGGAGGAGACGAGCCCGCGCAGCCGCTGACGCGCGAGGGGGACCCGTCCGGCGGCCAGATCGGCGTCCGCGCGGGCCAGGGTGTTCGAGAGGGACATGCCCCCATGATCACCCGTGTCCCGCCCGGCCTCGAACGGTTTTCCGCCCCGGAGCCGGGAACACGCCCCGAGGGGCCCTCCCGGGCCCTCAGTGGTCCGTGAGGGCGCGGCCGGGGGTCAGTTCGGGGTGACCTCGCCCAGGTACGCCGAGGTCTTCTCCGGGTCGTAGAAGAAGTTCTCGAAGTCCGAGGGATCGTCGAAGCCGTTGGCGAAGCGGTCGGCGACGGGCTGGAGGGCGCCCGCCGCGCCGATGAGGTTCAGGACGTGCTCCGGCGGCGGGGCCAGCATCGCGTTCGTCCACTTGGTGACGTGCCGGGCCGTCTCCCAGTAGCGGTCGAAGGCGGCGCGCATCCACTCCTCGTCGAAGGGCCGGTCACCGTGCTCGACGATCGCCGCGAGATAGGCGGCGGCGCACTTGGACGCCGAGTTGGAACCCTGGCCGGTGATCGGGTCGTTGGCCACGACGACGTCCGCGACGCCCAGCACCAGACCGCCGCCGGGGAGCCGGCCGACCGGGTTGCGCACGGTCGGCGCGTACCGGCCCGCCAGGGTGCCGCCCGCGTCGGTGAGTTCGACCTGGGTCGCCCGCGCGTACTCCCAGGGCAGGAACTTCTCCATCAGCCCCAGCGTCAGCGCCAGGTGCTCCGAGGGGTCCTTGATCCCCTGGAAGACGTCGACCGGGCCGCCGGGGACACCCTCCCAGAACAGGATGTCGGCGCGTCCGCTCATGGTCAGCGTCGGCATCACGAACAGCTCGCCGACGCCCGGCACCAGATTGCAGCGGACCGCGTCGAACTCGGGGTGCTCGGGGCGGGGCCCCAGACCGTGGACGTACGCCACCGAGAGCGCGCGCTGCGGGGCGTCGTAGGGCGAACGGGACGCGTCCCGGCCGAACATGGACACCAGCTCGCCCTTGCCCGCCGCGACGAGCACCAGGTCGTAGCCGCGGGAGAAGTAGTCGAGGTCGCCGACCGCCACGCCGTGGATCACCAGCTGGCCGCCGCGCCGCGCGAAGGTCTCCATCCAGCCGGACATCTTCAGCCGCTGGTCGACGGACTGCGCGTGTCCGCCGAGCTTCCCGACCCAGTCGATCGCGCGCGTCGAGTCGGGTGCGGCGACGGAGACGCCGAGGCCCTCGATCCTCGGCGCCTGGGACTCCCAGAAGTCGAGGCCGAGGTCCCGCTCGTGCTGGAGCGCCGTGTCGAACATGCACTGGGTGGACATCACCCGGCCGGAGCGGATCTCGTCCGCCGTGCGGTTCGACATGAGGGTGACCTCGTACCCCCGCGACTGGAGGCCGAGGGCGAGCTGCAGACCGGACTGGCCCGCGCCGACTATGAGTATCTTCCGCATGGGTGGAGCTCCTGGCGTGCTGGTGAGTGCTATTCGGGAGTGGCTTCGAGGGCGTGCGCGACCATCGCGAGCAGGCTCTCGACGACGCTGTACCGCTTGCGCGCGTCCATGATCACAACGGGCACGTGCGCGGGCACGGTCAGGGCCTCCCTGACGTCGTCCACCTCGAACAGCTCGGTGCCCTCGAAGTGGTTGACGCCCACGATGTACGGGATGCCGCAGCTCTCGAAGTAGTCCAGGGCCGGGAAGCAGTCCGTGAGCCGCCGGGTGTCGGCCAGCACGATCGCGCCGATCGCCCCGCGCACCAGGTCGTCCCACATGAACCAGAAGCGCTGCTGGCCGGGTGTGCCGAACACGTACAGGACGAGGTCGTTGTCCAGGGTGATCCGGCCGAAGTCCATCGCCACGGTGGTGGTGAGCTTGTCCGGGGTGGCGCTGAGGTCGTCGGTCTCCTCGCTCGCCCGGGTCATCAGCGCCTCGGTCTGGAGCGGGGTGATCTCCGAGACCGCGCGGACGAACGTGGTCTTGCCGACGCCGAAGCCGCCCGCCACCACGATCTTCGTCGCGATCGGGGCGCGGCTGTGGTCGAGCTGCCAGTCCCGCGCGCCGTCCTCGGGATCGGGGACGCCCGGGGCGGCGGCCCCGGGACGCGGGGCGGCCCTGTGGAACAGGTCCGTCCCGGGCTGCACGGGAATGACCGGCGCCGCCGTGGTGGCGGAGGCGGCGGAGGCGTCAGAGACGACGGAGTCCACTCAGCACCCTTTCGAGGAGCGCGCGGTCGGGCTGGCCGGTGCCGTGACCGGTCCCGTACACACGGATCTTTCCCTGGTCGGCCAGGTCGCTGAGCAGCACCCGGACGACCCCCAACGGCATCTTCAACAGCGCCGAGATCTCCGCGACCGTCCGCATCCGGCGGCAGATCTCGACAATGGCCCGCATCTCCGGCATCAGACCCCGGGCCCCGGGTCCGCCGTCCGTCAGGACCTTGCGCTCGGCGGGCGCTTCGAGCGCCGCCACGAAGGTCTCGACGAGCAGGACGTGGCCGAAGCGGGTACGGCCGCCGGTGAGCGAGTACGGGCGGACGCGCGCGGGGCGCCGCCCGTTCCCCCGGACCGGCAGCCGGTGGGCGTGGGAGGCTGACGTCACTGGTTGCTCTCCATCGATTTGCGCAGCTCGCTGCGGACTTCGGGGGTGAGCACATGACCGGCGCGGCCCACGAAGAGCGCCATGTGGTAGGCGATGACGCTCATGTCGCAGTCGGGCTCGGCGTGCACGCCGAGCAGCGAGCCGTCGCTGATCGACATCACGAACACGCTGCCCTCGTCCATGGCGACCATGGTCTGCTTCACTCCGCCGCCGTCCATGAGGCGGGCGGCACCGATGGTCAGGCTGCCGATGCCGGAGACGATGGTGGCCAGGTCGGCGCTGGATCCTCGCGGCCCTCCGGGCCGGCCGGTCCCGGCGGCGACCGTCGTGCTCTGCTGGGCGGCAGGGTCGGACGAGAGCAGCATCAGGCCGTCGGAGGAGACCACGGCGACCGACCGGACCCCGGGCACCTCCTCCACCAGGTTTCCCAGCAGCCATTGCAGGTTTCGGGCTTCCGAGCTCAGTCCGTACGTTCCCGTCGCGGTCAACTGCGTGCCTCCTCGACTGTGTCCCCCGTCATCTCCTCTGTACGTGCAGTCCTTACGGCCTCCGTGCGCGCCGTGTCCAACTCCACTTCCACGTCGCGGCGGCCCGCTTTGGCTCCCTGGTGGAATCCGCCCAGGCGGCGGCGGAGCGCCTCCGCGTCGACACCACCCTTTCGGGTGGTGGTCGCAGGGCCGCTCTGACGCACCACCTGCGGGGTGCGCTTGGGCAGTCCCTTGTCCGTCACGCGTTCCCACTGCGCGGGGCGCGGTCCGGGAACCGTCTGCCCGTCCTCGGGCGCGGCGGGGGCCTCGGGGGCGGGCGCGGCGGCCGTGTCGGCGGCGCGCTCGTGGGCGTCCGGCTCCGGCGGCGGGACCGGCAGCCGCACCTGGAGCGTGGTCTCGGAGACGGACTCGCCGAGCGGGGGGGGCTGCGGGGCCGGGGCCTCGGGGGTGGCGGGCCCGTCGTACGGAGACTCGTGGCGGTCCCCGGCGGCTCCGTACCCGGGGGCGGGCGCCGGGTCGTAGGGGCGCTCGGGGGCGGGCGCCGCCGGGTGCGGCTCGGCGGAGCGGGGCGTCCACTCCTCTGCGGGCCGGGAGGTCAGGTCCTCGGCGGGCCGGGGCGTCCGGTCCTCGGCGGGGGCGGGCGCGCCGCCCATCGCCTCCAGGAACGCGCGTTCCGCCGCTTCCACGAGCGGGTCGCGGTGCCGGGACGGCAGGGTGTTGGAGTTGGCCTCGGCGGCCGAGCCGGGGAGCTGGACCGCGGGGACCGCGCCGGGGACCCGTACGGGCTCCGTGACCGTCGCGGGCGGGGTGACGGGCAGCAGCGGCGGGGGCAGGACCACCACGGCCGCCGTGCCGCCCGGCTGCTGCTCCCGCAGTTCGACGCGGACGCCGTGGCGGGCGGCGAGGAGGGCGATCACCCGCATCCCGAGGCCCTCGCCGTCGAAGGCGTCCTGGTCGGCCCCGGACAGGCGCGCGTTGAGTTCGGAGATACGACCGGGTGTCATGCCGATGCCCGCGTCCTGCACGGAGAGCATGACCTCGCCGGTCTCCAGGAGCCAGCCGGAGAGCTGGACCGCCGCGTCCGGCGGCGAGAACGAGGTGGCGTTCTCCAGGAGTTCCGCGACCAGGTGGCTGAGGTCGTCGGCGGCGAATCCGGCGATCTGGGCGTGCGGCGGCAGGGAGTGGATGGTGACCCGCTCGTACCGCTCGATCTCGCTGACGGCGGCGCGCAGCACGTCGACCAGGGGGACGGGACCGGCGTGCCCGTGTCCGTGCTCGTGTCCGGCGAGGACCAGCAGGTTCTCGCTGTGGCGGCGCATGACGGTCGCCATGTGGTCGAGCTTGAAGAGGGTCGCGAGGCGGTCCGGGTCCTGCTCGCGCTCCTCCAGCTTCTCGATGACGCCGAGCTGCCGCTCGACGAGCCCGAGGCTGCGGAGCGAGAGGTTGACGAAGGTGTGCTGGACGGTGCCCCGGAGCCGTTCGAGATCGGCGGTGAGGAGGGCGACCCGCCCCTGGAGTTCGGCGCGCTGGGTGGCCAGCTCGGCGCCGAGGGCCTCCTTGGCGGCGGTCAGGTCGGCCTGCCCGTCGCCGATCCGGTCGGTCAGCGAGTCGTTGTGCGCGACGAGCCCGGACAGCTTGCCGTGCAGGGTGTTGAGGGAGCGCACGACCTGCGCGAACTCGTCGTTGCGGCCGGTGAAGCGGACCGGCTCCTCGGTGTGCGCGGCGGGCGCGGCGGCGAGCCGGGCGGCGCCGATGCGGAGCACGGCGAGCGGCCGGGTGAGGGTGCGGGCCACATAGGTGGAGATGCCGACGGCGACGAGCAGACAGCCGCCGAGGAAGGCGATGCGCAGTTCGAGGCCGGTGACGTCGTCGTCGCGGAGCGCGGCGAGCCGCTCGACGCGCTCGGCGGCGAGCGTGGACTCGACGCCCCGCATCTGCTCGATCCGGGCGGAGAGGGCCGCTTCCAGCGCCACCGGGTCGGTCCCGCGCTCGCTCTGAGTCAGCCTGGGCTGGTCGGTGAGGGAGGCCAGGGAGCGCTCGGCGCTCTTGACGTCGGGTCCCGCGACGGTGGCGGCGAGGGAGTCGCGGGCGGTGGAGCCCGCCGCCTGGTCGAAGTCGCCGAGGGCGGCGAGTTCCCGGACGCGGGCCTGCTGGGCGGCGGCGGTGAGGGTGTCGCGGGCCCGCTCGGCCTCGGCGGCGCCCTCGGGCTCCTCGGTGACGTAGGTGCCGGTCGTGGAGTCGTAGCGGGGCTCGCCGGTCCCCTCGGGCTGCGGCACGGAGAGCGCGGCGACGAGCAGGCCCCGGGTGGCGGAGGCCTGTTCGACGGCGCGGCCGAGGGCGGCGGGGGCGCGGGTGGCCTCGGTGAGCGCGGTGTCGGCGGCGCGGGCCGGGGTGCTGTCGGCCAGTTCGTCGGCGAGGGCCTGGAGCTTGCCGACGACCTCGGTGTACGCCCGGTGGGCTTCGAGGGCGGTGCCCTTGCCGGTGAGGGCGGTGCGGCGGATCGAGGGGACTCCGGCGAGGTCACGGCGGAGTTCGGTGGTCGCGCCGGGCCGGATCTCGTCGATCTGCCGGTCGACGCGGGTCGAACGGACGCTGGTGACCTGGCGCTTGTGCCGGGCGTCGGCGCTCTGGTTGTCGCGTCCCGCGGCGATGTACGCGACGACCTCGTCGCGCTCGTCGGAGAGGGAGTGCGCCAGGGTGACGGCCTGCCGGTCGAGCTCGGCGAGGGTGACCAGGCGCTGGGAGTCGTTGAGCTGGGTGGAGGCGGTGAGGAGCGCGGGGGCTCCGGCGACGAGGACGGTGATGCCGACGAGGGCGACGCCCGCGACGAGCCGGTTGCGGACGCGCTTGGACCGGCCCGCGGGGGGTGCCGAGGCCGTGCCGTCCGGGGTCGGTGCTGCACCGGGGGTCCGGCTCCGCGTGCCGTTGTTGCTCCGAGGCCGCTTCATCTGCACCGGTGCTCGCATTCTTGACTCGTCCGCCCACAAAGCAGAGGTGACGACCGGTCACGTGGAGCGCCCCCCACCCCTGGTACGGCTTCCGACCATTCCAGCGCTTCCGGGAAGGAGACGCGCATCGGCCGCTCCGCCACCCGAACGAGTGAACAGCACTCCCGAGTTGGCGAACAACTTCCCCGGACGGCCGGTACGGGGCTCGGCGGAGCGTCGGTTGGATCTTCCGCGCGGGCTTTGGCAGGATGCCCGCCCGCAGTCCGGCGCAGAGGTCCCTTCCCTGCTCGGGAAGGGCTCCGGGGGCTTGGTACAGGCCATTTCCGGTCATTTGCAGGTCCGGTGAAGGAGCGTGCCGGAGCGGGCACACTGGACGACATGCGCAGTGATGTCGCCACCCTTCCCGGCAGCCCCGAACGCCCCAACGAGGACTGGGTGGCCGCCGCCCTGCCCGCCTCCGGCCGTGGGGGAACCGTCGTCCTGCTCGACGGCGTCACACCACCCGCGGGTGATGACGGTTGTGTGCACACCGTGCCGTGGTTCACGGCCCGCCTCGGCGGCGCTTTGACCGAACTGTCCGCTTCCCGGCCTGACGTGCCCCTGTCCGAGATCCTGTCCTCGGCCATCCGGCGCACGGCGGACGCCCACCGGGACACCTGTGACCTTTCTCACGTGCGTACGCCTCAGGCGACCGTGGTGCTGGTGCGATGGGACGACGTCTCGGTCGAGCACCTCGTCCTCTCCGACTCCGTCCTCCTCCTGGAGGGTCCGGACGGGGCGGTACGGGCGGTGCTCGACGACCGGCTGGACCGGGTGCCGGACGAGGTCCTGCGGTCCCTGGAGGCGACGGACCGGCTGCGGAACCGGGAGGGCGGGTTCTTCACGGCGGCGGCCGATCCGGCGGTCGCGGCGCGGGCGGTGACGGGCTCGACGCCCCGCGCGCGGGTGCGGTCCCTGGCGGCGCTGACGGACGGCGCGAGCCGCTGGGTCGATCTGTTCGGCGCGGGCGACTGGACGAAGTGCGTGGGAGTGCTGAGGGAGGAGGGCCCGCTGGGGCTGCTCCGGCGGGTGCGGGCACTGGAGGAGGCGGACGCCGGGGCGGGCGGGGTCCGCCGCTGGAAGCGGCACGACGACGCCACGGCGGCGCTGGTGGAGTTCCCGGGCTGACGAAGGCGCGCGGGGCGGGGCGACCGGGGGCCGTGGGGAGCGGAGGGCCGGGTGGCCGGGTGGCCGGGTGGCCGAACCCCGGCGGCCCGGGGCCGTGGGGCGCGGAGGGCCGGGTGGCCCGGCCCCTGCGGCCGGGGGTTCGCGCGCCCGCGCGGCCGTCCGCGCGCCTGCCGGGGCTGGGCGGATACGACTCCGGCATCGTCCTGCCCGGCCGCCGTCCGCCGCATCGCCGCCCCCGGCCGCCGCCCCGTCCTCCGTCCCCGGCCGCTGCTCCGTCCTCCGCCCCTCTTCGCCGTCCGTATCCGCCGTCCGCGCGCCCGCCGGGGGTTCATCGCCTCGCGGGGCCGGTCACGCGGCGGGCCGGGGAGACGCGCCCCCGTCGGCCCCGCCGCGCGCCCGGCGGCGCCTCACCCCTCCGAGCGGATGTTGAAGTGGTTGAGGAGGCGGGCCAGTTCGGCGACCTCGGCGCGGTCCCAGTCGGCGAGCTTGCGGACGTACCGCTCGCGCCGGGCGTCCCGTACGTGCCGGAAGCGGGCGCGGCCCTCCTCCGTCAGCCGGACGAGCGAGGCGCGCCCGTCGGCGGGGTCGGGGTCGCGGGCGACGAGCCCGAGGTCCTCCAGGGCCCGCAACTGGCGGCTCATGGTCGCCTTCCCCACCCCGAAGTACCCGGCGAGTTCGGTGGCCCGCTGGGGCCCGGCGTCGTCGAGCCGTACGAAGAGGCCGTAGGCGGCGGGCTCCAGCTCGGGGTGCACCTCGCGGGCCATCTCGCCGGACTGGGCGCGGGCGCGCCGCAGGAACACGGCCAGTTCGCGTTCGAGCGCCAGGAACTCGCGGTCGACCGTGGCGGGCGGGGACACCCGGCCCCCGCTTCCCGTACCGCTTCTGTGCACGACAGCACCTCCCACACGTTCTCCGGTGCCCGGCCGGTGGCTTTCGGGCCGCTGAAAGTTTCTTCCGGCCGAGGCCGTCGCCGCAGCTCCCCCAGTATTTCGCAGGAGTAGACCAACGGCGGAATCCTGGACCTCTTCCGTCGGCCGGGTCCACGTGCGTAGCGTCGTACCCCTCTCCGGAATGACATGTCCACACCAGGATACGGTCATCCCCCTCCCCCACCGAGACGTTCGGAGGCACGCCATGCGTGCGCACGGATCCGGAACGACCGCCCTCGCCGGAGCCGCACTCGCGGCACTGGCCCTCCTCCTCCCCCTCGCCGGGCCCGCCGGCGCCGCCCAGGACCCGGGCGCGCGGGCCGTGCCCCCGCGCGGATCCGCCAGCATGGGCATGGGCGTCCTCGCCCACGACGGACGCGGCTCCACCCCCGGCGGGAGCTCCGCCCAGGCCGTCCAGACCGAGGGCGTGGACGTCTCCAGCCACAACGGCGACGTGGCCTGGCCCACCCTCTGGAACAGCGGCGTCAAGTGGGCCTACGTCAAGGCCACCGAGGGCACCTACTACAAGAACACCTCCTTCACGCAGCAGTACAACGGCTCGTACGACATCGGGATGATCCGGGGCGCGTACCACTTCGCCACCCCGGACACGACGACCGGCGCCGCCCAGGCTGACTACTTCGCCGACAACGGCGGCGGCTGGTCGAGGGACGGCCGGACCCTGCCGGGCGTGCTCGACATCGAGTGGAACCCGTACGGCGCCACCTGCTACGGCAAGTCCCAGGCCGGAATGGTCGCCTGGATCCGTGAGTTCACCGACCGGTACCGGTACCGGACCGGCCGGGACGCCGTCATCTACACCGCGACCAGCTGGTGGACCCAGTGCACCGGCAACTCCTCCGCCTTCGCCGCCACCAACCCGCTGTGGATCGCCCGGTACGCCGCCGCGGTCGGCGAACTCCCGGCCGGATGGGCCTACTACACGATGTGGCAGTACACCTCCACCGGCCCCACGGTCGGCGACCACAACCGCTTCAACGGGGACTACTCGCGGGTGCGGGCGCTCGCCAACGGCTGACGCCCGCGCCGGTGGCGGCCCCCGGGGGCGGCGGCGCCCGGGGGCGGCGGCGCCCGGGGGCCGTCACGGCTTTTTCCGCCCGACCTCTTGCTCATTGGTATGGACCAATGCGACGCTCTATCGCGGTAGCCCGGAATTCAACTTCCGTGCACTCAGCGCGCGTTGCTCGTACCTTCCTCCCCCACGAGAGAGAGCCCCCGCATGTTGCCCTACCGCCGTGCCGCCACCGGCGTCGCCGCCCTGTCCGCCGCCACCGCACTCGTCGGCCTGACCCCCACCACGGCCGCCGCACACGGAGCGGTCTTCAACCCGGTCAGCCGAGTGGCCGCCTGTTACGCCGAAGGTCCCGAGACCCCCAAGTCCCAGGTCTGCAAGGACCTCGTCGCCGACTCCGGCACCCAGCCGCTCTACGACTGGAACGAGGTCAACATCGCCAACGCCGCAGGTCAGCACCAGGCGCTGATCCCGGACGGCAAGCTCTGCTCGGCGAACCGCGCCAAGTACCGCGCCCTGGACTGGGCGCGCACCGACTGGCCCGCCACGGCGGTCGCCACGGGCGCCTTCAACTTCAAGGTCCGCGTCACGGCCGCCCACTCGGGCACCATGACCGTCTACATCACCAAGCCCGGCTTCGACCCCACGCAGCCCCTGAAGTGGTCGGACCTCGACGCCACCCCCGTCGCCGTCCACAACACCGCCCGCACCGCCACGGACGGCTTCTACAACTTCACCGGCAACCTCCCCGCCCGGACCGGCCGCCACATCGTCTACAAGGTGTGGCAGCGCAACGACAGCCCCGAGGCCTTCTACAGCTGCTCCGACGTCACCTTCGGCGGCGCGGCGGCCACGCAGGCGAAGGCCCAGGCCCCGACCGAGGCGAAGATCGCGGCGGGCGTCGCCCTGTCCACCGTGAGCCACGCGGGCCACGGCGGCGACGAGCAGGCCCCGGCGCTCTCCGCCGAGACCACGGGCACGTCGTCCTCGCCGCTCGTGCCCGCCCTCGCGGGAGCGGGTGCCCTCGCCACCTTCGCGGCGGGCAGCCTGCTCCTGAGCCGCCGCCGGAACTCCTCGGCCTCCTGAGGACCCGCCGGGCCCTGAGACCCTCCGGACCGCCGAAGGCCTTCGGCTCCCGAAGGCCCTCCTGATCCGGGACCGCTCCGGGCCCCTCGGGGCCTCCCGGTCCCGGGGGTTCCCACGGCCCCCGGGGCCCGGTCCCTCCGCCCGCCTCCCGATGACGATCAGGAGGCGGGCGCCCCGACCGGGAAGAGGGCGGTGAGGCGGGGCAACGCCACCCCTTCCGGGCGGGACCCCCGCGAACCGCCGCCCTCTTCCCCTCACTCACCCGGCTCACTCACCCGGCCACCGGGGAACTCCGGCTCCCACGACCGCCCGCGAGCCCTCCGTCGGCCGCGAGCTCCCGGCCCTCCGGGAACTCCCCGTCGGCCGAGAACTCCCGGTCCTCCGGGAAGTCCCGGTCGCCCAGGGACCCGCGCTCCTCCGGAAGCTCCCACTCCTCCCGCTCCCCCCACTCCCCCGCCGCCACCGCGGCCTCCTCCGCCGCCTCGACGGCGTCGAGGAACTCCTCCCCGTCGTCGTCCTCCTGGCCGGTCAGCTCGTCGAACGCGTCCTGCGCCGCGTAGTCCAGCTCCTCCCACTCCGGCCACTCGTCGTCGTGCCAGAGGTCACGGGGACGGCCCGCCAGCGCCCGTATCCCCGGCAGACCGGCCAGCGCGTCCGGATCGGCGAGCACCGCCCCGTACACCTCGCGCCCCTGCGCCACCAGCCAGAGCGTGAAGTAGTGGAAGCCGTCGTCGGTGCAGGCCCCGCCCTCCACCCGGTCCGCGGCCCTCCACAGCTCCTCCCGATGGGCCACCGCGCACGCCCGCTCGAGGCGCGCCTGGAACACCGCGCTCTCGGCGGCCGGCCGCCGCAGCAGCCGCCCGGTCAGCCACTCCAGCCGCTCGTCCCGGTCACCGGGCCGTCGGCTCAACTCGTCGATGAGAGCCCAGAAGGCGTCTTCGTCCATGCGTACGAGCATCGCAGCCGCCACTGACAGCGGAGCACGACGAAGCGGGGTGTTCCGTACGGAACACCCCGCTCGCCACCCACCGTTCACCACCGGCCGGTCCGTAACCGCCCACCGCCCGCCCGTCCGGACCGGCCGTACGGTCACCTCCCGCGTACGACCGCCCCGGCCGTACGGTCGTCACTCCCGTACGGTCATGGCTTCCGTACGAGAAGCCATGACCGTCCCTCGCGGTCAGGCCGCCACGCCCACCGGGACCGATGCCGGGGCCAGGGCGATCTCCAGGACCTGCCGGACGTCCGTCACCGGGTGGACCTGCAGCTTCTCCAGGATCTCGGCCGGGACGTCGTCCAGATCGGCCTCGTTCCGCTTGGGGATCACGACCGTCGTGATGCCCGCCCGGTGCGCCGCGAGCAGCTTCTGCTTCACCCCGCCGATCGGCAGGACCCGGCCGGTGAGGGAGACCTCGCCGGTCATGGCCACGTCCGTACGGACCAGCCGCCCGCTCAGGAGCGAGGCGAGGGCCGTCGTCATGGTGACGCCCGCGCTCGGGCCGTCCTTCGGCACCGCGCCCGCCGGGAAGTGGATGTGCACGCCCCGGTCCTTCAGACCGGTGACGGGCAGCTCCAGCTCCGCGCCGTGCGAGCGGAGGAAGGAGAGCGCGATCCGCGCCGACTCCTTCATCACGTCGCCCAGCTGGCCCGTGAGGGTCAGCCCGGCGCCGCCGGTCTCCGGATCGGCGAGGGACGCCTCGACGAAGAGGACGTCGCCGCCCGCGCCGGTCACCGCGAGCCCGGTGGCCACGCCCGGCACGGCGGTCCTGCGCTCCGCCGGGTCCTGCGCCGACTCGGGCACGTGGTGCGGTCGCCCGATGAGGTCCCTCAGATCGTCCGGGCCGACCGTGAACGGCAGCTCGCGGTCGCCCAGTTCGTGCTGGGCCGCGATCTTGCGGAGCAGCCGGGAGATCGCCCGCTCCAGGGTGCGGACCCCGGCCTCACGGGTGTACTCGCCCGCCAGCCTCCGCAGGCTCGCCTCCTCCAGGACGACCTCGCCGGGCGCCAGACCCGCGCGCTCCAGCTGCCGGGGCAGCAGGTGGTCACGGGCGATGACGACCTTCTCGTCCTCCGTGTAGCCGTCGAGCCTGACCAGTTCCATCCGGTCGAGGAGGGCCTCGGGGATGGCGTCGAGGACGTTGGCGGTCGCCAGGAAGACGACGTCGGAGAGGTCCAGCTCGACCTCCAGGTAGTGGTCACGGAACGTGTGGTTCTGCGCCGGGTCGAGGACTTCGAGGAGGGCCGCCGCCGGGTCGCCCCGGAAGTCGGAGCCGACCTTGTCGATCTCGTCGAGCAGGACCACCGGGTTCATGGACCCGGCCTCCTTGATCGCCCGGACGATGCGGCCGGGCAGCGCGCCGACGTAGGTGCGCCGGTGGCCCCGGATCTCGGCCTCGTCCCGCACGCCGCCGAGGGCGACGCGGACGAACTCGCGGCCCATCGCGTGGGCGACGGACTCGCCGAGGGAGGTCTTGCCGACGCCGGGCGGGCCGACGAGGGCGAGGACGGCCCCGCCGCGCCGCCCGCCGACGACGCCGAGACCCCGCTCGGCGCGGCGCTTGCGGACGGCCAGGTACTCGGTGATGCGCTCCTTCACGTCGTCCAGACCCGCGTGCTCGGCGTCCAGGACGGCACGGGCGCCCCGGATGTCGTACCGGTCCTCGGTCCGCTCGTTCCACGGCAGTTCGAGGACGGTGTCCAGCCAGGTGCGGATCCAGGAGCCCTCGGGGGACTGGTCGCTGGACCGCTCCAGCTTCTCGACCTCCTTGAGGGCGGCCTCCCGGACCTTCTCGGGCAGGTCGGCGGCCTCCACCCGGGCCCGGTAGTCGTCGGACTCGTCGCCCTCGGCCTCGCCGTTGAGGTCCCGGAGTTCCTTGCGTACGGCTTCGAGCTGGCGGCGGAGCAGGAACTCCCGCTGCTGCTTGTCCACACCCTCCTGGACGTCCTTGGCGATGGTCTCGGCGACGTCCTGCTCGGCGAGGTGCTCGCGGAGCTGGGCCGTGGCGAGCTTCAGCCGGGCGACCGGGTCGGCGGTCTCCAGGAGGGCGACCTTCTGTTCGACGCTGAGGAAGGGCGAGTACCCGGAGTTGTCGGCGAGGGCGCCGACGCCCTCGATCTGCTGGACGCGGTCCACCACCTGCCAGGCACCGCGCTTCTTGAGCCAGCTGGTGGCCAGCGCCTTGTACTCCTTGATCAGGTCGGTGACCTGGCCGGGGAGCGGTTCGGGCAGGGTCTCCTCGACGGTGGCGCCCTCGACCCAGAGCGCGGCGCCGGGGCCGGTGGTGCCCGCGCCGATGCGGACGCGGCCGATGGCCCGGATCAGGGCGCCGGGGTCGCCGTCGGACAGCCGTCCGACCTGCTCGACGGTGCCGAGGACACCGGTCCCCGCGTAGGTCCCGTCGACGCGGGGCACGAGCAGCACCCTGGGCTTGCCCGCACCCGGCCGCGCGGCGGCCTGGGCGGCCTCGACGGCGGCGCGCACATCGGCGTCGGACAGGTCGAGCGGTACCACCATTCCGGGCAGCACGACCTCGTCGTCGAGCGGCAGCACCGGCAGAGTGAGTGCCACAGACGGCTTGGACTCAGAAGCCATGATCTCCCCTTCGGCAGTCAAGTTGAGCTATGTGCACTCAATGCATGTGAGCCGGGGAATGTTCCCGCCCGCCCGTTCGCTCTGAGCGATCACTTCCGCCCCGCCCTTCGACGCGGATCTCCTCGTTCTGCGGTTTCCCTCTTCGTCCGGCTCGTCCGGCTCGTCCGGCTCGTTCGTTCTGCGGAGCGGCCTTTGGGCGCGGGTCCGAGGTCAGCAGGCCGGCAGGTCGGCGCTGCGGCTCCGCGCCGAACACGGACCGGACAGCCGGTCGGCCGGGGTGGCCGGTGACGATCGGGGGCGAGGGCCGACGGGCAGCCGCCTGATCGTTCCTGGCGGCCACGAGCGTGACGGGATCCCGGCATGACGGATTGGCAGCGACTCAGGCACGCCTACGGATGCGCCGAAGACATACCCGCCCTGCTGGCGCGCATCGCGCCCGAGCCCGATTCAGGGCTCTGGAACGACCTGTGGTCCGCGCTCTGCCATCAAGGCAGCGTCTACTCGGCCAGCTTCGCGGCACTGCCCTGGCTGGCCGACATGGCCGAGAACGAGGACCGAGGACAAGCCGTGAACGCCCTGGGCCTGGCGGGGGCCATCATGGCGGGCGCCGGGCAACCGCGCGGAGCGGGCGATGTCCGCACACAGCACTCGGCGGAGATCGCCACCCTGCTGGCATCGGTGAACCGGCACCTCAGGACCGCGACCGACCGCACCGAGTACATCGACCTGCTGGAATCCATGCTCGGCTTCGAGGGCGTCGCGGGATGGAGCGAGACCCTGGCCCGGGGACTCGGGAACGAGGAATACGAGATCTCCTGCCCCGGCTGCGAGACCGACCTGTTCGTCGTCCTGGGTGAACTCGGGTTCTTCTGCACCAGCGAGGACTACGCCCTGTCGGACGGCATCATCGAAACCCGCCCGCTCCGCGCGACGGTCCCCGCGGACCTCGAAGGCATCGGCGCGCGTCTCCACCGCATCGCACTCACCGACGGCCGACACGAAGTCGCCCACGTGCTGACCTACGTCTTCGGGAACGCGACCTGCCCGGACTGCGAAACCGACTTCTCCGTCGCCGACCGGGTCAGCGCCGGATAGGGAAGAACCCAGCGGTCCGCGCCGGGCTCGGCCGCTCCGGCTCCCGCGCCCGGCTCGGCCGCTCCCGCTCCCGCTCCCACTCCCACAACGCGACACGCCACCGCCCCCGCACCCCCCGGTACCACCCTTGGTCACGATGCGACCAAGAAATCCACCGGACGCCGACAGCGGGCACCACCTGCGGCTGTAATCCCTCCATGGATATCGCAGCCATTACATCTGCCTGGGTCGCGGGCTGGACCGTCTCCCGGGGCACCCCCGCGGCCGTCGCCGAGCCCTGGGGCCACCGGATCGACGTGGGCCTGCCCCGGCACGTCGTACGGCACGTGCTGCCCGCCCCCGACGCGGCCGTCGTCGGCTCGCTCTGCGCCCGGCTCACCACCCCGTACAGCTGGCTCAAGATCATGGCGGAGCCGGAGGAGGCGGCCGGGTGGATCGGCGAGGGGTGGACCGTCCCCGACGACCCCGGTTTCATGATGGTCAAGCCCCTCGACCCCGGCGCCCGGCCCGCGCCGCCCGAGGGGTACGCCAGGACCACCGAGGTCCGCAACGGTGTCGTCCGGGTCCGTGTCCTCGCCCCCGACGGCACCCTCGCCGCGCAGGGCCGGATCGCGCCGACCGGCCCGACCGCCGTCGCCGACCGGATCGAGACCGATCCGGCGCACCGGCGGCGGGGCCTCGGCTCCAACGTCATGCTCACCCTGGAGGCGGCGGCCGCCCAGGCGGGCGCCGGGACGGGGGTCCTCGCCGCGACGGTCGACGGCCTCGCCCTCTACGACTCCCTGGGCTGGCGCCACCGAGGACCCCTGACCGGGATCGTGCGCGACACCGTCTGAACCCCGCGTCCGCCGGACCGGCTCCGGACCGGCCTCGGACCGGCTCCGGTCCGGTCGCCGGGGCCCGTACGGGTGGCAACCCTCCGGTACGGCTGCGCCCGGCACCCGGGGGCGGGCATCCTCGGACCATGGTGCGAGGCGTACGGGGAAGACGACGCGGGACCCTGCTGCTGGCCGGAGTCCTGGCCTTCGGCGCGAGCGGCTGCGGGCCCGGGGACGTACCCGCGCCCGGCGGTCCGCCCTCGGTGACGAGCGGCCCCGCCCTGCCGGGCACCGCGACCGGCCCCGGCACCCCGGCGACCGAGCCCCGACCGGACGAGGTCCTCGTCGAAGTGGTCGTCAGCGGCGGCTTCGCGGGCATCCGCAACCGGCTCGTCGTGCGGTACGACGGGGCCTGGACCAGCGGTTCCGGCGGCGGGCCCGCCCGTACCGGCCGACAGACCCCCGTCGAGGCGGGGGCCCTGCGGGCCGCGCTGGAGGACCCGGCGTACGCGCAGGTCCCGGACCGGCCGACCGGCCGGCCGATCGCCGACGGGTTCCGGTACGAGCTGACCCACCGCGGCCGTCTGGTCGTCTCGGGCGACGGGGAGCGCCCGCCCGCGCTCCAGCGGGTCTTCGCCGCACTCCCGGAGGGCGGCCCACCGACCAGCCCATGACCGGCCGGCCCGAGAGAAGTCCGTGACCGGTCGGCCCGAGGAGTCCGACCGGTCGGCCCGGTGACCGGGTCGGACCGACCGTCGGCCCGACCGCATCGGTCAACCGGTCGACCCGGAGGCCCGCGCCCGGCCCGACCGGCCCGTCCACTCCTCTCTTCCCCCTTCCCCCCGTCCGTCCGACCCGTGCCGCACCGCTCCGGACCCGGCCGAGCCCGTGACGAGAAGGCGAGAGGTCGCCACTCTTCTCGGGTTCACACATCGCGGGACCGGGGTACGCGCGGCCGGGAGAGCCCGCATCCATGACTCTTCCCAGGTTCATGAACCGCCGGACCGGGTACGCGCGCGGTGGGCCGGGCATCCGGCCGTCGCACCCGCCGGAAGGACCCCGGCGCGGCGACGGGCGGGGTGCTCGTGGCCGGAACCGGTCCCCCCGTACGGGTACGGGGGCGCACCACGGGACCGGCCGGAACCCGCCCCCGTACCCGTAAAGCGTTTGTCCCGTCGCCCGTCGCCCGCCGAGGATGGACGCGAGCGGATCCCCGAGCCGAGAAGCAGAGAGAACGCCCGTGCACCCACCCCAGACCCTCGACCGCCGCGAAGGACCGTACGGAGAGGTCGTGCTGCGCCGCCGCGAGGAGCACTTCGAGATCATCGCCAACGGGACCTTCCTCATGGACACCTCCGACGGGCGCTCCGAGCGGCTCCTGGTCGACGCGGCGCGGGACGCGCTGCCGGAGCCGGCCAGGCCCGGGGCCTCGGTGCTCGTCGGCGGGCTCGGGGTCGGCTTCTCGCTCGCGCACGCCGCCGCCGACCCCCACTGGGGGCGGATCACGGTGGTCGAGCGGGAGGAGGCGATCATCGACTGGCACCGGCAGGGCCCGCTCGCCTCGATCTCCGGAGCCGCGCTCGCCGATCCCCGGACCGTGATCCTGCACACCGACCTGGTGGAGTACCTCCACACCTCCCCCGACACCTACGACGTCCTGTGCCTCGACATCGACAACGGGCCCGACTGGACCGTCACCGAGGACAACGAATCCCTGTACGGGGTCGACGGGTTGACGGCCTGCGCGGCCCGGCTGAAACCAGGCGGTGTGCTCGCCGTGTGGTCGGCCCGGCCCTCCGCCGATTTCGAAGAGTCCTTGCGGAATGCCGGATTCAGCGGGGTACGGACGGAAGAGGTGCCCGTTGCCCGAGGCGTCCCCGACGCGGTCCATCTCGCGGTCCGTCCCGGGAGACTCGCCGGATAGCCGGGACACCGCCGGTACCTCTAGGCTGCTGCACCGACATCGGCGACGCGAGGCGGGGCAATGGACCAGACACACACCACTCACCACGGTGCGGCGGCCACTCCCGGGGCCCAGCGGCGCGTCCTGGTGGTCGAGGACGACGCCACGATCGTGGAGGCGATCTCCGCCCGGCTGCGCGCGGAGGGCTTCCTCGTGCAGACCGCGACCGACGGACCCGCCGCCGTGGAGGCGGCCGAGGCGTGGCAGCCGGACCTGATGGTCCTCGACGTCATGCTGCCCGGTTTCGACGGTCTGGAGGTGTGCCGCCGGGTCCAGGCCCAGCGGCCCGTACCGGTCCTCATGGTGACCGCCCGTGACGACGAGACGGACATGCTGGTCGGTCTCGGCGTGGGCGCGGACGACTACATGACCAAGCCGTTCTCGATGCGCGAGCTGGCCGCCCGGGTGCACGTCCTGCTGCGCCGGGTGGAGCGGGCGACGCTCGCCGCGACCGCCCCGCGCAGCGGCACCCTGCGCCTGGGCGAACTGGAGATCGACCACGCGCAGCGCCGGGTGCGGGTGCGGGCCGAGGACGTGCACCTGACCCCCACCGAGTTCGACCTGCTGGTCTGTCTGGCGGGGACCCCGCGCGCGGTCCTCTCCCGCGAGCAGTTGCTCGCGGAGGTGTGGGACTGGGCGGACGCCTCGGGCACCCGGACCGTGGACAGCCACATCAAGGCGCTGCGCCGGAAGATCGGGGCCGAGCGGATCCGTACCGTCCACGGTGTCGGTTACGCGCTGGAGACCCCGGCGCCGTGAACCGGCGCGGGCCCGGGGGGTCGCGGGAGGCACGGGACGCCGACGGGCCGCGACGGCCGGCGCGGGAGTGCGGCGCGGGCGCGCGGCGGGCGGCGCGGGGCCCGGGTCCCGGAGCTGCCGGGACCGCGCCCGACGCCGGGGCGCGCAGACCGCGGCGGATCGTGATCTCGATCAAGACGAAGCTGGGTGCGCTGGTCGTCGGGGCGGTGCTGCTGACCTCCGGTCTGGCCCTGGTGGCGATCCGTACGTCCACCGAGTTCCGGTACATCACGATCTTCGCGATGATCGCGACCCTGCTGATCACCCAGTTCGTGGCGCAGTCGCTGACGGCTCCGCTGGACGAGATGACCACGGTGGCCGGGACGATCTCGCGCGGGGACTTCTCCCGGCGGGTGCGGGGCGCGGACCGGCGGGACGAGCTGGGCGACCTGGCCTCGACGATCAACCGCATGGCGGACGACCTGGAGGCGGTGGACCGGCACCGCAAGGAGCTGGTCGCCAATGTGTCGCACGAGCTGCGGACCCCGATCGCCGCGTTGCGGGCGGTCCTGGAGAACGTCGTGGACGGGGTGTCGGAGGCGGACCCGGAGACGATGCGGTCGGCGCTGCGGCAGACCGAGCGGCTGGGACGGCTCGTGGAGACGCTGCTCGACCTGTCCCGGCTCGACAACGGTGTCGTCACGCTGAAGGTGCGCCGCTTCGAGGTCTGGCCGTATCTGTCGGGCGTGCTGCGGGAGGCGAACCTGGCCGCGTCGCAGCGGGGCCTGTCGTCCACCTCGGGTCTGCACCGGCGGACGGACGTGCATCTGCACCTGGACGTGTCGCCGCCCGAGCTGGTCGCGCACGCGGACGCGGAGCGGCTGCACCAGGTGATGGCGAACCTGATCGACAACGCGGTGAAGCACTCGCCGCCGCACGGCCGGGTCACGGTCCGGGCCCGGCGCGGTCCGTTCCCCGACTCGCTGGAGCTGGAGGTCGAGGACGAGGGGCCCGGCATCCCGGAGTCGGAGCGGCACACGGTCTTCGAGCGGTTCAACCGGGGTGCGGTGCCGCGCCGCCGGGGTCCGGGGAGCGACGGCGGCACGGGGCTCGGCCTGGCGATCGCCCGCTGGGCGGTGGATCTGCACGGCGGCGGGATCGGCGTGGCCGAATCGTCACGCGGGTGCCGGATCAGAGTCACCCTTCCGGGAAGCCTTCCGCCACGGGATTGACGTAGGGTTCGAACTGGAGCAGCACGTTCTGCGTGTACATGAGCAGGAGGTGTGCTCGGGGGCGACCGAAAGAGGGTCGCGCTCGGGCTTTTCCGTACCCTGACACAGCGGAACCACGCTTGTTTCCCGCCAATCACGGCTCCGAAACACCGCGTCAAGTGTGACTTGCGCGACGTTGGAGCGCCCGGCCTGCACCTCCAGGCCGGACAGGCGTAGCCTTTATTTCCGCTGTCCATCACCTTGTGAAGCGGAAGAGGGCGGTTGCCGCCGTGTCGTCTCAGTCCCCCAGTACCCCGAGCTCCCCGACCGCCCAAGACGGGCAGGGCCAGAACCCTGCGACCGCCTTCGGTGCCAATGAGTGGCTCGTCGACGAGATCTACCAGCAGTACCTCCAGGACCCGAATTCGGTCGATCGTGCCTGGTGGGACTTCTTCGCCGACTACAAGCCGGGCACGTCGGAGACCCCGACCGCCCCGGCCGCCACCACGCCGAGCGCCCCCGCCGCGCCGCAGACGGGCCCCGCACAGGCCGCGCCTGCCGCTCCGGCGGCCGTACCGGCTCCCGCGCCCGCCCCGGTCGCGGCCCCCGCCCCGGCTCCCGCGACGCCCGCCCCGGCTCCCGCGCCGGTCGCCGTGAAGCCCGCCGCCGCTCCGGCCGCCGCCAAGGCCGCCCCCGCGCAGCCGGCCGCCCAGGCTCCCGCGGGGCCTGAGCTGATCACGCTGCGCGGCCCCGCCGCCGCGGTCGCGAAGAACATGAACGCCTCCCTGGAGGTGCCGACGGCCACGTCCGTCCGCGCCGTCCCGGTGAAGCTGCTCTTCGACAACCGGATCGTGATCAACAACCACCTGAAGCGCGCCCGGGGCGGGAAGATCTCCTTCACGCACCTGATCGGCTACGCGATGGTGCAGGCGATCAAGGCCATGCCGTCGATGAACCACTCCTTCGCGGAGAAGGACGGCAAGCCGACCCTGGTCAAGCCGGAGCACGTGAACTTCGGTCTCGCGATCGACCTGGTGAAGCCCAACGGCGACCGCCAGCTCGTCGTCGCGGGCATCAAGAAGGCCGAGACGCTCAACTTCTTCGAGTTCTGGCAGGCGTACGAGGACATCGTGAAGCGGGCCCGCGTGGGCAAGCTGACGATGGACGACTTCACCGGCGTCACGGTCTCCCTGACCAACCCCGGCGGCCTCGGCACCGTCCACTCCGTGCCGCGTCTGATGCCCGGACAGTCGGTCATCATGGGCGTCGGCTCGATGGACTACCCGGCCGAGTTCCAGGGCACCTCCCAGGACACCCTGAACAAGCTGGGCATCGCGAAGGTCATGACCCTGACCTCGACGTACGACCACCGCGTGATCCAGGGCGCCGCCTCCGGCGAGTTCCTGCGCGTCGTCGCGAACCTCCTCCTCGGCGAGGAGGGCTTCTACGACGAGATCTTCAAGGCCCTGCGCATCCCCTACGAGCCGGTCCGCTGGCTCAAGGACATCGACGCCTCGCACGACGACGACGTCACCAAGGCCGCGCGGGTCTTCGAGCTGATCCACTCCTACCGGGTCCGCGGCCACGTCATGGCCGACACCGACCCGCTGGAGTACAAGCAGCGCAAGCACCCCGACCTGGACATCACCGAGCACGGCCTCACCCTGTGGGACCTGGAGCGCGAGTTCGCGGTCGGCGGTTTCGCCGGCAAGTCGATGATGAAGCTCCGCGAGATCCTCGGCGTGCTCCGTGACTCGTACTGCCGCACCACCGGCGTCGAGTTCATGCACATCCAGGACCCGAAGCAGCGCAAGTGGATCCAGGACCGCGTCGAGCGCCCGCACTCCCGCGTGGAGCGCGAGGAGCAGCTGCGCATCCTGCGCAGGCTGAACGCGGCGGAGGCCTTCGAGACCTTCCTGCAGACCAAGTACGTCGGTCAGAAGCGCTTCTCCCTGGAGGGCGGCGAGTCCGTCATCCCGCTGCTCGACGCGGTCATCGACTCGGCCGCCGAGTCGCGCCTCGACGAGGTCGTCATCGGCATGGCCCACCGCGGCAGGCTGAACGTCCTGGCGAACATCGTCGGCAAGTCGTACGCGCAGATCTTCCGCGAGTTCGAGGGCAACCTCGACCCGAAGTCGATGCACGGCTCCGGCGACGTCAAGTACCACCTGGGCGCCGAGGGCACCTTCACCGGCCTCGACGGCGAGCAGATCAAGGTCTCCCTCGCCGCGAACCCCTCGCACCTGGAGGCGGTCGACCCGGTCCTGGAAGGCATCGTCCGCGCCAAGCAGGACGTCATCAACAAGGGCGGCACGGACTTCACCGTCCTGCCCGTCGCCCTCCACGGCGACGCGGCCTTCGCGGGCCAGGGCGTCGTCGCCGAGACGCTGAACATGTCGCAGCTGCGGGGCTACCGCACCGGCGGCACGGTCCACATCGTCATCAACAACCAGGTCGGCTTCACCGCCGCCCCGGAGTCCTCGCGTTCCTCGATGTACGCGACCGACGTGGCCCGCATGATCGAGGCGCCGATCTTCCACGTGAACGGCGACGACCCGGAGGCCGTGGTCCGCGTCGCGCGGCTCGCCTTCGAGTTCCGCCAGACGTTCAACAAGGACGTCGTGATCGACCTCATCTGCTACCGCCGCCGCGGTCACAACGAGGGCGACAACCCCTCGTTCACCAACCCGCAGATGTACAACCTGATCGACAAGAAGCGTTCGGTGCGCAAGCTGTACACCGAGTCGCTCATCGGTCGCGGCGACATCACCCTGGAAGAGGCGGAGCAGTCGCTCCAGGACTTCCAGGGCCAGCTGGAGAAGGTGTTCGCGGAGGTCCGCGAGGCCACCGCCGCCCCGTCCCCGACGCACGTCCCGGACGCGCGCGCCGAGTTCCCGGTCGCCGTGACCACCGCGGTCTCCCAGGAGGTCGTGAAGCGGATCGCCGAGTCGCAGGTCAACATCCCGGAGCGGATCACGGTCCACCCGCGTCTGCTCCCGCAGATGCAGCGCCGTACCGCCTCCATCGACGACGGCACCATCGACTGGGGCTTCGGCGAGACCCTCGCCATCGGCTCCCTGCTGATGGAGGGCACCCCGGTCCGGCTCTCCGGCCAGGACACCCGCCGAGGCACCTTCGGCCAGCGCCACGCGGTCCTGGTGGACCAGGAGACCGGCGAGGACTTCACCCCGCTGCTCTACCTGGCCGAGGACCAGGCCCACTACAACGTCTACGACTCGCTGCTCAGCGAGTACGCGGCGATGGGCTTCGAGTACGGCTACTCGCTGGCCCGTCCGGACTCCCTGGTCGTCTGGGAGGCCCAGTTCGGTGACTTCGTCAACGGCGCGCAGACCGTCGTCGACGAGTTCATCTCCTCGGCCGAGCAGAAGTGGGGCCAGACCTCCGGCGTCACGCTGCTCCTGCCGCACGGCTACGAGGGCCAGGGCCCGGACCACTCGTCCGCCCGCCCGGAGCGCTTCCTCCAGATGTGCGCCCAGGACAACATGACGGTCGCCATGCCGACGCTGCCGTCGAACTACTTCCACCTGCTGCGCTGGCAGGTCCACAACCCGCACCACAAGCCGCTCATCGTCTTCACCCCGAAGTCGATGCTGCGTCTGAAGGCGGCGGCGTCCAAGGTGGAGGAGTTCACCACCGGCGGCTTCCGTCCGGTGATCGGCGACGGCACGGTCGACCCGGCCGACGTCCGCAAGGTCGTCTTCTGCGCCGGCAAGGTCTACTACGACCTGGAGGCCGAGCGCCAGAAGCGCGGCGACAAGGAGACCGCGATCATCCGGCTGGAGCGCCTGTACCCGCTGCCGGGTGCCGAGCTCCAGGCCGAGATCGCCAAGTACCCGAACGCGGCGAAGTACATCTGGGCCCAGGAGGAGCCGGCGAACCAGGGTGCCTGGCCGTTCATCGCGCTCAACCTGATCGACCACCTCGACCTGGCGGTCGGCGCGGACATCCCGGCGGGCGAGCGCCTGCGCCGGATCTCCCGTCCGCACTCCTCCTCCCCGGCGGTCGGCTCGGCCAAGCGCCACCAGACGGAGCAGGCCCAGCTGGTCAGCGAGGTCTTCGACGCCTGACCGGTCGTTCCCGTACGCGTCCGTGTACGGGAACGGCAAGAGGCCCGGTACCCCGAGGGGTGCCGGGCCTCCGGCGTTCTCCCGATGGGCTCAGAGGTTGGCCTCGAAGTCCCAGTAGGGGCGGTTGCGCTGGCGGGCGGACAGGGTGTGCGGGTGCTGGGCGCCCAGGGTCCTGGTCAGGGAGAGCAGGGCGTCCTCCTCCAGCTTCCCGGCCTCCTCGGTCTCGCGCAGCCCCCGCAGGTCGGTGGCGAGCGCGATCTGGCAGGAGAGCGTCAGGGGGTGCTCGCCGCCGAGGGCGTGCCGGGCCCTGCGCAGGGTGTCGCGGCTGAGTTCGGCGGCCTCGACGACCCTGCCGTTGAAGTTGCGGGCCGCGGTGGCGTTGAGGGCGCAGCCGAACACCCAGGGGTGGTCGGGGCCGAGCGTGACGGTGAGTCCGGCGAGCGCGGACTCCAGCATGGTCAGGGCCGAGGCCCGCTCGCCCGACGCCTGCATGACCAGGGCGGTGTTGGCGAGGACGCCGGTGGAGACGGGGTGGGCGGGCCCGAGGAGGGCCCGGTAGCCTGCCTCCGCCTCGGTGATGAGTTCTCTGGCGAGGTCGAGGTCGCCGTGCTCGCGCAGGAAGTTGGCGTAGTTGGTGACGGCGGAGAGCGTCACGTAGTGGTCGCGGCCGTACGCCTGCTCCAGGTGTTCCAGGACCCCGGCCATCATGGCGCCGATGTCCTGCTGGCCGCCCTCCCTGCGGCGGCAGAGGGCCAGCTGGCTGCGCGCGTACAGGGTGTGGAGGTGCTGCGGTCCGAGAATCTTGACGTGCAGCCGGACGTTGGCCTCCTGGCGGCCGAGGGCCTCCCGGTAGCGGCCGAGCAGCCGCAGGTCCTGGGCGACGGCGTTGTTGGAGTTGAGCGTCGAGGCGTGGTGGGGGCGCAGGACGCTCTCGCAGCGGGCGAGGGTGTCGGCGTCCTGCTCGTACGCCTCCTGGTAGCGGCCGAGCATCCGCAGGACCACGCCGAGGTTGTGGCGGGCGACGAGGGTGAGGAACTGGGTCTCGCCGAGGAGGCTCCGGGCCTCGGCGAGGGACTCCCGCTGGAGCCTCTCCGACTCCTTGTACTGGCCGAGGAAGCGCAGGTCACGTGCGAGGGAGACCTTGGTCTGCAGTTCGCCGAGCCGGTCGGTGGTCCCGGCGGCGGCCAGCCGTTCGCGCTGGGCGACGTCGAGGTCGTACGCCTCGCGGAAACGCCCGTAGCGGCGGAGGATGTCGCCTTCGAGGGTGGCGAGTTCCTGCATGTGGGGGGCGAGCGGCTCCATGAAGGCCGTCCACTCGTCGCGGATGCGGCCCGCGAGCCGGATGCCCGCCTTGTACTCTCCGCTGCGGTCGCAGAAGCGCAGGCAGTTGAGGACGGCGACCTGGATGCGCGGGTCGGTGGAGCGGAGCGCTCCGGACGGTTCCAGGTGCGGGAGGAGTTCGGAGTAGCGGGGCCACTGCCTGCTGTCGGTGGGGTTGCCGGGGTCGGCCTCGGCGAGGAGGGCGCGGACGGCCCTGCGGTGGGCGTCGCGGTGCTCTCCGTCGGTGAGCCGGGCGACGATGTCGTGCACCAGCCGGTGCATGTGGATCGACTCCTGGTGCGGGCCGATCTCGTCGGTGGTCATGGGGCCGCGGGTCTCGCGGGTGAGCACCGAGTAGTTGACGAGGGTGTCGAGGGCCCGGGTCCAGGCGGGCAGGTCGGTGGCCATCCAGCGCAGGTCCTCGGGCAGTTGGGCCTGCGGGTAGGCGCGGACGATGCCGAGGGGGATGCGGCCGGGGGCGAAGCTGGCGCACAGGCTGAGGATGTCGATGGCCTGCGGCTGGGCGCGGCGGAGCCGGTTGATCAGTATCGACCAGGAGGTGAGGGAGGCGCTGGGCATCCCGTCGCCCGTCATGGGGTCGTCGACGGTGGAGAGGCGTCCCTCGCGGACCATGCGCAGGTACTCGGGCGCGTCCATGCCGGACTCGCCGAGCCAGGCAGCGGCCTGGACGAGCGGCAGGGGTACGTCTCCGAATTCGGCGGCGACCTCGTCGGCTTCGGCGGCGTCGAGCTGCGGGGCGCGGCGCATCAGATAGCCGGTGGACTCGGCGCGGTCGAAGCTGGGGATCTCCAGGACGTCGGTGTGCTCGCGCCAGCCCCGGTTGCGGGAGGTGATGAGGACGTGGCCGGGGCCCTGCGGGAGCATGACGTCGATGCCGTCGGTGTCGTCCCAGCCGTCGAAGACGACGAGCCAGCGTCCGTGCGGGTCGCCGCGGCGCAGGGCCTCGCGGACGGCGCGGATGCGTTCGCCGGGTTCGTTGCCGACGGGGAGGCGGAGCTCGACGGCGAGTTCGCCGAGGCGGTCGCGCTGGACGTTGCGGTCGTCGGAGCTGACCCACCAGACGGCGTCGTAGTCGGGGCCGAAGCGGTGGGCGTACTCGGCGGCGATCTGGGTCTTGCCGATGCCGGACATGCCGAGCAGGGTGCACGCGGCGTTGCCGCGCTCGGCGTCCATGAGCCGTTCCTGAAGGTCCGTGAGGAGGTCGTCGCGGCCGGTGAAGCGGGGGTTGCGGCGGGGGACCTCGCCCCAGACCTCGGGCGGGGTGTCGGGGTAGCGGACGAGGGCGCCGGGTGGGATGCGGCGGCCTCCCCGGCGGGCCTCGATGCCGAGCCTGCCGAGCAGGCGGGCTTCGGCCTCCTCCTCGCCGACGCCCCAGAGGCTGACCGGTTCGAGGACGGCGGTGGCCGGGAGGAGCGGGCGGTTGGTGAGGTTGACGGCGGCGAAGCGGTCGGCGTGGGCGGCGACGAAGCCGCGCAGGACGTCGTTCCACTCCCCCGCGGGCCGGGGGCCGAGCTCGAAGAACCAGTCGTTGAGGACGAGGAGGACCTGGCCCCGGGCGAGCAGCAGGTCGCCGAGCGAGTCCGCCAGGGGGACCTCGCGGGGCGGGTCCCAGCGCTGGAGGGTGGCGCGTACGCCGTGTGTGTCCAGTCGCTGGTTGATCCAGGCCGCCCACGGCCGGTGGTATCCGGGGAAGACCACCAGGACGTGTTCGGAGGTGTTCCTGCCTCCGTGGCCCTCCGGGCCCCCGCCCGACCGCTGTTCCGCCATCTGTATGTCTCCCGTCCCGCTCGCGCGCAACGCAGTGTCATGTGCCGTGGGCACAGTGTTACCCACGGGCCCCGGGGCTCGTACCGAGGCTCGCATGGAGCTGCCGCATGTGTCGGGCGAACTCCCGCCCCTCGTTGGTCAGTTCATCGGATTCAAGCAGCATCGCCAGTGCTTCGCCCACCTGATCGTGGACATGGTCGAACTGCTGCGCGGCCCGGGTGCTCCAGGCCCCCGGCACCCGGGGGGCGTCGCGGGCCCTGCGCCACAGATCGGCCAGTGCCAGATGGGCGTAGGCCCCCTGGAAGACCCCGGCGACCGGGCGTTCGTCGGCGCGCCAGCCGACCCGGTAGAGCACGGCGGTGACGCCGGACCGGTAGAGCGGGACCAGTTCGTGGAGGGTGGACAGCTTGCTGTGGTGCAGCTCGTGCACCAGGGTCTCCGCCATGTCGAAGGCACCGGCGGACGGGGTCATGAGGACGGCCCCGGGGGCGACGCTCAGGGTGGCGCCGACGGCCCGGGGCCCCTGCGGGAGCAGCGGTACGAGCGCGCCGACCGTCCGGCCGATCTCCGCCGCCCGCGCCGGGTCGGTCCGCCGCAGCAGCTCGTGGGCGGCCCGCCAGTGCCCGGACCAGGCGGAGTGGTCGATGTCGGGCCGTTCGGCGGCGACCCTGGCCGGGGTGCCCACGCCGCCGGGAGGCACCCGGTACGGGTCGAGGTCCTCCAGGCGGGCGGCTCCCCCGGCGAGTTCCCGCAGACCGCGCCAGCCGGGGCCGCTGCCGGTCACGGAGCCGGTACGGGGACCGGCCGGCCTGAGGAGCGCGGCCGGGGCGCCGGGGGCGGCCTCGGAGTGGATCCGTACGACCTGGGAGCGTGAGATCAGCCGGACCGGGCCGGGGGCCACCAGGACGCTCCCCGCACCGGGGAGGGAGAGCACGCCTCGGGGGGCCCGCAGCACCAGGTCGAGGGGGCGTCCGGCGCGTACGGCGGCGGTGGCGGCGAGCGGTTCGAGATGGGCCAGGTGCCGGTCGAGCGCGGGCCCGGGAGGGGCGGTGAGGGCGGCGGCGAGCCAGGCGCCGGTGGTCGGGTAGTCGAGGACGGCACGGACCACGCCGGGGGCGCCGCGCTCGGTCCGTTCGAGGAGGCTCCAGGCGGCTTCGAAGCCGCGCAGGATCTCGGGGGCGATCCGGTCGCGGTGCCGTCGCACCCGTACGAGCAGGGCCTTGAGCAGCAGCAGCCGACGGGCGTGCACCCCGGACCGCAGGAAGGCCGTCCCCGCCGGACCGGGCCGGGTGGCGGCCAGCGCGGCGAAGGCCGCGGGCCGCGGCGGCGCGGCGATCATTCCCGGGCCCCGGACCGGACGACGGGCAGCGGCGGTGCGGGGGGTGCCGGGCGCCCGTCCGGGGGCCGGAAGCGGGCCCGCGGGGCCGGGCGCCGCACGGGTGCGGAGGACGCGGGGCCCGAGCCGGGGCCCGAGCCGGGGGCGGAGTCCGGACGCGCGGGCCAGGGCCCGGGTCCGGGTCGGGGCTCGGGGCCGGGTTGGACGGGACGGGGCCAGGGGCCCGAATCAGTCGGGCGGGGCACGGAATCCGGCGGTCCGGAGCGGGGTCCGGGGCCGGGCCGCTCAGGGCCGGACCACCCGGGGCCGGACCACCCGGGGCCGGTCGCGGAAAGCGGGCGGTCCGGGGGCGGGGGCCCGCCGCAGGGAGTGGGGGCCGACGGCCGCTTCCCGGGAGGTCCGGGCACGAGGAGCGGGCCCGGGGCGGTGGAGTCGGCCGGATTCCGTCGGTCGGTCGGGGGGCGGGCGAGGGTCGGCCGGGCGGCGCGGGCCGCTCCGGCGTCAGTCGGCGAGGGCGTCCTCCGGCCAGGAGACGACCAGATCCGAGGGGTTGCGCAGTACTCTCTCGACCGCCGCGCCGAGAACGGCGTCGTCCATGACCCGCAGGGTCCGCAGGTCGACGGCGGCGAGATCGGGCCGATGCGGAGACCGGTCGGCATGGCGGCCGGCACCGATCGCCCACTCCGTACGCTCGAACACTCCCGGCTCCTCCTCACCGACGCTGTCCCCCACGGTCGTAGCGGCGCAGCGGTTCTTCCCGACGCGGGTAGACCGGAAACCCATTCGATTCAACTGCGCTCATTCGCGCCCCCGTCATCCAGCCGTTTCGTCGGACGCTCATCCGACGGTGTCGCTCCAGGTCCACCAGGGCGGCGCGATCCGCCGCCGGTCCCCCTCGGCGGGGTGGGCGTTCGGCCGGTCGTGGACGCCCGCCACCTCCGTGAGCAGGGCCCTGGTCCGTTCCACGTCCGCCCGGTCGACGTCCACGAGCCGTCCGGTGAGCCGCCGCCACTGCTCGGCCGCCGTCAGCAGTTCCTTCCTGGCCCGGCCGGGGCGGCCCATCAGCCAGAGGGTCGCGCCCAGGGCGTGCCGGGCGCGGGCGCCGGTGACCGTGCCCGGGTCGTCGCCGTGGGCGGCGCGGGACTCCTCCGCCGCGTTGCGGTACGCGGCGAGGGCGTCGCCGATCACGCCGTCCCAGGCCACCTCCGCCAGTTCCAGCCGTACCCGGCCCAGTTGCAGCCAGACCTCGGCCCGCTCGCCGGGGTCGTCGGTGCCCCGGAGGGCCTGTTCGAGGAGGTGGCGGCTCTCGAAGAGGTCGGGCAGGAATCCGGCGCGGTGGAAGCGGAGCGCGAGGACGCTGCCGATCAGGGTCCTCGCCCTGGCGCGTTCGGGCGCTCCCGAGGGGAGCCGGGTGAGGGCCTCGCGCAGCACGCCCTCGGCCCGGTCGACGGGGGCCGTACCGGTGTCGGCCGCCGCCCGCCGCAGCAGCGATCCGCCCCAGGTGAGCAGGAGCGGGCCGCGCTGCGCGCTGTCGGCGGGGGCCAGGAGGGTGGCCTCCTCGTAGGCCTCGTCGGCGGCGGTCCCGTCGCCCTCGGTGTCGTACAGGCGAGCGCGCGCGGTGGTGAGGCGCAGCCGCAGGGCGTGGCCGTCGCCGAGGAGGGGTTCGGCGCGGTCGAGCGCGAGGCGGACGCGCCCGGGGGCGGCCCCGGCCAGGTGCAGGGCGTCGGCGAGGTCGAGGAAGGCGGCGGCGCTCTCGCGGAGGGTGAGGGCGGCGTCGAGTTCCCCGGCGGCGGCCTCGCCGTCGCCCCGGGCGAGGAGCAGTCGGCCGCGCCGCAGGTGGAGGGTGTGGCGGGTGGTCTCGGGCCAGTGCGTGACGTCCCCGGCGAGGGCGGTGAGGGCCGCGTCGAGGTGGCCGGGGTCGTGGGTGTCGCGCCACAGGGCGTGGTGGACGAGGGCGAGTTCGAGGCGGGCCTCGGCCCACGCCTCCTCGCCGGTACGGGCGAGTTCCCCGGCGCGTACGAGGGTCTCGGCGGCCCGGCCGAGGAGTTCGGGGCGGCGGCCGGTGCGGCGGGCGGCGGCGGTGCCCGCCTCGGCGTACAGGGCGCGGGCGAGGACGATACGGGCCTCGACGGGTTCGGCGGGGAGGGCCGCCTCGGCGCGCTCGCGGGCCCCGGCGAGCAGGGTGGGGTCGGACTGGCCCCGGCCCTGGGCGAGGAGGCGGCGGGCCTCGGTGAGCGGGTCGGGGGTGACCAGGTCGGGGTGGTAGAAGCGGAGCACGCGCGCGGGGATGCGGGCGAAGAGCTCCGTCTCGGCGCCCTCGGGGCCGAGGGGTTCGTCGGTCTCCTCGGGGAGCCCGGCGCGTCCGGTCCCGCCGTCGCCGGGGCCGGTACCCGGCTCGGTCTCCGTGCCCGAGAGACGGGCGGCGGCGAGGGCGGGGAAGTTCCTCATGCCCTGGCCGAAGTTGCGCTCCACGTAGGCGGAGCAGTGTTTGAGGACGAGGGCGGCGGCGCTGGGGTCGAGCGAGCCGAGGAGGTGCTGCTGGATGCCGGGCGGATAGCTGAAGCAGGGGTACGGGGTGGGTCCCGGGAGCCGTCGCAGGAGGCCGCTGAGGAGGACTTCGGCCAGTTCCATGGGTCCGGTGTCGGGGAGCATGGCGCGCTGCACGAGCTGCATGACGGGCAGGGTCAGCGGGGCGGCGGCGAGGTGGACGGCGAGCCGGAGCGCCCCGGGCGAGGCACCGGCCCGGAAGGCGCGCAGGAGTTCGTCGTCGGCGCGGGGGGCGCGGGGCGTTCCGGGGGTGCGGGGCGCGGGCCGCTCGGGTCCGAGCCAGGCGGCCCAGCCGCGTACCGCGTCACCGCCGTGTCCGGTGTGGAGGCGGGTCCAGGAGGCGAAGGCCTCGGGGGTGGGGGTGAGCACGGGGACGGCCCGGCGGCCGGGGACGGGGGGTCCCCAGGGCTCGTCGTCGGAGCGGAAGGCGGGGTGGCCGCCGGGGACGGCGGAGCGCTGGAAGGTGCCGGGTTCGGCGGGGAGCGCGGTGCGGGGCCACAGCCGCGGCGGCAGGGGCTGGACGAGGGCGAGCGGGGAGCGGCGGGGCCACTGGCGGAGGAAGCGCTGGGCGGCGCCGCTCTGCCAGAGGGGGCCGACGCAGTCGCTGACGACCAGGGTGAGGCGGCGGCCGGTGGGGTCGTGGAGCTGGTCGACGGGGCGCAGCCGGGGGCGGCCGTCGGCGCCGGAGGTGGTGGTGACGAGCGGGGGTCCCTCGCCGGTGTCGTGGAGGCGGTGGACCTGGACGTCGCGGAAGGCGCCGGACTGCTGGCAGGCCTGGCGGAGTTCCTCGACCATCCGGCTCCAGACGACCATGGCGGGGCCGGTGTCCATGAGGAGCTGGATGTCGGGGCGGCGGCCCGCGGCGGGCCGCATGACGGGGGTGAGGATGCCTGCGGCGGCGCTGCGTTCGGCGGTGGCCTCCTCGTCGAGGGTGCCTTCGCCGGGGCGGTGCGGGGCGGGGGCGTAGTCGCGCAGGGGGCGCAGGGCCTTCTGGAGGCCGAGGAGTCCGGGGAGGGCGTTGGCGCCGGGGGCGCGGACGGGCAGGGTCGCGCCGCGCTCGGGGGCTCCGGCGGGCCGGGGGACGACCCCGGTTCCGGTGGCCATGTGGAGGCCCACGGAGTCGCGGACGAGTGTGTCGCCGGGGGCGGGCGTGGCGGTCGCGGTGCCGGTGGGCCCGTCCGGCGGGCCGTCGCCGGGGGTGTCGCCCGAGGTGCCCGGACGGTCGCGGGCGGCCGGGTCCCCCGGGGCGCCGGGGTGCTCGGGGTCCTCCCGTCCGGCCGGGTCCGCGCGGGCGGCCGGGGTTGCCGGGTCCGCCGGTTCCTCCGGTGGAGGGCCGGGCAGCCACCGGGACAGCCAGACGGCGTCGGCGATGTCCTCGGCGGTGGGGTCCTGGCCGGCGGCCCGCAGTCTGCGGGTCAGCTCCTCCAGCTGGGTCCGGAGCATCCGACCGTCACCTCGGCTGGTCGAGTGGCTGCATGAGCATGTCGGCGATGCGTTCCCTGGTGACCCGTTCCGCGCGGGAGGCGTGCTGGGTCAGGTAGAGGGCGTTGAGGAGCTGGTCGGTGGCGATCACCTCGCCGGGTTCCCGGTTGAGGAAGCGCTGGACGAGTCCCCGTTCCGCCTCTCCGGTGGCGGTGTCGACGCCCAGGTGCGCCTCGATCATCGCGCCGACCTGCTCCTCGCCGGGCGGTTCGAGTTCCAGCCGGATGCAGCGGCGCAGCAGGGCGGCGGGGAAGTCCCGTTCGCCGTTGGAGGTGAGGACGATGAAGGGGAAGGTGGTGCAGCGGACCCGGCCCCCGAAGACGCGGACCTTGCGGCCGTCGTCGCTGAGCACCTCCACGACGGGTTCGCGGTCCGCGAGCCGTTCCAGCTCGGGAATGGCGAACTCGCCCTCCTCCAGGGCGTTCAGAAGATCGTTCGGCAGGTCGAGGTCGCTCTTGTCGAGTTCGTCGATGAGCAGTACCCGGGGCTGCTCGGAGGGGAGCAGCGCGGTCCCGAGCGGCCCCAGCCTGATGTACGAGCCGATGCCCGCGGGGGCGGCCGCCGTGGCGCCGGGCGCCCCGGTCTGGGCGCGTTCCAGCTGGACGTCCTGGAGGCGGCCGATGGCGTCGTACCGGTAGAGGCCGTCCTGGAGGGTCGTACGGCTGACGATCGGCCAGCGCAGGACCCGGCCGAGGCGCAGTTCGTGGGCGACGGCGTGCGCGAGGGTGGACTTGCCGGTGCCGGGGTTGCCGGTGACGAGCAGGGGGCGGCGCAGGTAGAGGGCGGCGTTGACGGCGTCGGTCTCGGCGGGCCGGGGGTGGTGGTTCTGGACGAGCCTGCGCCGGACGCCGAGGCGCCGGTCGGCACCGGCCAGGGTGTCGTCGGCGCCGCCCGTCGAGAAGTCGCGCCAGGGCGGCGGGGCGGGCAGCCGCTGGATCTCGTCGTGCGGGAGACCGGCACCACGGTAGATCCGCCAATCGTTCACGATGGACTCCTCCTGGCTGTGGTGTCGTTGCCGGGCCCGTCGAACGTACCGCCCGGAGGCGGCGGCTGCCGACGGACCTTCAGGACGGATCGCGGGCGCCCGGTCCCGGTGGGCGCTCCCGTCACTGCTCCCCCTCCCCGAGCAGGGGCGGGGCTTCCAGCCTGCCGCCGTGCGGCGGCCGGTCGGGCGGGTCGAGCAGGACGGCGATGCTCTCCGCCCAGGCGTACGCGGCGCGTGCCTCGGGTCCGGCGGCCGGGTCGGTCGCCCGGGTGCGCAGGGAGCGGACCGGGCCGCGCACGCCCCAGGCGGTGGTGGCGTCCGTGAGCAGCCGGTCGGCGCGCTCGTGGAACTCGGCGCAGTCGGTGTGGTCGTGGGCGCCGGTCCGCCAGAGCGCGAGCGGATGGCCGGCGGCCAGCGCCGCGTTCATCGCCATGAGTCCGTCACCGCTGCCGACCGGGCCGCAGTAGACGGGGACGGTGCCGCCCGCCGCGTCCCTGAGCCGGTCGTACGTCTCCGCCCAGGTCTCCCGGCGTACGCGCGCGGTGTGCGCGTCGGGGCCCGCGCCGGGCGCCTCGGCGCGCAGCGGGGCGGCGTGCAGCGGGCCGCGCTCCCCGGCCTCCCAGCGCTCGCGCCATTCGGGGGAGGGTTCCCTGGCGTGTCTGCGGGCGTCCCGGATGACGACGATCCGGCGCTGGCCGAGAGTCGTCGTCCAGTCGTCGTCGGGTCCTGGGGGCGGTTCGAGACGCCAGGTGTCGAGGGGTTCGTCGAAGAGTTCGCGGGGGAGCACGGCCTCCACGGCGGCCAGGTGGGGTCCGCTGTCGCCGCGCCGCAGGGCGTCCGCGAGGGGTTCGCGCAGGGTCTCCCTGAGCCTGGCCCGCTCGACGCCCCGGTCGTCGCCGTGGAGGGGGCTGACGGTCTGCCCGTCGAGCAGCAGCTTGACCCGCCACGGGTAACGGCGGTCGTAGCGGGGGGTGTCGATCTCCAGGAGGACGTCGGCACGCGCGCGTGGTTCGCGTACGGACAGGGGGGCGGGGCGGCCGGGGCTGACGAGCCCGTCGATCTCGCGGCGCAGGAACCGGCCCGCGTCGCCCGACTCGTCGATGATCCAGCGGGTGAGTCCGGCGGTGTCGGCCCGGGGCCCGTACCGGCCGCCGACGTGCCGGACGACATGCGCCGCGTACAGGAGCACCGCGTCCGGTTCGAGGTCGGCGACGCCGTCCCTGCGGGGGGCGCGGAGTCCGCGCAGGAGTCCGGCGCCCTCGCTCCAGGTGCGCGGGTCGTGCTCCAGGGCGTCCGGCAGGTCGTCCTCCCTGATCCAGGCCTTGACCTGGTCGACGAGGTCGAGGATCTCACCGGGCGCGGTGGGTGCGGGCAGGTCGGCGAAGTGTCCGTAGAGGTGGGTGCGCTGTCCGGGGGTGAGGCCCTGTGAGGCGGGCAGCAGCCGCTGGGCGCGGGTCCAGTCGGGCCGGTCGTCCAGCGAGCGGTAGCGGGCGAGGTGGTGCCGGTCGTGGGCGCGCAGGGCCTCGCCCATGGCCTCGCCGCCCGGCAGGTCGTGCAGCCTGCGCAGGGCGGTGACGGGGACGACGGCGCCCCCGTCGGGTCCCCGGCCCTTGTTGAGCCCGATGACGGCGCCCTGCCGGTGGTCGAGGACGGGGCCGCCGGAGCAGCCCTCGACGGGCATGACCCAGTCGGTGAGGAGGGCCTTCCCGTCGCTGCCGTTCAGGGTGCCGTGGACGTGCCGGACGCCGAGTTCGCCGGTCTCGCGGGACCAGCCGTGCAGCCCGACGGGGGTCGGCAGCGCGGGCGGGCGCTCACCGAGCCGTACGCACGAGGCCTTCTGCGTGCCGGGGACGCGGACGAGCGCGAGGTCGGGGAAGGGCCACCGGTCCGGCGGGGCGTCGGGGTGCTCGGGGCGGGGCAGGGCGAGCGCGACGGTGCCGACGGTCTCCCGGGTGGTCTTGCCGTCCTCCCAGGTGATGCCGACGGCCGGTTCGCTCCTCCACACCGCGCTTCCTCCCTCGGCCACGACATGGGCGCAGGTCAGCACCCAGCCGGGGGCGATGAAGAAGCCGGTGCCCCAGTACCGGTCGCCGCCGGGGTCATACCCGCTGCCGGGAGCGGCGATGCGTACGAGCGCGGGGCGCACGAGAGCGTCGAAGGGGCTCATGCGGTGCCGCCTTCCGTCGGCCCCCCTTCGGGGACTCTTTCCGGGGCGCCGGGACCGGCCGGGGGCGCGGCGGGCGTCGGGGGCACGGTCGGCGCGGGCGGCACGGCGGCGGCCCGCGCGGGCGGGAGGTGCGGGGCGGGAGGTGCGGATACGGCGGCGGGCGGGGGTACGGGGACGGCGGCGGGCGGGGGTACGGGTGCCGGGGACCCGGCCCCGGGGGCTTCGCCGGACGGGGCACCCGGGGGAAGGGCTCCGGCGTCCCGGGCGGGGAGGTCGGTGGCGCGGCCCGGTTCGGTCCAGGTCAGGGAGACGTTCACGGAGGCCGTGCCGGAGCCGTCGGCGAGGACCCCGATGACCTTGCCCGACTGCGCCGACAGTTCGATGCCGAAGCTGACGGCGACCTCGACCGGGCCCCTGGGTTCGAGCCCGGCGCGCAGCGAGCCGACCACCCCGCGCACCACGTCCGTGAGCCCGCCGGTCATCGAGACCACCCGGTCCCTGACACCGGTGTCCTGGAACCCGCCGCCCCGGCCGAGTTCCTGCACGTCACGGACCCTGGCCCACACCGGTGTGCCATCGTCCAGCCGAACCCTGGCGATTCCGTCCGTCACAGCGGCCCCCGCTCCCCGAAACGATGATGGGGAAGGCTAGTCGGTGGGGCTGACAGGCGACAGGGGACAGGGGGCGTGCGCCTATCCTGATCGCATGTACTTCACCGACCGTGGCATCGAGGAACTGGAGAAGCGGCGAGGCGAGGAGGAGGTCACCTTCGAGTGGCTCGCCGAGCAGCTGCGGACCTTCGTCGATCTCAACCCCGACTTCGAGGTGCCGGTCGAGCGCCTCGCGACCTGGCTGGCCCGTCTGGACGACGACGAGGACGACGAGGAGTAGGGAGCGCCGGGCGCGCGGGCGAGGGCGCGGCGCCACGCGCGCGCGTGGCCGGTTGGGCGGGGGTACGCGCGGGCGTGTCCCCGCCCACCGGCGTCCCCGGGGCCTCCCGCCGTCGGCGCGGCGCGGACGGCGTGAACCACCGGGGGCGGGTCCCCCGCGCGCGTGGGACCGGCTCGTCCACGGGGATCGGTACTTCGGCGGGCACGGGTCCCCCGCGCGCGTAGGGCCGCGCGGGCGCAGGACCGACGGCCGTGGTGGCGCTGCTCGGCGCGCGGTTCCGGCCCGTTCGGTCAGTTCTCCCGCAGCCGGTCGTAGAGCAGCCCCAGCGCGCCGTGTGCCACGAGCAGCGCCCCGGCCGTCGTCCAGCCGCCGCTGCGGCGGCCGACCCCCCAGCACAGCAGCGGCACTCCCGCCGCCAGCTGGACCCCGGCCAGCGCACGGGCCCGGGGACCGCGCAGGTACGGGCCGAGGGGGCCCTCCTCCACCGCGTCCAGTTCCGCGCGCACGGCGTCCCGCCAGCCGGGCCATTCGAGCTGCTCGGCGCCCCCGGCGAGGGCCACGGAACGGAGCCGCTCGGCGCTCTCGCCGGGGAGGAGTCCGGTGGGCAGGGCGAGTCCGGTGCGTCCGAGGACGGCGACGACACCGAGGAGACGGCTGGCGGCGTCGGCGTCCGGGTCGGGCCCGGTGAGCGGTTCCAGGGCCTGGACGTCCAGGACGGGGTCGAGGGCGAGCCGGTCGGCGAAGGTGCGCATGGCCTCGTCCTCGCCGACGGGGGTGCCGTCCGCGAGCCAGGTGTAGCCGACCGTGCGGCGGAACCCGGCGGCGAGGGTGAGTCCGGCCCGGTCGCGGTCCCACCAGAGCGCGACCACCGGCCAGGCGGCGGCGGAGACGGCGAGGGCGGTGGCCCAGCCGGTGACGACCTGCTCGACGGACTCCCCGTCCTGGAGCCAGGGCCTGCCCTCCGGTACGAGGACGCTCCAGTCCTCGCCCGCGGGGGCGAGGAGAAGCTGTTCGCGGAGCAGCTGCGCCGGTGGGCGGACCGCTGGAGGATCGGCACGGCAGAGCAGCAGCGCCCCGGCGGGGCTCGGTCCGGATGTCGCGTTCATGGACCCCACGCTAGGGCAGTTTGTCCGTGTACGGCAGCCATTGCCCCCGACCCTGTCAGGGAAGAGTCAGGGTTGACTTCACTTGGCCGCGATATATCGTGTCTAGCGAGAGACGCGATATGTTGCGTTGCCGAAACGGGAGGTCAGCACCATGACAGAGTGGTCCGTCACCGAGCCGACGAAGCTGGCACCGCCCGAGCCCGTGACCCGGCTGCGGGTCCGCATCGTCAACGGCACGGTGAACGTGGTGGGGACAGAGGAGAGTTCCGCCCGCGTGGAGATCAGCGAGATCGAGGGACCGCCGCTGATCGTGTCGCAGGACGGCTCCACGCTGACCGTGAGCTACGAGGACCTCCAGTGGAAGAGCATCCTCAAATGGCTCGACCGCAAGGAGTTCCGGCGCCGGGCCGTGGTCTCCGTAGCCGTCCCCGCGGGTGTCGACGTCGAGGTGGGCGTGGTCGGCGCCGAGGCCGTCGTGACCGGCATCAGGGGGCGCACGGAGGTGCGGGGTGTCACCGGTGACACCACTCTCCTCGGGCTCTCCGGCCCGGTCCGCGCCGAGAGCGTCTCGGGCAGTCTGGAGGCCCAGTCGGTCACCGGCGCCCTGCGGATCAACTCCGTGACCGGGGACGTGACGGTGATCGAGGGCGCGGGCGCCTCCGTGAAGGCGGAGACCGTCAGCGGCGACATGGTCATCGATCTCGACCCCGCCGAGCTCGACGGCCCGCCCGCCGACATCCAGCTCGCCAGCGTCTCCGGCGAGGTCGCCATCCGCCTCCCGCATCCGGCCGACGCCCGGGTGGAGGCCAGCACCACCAGCGGCTCGCTGTCCAACGCCTTCGAGAGCCTGCGGGTGAGCGGCCAGTGGGGCACCAGAAGCGTCACCGGCACCCTCGGTTCCGGCCGGGGCACCCTCAAGGCGACCACCGTCTCCGGTTCCATCGCCCTGCTCCGCCGTCCGGAGCCGGACGAGGACACCGGCTCCTCCCCCTCCGCCACCCCCTCCGCGTCCGGAAAGGTGCTCTGACATGCCGCCCGTCTTCGCGCACGGCCGCCTCCGTCTGTATCTGCTCAAGCTGCTCGACGAGGCCCCGCGCCACGGCTACGAGGTGATCCGCCTGCTGGAGGAGCGCTTCCAGGGGCTGTACGCGCCCTCGGCCGGCACGGTCTATCCAAGACTCGCCAAGCTGGAGGCCGAGGGCCTCGTCACCCACGCCAGCGAGGGAGGCCGGAAGGTCTACTCGATCACGGACGCGGGCCGTGCCGAACTGGCCGGGCGCGGGACCGAACTGGACGACCTGGAGCGGGAGATCCGCGAATCGGTGTCGGAGCTGGCGGCGGAGATGCGCGACGACGTGCGCGGCGCGGCGGGCCGGGTCCGCAGCGAGATGCGTGCGGAGGCGGGCCGGACCCGTACAGCCGAGTCCTCCTCGTTCGCCGAGGCCAAGGAGGAGCTGCGCCGGGTCGGACAGGAGTGGAAGGAGCAGGCCCGGCAGGCCCGCGCCGAGGCGAAGACGGCCCGCCACCAGGCGAAGGAGTTCCAGCGGATCGCCCAGCAGGTGCAGGACGAGGTGCAGGACCGCTTCTCCCGGGGCGACTGGCCCAAGGGCGTCTGGGAGGGCCTCTCGGACATCACGTCCCAGCTCGGCGGCCTGGTGACGGGCACGACCCCGCCGAAGGCGGCGCCCCAGGAGCCGGTGTACACCCCGGCACCGCCCGGTGAGGCCCCCGAGTGGGCCAGGGACACCGAGGGCTCGGGCGACCCGGCCCGCGACCTGGACCGTCTCCTCGACCGGTTCCGCGACGAGATCCGCGACGCGGCGCGCGACCACGGGGTGAGCCAGGAGCAACTGGCCGAGACCCGCGACCGCCTGTCGGCGGCGGCGGTCGGGATCACCGGTCTGCTGCGGTCACCGGAAAGAGGCTAGGAGGACGGGGTCAGCCCCGGGTGACCGTGACGGTCACCCGGGCCCCGGGGGCGGCCAGGACCCAGGCCCTGCCCTGACCGGTGCGGAGGACCAGCGCACCGCCCCGGGCCGTCACCCGCCAGTCGCCGGGCGGCAGGGACAGCTCGGTGACCCGGGAGCCGCGCCGGTCGGTTGAGTCGTAGGCGAGGCGGTAGACCCCGGCCCCGGGGTCGTAGACGGCGGAGCGGACCGTGCCCGCGACGGCCTCCGCGTACGGCTCGGCCGTCAGCTCCTTGTTCGTCCGGAAGGTTCCGGTGCCGTCCACCGCGCAGTAGCCGCCGCCGTAGCACCACACATAGCCCGCCGAACCGGAGCTGTAGCGGCCGAGGGAGGCCATGGCGTCCCGGTAGAAGCGGTTCATGTTCGGGAGGGAGTTGTTGAGCGGCCCCCACTCCCCCACGACCACGGGGACCTTGTACTCCTCGGGGTAGCGGGTGACCGCTTGTTCGTAGGTCTCGATCCAGCGCGCAGCGGGATCGTAGTCGGCGCCCGCCTCCATGCCGGTGTTGTAGAAGTGCGGGGCGTAGACGATCTTCGGGTCGTCGATCCGGCCCAGCCCGGTGGGCACGCCCTCGCCGACGATCGGAGTCGGCTCGACGAAGATCCAGCGGGACCTGTCGACCGTACGGACCGCGTCCGCGAGCCGGTTGTACATCGGGGTGAGCTGGTCGCGTTCGATGCGGCGGGCGGCCGTGGCGAGGTCCTCGCCCTCCTTCAGCTCTCCCATCGGTTCGTTGATCAGGTCGTAGCCGAGGACGGCCGGGTGGCCGCCGAAGCGGTCGGCGAGCAGCCGCCACATACGGGCCTGGGCGCGCTGGAGGTCCTCGTCCTCGTAGAGGTGGGTGAAGGCGCGCTGGACGGCGGGCTGGAAGTACTCGGAGAACCAGTCGTCCGGGTTCGGGGTGAAGGGCAGTCCGTCGGTCCTGGTCGCCCAGGCGGGCACGCCCCGGTGACCGAACGCGGGCCCGAAGACGTCCTGGTGGGCGTCGATGAGGACCTTGACGTCGTACTTCGCGGCCCAGTCGAGGATGCGGCCGATCTTCCTCAGATAGCCCTGGCTGTACTGGCCGGGGCGGGGCTCCAGGTCGTCCCAGAAGACGAGGAGGCGGGCGAAGTTGAAGCCCTTGGCCCGCATGTCGCGGAAGTGGCGTTCGGTGACGGCGGAGAGGGCGGCGTCGCCCCGGTTGGCCTTGTCCTCGACGTTCCAGCCCCGAAGGGTGAGGGTGCGGCCGTACGCGTCGGTGAGGGCGGGGATCGCGGGGCCGTCCGCGCGGACGGCGGCCACCGCCCCGCTCGGGACGGGGCGGACCGCCGCCCCCGTTCCCTCGGGGGTGGCCCGGGACGCACCGTCCGGGGCGGCGTGGGCGGCCGTCGGGACGAGGAGCGCGGCGACGACGGTCGCGGCAAGGGTGGTTCGCAGCAAGGAAGACCTCCGGCACAGAGATGTGAGCGATGTTCACCTTTCGCGTGCCGGAGATCCCATCAGTTGTCCTGACGCGTCATCAAGAGGTCGTCAGCACGATCTTTCCGAAGAGTTCGCCGGAGGCCATCCGCGCGAAGCCCTCCCGCGCCCGGTCCAGGGGCAGGACCTCGTCGACGACGGGCCGGACACCGGTGGCGGCGCAGAAGGAGAGCAGGTCCTCCAGCTCGTCCTTGGAGCCCATGGTGGAGCCGACGACCTTCAGCTCCAGGAAGAAGATCCGGGTCAGTTCGGCGTGCGCGGGCCGGTCGCCGCTGGTGGCGCCCGAGATGACGAGGGTGCCGCCGGGACGCAGCGACTTGACCGAGTGCGACCAGGTGGCGGCGCCGACGGTCTCGATGACCGCGTCCACCCGCTGCGGGAGCCGGGCGCCGGGCTCGTACGCCTCGACGGCGCCGAGTTCCACGGCCCGCCGGCGCTTGGCCTCGTCGCGGCTGGTGGCGAAGACCCGCAGCCCCGCGGCCTTGCCGAGGACGATGGCGGCGGTGGCGACCCCGCCGCCCGCGCCCTGCACGAGCACCGAGTCACCGGGCCGTACGCCCGCGTTGGTGAAGAGCATCCGGTACGCGGTCAGCCAGGCGGTGGGCAGACAGGCGGCCTCCTCGAAGGAGAGTTCCTTCGGCTTGGGCAGGACGTTCCAGCGGGGCACGGTCACCCGCTCGGCGAAGGTGCCCTGGTAGCGCTCGGTGAGGATGGAGCGGGGCTCGTCGGGCCCGACCCCGTGTCCGGTCTGTCCGATCACGGAGTGCAGGACGACCTCGTTGCCGTCCTCGTCGATGCCCGAGGCGTCACAGCCGAGGATCATCGGCAGCTTCTCCTCGGGGAGCCCGACCCCGCGCAGCGACCAGAGGTCGTGGTGGTTGAGCGAGGCGGCCCTGACGGTGACGGTGGTCCAGCCGGGCCGCGCCTCGGGTTCGGGGCGTTCGCCCAGTTCGAGGCCGTTCAGGGGCTGGTCGCGGTCGATTCTGGCGGCGTAGGCAGCGAACATGGGCCCGACCCTAGGGGCCCGTGGACGGCCGGGGAACCACACCCCGATGTGACCCATGTCGCCCGGCGCGTCGCCGCTCCCCGGCCGCCACCGGACGCCCGGAGCGAGCACGGCACAGCACCAGCACCAGCACCAGCACCAGCACCGGACGCACGCACCCTCCTCCACCACGCACGCGCCCCCACAGACCCCACCGACCCCACCGAACGCCGAACTCCCCGGCCCCGGCCCCGGACACGCCGAAGGGCTCCGTCCCGGTCCGGAACGGAGCCCTCTGGCGTACCGGTGCCGCGTCCCCGCATGGACACGGCACCGGGTGGCGCGCGTCAGCGGCGGGCGACGCCCTCCGCGCGGGCGGTGGCGGCGACCGCGGCGGCGACCGCCGGGGCGACGCGCTCGTCGAACGGCGACGGGATGACGTAGTCGGCGGCGAGTCCGTCACCGACCACGTCCGCGATCGCCTCGGCCGCGGCGATCTTCATGCCCTCGGTGATCCGGGAGGCCCGGACCTGGAGCGCGCCCGCGAAGATCCCGGGGAACGCGAGGACGTTGTTGATCTGGTTCGGGTAGTCCGAACGACCGGTCGCCACGACGGCCGCGTACTTGTGCGCGACATCGGGGTGGACCTCGGGGTTCGGGTTGGCCATGGCGAACACGAAGGCGTTCGGGGCCATGGAGGCGACGGCCGCCTCGGGGACCGTACCGCCGGAGACGCCGATGAAGACGTCGGCACCGGCCAGGGCGGCGTCCAGGGGACCGCTGATGCCCGCCTTGTTCGTCAGTTCGGCGATCTCGCGCTTGACGTCGGTGAGGTCGTCCCGGTCGCGGCTGACGATGCCCTTGCGGTCGGCGACGGCGACGTCACCGAGACCGGCCTCCAGGAGGAACTTGGCGATGGCGATCCCGGCCGCACCGGAGCCGGAGATGACCGCGCGCAGGTCACCGAGGGTCCTGCCGGTCAGCTTCGCCGCGTTGCGGAGAGCGGCGAGGGTGACGATGGCGGTGCCGTGCTGGTCGTCGTGGAAGACGGGGATGTCGAGGCGCTCCTGGAGCTTGCGCTCGATCTCGAAGCACCGCGGCGCCGAGATGTCCTCCAGGTTGACGCCGCCGAAGGACGGGGCGAGCCGGACGACGGTCTCGACGATCTCGTCGGTGTCGGTGGTCGCGAGGGCGATCGGGACCGCGTCCACTCCGCCGAACTGCTTGAAGAGGATGGCCTTCCCCTCCATGACCGGGAGGGAGGCCTCCGGGCCGATGTCACCGAGGCCGAGCACCGCGGTCCCGTCGGTCACCACGGCGACGACCTGGGACTTCCAGGTGTAGTCGTTGACCAGCTCGGGCTGCTCGGCGATCGCGGTGCACACCTTGGCGACGCCGGGCGTGTACGCGAGGGACAGGTCGTCCTTGTCCCGGAGGGGAACGGTGGCCTGGATGGCCATCTTGCCGCCCCGGTGGAGGGCGAAGACAGGATCGAAGAGCTCTTCGGGAGCCCCTTCCGTACCGCTGTCATTGCGAGGATTGACGATCTCCGCTGCCATTGGGTTGACCCCTTACGGTCTTTTCATTTGAGGGTGGCCACTCCCGGTTGAGGAGGGGTGGGGAGGCACCGCGGCCGCCGTGTCTGGCAGCCGCTCGGGCGCGCCGCACAACGCGCCCTGAGCCCCGGATGAGGGGTGTAAGGATCCTTCTTACCGGACGGACCACACCGTGGACGAGTCCATACCTCCTCGGTGACATGACTCATACCGAGCGCATCCGGACGCGGACGGAGAGCGACACGTCACACGATGTCCTGACAGATGCCACCCGGGAATGATTGGCGGCCTTCCCGTCGTCCGTATGCCGAGATGGGCGAGAAATCCTCCGGTGACGCGAGGGACGGACCGGAGATGGTCCGGCCTTGCGGCACACGGCCATCGGCGTCAGATGGTCACCCGTTACCCGATTTTGACATCCGTGGCCGTCTGTTTGAGCTGGTCCGAATGGCAAGATGCCGTAATCACACGGGGTCACGACCATCGAAGACGCGTACGTGGCCTCCCTGGCAACTCCCTCATACGCCGGAGGAACCCGATCATGACCGCACGCACCACGCGCTGTACGACCGCCAAGACCCGCACGTCCCGTCTTGCCGCGGTCGCCGCCCTCGCGGTCGCCGGCTCCGTCCTGCTGACCGCCTGCGGCGACCAGACCGACAACGGCGGAGCCGCCACTCCGACGAAGGGCGGCGGCTCCGCGTCCACGAACGCCGCGCCGCTCTTCTCCAAGCTCCCGGCGGACATCCAGAAGTCCGGTGTCATCAAGGTCGGCACGGACGCCTCGTACGCGCCGATGGAGTTCACCGAGGGCGGGAAGATCGTCGGTGTCGACCCCGACATCGCGCAGGCCCTGAGCAAGCAGCTGGGCGTCGAGCTCCAGTTCACCTCGGGCACCTTCGACGGTCTGATCACCTCGATCTACACCGGCCGCCAGCAGCTGATCATGTCCTCGATGACGGACAACAAGAAGCGGCAGGAGGGCCTGGACGACAACGGCAAGAAGATCGGCAAGGGCATCGACTTCGTCGACTACTTCAGCTCCGGCGTCTCCCTGCTGGTCAAGAAGGGCAACCCGCAGGGCATCAACTCGCTCGACGACCTCTGCGGGAAGACCGTCGCCGTCCAGCGCGGCACGATCTACGAGGACACCTTCAAGGCCCAGGCCACGAAGTGCGGCGACAAGAAGCTGACGGTCCAGGCCTTCGACAGCGACGCCGAGGCCCAGACCCGCGTCAAGGCCGGTGGCGCCGTGGCCGACCTGAACGACTACCCGGTCGCCGCGTACATCGCGAAGACCTCGGGCGGCGGCAACGACTTCGAGGTCGTCGGCAGCCAGAGCGACGTCGGCCTCTTCGGCATCGGCGTCTCGAAGGAGAACACCCAGCTGCGCGACGCCGTCAAGGAGGCGCTCGACGCGATCATCAAGGACGGCACGTACGCCCAGGTCCTGAAGAAGTGGAACGTCGAGGGCAGCGCCGTCGCGTCGGCCACCGTCAACGCCGGCAAGTGACCTCCCCGCTCCACTGAAGGGCAGTCGTCATGACTGACAGGATCAGCAAGGAACCGGCCGCGGCTCCGGCCGGTTCCGGTGCCCCGGGCACCCCGTACGAGGCGATCAAGGCCATACCGGTGCGGCACTACGGGCGCTGGGTCAGCGCCGTCGCGGTGGTCGCGCTGCTCGGCTGGCTCGTCTACGCCTTCTCCCAGGGCGACGTCATCTGGGACACGGTGTGGGACAAGGTGTTCGACCCGTCGATCATCAGCGGTCTCTGGAACACGGTGGTCATCAGCGTCGCCGCCATGGCCCTCGGTCTGGTCCTCGGCGTCCTCTTCGCGGTGATGCGGCTCTCCAAGAACCCGGTGACCGGCGCGGTCGCCTGGCTCTACATCTGGTTCTTCCGCGGCACCCCGGTCTACGTCCAGCTGCTGGTGTGGTTCAACCTCTCGCTGATCTTCCAGTACATCGACCTGGGGCCGGTCTACAAGAACGAGACCGTGGACGTCATGACGCCGTTCATGGTGGCGCTGCTGGGCCTCGGTCTCAACGAGGGCGCCTACATGGCGGAGATCGTCCGCGCGGGCATCCAGTCGGTGGACGAGGGCCAGACCGAGGCGGCGCACGCGCTCGGCATGTCCCGGACGAAGACCATGGGCCGCATCGTGCTCCCGCAGGCCATGCGGGTGATCGTGCCGCCGACGGGCAACGAGTTCATCAACATGCTGAAGACCTCGTCCCTGGTCTCGGCCGTGCAGTACACCGAGTTGCTGCGGGCCTCCTCGAACATCGGCAACACGGCCGGTGCCGTGATGGAGATGCTGTTCGTCGCCTCGATCTGGTACCTCGCGCTGACCAGCGTGTTCAGCATCGGCCAGTACTATCTGGAGCGCCGTTTCGCCCGCGGTTCGATCCGTGACCTGCCGCCCACCCCGTGGCAGCGCATCACGGCGAACCTGACCACCTTCAAGCGATCGGCGGTGTCCGGATGACCGGTCAGCCCATGGTCAAGGCCGAAGGCGTCCACAAGTCCTACGGCACGGCCCACATCCTCCGGGGCATCGACCTGGAGGTCCGCAACGGCGAGGTCTTCTGCCTGGTCGGGCCCTCCGGCTCCGGCAAGTCGACCTTCCTGCGCTGCATCAACCACCTGGAGCGCGTCGACGGCGGCCGTCTCTCGGTCGACGGGCAGCTGGTCGGCTACCGCCAGAAGGGCGACAAGCTGTACGAGCTGAAGGACAGCGAGGTCGCCCGCCAGCGCCGGGACATCGGCATGGTCTTCCAGCGCTTCAACCTCTTCCCGCACATGACGGCGCTGGCCAATGTCATGGAGGCGCCGATCCAGGTGAAGGGCGAGTCGAAGGCGGTGGCCAGGGAGCGCGCCGAGCGGCTGCTCGACCGGGTGGGCCTGCGGGACAAGACGGGCAACTACCCGGCCCAGCTCTCGGGCGGCCAGCAGCAGCGCGTGGCCATCGCCCGCGCGCTGGCGATGGAGCCGAAGCTGATGCTCTTCGACGAGCCGACCTCGGCGCTCGACCCGGAGCTGGTGGGTGACGTCCTCGACGTCATGCGGGACCTCGCGGAGTCGGGCATGACGATGATCGTCGTCACCCACGAGATGGGCTTCGCCCGTGAGGTCGGCGACTCGCTGGTCTTCATGGACGGCGGAGTCGTGGTCGAGTCGGGCAGCCCGAGGGACGTCCTGGGCAACCCGCAGCACGACCGGACGAAGGCGTTCCTCTCCAAGGTGCTGTAGGGGCCAGGGGGACGGAAGAAGCCGGAAGGGGCGGTACGGGATTCCCGTACCGCCCCTTCGGCATGTCCGTACCGCCGCCCCTTCGGCCTGTCCGTACCGCCCCTCGGGCGGGCCCGTACCGCCGCCCGGCCCGCCACGGCGCCGCGAGGAGCGGCCCCCACCTGGAGATCCCGTTACTTCACCGCGAGGAGCAGGGTGTCGGAGGGTGAGGCCCAGACGGCCCTGGCCTCGCCGAAACCGGCGGTGCGGAGGGTGTCGGCGTGCCAGCGCGGGGCGGGCATGTCGCCGTCGGCGTGCTCGCCGTAGATCTCGAAGCGGCGGGCGGTGGGTCCGGCGAGGACGGGGTCCGCGGCGGCGAGGGCCCACCATTCGGCCCAGTCCAGGGCTCCCCCGGCCTTGGCGCGGTCCATGACGGCATGGCGCTGGGCGCGCTCGGCGGCGTTGATGCGGGGAGTGGTCCCGTCGATCATGTGGTCGGCGTTCATGAAGACCCCGCCGTCGCGGACGAGCCCGGCGAGCTGCCCGTAGAGGGTGGTCAGCGGCCCGCTGTGGAGCCAGTGCAGGGCGGTGGCGGTGAGGACGGCGTCGTACGAGTCGTGGGGCAGCCGTCCCGCCCACTCCGGGTCCTTGAGGTCGGCGGTCACGAAGGTGACGCGCGGATCGTCCGCGAAGTACCCCTCGGCGATGGCGAGGAGGGCCGGGTCGAGATCGACACCGGTACTGGTCGCCTCCGGGAACCTCTGGAGGAGCCGATCCGTGATACTTCCCGTACCGCAGGCGAGGTCGAGGACACGGGGCTTCGGTCCCACGAGGGCCTCGACCATGTCGAGCATCACGCGGAACCGCTCTTCACGGTCCGGCATGTACCACTCCTGCTGACGGTCCCAGCTCTGCTGCCAGGCCGCCCAGTCGGTTCCGGTCATCGTCGTTCCTCCCCACATTCGTAATACCCTCAAAGGGGAAACAGCCGTTACCCCTTCCGGTCGAGACACTAGCCCGCCGAAGTAAGGACTACAAGTGGAACTGGCCCATTACTCGGATTTCGCCGTGCGTCTGGTCAACACCGAGGAGCCGGCCCGTGGCAAGGACACGCTGACCTCCGTCGAGGTGCTCAGGGACCTCTTCGGACCGGCCGGCCAGATGGCCCGCCGGGTCACCGAGGCCGATCTGCCCCGCTTCCGCACCGTGCGGGCCCGGCTGCGGGCGGTCTTCACCATGGCCGACGAGGGGGACCACACGGGGGCGGTGGACCTGCTGAACTCCCTGCTCCTGGAGTTCCCGGTCAGCCCGCAGATCTCCGGGCACGAGACCCTCGACGAGGAGGGCCACCCCCGGTGGCACATGCACCTCGCCGACCACTCCTCGAACGCGACCACGGGGTACGCGGCGATCTCGGCGATGGGCCTCGCCTTCCACCTCACCGAGTTCGGCCCGGACCGCTTCGGCCTCTGCCAGGCGGCGCCCTGCCGCAACGCCTACCTGGACACCTCCACCAACCGCTCCCGCCGCTACTGCTCGGACCGCTGCGCGACCCGCGCCAACGTGGCCGCCTACCGGGCCCGCAAGCGCCTGGAGGCGGACACCGGCCGCACCGCGGAGAACAGCCAGGAGAACGTCACCCCGGCCGAACGCTGACGCCCCGGCGTCACCGGCCGGTACCGCGCCCGGACCCGCCCGAGGACCAGTTCGGGCGGTACGGCTCCGAAGACCCGGCTGTCCCCCTCGGCGGCCGGGTTGTCCCCCAGCACCCACCAGCCTCCGTCCCGTCGCTCGACCAGCCGCTTCACGATGAGCAGGTCCTGCTGGAGCGGATGGCGCAGCACGGCCACACAGCCGGGCCGCAGCCGCCCGCCGTAGTGCACGAACAGCCGGTCGCCGTGGAGCAGCGCGGGCACCATCGACACCCCCGTCACCTCGGCGACCCCGAACGGCGGCCCCCCGTCGGCGCCCCTCCCCCACCCCGATTCCCTCATCCGGCACCTCCCGGTCCGCTCGTACGGCGGCTCGTCCGCTCGTACACGAGTCCGATGACGACCCTGGACTTTTGACCTAAGCCCCAGGGGGCGCCCGCGAAAACGCCCTTCTCACCGAGTAATGTCCCACCTGAGAAGACGATCACGAGGAAGGACGGCTCAATGCTCTCCCGCCTGTTTGCCCCCAAGGTGAAGGTCAGCGCCCACTGCGACCTCCCGTGCGGCGTGTACGACCCGGCCCAGGCCCGCATCGAGGCCGAGTCGGTCAAGGCTGTCCAGGAGAAGTTCCTGGCGAACGAGGACCCGCACTTCCGGGCCCGCGCCACGGTCATCAAGGAGCAGCGCGCGGAGCTCGCCAAGCACCACGTCTCGGTGCTCTGGAGCGACTACTTCAAGCCCCCGCACTTCGAGAAGTACCCCGAGCTCAACCAGCTGGTCAACGACACCCTGAAGGCCCTCTCGGCCGCCAAGGCGTCGACCGACCCGAAGACGGGCGAGAAGGCGCTGGAACTCATCGCCGAGATCGACCGCATCTTCTGGGAGACCAAGAAGGCCTGACCCTAGGCCTTCCGGCCCGCGGTCCCTTCGACCGCGGTGCCTCCCTTGTCCCGCACCCGGTCCGCAGGCCGCCGAGCACGGCGTCCACGGCGGCCCGGGTGCGGTCGTTTCCGGCGGGCGCCGCCCGCGGCCGGGGCGACCGCTCCGGACTTCAGCCCGCCGCCCTCACCAGCTCCGCCAGCCCCTCCTCCGTCGTCCCGGTGCAGGTGCGCCTCCCCCCACCCGTACGCGGTCTCCAGCTCCCAGATGACGCTCCGCACCTCGCTCCGGACGGCCAGCGGGCGCGGATCGCCTCCGTGAGCGCCTCCCGGTCGGCCTTCCATCCCCCCGCGTCGCCCTCGACGAGCACCGAGAACCCCATGACACATCGATAGCAGGGGGCCTCTGACAGCCCGCCCCGGACGGGCCTCAGGCCCCCGGTCGCCAGGTGTAGCGGCGCTTCTCCTTCGGGGTCGCGCCCAGGGTCTCGTAGAAGCGGATCGCGTTCTCGTTCCAGGGTGGGGTCTGCCACTGGATCTCCGTGAGGCCCCGGCGGGTGGCCTCCGTGGCGACCGCCGTCATCAGGGAGCGGCCCAGGCCGTGGCCGCGGGCGGCCTCGGTGAGGTAGAGGCAGTCCATGTGGAGGTACTCCGCGCCGTCCCAGGTCGAGATCTCCGGGGCGCAGGTCGCGTAGCCCGCGATCGTGTCCCCGGCGGTCGCCACCAGGCAGACGAGGCGCGGGGCCGGGGTGCCGAAGAGGAGGCCCGCCAGGCGGTCGCCGAGGTCGGGCGGCGGGGGTGCCGACCGTTCGAACGCCGTGTGCTCCCGTACGAGTTCCACGACGCGTGCCAGGTCCTCCGGGCGCGCGTGACGTACCGGGGGCGGTGGGGATGCGGTCATGCCGTCATCATGCACGGTCCCGCCCAGCCGCCCGCCGCCGTCCCCTGCCGGCGGAGCCAGTCCCGGTACGGGGCCGCGCGCAGCGCCACTTCCCGGTAGGCGGCGGCGAGTTCCCCGTACAGGATGTCCAGCGGGGCTCCCGGGCGCGCGTACAGCACCAGGCGGACCGCCAGCGGGTCGCCGCGCAGGGGCCGGATGGCCATGTCCTCGCGGGGGCCCGAGGTGGGCTGGCAGGGGGCGACGGCCTCGCCGAGGACGACCATCGACGCGGCCGTGTGGTAGTCGCCGTGCAGCAGCGGCGGATCGATGCCCGCCGCGCCGAGGACCCTGCGCAGGCCGTCCCATTCGCCGTCCACGGTCGGGTCGACCATCCAGTGGTCGGTGGCCAGGTCGGTGAGGTCCACGACGGGCCCGGCGGCGGCCGGGTGGTGGCGGGCCATGGAGATGAACTGCGGTTCCCGGTCGACCAGCACCCTCCCCTCGATGCCCTCGGGGACCCGTAACGGACTGCCCTCCACCTCGTGCACGAACGCCACGTCGAGCCCGCCCGCGGCGACCGTGCGCAGCAGCACGTTCGCGGAGACGTCCATCCGGAGGCCGACCTCGGTACCCGGCAGCCGCTGGCGGAGCCGCCGGAGCCAGCCGGGGAGCGCCCGGCTGGCGGTGGAGCCGACGCGCAGTCCCGGCCCTTCGGCGCGGGCGGCGGCCGCGCGGGTCTCGGCGACGAGTTCGGCCATGTCGGCGACGAGCGGGCGGGCCCGGCTGAGCAGGGAGCGGCCGAGGGGGGTGGGGCGGCAGCCGGTCCGGCCCCGGGAGAAGAGTTCGGCGCCCAGGGAGTTCTCGATGCGGCGCAGCTGGGTGGTCAACGAGGGCTGCGTCATGCCCAGTTGGCGGGCCGCCTTGTGCAGGCTGCCCGTGTCCGCGATGGCGCAGAGCGCGCGCAGGTGTCTCACCTCCAGCTCCATGCCCCGAGGGTAGGGCGGCTCCCTGAGTCGCACCAGATACCCGGAACCGCTCAATCACCTTGGATTTCAAGGTAGTTGAGGAGGAGTTGTGCAGGTGATGCGGTGGGGCTATCAGCGGTTGACATCATCCGCGCGGCCCCCGGCGCGCTCCACACTCGCTCCCGACCCCAACACGAGGAGCCCCCCATGAGTCACCCCAAGGTCCTCACCTCCGTACTGACCGCCACCCTCGGTCTCGGTCTCGCCGCCACCCTCGGCGCGGCCCCGGCGTCCGCCGCGGACACCGTGAAGGTGGACAGGTCCGTCGTCGCGTACGCCGGTTCGGCCGCCGAGGCCAAGGCCAACCAGGCGTTCTTCGACGCCGTCGTGAAGTCGGTGGCCGAGAAGCGCGCCGCCACTCCCGGCGCGGCGGCCGTCACCGTCGTCTACAGCGCCGCCAACGCGCCGAGCTTCCGCACCCAGATCGCGCGCTCGACCCAGATATGGAACAGCTCGGTGGTGAACGTCCGTCTCGTCGAGGGCGGCAACCCGGACTTCACGTACTACGAGGGCAACGACTCCCGTGGTTCGTACGCGAGCACCGACGGCCACGGCAACGGCTACATCTTCCTCGACTACCGGCAGAACCAGCAGTACAACTCGACCCGTGTGACCGCCCACGAGACCGGGCACGTCCTCGGGCTGCCGGACCGCTACAGCGGCCCGTGCAGCGAGCTGATGTCGGGCGGCGGCCCCGGCACCTCCTGCCAGAACGCGCAGCCGAACGCGACGGAGCGCGCCCGCGTCGACCAGCTGTGGCGCTACGGGCTCGCTTCCGCCTTCAAGAACTGACCAATGCTGACCAATGCTGACCAGTGCCGACCAGCGTTGACCAGAACGGTCTAGAACTGACAAGAACCGGCTAGGGCTGGCCGGAACAGGTCACCGGCACGAAGCGGCGGCGCCCCCTCCCCGGGGCGCCGCCGTCGTCGTCGTACGCGGGCGCCGTGGCCCCGCCCGCACCGCGCCCCGCCCGGGGTGCGGCCGTACGGCCCTCAGGCCGCCCGCAGCAGCCTCCGGGTGAAGTCCGCGCCCTCCGGGAGCTGGCTGCGGACCCGGCCGAGCGCCCCCTCGAAGTCGCCCCCGGCAACGCACGACTCGAAGGCGGTCCCGCCGTAGTGCAGGGTCAGGCTGAGGTCCGCGCGCTCACCGAGCGCCAGGAGGCAGCTCAGCGTGGCGGGTTGGGACGTGCCGTCCAGGGCGACGGGAAGGGACAGGTCCCACTCCAGGACGCAGCCGGTGAGGGGGCGGTCGCCGTCCTCCGGTGCGGTGAGCGAGGCGAAGCCCTCGCCCTTGTACTCGACTCCCCTGATCCGGGTGGCGACCTGCCGCCCGTCGGCCGTGATGACGATCGCTTCCGCGCCGCTGCGGTCCCGGTACCAGCCGGTCCAGATTTCCGTCGATTCCGACGACTCCGATGACATGCGCGGACTGTAGCGGTATGACCGGCTCCGGCGCGCGCCCGGCCGCCTGGTGGCCGGACTTCTCCCGGTCTCGCCGTTTGTGCCGGTCACGTGCGGGGACGTCGCTTCCGCGCCCCCGTCGCGCGCCGGATCAGCGCTTCCTGGTGTACGTGCGGACGAGCACGCCGTTGTCGAAGGCGCGCACCTCGCCGAGTTCGAAGTCGCGGGGCTCGAAGCCCGCGCCGAACATGGGCAGTCCGGTGCCGTAGACCTGGGGATAGGTCTTGATGACCAGCTCGTCGATCTCCTCGATGAGCTCCCCGGCGATGACGGAGCCACCGCAGAGGTAGATGCCCAGGGGACTGTCCTCCGCCTTGAGCTCGCGGATGCGGCCGACGAGGTCGTCGGCGATCAGTTCCACGTTCGGGTGCGGCGACTCGGCCAGCGAGCGGGTGGCGACGAACTCGCGCAGATGGTTGTACGGGCTGGTGACCCCGATGTCGAGGGCGAGCCGGTACGACCGCATCCCCTGGACGACGGTGTCGAAGTGCTTGCTGTCGGCGTCGATCCCGAAGGCCTCCCGGCCCTGCGTGGGGATGGTCTCGGGGTATTCGGCGCCCATGAAACCCAGGTACGCGGGGTCCACGTATTTGAACATGGACGTGGCATCGCCCTCGGGGTCACCGATGAAGCCGTCGATGGTGCAGGCGATGTAGTAGGTGAGCTTGCGCAAACCGGTCCTCTTCCTCGGGGGAGCATGGCCGCGTCCGCAACCACGACAGCTATAGTGCTTCACCTGTAGTGGTTGCGCAAGGCCCATTTCCGGGGACTCCCTTCCCAAGTCCCTTTTCCCGACGAGGAGTACGCATACATGGCGAGGAACCCCGAACGGCGTACGGCCCTGCTCGACGCCGCGATCGAGGCACTGGCGGACGAAGGTGCCCGCGGGCTGACCTTCCGGGCGGTCGACGCCCGAGCGGGGGTCCCCACGGGCACCTCGTCCAACTACTTCGACGACCGGGACCAGTTGCTCTCCCAGGTCGCCGACCGGATCTTCGTACGGCTGACCCCGCCGCCCGGCGCGATCGACACCGCGCTGCTCCCCGCCCCCGGCAAGGAGCTGGTCGGCGAGCTGATGCGCTGGATGGCCCGGCGGCTCTCCGCCGAACGCACCTGCTATCTGGGCCTCTTCGAGCTGCGCCTGGAGTCCGTACGACGGCCGGAGCTGCGCACCCGGCTCACCAAGGTGCTCCGCTCCGACCTGGATCTGAACGTCCGTATCCACCTCGACGCGGGTATGCCCGGCGACGCGGACACGGTCCGGCTGCTCTACTTCGCCCTCACGGGGCTGCTGTTCGACCACTTCACCGTCCCGGACCTGCACGGCGAGCGGGACCTCGACGAGCTCATCGGGACCGTCGTGGCCCGGCTGGTCCCGGAGTCCTGAGCCCCGGGACCCGGGGAGTGCCCGGCAAGCCCGCCGGGCGCCGGGTTGCTCGGACGGTACGGCGGGCGCTCAGCGGGTGCGGCGGGTGACGAACTCCGCCAGGGCCAGCAGATCGCCCGCGGCCGCCGGGTCCGGGACCGCCCGCGCCAGGTACTCGACGGCCCGGCCCATCCGCTCGGCGGCCTGGGCCTGCGCCCAGTCGCGCCCACCGGCCCGCTCCACGGCGTCCGCCGCCGCCCGCACCGCCGCCTCGTCCAGGACCGGGCGGGCGTAGATCTCCGCCAGCTCTTCCCCCGCCCGGGTGCCCGAGGTGAGCGCGGCCACCACGGGCAGTGACTTCTTGTGGGCCACCAGATCGGCCCCGGCGGGCTTCCCCGTACGGTCGGGGTCGCCCCAGATGCCGATGAGGTCGTCGATCAGCTGGAAGGCGAGACCGGATTCCCGGCCGAAGGCGTCGAGCGCCGTCACCTCCTCCTCGCCCGCGCCCGCGTAGAGCGCGCCGATGGCGCAGGAGGCACCGAGGAGGGCGCCCGTCTTGGCGGTGGCCATCGCCAGGACCTCGTCGAGGGTGACCTCGCCCGGGGCGCGCCGTTCGAGGGCGCAGTCCGCCTGCTGTCCGGCGCAGAGCTCGATGACACAGGCCGCGAGCCGGGCGGCGGCGGCGGCCGAGGCGGGGTGCGGGTCCTCGACGAGCAGCCGCAGCGCGAGCGCGTTCATCGCGTCACCGGCGATCAGCGCGTCGGGGACACCGAAGACGGTCCAGGCGGTGGGGCGGTGCCTGCGGGTCACGTCCTCGTCGACGATGTCGTCGTGGAGCAGCGTGAAGTTGTGCGCCAGCTCGACGGCGGCGGCCGCCTTCACCGCCAGGCCCTCCTCGGCGCCGAGGGCGCGGGCCGCGGCGAGGACCAGGGCGGGCCTGATGGCCTTGCCGGGCTGCTCGGCGGCCGGTGTTCCGTCGGCGTGCTCCCAGCCGAAGTGGTACATCGCGACCCGCCGCATGGACCCGGGCAGGGTCTCGACGGTCGAGCGCAATGAGGGATTGACAGCGGTCCGTGTCCGGTCCAGGAGCCGCACGGCCCCCTGACCGTCGGTGACGGCATCCGCGCTGGCCATGGTCACGGTCACTTCCTTCGTATTCTCCGGGGCGGTGCTGCGGGTGACGGGCCCGGCGTCCGTGGGCGGGAGGGTTCGGCCCCCGCTCTCGGACGCCGTCGGCTCAGCCCCAGCGCCCGACCTCGACGTTCTCCAGGACACCGAGCGCGTCCGGGACGAGGACCGCCGCCGAGTAGTAGGTGGTGACCAGGTACGAGATGATCGCCTGCTCGTCCATGCCCATGAAGCGGACGGAGAGGCCGGGCTCGATCTCGTCCGGCAGGCCGGTCTGGTGCAGACCGATCACGCCCTGGTCGGCCTCGCCGGTACGCATACAGATGATCGAGGTCGTGCGGGCGTCCGAGACCGGGATCTTGTTGCACGGGTAGATCGGGACACCGCGCCAGGTCGGGATGCGGTTGCCGTCGAGGTCGATCGTCTCGGGCACCAGGCCGCGCTTGTTGAGCTCGCGGCCGAAGGCGGCGATGGCCCGGGGGTGCGCGAGGAACAGCTTGGAGCCCCGGCGCCGGGAGAGCAGCTCGTCCATGTCGTCGGGGGTGGGAGCGCCCGCGTGCGGCTGGATGCGCTGCTCGTAGTCGCAGTTGGCGAGGAGGCCGAACTCCCGGTGGTTGACCAGCTCGTGCTCCTGGCGCTCGCGGAGCGCCTCGACCGTGAGCCTCAGCTGGTGCTCGGTCTGGTTCATCGGCTGGTTGTAGAGGTCGGCGACGCGGCTGTGGACCTTCAGGACGGTCTGGGCGACGCTCAGTTCGTACTCACGGGGCGAGGCCTCGTAGTCGACGAAGGTGTGCGGGACGACGGCCTCGCCGACGTGCCCCGCGGAGAGGTCGATCGCGGCCTCGCCGTAGGTGTTGGTCCGCTGCTCGGGCCGGTCCGCGACGGACGCGAGGTGCGCGGCGAGGGAACCGGCGCGGTCCGCGAGGTTCCGCACGTCGTCCCGGGTGAGTTCCAGGACGGTGCAGGCGGTGGCGGCGCGGGCGGTCCACTCCCACCCGGCGTCCGCGTCGACGAGGGAGTCGTCGCCGAAGTGGGCGCCGTCGGCGAGGACTCCGACGACGGCCTCGTCCCCGTACGGCCCCTCGCCGATCTGCTCGACGCGGCCGTGGGCGAGGAGGTGGACCCGGTCGGCCGGCTGGCCCGCGACGGCGATCACCTCGCCCGCCGCGTACTCCCGCTGGCGGCAGCGGGACGCCAGTTCGGCCAGCGCCTCCTCGTCCTCGAATCCGCGCAGGGCGGGGAGCTCGGCGAGTTCGGCGGGGATGACCGCGACGCGCTCTCCGGTCTGGACGAAGGTGACGCGGCCGTCGCCCACGGAGTAGCTGAGCCTGCGGTTCACCCGGTACGTACCGCCCTGCACCTGGACCCACGGCAGTGCCCGCAGCAGCCACCGGGAGGTGATCTCCTGCATCTGGGGCGCCGACTTGGTGGTCGTGGCGAGGTTCCGCGCGGCGGCGGTGCCGAGACTCTGCTGCGGCGCCTGCTCCACGAGGACCTCGTCGCCAACCGAACCAACGGACATGGAACTCCCTCTCGTATGACTGACTTGCGAGACGAAGCCTTTCAGCACGGAGTGTGCCGCCGCCATTACACGTTCGGGTGGGACTGTTCGATCATCTTCGGGGCATGTCACTCGATTTCCATCCGAACAGCCGGGCTCCCGCCGTCCCGTCGGAAGCTGTCCGGATCGGCTCGCACACGGTCCGAACGGTTGGCGGCGGATTGACGGAATCCGGTACTCCGGAAGTTCCGGTCATCCCGGAAGCCACCCGTTCTCCGAAGGGAGTCGGTCATGTCCGCACCCATGTCCGCGAGCAGGTTCCTCGAAGCGCTGCGCGCCGAGGGCCTCACGGTCGTCCAGGTCGGCGACTGGTCCACCCACAACCGCAACAGCAAGGGTCCCTGGGGGCCGGTGCACGGCGTGATGATCCACCACACCGTGACCAGCGGCACCGCGAACACCGTCCGGATCTGCCGGGACGGCTACGAGTCCCTGCCGGGGCCGCTCTGCCACGGCGTGATCGCCAAGGACGGCACGGTCCACCTGGTCGGGTTCGGACGGGCCAACCACGCGGGGCTCGGTGACGCCGACGTGCTCCGGGCGGTGGTCGCCGAGCAGGGGCTGCCCGCGGACGACGACGCCACCACCGACGGCAACCGGTACTTCTACGGCTTCGAGTGCGAGAACCTCGGGGACGGCAAGGACCCGTGGCCCAAGGTCCAGCTGGAGGCCATCGCGAAGGCGGCCGCGGCGGTGTGCCGGGTGCACGGCTGGTCGCACCGCTCGGTCATCGGGCACCTGGAGTGGCAGCCGGGGAAGATCGACCCGAAGGGGTTCACGATGGCCTCGATGCGGGAGCGCGTCGCCGAGGTGCTGCGCTAGCGGGACCGCGCGGACCCGGCCCACGCGCACGCGCACGCACCGGTCCACGGATGGGCGGACGGGCCCGCGCACACCCGTACGCGGGGCGTCCCGGGCGCCGACCGGGGCGTGGACGTCCCCGATCGGCGCCCGGCCGTCCCGCGTACGCGGGCGTCCCGGTCCGTACGCGCGCGCGTGGGCCGGGACAATGGCCCGGTGAACGCGCTCGACCTCTCCCGTCTGCGGCCCCGGCTCCCCTCGCCCCTGGAACCGGTGGCGGACGCGCGCTTCACCCGGCGCGGGCTCACCCTGCTGCTCAAGCGGGAGGACCTCATCCACCCCGACCTGCCGGGCAACAAGTGGCGCAAACTCGCGCTCAACCTGGTCGCGGCGGGCGGGCGGCCGGTGCTGACCTTCGGCGGCGCGTACTCGAACCATCTGCGGGCGACGGCCGCCGCCGGGCGACTGCTCGGCTTCCCCACGGTCGGGATCGTGCGCGGCGACGAGCTGGCCGGGCGCCCGCTCAACCCCTCGCTCGCGCGGTGCGCGGCGGACGGGATGCGGCTGGAGTTCGTGGACCGGGCCACGTACCGCGCGAAGAACGACCCGGTGGTCCTCGCGGGGCTCCTGGAGCGGGCCCCGGGGGACACGTACGTGGTGCCGGAGGGCGGCAGCAACGCGCTCGCGGTCCGGGGGTGCGTGGAGCTGGGCCGGGAGCTCGCCGGAGCGGCCGACACGGTCGCGGTGGCCTGCGGCACGGGCGGCACCCTCGCGGGTCTCGCGGCCGGGCTCCGCGCCGGGCAGCGGGCCCTCGGCGTCCCGGTCCTCAAAGGCGGCTTCCTGGGCGGGGAGGTCCGCGCGCTCCAGGAGGCGGCGTTCGGCGGGCCGCGCGGCGACTGGACGCTGGACGAGCGGTTCCACGGCGGGGGCTACGCGCGCACGTCCCCCGCCCTCGAAGCGTTCGCACGTGACTTCGAGGAACGGCACGGACTCGCCATCGAGCGGCTCTATGTGGCCAAAATGCTGTACGGCCTGACGGTCCTCGCGGAGGAGGGCGCTTTCCCGGCGGGCACCCGGCTCGCGGCGGTGGTGACGGGCGCCCCGGACCGGCAGGACGGGGGTCCCGCGGGTCCCGGCGGGGGCTGAACCCGGCTCTCAGTCGTCGAGTTCCTCGCGGTAGGCGGCGGCCTCCTCCAGATCGAGCCTGCGGAGCAGGGTGCGCATCATCTCGTCGTCGATCCGGCGCGCATCGCGCAGTTGTACGAATACCTCGCGCTCGGCGTCGATCATCTCCCGCGAGAGTCTCCGGTAGGTGTCGTCCACGGTCTCCCCGGTGACGGCGTTGACGGCGCCGAGCCGTTCCCAGACCGCGTTGCGGCGCCGTTCGAGGACGGTCCGCAGCCGGTCGGCGAGGGGCTGCGGCAGGGCGTTGCGCTCGTCGGCGAGGAGCGCGTCGAGACGTTCCTCGGCGGCCTGCGAGGCCTCGCTCTGGGCCTGTGCCTCCGCGAGGGTCTCCGCGTACCGGTCCCGGCCGGGCAGCTTCAGGAGGCGGATGAGGGGCGGCAGGGTGAGGCCCTGCACCACGAGCGTGCCGATGACGGTGGTGAAGGTGAGGAAGAGGACGAGGTTGCGGGCCGGGAACTCCTCCCCGGCCACGGCGACCGGGATGGAGAAGGCGATGGCGAGGGAGACCACCCCGCGCATACCCGCCCAGCCGACGACGAGCGGAGCCCGCCAGTCCACCCCCGGCTCGCGTTCCCGGACGCGGGCGGAGAGCCGGGGCAGGAAAGTCGCCGGGTAGACCCAGACGAAGCGGACGAGGACCACCGCGACGAAGACTCCCGCCGCGTATCCCGCCGCCTCGCCGACGCCGTACTGCCCGAGGCTCTGGACGACGTACGGCAGCTGGAGGCCGATCAGCGCGAAGACGGCGGACTCCAGGACGAAGGCGACCATCTTCCACACCGCCTCCTCCTGGAGCCGGGTCGCGAAGTCGACCTGCCAGGCGCGGTGGCCCAGGAAGAGGCCGACCACGACGACGGCGAGGACCCCGGAGGCGCCGACCTCCTCGGCCGCCGCGTAGGCGACGAAGGGGATGAGGAGGGAGAGGGTGTTCTGGAGGAGGGAGTCGCCCAGGTTCCGGCGCAGCCAGTGGATCGGGAGCATGAGGACCAGGCCGACACCGATGCCGCCGAGGGCCGCGAGGGCGAACTCGCCGAGACCTCCGGCCCAGCTCACGCCCTCGCCGACGGCCGCCGCGAGGGCGACCTTGTACGCGGTGATGGCGGTGGCGTCGTTCACCAGGGACTCGCCCTGGAGGATCGTGGTGATGCGGTTGGGCAGGCCGAGCTTGCGGGCGATGGCGGTGGCGGCGACCGCGTCCGGCGGGGCGACGACCGCGCCCAGCACGAGGGCGGCGGTCAGCGGCAGGTCGGGGACGAGGACGTACGCGAGCCAGCCCACGGCCACCGTGGCGAACAGCACGTACCCGACGGAGAGCAGCGCGACGGGCCGGACGTTGGCCCGCAGGTCGAGGTACGAGGAGTCGACGGCGGCGGTGTAGAGGAGCGGGGGCAGGATCAGCGGCAGCACGATGTGCGGGTCGAGGGTGTAGTCGGGCACCCCCGGGACGTACGAGGCGGCGAGGCCGACCGCGACCAGGAGCAGCGGCGCGGGCACCGGGGTCCTGCGCGCGAGCCCCGCGACCGCGGCGCTCGCCGCCACCAGTGCCACCAGCTGCAGTGCGTCCATGCCCGTCCTTGTCCCGTGCCGCAACGTAACCTGGCCATCATGAGCGAGTGCCCGCACGTTGCCGAAATGCCGCGCCCCGAACCGGCGCCGCTGGCCGCCACCTGCCCCGAGTGCCTGGCCGCCGGGACGCATCCGGTGCAGCTGCGGCTCTGCCTGAGCTGCGGGCACGTCGGCTGCTGCGACTCCTCCGTGGGGCGGCACGCGACGGGGCACTTCGGCGCGACCGGACACCCGGTGATGCGGACCTTCGAGCCGGGCGAGTCCTGGCGCTGGTGCTTCGTCGACAGCGCGATCGTCTGAGGGCGGGAAGGACCGGCGCCGGGGCGGGGAGGACCGGTCCGGCCGAGGCGGTACCGGGGCCGGTCGGAGTCCGAGGACCCTGGCAGGGCCGGTCGCTCCCGGGCCGGGACCGGTCCAGGAGCCGGTGGGCGGCCCGGGGCAGGTCCGGAAAACCGGTCGGTGGGCCCGGGGAGCCGGTCGGTGGGCCCGGAGGGCCGCCGGGCCGGTCGTTCCCGGCGCGACCGGGGCCGTACCGCCCGGGATCGGAGCCGTACCACCCGGGATCACGGCCGCACGGCCTCCGGTGATTCCGGGCTCCGAAGGTTCGCCCGGCTCCGGGCTGGGTACGTCACCCCTCCGCCGGTCGCCCGTTTCCGGTTTTCCACAGGCCTCCGCCCACCGTCCGCACCCATGGGCCTACCATGGGTGATGGCCGGTCACAGGGGGAGGCGGGGCTCACGGCGACACGGCGGGACGGATCGCGATAGCGTCACGGCGGACTGCGCAGCCCCTGCGTACCGCCCGGTTCGGGGGCCCTTTCCCCGGACCCCGAATGAGCTTGTGCCACCTTGGAGGTGAGGGTGTCCCAGATCACAGGCGAACCCGGGACCCAGGACTTCGTGGAAGTCCGGCTGCCCGCTGCGGGTGCCTATCTGTCCGTGCTGCGTACGGCCACGGCCGGTCTCGCGGCGCGCTTGGACTTCACCCTCGACGAGATCGAGGACCTGCGGATCGCCGTCGACGAGGCCTGCGCCATCCTGCTCCAGCAGGCCGTGCCGGGGTCCGTCCTCAGCTGTGTCTTCCGGCTGGTCGACGACGCCCTCGACGTGACGGTCTCCGCCCCGACGACGGACGGCCGTGCGCCCGAGCGGGACACCTTCGCCTGGACGGTGCTCTCGGCACTGGCCGGGAAGGTGGAGTCGTCGGTGGCGGAGGACCGCACGGTCTCGATCAGCCTCTACAAACAGCGCGGCGCGGGGCCAGGCCCGGCGTGAGGAGCGGGGACGCGACGGCCGGCATCCCTGAGCAGCAGGCGCGGCCGCATGAGGTCGCTACGGAGCGGGCGGACCAGATGAGCGAGCACGAGCAGCACCACGAGGTTCCCGAGACACCGGGCGTCTCCGAGGTCCCGCGGGCCCCCGCGGACGCGGAACCGGCGCGGGAGACGGGCACCCCGGCGGAGAAGACGGAGGACGGTGACGACGCCGAGGAGGGCGACGACGCCGACGGCTCCGCCGCCCCCGCCGCCCGGGACCGGCACGACCGGAGCGGCGCCCGCGCCCTCTTCGTCACCCTGCGCGAGCTGCCGGAGGGCTCCCCCGAGAAGGCGGAGCTGCGCAACCGGCTGGTCCGGATGCACCTGCCGCTGGTGGAGCACCTGGCCCGGCGCTTCCGCAACCGGGGCGAGCCGCTGGACGACCTGACACAAGTGGCCACGATCGGCCTGATCAAGTCGGTCGACCGGTTCGACCCGGAGCGCGGTGTCGAGTTCTCCACGTACGCGACCCCGACGGTCGTCGGGGAGATCAAACGGCACTTCCGCGACAAGGGCTGGGCGGTCCGGGTGCCGCGCCGCCTCCAGGAGCTGCGGCTCTCGCTGACCACGGCGACCGCGGAGCTCTCCCAGCAGCACGGCCGCTCGCCGACCGTGCACGAGCTGGCGGAGCGGCTGGGGATCTCGGAGGAGGAGGTCCTGGAGGGCCTTGAGTCGGCGAACGCCTACTCGACGCTCTCCCTGGACGTGCCCGACACGGACGACGAGTCGCCCGCGGTCGCGGACACGCTCGGTTCCGAGGACGAGGCCCTGGAGGGTGTCGAGTACCGGGAGTCCCTGAAGCCGCTCCTGGAGGACCTGCCCCCTCGGGAGAAGCGGATCCTGCTGCTGCGCTTCTTCGGGAACATGACCCAGTCGCAGATCGCGCAGGAGGTGGGCATCTCCCAGATGCACGTCTCCCGGCTGCTCGCGCGGACCCTGGCACAACTGCGGGAGAAGCTTCTGGTGGAGGAGTAGGACGGGGCGGCTCCCGCTCACCGGCGGGGCCGCGCACCGAAGGCCGGGTCCGGCGCACCGGCCGGACCCGATGGACCCGTCGGGTGCGCACCCCGGTACCGGCCCCAGACCTGCCGGCCTCGCCTTGCCGCCTTGCCGCCTTGCCGCCTTGCCGCCGGACAGTTACGCGGTGTCCTGGCCGGGGCGGCGGATGCCGAGGGACGCGGTGGTGGACCGGCTCACCAGAAGGACCAGACCGGTGACGGCCAGGGCGGCGACGACGATCCCGGCCGGGATCACCCCCGGGGTCTGGAGCATCTGCCAGGCGACCGGCAGGGCGAGGAGCTGGGTGATCACGGCCGGGCCCCGGCTCCAGGACCGGAGCAGCCACAGTCCACGGGCCGCGACGAGCGGGATCAGGCCGAGCGCGACGACGGTCAGGGCGCCCACGATGCCGCCGGGCAGGTCGCCGGAGTCCGAGGTCAGGGCGTGCGCCAGCAGGAAGAGGCCCCCGCCGACGAGCCCGGCGCCCTCGGCGCCCGCCACGGCCGCGGCGGCGGTGACGCGGGAAGGTCGGTGGGTCTGCTCCGTGCTGCTCATACAGGGCAGGGTAGCGGGGCCGCCGCCGGGCGGCGGAGACCGGGCGAGGGCGTCCACGGATCGGGCCGGGCTGGGACCGGTACCGCCGGGTAGGTACCCTGGCGCTCATGCGCGCACTTCTCGTGGTCAATCCGGCAGCCACCACCACCAGTGCCCGCACCCGTGACGTACTCATCCACGCGCTCGCGAGCGAGATGAAGCTGGAGGCGATCACCACCGAGTACCGGGGGCACGCGCGCGACCTGGGCAGACGGGCCGCCGACTCCGGGAACATCGACCTCGTGGTGGCGCTCGGCGGCGACGGCACGGTGAACGAGGTCGTCAACGGACTGCTGCACGGCGGGCCCGATCCGGACCGGCTCCCGAGCCTCGCGGTCGTCCCCGGCGGCTCGACGAACGTCTTCGCCCGCGCCCTCGGACTGCCGAACGACGCCGTGGAGGCCACCGGCGCCCTGCTGGACGCGCTGCGTGAGCGACGGGCACGGACGGTGAGCCTCGGGCTCGCCTCGGGAACGCCCGGCACGGACGACGAGTCCGTCCCCTCCCGCTGGTTCACCTTCTGCGCCGGCCTCGGATTCGACGCGAGCGTCATCGGCCGGGTCGAACAGCAGCGGGAACGCGGAAAGAGATCGACGCACGCGCTCTACATCCGCCAGGTGGTGCGGCAGTTCCTGGAGGAGCCGAACCGCAGGCACGGGACGATCACCCTGGAGCGCCCCGGCACGGAGCCGGTCGAGGACCTGGTCCTCTCCATAATCTGCAACACCTCCCCCTGGACCTACCTGGGCAATCGCCCGGTGTACGCGTCCCCGGAGGCTTCCTTCGAAACCGCGCTCGACGTGCTCGGACTGCGCCGTCTGTCCACTCCGGCGGTGGCCCGATACGCCACCCAGCTGCTCACTTCCACCCCGGAACGGGGCCCTCGCGGCAAGCACGCCGTGACGCTGCACGACCTCACCGACTTCACCTTGCATTCGAAGGTCCCGCTCCCCCTCCAGATGGACGGAGACCACCTGGGACTGCGTACGAGCGTGACGTTCACAGGCGTACGCCATGCACTGCGTGTGATTGTGTGAGTGGAAGGGCCCAAAGTCCTTTCACTCGAACGTTTAGGCGCGCATCCACCCCTTAGAAGTACGGCTGTGACCTAGCCGACACCGAGGAATCAAAAAAAACTTTCCGGAAGGGGTTGTATCCGCTGCCGAGGTTTGCGAGTCTCTTCTTGGCGATCGGGACGGCCCGCAACACCAGCCTCCACTGAGAGCCAGAACCCCTCCTCAAGTCTTAGGACCACACCAGTTCACCTGGCAGTCGGCCCTTCCCTTGCGGGGGGATTCGTGAAAGCGTTCACATTCACAAGCAATCCGCACGTAATACCAAGAGAGGTAGCAGCCATGGACTGGCGTCACAACGCCGTTTGTCGTGAGGAAGACCCCGAGCTGTTCTTCCCCATCGGCAACACCGGTCCTGCGCTGCTGCAGATCGAGGAAGCCAAGGCCGTCTGCCGCCGCTGCCCCGTCATGGAGCAGTGCCTGCAGTGGGCGCTCGAGTCCGGCCAGGACTCCGGCGTCTGGGGTGGCCTCAGCGAGGACGAGCGCCGCGCGATGAAGCGCCGTGCCGCTCGCAACCGGGCGCGTAACGCCAGCGCCTGACGCCCACCGACAGCCTGAGGCGAGCGGCGCATACATCGCGTATGCATTCACCGCACTTGAGCCGCAGCGCGCAGCATTAACCCACACAGCATTCGAGCCCCGGACCGAAGTGAATTCGGTCCGGGGCTCGCTGCTTTTCACCGACCGGTTTTCGGTGACCAGAACTTCACCGCCCGTGACGGAACTCTCCGTCACGGGCGGTCACTTGATCGCTCGTCTCACTTCTGCGGGCGCACGGGAATGTCGAGAACGACCTTCGTGCCGCGTCCGGAACCCGGCAGCATGTCGAAGGAACCGCCCAACTCCCCTTCCACCAGGGTTCGTACGATCTGCAGACCGAGATTTCCGGCGCGCTTGGGGTCGAATCCCTCGGGCAGTCCCCGACCGTCGTCCTGAACGGTGATCAGAAGCCGGGCGTCGGCCCTGGACTCACCCCGTACGGCGGTGACTTCGACGGCGCCCTCGTCCCCGGGCGCGAACGCGTGCTCCAGGGCGTTCTGCAGGATCTCGGTGAGGACCATGGAGAGCGGGGTCGCCACCTCGGCGTCGAGAATGCCGAAACGCCCGTTCCGTCGGCAGCTGATCGGGCCCGGGGAGATCTCGGCGACCATCGCGATCACCCGGTCGGCGATCTCGTCGAACTCGACGCGCTCGTCCAGGTTCTGAGACAGCGTCTCATGGACGATCGCGATCGAACCGACGCGCCGCACGGCCTCGTCGAGGGCCTCTCGGCCCTGGGCCGAGTCCATCCGGCGCGACTGGAGGCGCAACAGGGCCGCCACCGTCTGGAGGTTGTTCTTCACCCGGTGGTGGATCTCCCGGATGGTGGCGTCCTTGGTGATCAACTCGCGCTCGCGGCGGCGCAGTTCGGTGACGTCCCGGAGCAGGACGAGCGAACCGATCCGGGTGCCCTTGGGCTTGAGCGGGATGGCCCGCAGCTGGATCACCCCGCTGTTGCCCTCGACCTCGAACTCACGGGGCGCGTACCCCGAGGCCAGCGTGACCAGCGCCTCGTCCACCGGGCCCCGGGAGGGGGCCAGTTCGGCCGTGATCTGGCCGAGGTGCTGGCCGACCAGGTCGGCGGCGAGGCCGAGCCGGTGGTACGCGGAGAGGGCGTTGGGCGAGGCGTACTGGACGATGCCCTCGGCGTCCATGCGGACGAGTCCGTCGCCCGCCCGGGGCGAGGAGTCCATGTCGACCTGCTCGCCGGGGAAGGGGAAGGTTCCGGCGGCGATCATCTGCGCGAGGTCGGAGGCCGACTGGAGGTAGGTCAGCTCCAGCCGGGAGGGGGTGCGGACGGTGAGCAGATTGGTGTTGCGGGCGATGACGCCGAGGACCCGGCCCTCCCTCCGCACGGGGATGGACTCGACCCTCACGGGCACCTCCTCGCGCCACTCCGGGTCCCCCTCGCGGACGATCCGGCCCTCGTCGAGGGCGGCGTCGAGGAGCGGGCGCCGGCCGCGCGGCACCAGATGTCCGACCATGTCGTCCTGGTAGGAGGTGGGGCCGGTGTTCGGCCGCATCTGGGCGACGGAGACGTACCGCGTGCCGTCGAGGGTGGGCACCCACAGGACGAGGTCGGCGAAGGAGAGGTCGGAGAGCAGCTGCCACTCCGACACCAGCAGGTGGAGCCACTCGAGGTCGGAGTCGCTCAGGGCGGTGTGCTGGCGCACGAGGTCGTTCATGGAGGGCACGGTGCGAGCGTACCCGTGGAGCAAACGGGCGGTGAACCTGGATCTCCCGGGCCCCGTGCTGGAGGATGGGCCGGGAAAGACCGCGCTCCTGTGGATGGACAGACAAGAATGGTCTAGTCCACAATGAACGCATCAGAGCCTCCGTCCTCCCCGCACAGGAGGACGGAACGAGGTACCCGGCGCTCTCTGCCCTGACCGCGCCGAGACCTCCCATGACGGCCGAGGGACCGCACACCCCCGGCCGGAGCAAACTCCGGGCTGCGGTGCCGGACGGGCTGAGGGTCCCGTCGGGCGCCGCGGCCCGCGGGTGTTTCCGGGGCCGGTGACCGGACGGGCGGGGCCCGGGGCCGGTCGGCGGGAGGGCCCGACCTCCTGGGCCGCAGGCCCTCCGGAGGGGCCGCAGGGCCCCGGTCGCGCCTTCTCCGGCCTTACGGGGACCCCAGGGGCCCCTCCCCCGCGCGCCGCCTCCACGAGCCCTCCCGTGCGGCCCCCGGGGTTCGAGTGGCCGGGGGGAGCGGGGCGGCCGACGATGGACGGCGGGGGCGTCCGGGGGGCGGAACGGCAAGAGGGGAAGGCCCCTCCTCTGCTAGATTTGTCCTTAGATTGGTCTATACCACACGGTCCCTCACCAGCCCCTCACCAGATCGGCAGGCACAGCGTGGAAGTTGTCATCGTCAAGGACGCCAAGGCGGGCGGGGAACTCATCGCGGACGGCATCGCCGACCTCCTGCGCCGCAAGCCCGACGCGCTGCTCGGCGTGGCCACGGGCTCGACTCCGCTGCCCATCTACGACGCCCTGACCGCCCAGGTCCTGGCCGGTTCGGTCGACGCCTCCCGGGCCCGGATCGCCCAGCTGGACGAGTACGTCGGGCTGCCCTCGGGCCACCCGGAGTCGTACCGCTCCACGGTGCTGCGCCAGGTCGTCGAGCCGCTCGGGCTCTCCGAGGACGCCTTCATGGGCCCCGACGGCTCCGCCGAGGACGTCCTGGCCGCCTGCGAGGCCTATGACAAGGCGCTGGCCGAGGCCGGTGGCGTGGACCTCCAGATCCTCGGCATCGGCACCGACGGGCACATCGGCTTCAACGAGCCGTGCTCCTCGCTCGCCTCCCGCACCCGGATCAAGACGCTCACCGAGCAGACCCGCGTGGACAACGCCCGCTTCTTCGACAACGACATCGAGCAGGTGCCGCACCACGTCATCACCCAGGGCATCGGCACCATCCTGGAGGCCCGCCACCTGGTGCTGCTGGCCACCGGCGAGGGCAAGGCCGAGGCCGTGGCGCAGACCGTCGAGGGGCCCGTGGCGGCGCTCGTGCCCGCCTCCGCGCTCCAGCTGCACCCGCACGCCACGGTCGTGGTGGACGAGGCCGCCGCCTCCAAGCTGAAGCTCGCGGACTACTTCCGCCACACCTTCGCCAACAAGCCCGCCTGGCAGGGCATCTGAGCCGCCCGTGACCCGGCGGCGACCGGCCTCCCGGTCACGGCGAAGGGCCCGGCACCTCTCGGTGCCGGGCCCTTCGCGTACGCCGGAGCGACTGTCAGGCGCCGGTTCCGGCGACGGCCTCGGCGGCCGCGCGACCGCAGACCCGGGCCGCGCCGTGGGTGGCGATGTGCAGGGCCCCGCGGGGCTCCGCCTCGTTCAGGCCCATCTCCACCACGACGGTGTCGGGGCGGGCCGCGACGAGCGCGTCCAGGGCCTGGCCCATCCACGGGTGGCGGTGGACGTCACGGACGACCGCCACGACCCGCCGTTCCCCGGCGGCAGCGAGGACGGCGTCCACGGAGGAGTCGTCCGCGTACGAGCCGGTCTCCGTGCCGGGCAGCAGCCGGTCCAGCTCCGCCGCGATGCCCCAGGGCGTCTCGTCGCCCACCGCGAAGTTCGCGACGGGAGTGAAGGCGGCCACGTAGGGAGCGCTGGTCAGCGGCGTGTGCGGCTGCTTGCCCCGGGTCACCTTCAGGGCCCGGCGGGCGGCGACGAGTCCGATGTCGGCGCCGGGCGCGGTCCCCTCCTGCACTGCCGCGCCCGACGCCGCTTCGGCCCCCCTGGCCCGGTGGGACCGGGTCCAGGCCGCCAGGGCGCGCACGCGCGCCGCGGCGTCGGCCAGCCGCTCCTCGGGCAGTTCACCGGTCCGTACCGCGTTCACCAGCGCGTCGCGCAGCTGCAGTACGGTCCCCTCGTCGCACAGGCCGCCGCCGACGCAGATGGCGTCGGCGCCCGCGGCGATGGCGAGGACGGAGCCGCGCTCGATGCCGTAGGTCGCCGCGACGGCCTGCATCTCCATGCCGTCGGTGACGATCAGGCCCTCGTAGCCCAGCTCCTGGCGGAGCAGACCGGTGAGGATCTGCGGGCTCAGGGTGGCCGGACGGTGCGGGTCGAGCACGGAGAGAAGGATGTGCGCGCTCATGACCGCTTTGGTGTCCGCGGCGATGGCCGCGCGGAAGGGCACCAGCTCACGGGCGTGGAGGGTGTCGAGGTCCACGTCGATCCGGGGCAGCGCGTCGTGCGAGTCGACGTTGGTGTCGCCGTGCCCGGGGAAGTGCTTGGTGCAGGCCGCGACCCCGACGCCCTGGAGGCCGTCGACGTACGCCACGGTGTGCCGGGCCACCAGGTCCGGGTCCGGCCCGAAGGACCGGACGCCGATGACCGGGTTCTCGGCGTTGGAGTTGACGTCGGCGGAGGGCGCCCAGTTCAGGTCGATGCCGCACCGGGCGAGCCTGCGGCCGAGCTCGCGGGCCACGGCCCGGGTGAGCTCGACGTCGTCCACGCTGCCCAGCGCGTAGTTGCCGGGGAACGAGGAGCCCTGCTTGACCTCCAGGCGCGTGACGTCGCCGCCCTCCTCGTCGATGGCGACGAGGACGTCGTCCCGCTCGGCCCGCAGCTGTGCGGTGAGCGCGGCGAGCTGCTCGGGGCTGACGACGTTCCGGCCGAAGAGGCCGACGGAGGACAGTCCCTCGCCGATGCGGCGGAGCAGCCAGTCGGGGGCGGTGGTGCCGACGAAACCGGGCTGGAGCACCGTGAGCGCGTCACGGGTCAGGGTGTCGGTGCCGTGTACGAGTGTGGTCATGGGAGCCGTTATCCCTTCACCGCGCCGGCGGTCATGCCGCCGACGGCCTTGCGCTGGAGGAAGAGGAAGACGATGAGCACGGGCAGTGCGAAGAGCGTCGAGGCGGCCATGGTGGCACCCCAGTCGCTGCCGAACGCGGTCTGGAACTGGGTCAGCCAGAGCGTCAGCGTCTGCGACTCCTTGTCCTTGTTCAGCATGAGGATCATCGCGAACTCGTTCCAGGCGGTGATGAAGCCGAAGAGCGAGGTCGACATCAGGCCGGGGGCGAGCAGCGGGAAGATCACCTTGCGGAACGCCTGGCCCCGGGTGCAGCCGTCGATCTGGGCCGCCTCCTCCAGCTCGACCGGGACGGCGGCGATGAAGCCGCGCAGGGTCCAGATCGTGAAGGGGAGGACCATCACGAAGTAGATGAGCGTGAGCATCGGGATGCTGTTCAGCATGTCGTTCTCACGCGAGATCATGTACATCGCGATGACCATGACCTCCCAGGGGGCCATCTGCGCCATCATCACGATGAGGACGATGCCCTTGCGCCCCTTGAACTTGAGGCGGGCTATCGCGAAGCTCGCGGCCAGGGCGACGAGCAGGGCCAGCAGCACGGCACCGATGGTGACCATGAGGCTGTTGGTGACGTACGTCCAGAAGAGGTCGACACCGGTCGCCGTCGTGTAGTTCTCCAGCGTCGGCGTGAAGACGAAGACGGGGTCCTTGGTCATGATCTCGTGCTGCGGCTTCAGCGAGGACGAGAACATCCAGTAGACCGGGAAGACGAACACCACCGCGATCACGAGGGCGCTGACGTTCTTCACGACCGCGCCGACCGTGACCGGCTTCCTGGTGCGCAGCTTCTGCGGAGTCGGGGTGGTGGTGCTCACAGCTCCTCCTCCTCCTTCAGGATCAGGCGGAAGTAGAAGGACATGACCGCGATGAGCATCACGATCGTCAGGATGGAGATGGCGGCGGCGACGCCGTAGTGGAACTGTCCGACGCCCTCGATGTAGGCGTAGACCGGGAGGGTCTCGGAGCCTCGGTCGGGGCCGCCCTGGTTCATGGCGTACACCTGGGCGAACGCCTTGAAGATCCAGATGATCTCCAGGAACGTGGTGATCATGAAGAAGGACTTCAGGTTCGGGAAGACCACGGCCCAGAAGGTGCGCCAGCCGCTGGCGCCGTCCATCTTCGCGGCCTCGTACAGCTCGGTGCCGATGGTGGTCAGGCCCGCGTACATGTTGAGCGCGACGAACGGGACCGAGCCCCAGACCAGCAGGATCAGGATGATGACGAGGGCGTCGAAGCCGGTCTCGAACCAGTTGTGCTGCTCGTAGCCGGAGAAGCCGAGGGTGCGCATGACCCAGTTGACGACACCGAACTGCTCGTCGAAGAGCCACCGGAAGACGGTCACGGAGGCGACGATCGGCATGGCCCAGGCGAACATCAGGGCCAGCGAGAGGACCAGTCGCATCTTCTTGCCGAGGCGGTTCAGGAGCAGGCCCAGGCCCGTGCCGATCGCCATGATCAGGAGGACGTTGACGGCCGTGAAGACGACGCTTCGAAGCGCGACGCCCCAGAACTCGGAGTCACCGAGGAGCTCGGTGTAGTTGTCGAAGCCGATCCAGACCGTCTCGCGGGTGATGAATTCCTTCCGGTTCAACTGCTGGAAGGAGAGGATCACATTGCGGATCAGCGGGTAGAGCAGCAGCACCGCCATCGACAACAGGGCGGGCGCGACGAGCAGGTACGGCAGCACCCCGCTGGGCAGGGAACGTCTGCCACGCGAAGGCTGAAGGACTTCCTTCGGGCCGGAAGGGGGTGGCGGAGTCTGAGACTTCCCTGCCGCCCTCCCGGGCGCGTCCTGGGGACCGGCGGTCGCCGTCCCCTGGGAGTCCACGGTCATGGTCTTATTCCTCGCGGTTCTGGGGCTCCCGCGCCCACCGAGCCACGGCCCGGGGGAGCGGGCCGCTGGTCACTGCATCGCTGCAAAGCGCCGGTGGTGCGGCCGGTGCGGTACCGGCCGCACCACCGGGCTACGGGTTACTGCTGGTTGATGCGCTCGTTGATGACCTTGTCGGCGGCCTCGCCGGCCTTCTTGGCGTCCTCGCCCTTCAGGACCTTGGTCATGTAGTCCTTGATCGGGTTCGGGGCGGTCTCGACGTTGGCCCAGCCCGGGGTGACCGGGGTGACCTTGCCGGAGACGGAGGAGGCGGCCATGGCCTCGGCGAAGGAACCGGCGGCCGGCTTGAACTGCGCGGCGTCGCTGTTCGGAAGCAGCGCGCCCGAGGTGGCGGCGGCGTACTTCGTCATGAAGTCCTTGCCGGCGGCGAGCGCCAGCCACTCCTTCGCGAGCTCCTTGTTCTGGGAGCGCTCGGAGATGGCGAGGTTGGAGCCGCCGAGGAAGACGGAGCCCGGCTTGTCGGCCGTCTTGCCCGGGATCGGGAAGTAACCGAAGTCGGCGGTCTTGCCGGCCTTCTTCATGGCGTCGATCGCGCCGCCGGCCTCCCAGCCGAGACCGATCCAGGACGCCACGCCACCCTTGGGGATGATGTCGGTGGACTGCTGCGGGGTCGCCTCGTCCTTGTCCTTCGGAGCGGTCGAGTAGGACGCCAGCTCCTTGTAGAAGTTCATGGCGTTGGCGGCCTCGGGGGAGGACAGGTTGCCCTTCCACTTGTCGCCGTCCTTGACCGCCAGGTCGCTGCCCTCGTCCCAGACGAGACCGGCGAGGACGTACCAGGACTGACCCGGCAGGTAGATCGCCTGCGACTTGGGGTCGGCGGCCTTGAGCTTCTTCAGGCCGTCGATCCACTCGGCGCGGGTCTTCGGCGGCGTGACCTTGGCCTTCGCGAAGGCGGCCTTGTCGTAGACGACGACGCGGTTGGCGGCGTACCACGGAGCGGAGTAGAGCTTGCCGTCCAGCTCGTTGGAGGCGACCATGCCCTTGTTCCAGGCGTCGTAGCCGAGCTTGGCCTTGTCGCCGGACAGGTCGGCCAGACCACCGGTGACCGCGTAGCCCGCGGTCTGGGTGTTGCCGAGCTCCAGCACGTCCGGCGGGGTGTCCTCGGAAAGGGCGGTGGTGACCTTCTCCTGGATGCCGTTCCAGATCTGCTTCTCGACCTTGACCTTGACACCCGGGTGCTTGGCCTCGAAGGCCTTGTTCACGTCGGCCATCCAGGCGTCCGGCGCGGAGCCGTCCATGACCCAGACGGTCAGCGTCTTGTTGCCTCCGGCGGACGGCTTGGCGCCGTCCTTGGGCTTGTCGCTGTCGGACCCACCACACGCTGCGATGGAGACCATCATGCCCGCGACGCCGATCGCCGCGATGAGCTTGCGCTTCACGCCACCCTCCTCAGGGATGCCTGCAACCCCTGCCCACCGCGCGAAGACATACGTCAGGTAGTGCTCGTGGGGCTGGGACCTGGTCTTTAATGGTTTAGACCAGTACCCGGAGCTTGGCCTAGACCTTTAGGGGTGTCAAGGGTGTATAAGAAGGGCAGTCGCGTCCGTTATCGGACCGACACCTGAGGGAGGGCGACGACCCGTGACCGGTCCGTGCCACCATGTGAGCCGCGACAGACGGAGGAGCCGGTGACGGCAGCAGCACAGGAGTCGGGAAGGCAGGCCATGGCCTCGGACGCGGGCAGCACGGAGACGGAGACCGGGACACCGACCCGTACCGCGCGCGTGCCCAAGTACTACCGACTGAAGCGGCATTTGCTCGACATGACGGAGACCCTGCCGCCCGGCACCCCGGTCCCCCCCGAGCGTACGCTGGCCGCCGAGTTCGACACCTCGCGCACCACCGTGCGCCAGGCCCTCCAGGAGCTGGTCGTCGAGGGCCGTCTGGAGCGCATCCAGGGCAAGGGCACCTTCGTCGCCAAGCCCAAGGTCTCCCAGGCCCTGCAACTCACCTCCTACACGGAGGACATGCGCGCCCAGGGCCTCGAACCGACCTCGCAGCTCCTCGACATCGGCTACGTCACCGCCGACGACACCCTCGCGGGACTGCTCGACATCACGGCCGGCGGACGGGTGCTCCGCATCGAGCGGCTGCGGCTCGCGAGCGGCGAGCCGATGGCGATCGAAACCACCCATCTCTCCGCGAAGCGGTTCCCCGCCCTGCGCCGCTCCCTTGTGAAGTACACCTCGTTGTACACCGCCCTCGCCGAGGTGTACGACGTGCACCTCGCGGAGGCCGAGGAGACCATCGAGACCTCCCTCGCCACCCCGCGCGAGGCCGGACTGCTCGGCACGGACGTCGGTCTGCCGATGCTGATGCTCTCCCGCCACTCGCTGGACGCCCAGGGCGAGCCGGTGGAGTGGGTCCGGTCCGTCTACCGCGGCGACCGGTACAAGTTCGTGGCGCGCCTGAAGCGGCCCAACGGCTGAGCGAGCGCCGCACCCGCGCGCGAGGGAGAGGGCCGACCAGGCCCACCGGCGGGGGGCGCCTGAACATCGCCGCACCCGTACGAGGGAGGGGGCCGCCGAGACATCGGCGGCCCCCTCCCTTCCGCTTTCCCGGCCCGGCGGGCGCTCAGGGCGCTCCGTGCCCGCCCGGCCGTCCCCGCGCTCCGGGCCTTCCGGGCTTTCCCGGCCCTCCCGGCCCTCCCCGTCCTCCCCGCTCCCCCGCCACCAGGCCCTCCCGGCGACCCGTGCCGTCCCTGCCGCACCCAGACCCCTTCCGGACGGCAGCAACGTGACACCCCCGATGAACGCGCTGGTCAGAGGTGCTCCCGACAGCCACCCCCGAGGTGGCGCCAAACGACCGGGCGGTTGCTGCCACCCGTGAACCACTGACAGTCCGCCCCCGTTCGAGCATTCTTGAACATGTCGAAAGGGCCCCACCGAGGGGCAATCGACATATTCCACCGAATCCCGAACCCGTCAGAGGGGTACTCGCCATGCGCTCGTCCGCCCGCCGTCTCGTCCTCGCCGCCGTCCCGCTCGCCGCCTTCGGTGCCCTCCTCGCCACCGCCGGACCGTCCGCCTTCGCCGCCGCGACCGGCACGGACGCCCCCCGGACGCAGATCACCGCCGACCCCGCCGCCGCCCCGGCCCCCGCGCCGACCGTCCTGCCGACGCCGTCCGCCACCTCCTCCGACGGCTTCTCGTGGGGCTGACCGGCGCCTCCACCGCGTCACGAGACCGTCCCCCTCTACCGCAGGACCCGTCATCTTCCTCATCGGCATCTCGATGTCCGCGGCCGACGCGGCGGGCACCTCACGCCTCAGCCCCAGCGTCGTACTCGCGGCCCTGTACCGGGACCTCGACCCGACGGACCCCGTCGAGACCGCCCGCGCACTGGTGACGGAGTACTCCGTCAGGGTCGCGCTCTGCCTCGACTGCCACGACGAGATCGAGGCGGTCGGACGTGCCCTGGGCATCTGCCTGCGGATGCTGGGGCGCTCGCCCGAGTTCGAGGGCTACGGCATCGCCGACTGCAGACTCCTGTGAACCCTCCCGAACGGGGAATTCAGCCGTGTACGTCCATATCCTGGGCCCCCTCCGTGCCGCCGTCGACGACCGTCCCGTGACCCTGGGCGGCAGACGGACCCAGACCGTCCTGGCCGCCCTCGCGCTGGAAGCCGACTGGGCCGTCTCCGTGGACGGTCTCGTCGAGGCCGTCTGGGGCTCCTGCCCTCCGGCCAGCGCCCGCACCCAGATCCGCATCTGCGTCTCCACCCTGCGCCGCGCCTTCACCCTCGCCGGTGCGCCGGGGACGATCGAGACCCATTCGTACGGCTACCGCCTGCGCCTGGGACCGCACGACCTCGACGCCGCCCTGTTCGAGTCCGGGGTGGAGCGGTCGCGGCTCCTGGCGGGGACCGGCCGCCGGGCGGAGGCCGTCCTGGAACTGCGCAACGCGCTCGCCCTGTGGGACGGGCCCGTCCTCGCCGGGCAGACGAGCCGGGCGCTGGACCCCGGGGTGCGGCGTCTGGAGGAGCTGCGCATCCGGGCGATCGAGGAGCGGCTCGAACTGGAACTCGCCCTCGGCCGCCACGGGGACGTGATCGGCGAGCTGCTGGCGCTGACGGCGACGTACCCCTTCCGGGAACAGCTGCACGGGCAGCTGATGCTGGCCCTGTACCTCGCGGGCCGGACGGCCGAGGCGCTGGCCGCGTACCGGCGCGTACGGGTGACCCTCGTCGAGGAGCTGGGCATCGAGCCCGGCCCCCGGCTGCGCGACCTGGAGCGGTCGATCCTGCTCGGCGAGTGCCTGAGCGCCTGAGGGGCTGAGCGCCTGGAGGCTGGGGGCTGGGCTTCGGACGGCTGACCGCCCGGCCGCCCGTCGCCCGTCGCCCGTCGCCCGTCGCCCGTCGCCCGTCGCCCGTCGCCCGCGGGCCCTCCCCCGCCGCGGCCGGTTCAGAGCGTGATCCGCAGGTCCTGCATCCGGTGCTCGGACAGCCCGTCCGCCGGGACGAACGCGTACCGGTGGGCCTTCGCCCCGCCCGCCGTGAAGGCCCAGTCCAGGCGGAAGAACGGCAGGGGCCGGTCGAGCACGCTGTCGAAGTCGAACTCGCCCGGTGACGCGTACTTCCAGCTCAGCGGCAGGAAATCGGTGCTGACCGAGGTCAGGTCCGTGGCCACCTCGCGGAGCCCGTCCAGGGACCGCATGGAGGCCGTGGTGTTGAAGTCCCCGGCGATCACGGAGGGGTGCGGATTGGCCGCCACATCCCTTTCCAGGGAACGCAGTTCCTCCTGGCGCCAGGCGAACTTGCGCCGGAAGTAGCTGTCGTGGTCGAACGCGGAGAACGGATTCAGGTTGTCCATCGCCATGGGCACGGTGATGTGCACGTTGTACGTGCTGAACACCCGGTCGCCGACGGCCAGATCGGTCCTCAGGACCTTCTCCCGCAGGAACTCACGCCCGAAGCCGTCCCGCTGCCCCGGGGCGGCGGACGGCGGGGCGCCCACCGAGGTCTGGGCCACGATCGGGAACCGCGAGAGGGTCAGCAGTTCACCGCGCCGGGCGAGGTGGTGGCCGGGGAACTCCCGGCGCAGGGCCTCGTCGTCGTCGAGCCGGGTGTAGCCGTCCTCCCCGAGACCGGGGGTCCAGGCCACGTGCTCCTGGAGCAGGTACACATCGGCGGGGTGCGCGCGCAGATAGGCGAGGAGGCGGTCGGTGCCGGCCGCCTTCCCCCAGTACTGGGTGTTCAGGGAGACGACGCGGAGCGCCCCGGACGGCACCGGCCCCTGGTCGCGCCAGAGCGCGGGCCAGTTCAGGCCGGAGCCGGTGGTGAGCGCCAGGAGCAGGGCCAGTGCGGCGGTGCCGGTCGCCAGCGGGCGGCGGCGTCCGCAGGCCGCCGCCCCGGCGGCGAGGAGGACGGCCGGGACCCCGAGCAGGAAGAGCGGTGGTACGGCGTCGAGCGCGAGCGACCAGTGCCAGCGGTCACTGAGCAGCACCCGGGCCGTGGCGTAGAGCAGCCACAGCGCCGCCGCCCCGAGGACGAGCCTGCCGTACCAGAGCCTGAGGAGCCGGGCCGTCCGGCGGGCGCGGCCGGGTTCCTCCGGGCGGGGGCCCGCCTCCGGCGGCTCCGGGGCCACCGGGTCGGCGGGCGGGGCGGTCGCGGCGGTCATGCCAGGCTCTCCCGCGGCTGGTACATGTGCCGGAAGCGGCGGCTCGCCGCGTACTGCACGAGGCCGGCCGCGAGGCCCGTCACGACCGCCGTGCTCACCAGGGCGTGGGCCCCGGTGAAGAAGGCGGTGAAGAAGAGGCCCCGCTCGCGGAACGAGAAGCGGTACTGCCCGAAGTCCGCGGCGACGGAGCCGAGGAGCGCGGCCAGGGAGACCAGCAGGGCGGCCGGGTGGAGGAGCGCGAACGGCACGGCGGCGACGGCGAGGCCGCCGAGCGCGGAGGCGACGGCCCGGCCGCCGGTCTCCATGCCCTGCATGGCGCGGCCCCGGTCGAAGTAGAACGGCACCCGCAGCCTGCTGCGGACGAAGGCCTTCCGCAGCAGCGGCCGCATCCGGCTCTCGTCGGAGAGGCGTCCCCTGATCCGGGAGGTCAGCAGCATGGGCCAGCGGGCGGCCAGCCGTTCCGCGTGGTCGATCTCCTCGGTCTGCCGCAGCGCCGTGTTGAACCAGCCGGCCTCCATGAAGGCGGCCTTGCGGACCGCCCCGAGGGCGTAGAAGCCGCCGCTGACCAGACCTTCGGCGCTCTTGCGCCAGTAGTGGTACTGGAGGATGCGGTACTGGCCGACCAGGCCTTCCTCGAACAGCGGCTCCTTGTCGGGTATGCCGAAGACCGCGCCGTACGTGGGGTTCTCGTCGAAGAGCGCGACGGCCTGCGCCACGGCCTCCGGGTGCATGGTGAGGTCGGCGTCCAGGAAGAAGACGATCTCGCCCCGGGAGCGGCGGACGCCCTCGTTGCGGGAGGAGCCGGGGCCGCCGTTCTCCTTGACGCGGACGAGCTGGACGGGATGGGTGGCGGCGATGTCCGCGCAGCCGTCGGTGCTGGCGTCGTCGACGACGATCACCTGGATGTGGGGGTAGCTCTGCTCCCGCACGGAGCGCAGGCAGAGGTCGATGGTGGGCCGGTCGTTGTACATCGGGATGACGACCGAGACGAGGGGTGCGGACATGGGATTCCTCGGTGGTGGAAGGGCGGGGGTCACGCGGCGATGTGCGGGAGGAGGAGTGCGCCCCAGGCGGCGGAGTTGACGAGCATCACGCGGTCGCGCAGCAGCGTCTTGACGGGCTCTCCCCCGCCGCCGTCCACGATCACGATCTGGAGGTAGCGGAACAGTGCGAAGAGCGCGCACACCACGGTGAGCAGGGCGTACTCCCCGAAGCCCGATTCGGTGCGCAGATAGAGCAGGTAGCCGAACAGGGTGAGGGCCGAGCAGAGCACCAGGACCAGGTCGAGGAAGTGCGCCGAGTAGCCGACGAGCGCGGGCCGGTGCCCGGTGCCGGAGACGCTCAGCTCGTGCCGCCGCTTGCCCAGGATGAGGACGAGGCAGCACGCGAGGACGGTCAGGACCAGCCACATCTCGACGGGCCTTCGGGCGGCCTCGTACCCGCCGAGGAGGCGGAGCACGAAGCCGGTGGCGACGACGAAGACGTCGAGCGGCGGGATGTGCTTGAGCTTCCAGCTGTACGCGCCGTTCACGGCGAGGTACGACAGGACGAGCAGGGCGGACCCGGCACCGAGGACGAGCAGGGCGGGCACGAGCAGGGCGGCCAGCACCAGGGCGGTGACCACGGCGGAGGCCATGCCCATCCGGCCGGAGGCCAGCGGTCTGTGGCGCTTGACGGGGTGGCGCTTGTCCCGCTCGACGTCGGCGATGTCGTTCAGGACGTAGACCAGGGACGAGGCGAGGATGAAGGCGCCGAGGGCCGTGCCGACCCGGATCAGGGTCGTGGCGTCCAGGTGGCCGTCGAGCAGGGCCAGCGGTACGACGAGCAGGTTCTTGGGCCACTGGCCCGGCCGGAGCAGCGCGATCGGGGCGGGCAGCCGCCCTCGCCGTTTCTTGGCCGGGGCTTGGGACTGGGCTTGGGCCGAGGACTGGGTCTGGGCCGGGATCTTGGCCGGGGTCTGGACCTTGGCCGTGCCCTGGGCACTGGTGCGCCCCGTGAGCTGGGTCATGGCAGCGCCTCTCAGAAGAAGATCTTCGCGGTGGACAGCAGGCCCTGGCTCCACGGGTCGCGGCTCGTGCGGCCGGTGGCCCCCGCCTTCGGGGCGGTGTGGCGGGCGGTGCGCCACCACTCGTAGGTGCGCAGCACGGCGTCGGCGTTGGAGTGGCGGGGGGTGAAGCCGAGCTGTGCCTTGGCCTTGTCGATGCTGACGTAGGAGTCGTCCATCAGCTTGTGCAGCAGGCGGCCGTAGACCGGTGAGAGCTTGGCCCGCTGGAGGAGGCTGAGCAGTCCGAGGGCGGGGCGGGCGGGCAGTCCGATGACCCGCTTGCCGTGACCGGCGGCGTCGAGGACGGCCTGGAAGTCCTCGCGGATGGTGCCGAATTCGGCCGCCGCGAGGTTGTAGGTGTCGTTGGCGATGTCGTCGGGCGCGGTGAGGACGGTGACGACGGCGTCGACGAGGTCGTCGACGGCGAACATCTGGATCTTGACGTTGCCCTTGCCGAGGACGGGGAAGTTCCGTCCCTCCTCGGCCCATTCGAAGAGCATCGAGAACAGGCCCATGCGGCCGGGCCCGACGAAGGTCTTGGGCCGGAGGATCGGGACGCACATGCCCTCGGCCCGGTACCGCTCGGCGATCTCCTCGGCCGCCGCCTTGGCGCGGCTGTAGGTGTCGACGGGCTCGCGGGGGTACTCCTCGGGGGTCGGCACGATGGTGGGCAGCCCGTAGACGGCGGTCGAGGAGATGTGCACGACCCGGGGGGTGCCGGCGGCAGCGGCGGCCTCGAAGACGTTCTTCGTGCCGCCGATGATGATGGAGCGGATCTGCTCGTCGGGGTAGCTGGGCAGGGCGGCGGCGGCGTGGACCAGGACGTCGGCGCCGTCGAGGGCCTGGTCCATCAGCTCCCGGTCGCGGATGTCTCCGGTCAGCACGACGCCGGGGCCGGGCCTGAGGTCGACGCCGCGCACCTCGTGACCCTCGGAGAGGAGCCTTTCGGCCAGGCGGGAGCCGAGCATTCCGGCCGCGCCGGTGATCGTGATCACCACTGGGAGCTCACCTTCTGCTTGATGAAACGGGCCACGAGACCGGTCAGACCGCGGCCGAGGACGTCGTCGAGGGCGTCGATCGCGCGCTCGGCCTCCTCGGGTTCGGTGACCAGGGAGGGGCCGATGATGAGGGGGTTGGCGCCGTTGAGCGTGTAGTACGTGAAGATGCCGTGGTCCTCGTACAGCGCGTTGATGACGGCGCAGGTGACGAGCTTGGTCTTGAACCGGGGGTCGCGGGCCATGCCGCCGGGCGCGAGCTTGGCGACCAGGTCGAGGATGCGGGGGCCGCCCTCGATGAAGACGCCCCACAGGGCTCCGGCCCCGGCCACCCGGCCGATCTCGTCGGGGTACTGCTTGGCGAGCCGTTCGAGCCCGGGTTCGAGGACGGCTCCGAGGGCGCGGGCCCTGGCCGGATAGTCGTCCTCCATCGCGATGTTGACGGCTTCGAGGGCGGTGGCGCATTCCTCGCCGAAGCCGTAGTAGGTGGTGGAGGTGGAGTTGATCAGGGAGTCGCCGAGGTTGTCGTACGCCTTGCGGAAGACCGGCTCGCGGGCGACGAAGGCGGAGATGGACGACTTGCCGCCGCCGAAGGACTTGGAGGTGGTGAGCACGTCGGGGATCAGGCCCGGGTAGCGCATGAAGTGGAAGAGGCTGCCGGTCTTGCCCCAGCCCGTGTAGATCTCGTCGAAGATCAGGATGATCTTCTCCCGGTCGCAGATCTCGCGCAGACCGCGCAGGAACTCCTCCGAGCACCACTGGATGGTGGAGGCGCTGAACGGCTCGATGAGGAGGGCGTAGACGTCTCCCCGGTGGGCGGCGACGACCTTGCGGACGGAGTCGAGGTCCCCGTAGCGGAAGGTGTCCACGCCGGGGATGGTGGGGAAGCCGAACTGGGCCTGGCCGGTCAGTCCGCCGGAGCCGAGGAGCTTGCCGTGGAAGGCGCAGTCGGCGCGCAGCACGGTGTTCCGCTTGCCGTTGTGGAACTTGTACGCGAGCTTCACCGCGCCCTCGACCGCCTCGGCGCCGGAGTTCGGCAGGAACGCCATGTTCAGGTCGCCGGGCAGGACTTCGGCGAGGTTGTGGCCGAGGGCGGCGAGGTAGGGCGAGAAGTAGGTCTTGTGCACCTCCATGCGCCGGTCGCGGGCGAAGCGCTCGCGGGCGGCGAGGATGCGGGGGTGGTTGTGGCCGTGGTTGAGGACGCCGACACCCCCGGTCAGGTCGAGGATCCGCCTGCCGTCGTCGAGGGTGAGGTAGGCGCCCTCGGCGCTGCGGACGAGTTCGCGTCCGAAGCCGAACGAGGTCATGAGGGAGACCTGGCTCTTGTTCACGTACCTGCGGTAGAGGTCGTGGACCTCGTCGATCTGGAGCTTCTCGGCGTCGTCAAGGGTGTACACGGGTGGGGTCTCCGATCGGGGCGGTGGTGCGGGTCGGGGCGACGAGGGTGGCGGGGAAGGACAGCGGGTCGGGGGCGGTGCGGCGGCGACGGCCGGGGGCGGCGGTCGGCGCCTCGGAGACCGGGGCCGGGGCGGGTGGGGCCGCCGGGGCCGTATCGGTCGTGCGGGGTGCCGTCGTGACGGTCGCGTGGGGCTCCGCCCCGGCGGTCTCGTGGGGCTGCGCCCCGGCGGGTGGGGCCGCCGGGGCCGTATCGGTGGTGGGGGGCCCCGAGGGGGCGGTGGCCGTACGGCTCTGCCGGGCGGTCCGTGCCCGTGACCAGGCGAGGACCACCACCGAGCTGGTCAGTTCGGCGACGACGCACACCAGTCGGCTGGCGATGGCCGCGGCGGCGGCCAGGCCGCCGGGCAGGACCGTGGAGAGGGCGGCCGTGAGGGTCAGCTCGCGCACCCCCCAGCCGTCGGGGACGATCAGGGCCAGACTGCTGATCACGGTGGCCAGCGCGAAGCCTCCGACGGCCGCGCCGAACCCCGCCAGGGGCGGTGCGCCGACGGCCAGGAGCAGGAACCACAGGTGGAGTCCCGAGGCGGTCCAGGAGGCCACGGCGAGCAGTACGGCCCTGCGGACGGCACGGTCGGGCGGGGGCACGACCGGCCTCTTCACCAGCCGGGCGAGGGCCGTGACGGGCCGGGTGATCAGCGCGGGCCGTACGACGCCCGCGAGGAAGAGGAGCGCGGGCGGGCACAGCCACATCCAGTGGCCGGGGAGCGCGGCGGGGGCCGCGACCAGGCCGACGGCGGCGCCGGTGAGCAGGGTGAGGGCCAGGCTCAGCACATAGGCGGACGTCATCTGGGCGCCGGGGACACCGGCCTCCCGGCCGTGCGCCACGTGTGTGATGACCCCCCACACCCGGCCGGGCACGTACTTGCTGAGCTGGCCGAGGAAGTAGATCTTCGCCGCGCGCAGTCCCCGGATGGGATGGTCGCCGGGGATGAGCACCCGCCAGGCGTGCACGGCGAGGACGAGGCCCACGACGTTGGCGACGACCGAGGCGGCGATCAGGGGGACGGCGTCGGCGCGGGCGAACGCCTCGGCCACCGCGGGGCCCTCACCGCGCAGCAGGAAGAAGACCCCGACGAGGGCGGCCACCACGACGACCGGGGTGAGGAGTCTGCGCAGCCAGACCGTCATCGTGTCGCCGCCTTCTCGGGGGCGCGCCGGACGCCGGTGCCGGGCCGGGCGGGGCGGAGCGTGCCGAGCGCGCCCCGGGCCGCACCGGCGAGGAGCGCGGTGTGCGCGGCGAGGTGGACGCCGGTGAAGAAGGGGACGAAGGCGGCGCCCTTGCGGCGGGCCACGAAGCCGAGCAGGCCCAGGTTGGCCAGGCAGAAGGCGAGCAGCCCGGCCGCCGGGAGCGCGGCGAGGGCCGCCGTGGCGGGGGCCGGGACGGAGGGCAGCAGGCCGAGCGGGGCCAGCGGCAGGGAGCCGAGGAGGAGGGCCGCCGCGAGGACGGACGCGGGAGTGTTGGCCGTCAGGTTGCTCCGGCCGCCCCGGCGGGCCGAGCGCAGCGCCGGGACGAGCAGCAGGGCCCGGCGGTACGTCTCCGAGAGGAGCGGTCCGAGCCGGTGCTCCTCGTCGTGCCGCGCCATCACCCGCTCGGTGAGGACGATGCGGTAGTGCGGGGCGAGCCGGTCGCTGAACTCCAGGTCCTCGGAGTCCCGCAGGCTCTCGTCGAAGCCGCCGAGCCGGTCGAAGACCTCGCGCGGCACGGCCGCCTGGGCGAAGAAGGCGGTCTCCACCACTCCGGCGCCCCGGGCCCGCCACCAGTAGGCGTGCAGCGTCTTGTACCACTCGACGGGCCCGTCGTCGAAGAGCGGTTCGGGGGCGATGACACCGTGTACACAGCCGCAGTCCGGGTCGGCGCGCAGGATCTCCAGGGCGTTGGCGACCGAGTCCGGGGTGAGCGCCTCGTCCGAGTCGAGGAAGAAGAGGACGTCCCCGGTGGCGGCGGCGATGCCCGCGTTCCGGGCGGCGGAGACACCGCGGTTCCCCGCGCCGCCGATCAGGACGCACGGGTGGGCCGCGGCGATCTCGGCGGTCCGGTCGGTGCTGCCGTCGTCGACGACGATGACCTCGTGGACGGGGTGGGTCTGGGCGAGGACGGATCTCAGACAGGCGTCGAGGGTGCGTGCGGAGTTGTAGGCCGGTATGACGACCGACACGGTTTGCGTCATGGGAAGAGCACACCGGGTCCGCGTATTGGCGGGATATCGATCGCGTATCGCGCCTTCTCGCAGTTCGAGACGGTCAACCAGGCTCACTTGAAAGGCAGTTGCGCGCTGCTAGCGTTCCCGGTCGTGAACCTCCCCCTGAGCCCCGGCGCCCCGGCCGGCATCCCTGAGAACCTGCCCGAGACCTCGCCCGCACCGGCCCTCGGGAACGGCCCGGGGCCTTCCGCGCCCACCCCCGCCGGGCGGGCGCGGTCCCGCGCCACCCGGGCTCTGGTGGGGGCGACGGCGGCCTGGGCGCTGCTGGTGGTCCCGGGGCTGTCGCTGAGCGGACGGTGGTGGCTCTGGCTGCTGCCGGACCTGGTGCCGCCGCCCGCCTTCGTCGTGGTGCCCCTCCTGCTGTCGGCCCTGGCCTGCGGTCTGACCGGCGGCCGGGCCCGCCGGTGGCTGCTCGCCGCCCTGGTCGCCGTGCTGCTGGCGGGCGCCGGGCGGGCGGGGCTCCACTGGGGCGCGCTGCTCCCCGGCGGGGGTCCGGGTCCGGCCCCGGCGAACGCGCTCAAGGTCTTCTCGTGGAACACCCTCTACTGGGACACCACCGACGACCCTGACGCGTTCCACCGCTTCCTGCGGTCCAAGGACGCCGATGTCTATCTGCTCCAGGAGCACCTGGCCTGGGACGGCACGCACCGGGAGACGGACCGGCTCGACCGGCTGCGGGCGGAGTTCCCCGGCTACCACCTGGTGGCGCGGGGCGAGTTGGTCACGCTGTCGCGGTATCCGGTCGTCGCCGCTCCCCCGGTCGGCCCGGGGCCCGCACCGGCGGACTCGGCGCCGTGGCGGGAGCGGTTCGAGTGGAACAAGGTGCTGCGCACCGATGTGGACGTGGCCGGGACGGTGGTGTCGTTCTACAACGTGCACATGCCGGTTCAGCTGGACATCGAGCGCAGCCCGCTGAGCCCGGACTTCTACCGGGTGGTCCGTGAGACGGACGCGGTGCGCCGGGAGCACTACGCGGCGCTGCTCGCGGACGCCCGCGCGAACCCGCGTCCGCTGCTGATCTCGGGGGACTTCAACACGACCCCGGCCATGGGGGATCTGCGGGGGCTGCGGGAGTCGTTCCGCGACGCCCTGTCGGCCTCGTCGTCGTTCCTGCCGGGCACCTGGGGCGTGGCGGGGGTGGCGCTGTGGCGGATCGACTGGACGTTCACGGACGAGGGGCTGCGCGTGCACCGGTACGCGCTCGTCTCGCCGGCGGGCCTCTCCGACCACAAGGGCCAGGAGCTGCTGGTCTCCCCGGCGGGGTGAGCGGTGGGCAGGGGCGGGCGAGGGGCGGGCGCCGGAGGGTGAGGGCGAGCCGCCCGGCCCTGCCCACGGCCCGCACCCGACTCCGGCCCCGGCCCGCAGGCCCCCGCCCGTCAGGAACTCCCGCCCGTCCCTCCTCCGTCAGACGCCCGTTCCGTCAGGAACCGGCCTCGTCGAGCCGTCGCCGCTGGTCGGGGTCGAGGGTGAGGGAGAGCGCGCCCATGGCCTCCTCCACCTGCTCGACCCGGCTCGCGCCGACGACGGGCAGGACGCCGGGCTCGCCGTCGAGGAGCCAGGCGAGCACCACCTGGTTGACGGTCGCGCCGAGCTCCCCGGCGACCTCGCGCAGGGCCGCGAGGCGCGGGGCGGTGCCGGGGTGGTCGTACGCCCCGGGGAGTCCGACCTCGGGGCGGGTGTAGCCGCCGGAGAGCAGCGCGCTGTAGGCCCAGACCGTCAGGTCGCCCTCGCTGCGGGTGTAGTCGAGGAGTTCCCGGGTGACGTGGACGTGCCCCGAGGAGGGCAGGGGCTTGTCGAAGCGGGGCTGGAGGTAGGAGTGGCGGTACTGGAGGTGGGTGTAGCGCGGACGGTCCCCGGCGAGCGCGCGGGCGCGCTCGACCCGCCAGACGGCGTGGTTGCTGACGCCGAGTTCGCCCGCCTTGCCCGCCTCGACGAGGCCCGCGAGGGCGTCGACGGTCTCGGCGAGCGGGACCGTACGGTCCTCCAGATGGGCCCAGAAGACGTCGACACGGTCGACGCCGAGGCGCCGGAGGCTGTCGTCGAGGGCGCTCCTGACCGCCTTCTCGGAGAGGCCCTCGATCTCGGCGGCGCCAGGAGAGGCCGGTCGGCCGCCGCACTTGGTGGAGAGGACGAGGCCGTCGCGGTTGCCGCGCGCGGCGAGCCAGCGGCCGATGGTCGCCTCACTCTCGTCGCCGACGCCGCCCTCGGCCCAGTACGCGTAGTTGTTGGCCGTGTCGATCACGGTGCCGCCGAGTTCGGTGAAGCGGTCGAGAACGGCGAACGAGGTGGCCTCGTCGACGGTCGTACCGAACGGCAGGGCGCCGAGAACAAGGGTGCGCTGCGGAATCGCCATGGATACAGTGCCTCTCGAAGTTCCGTTGGACTAGACCATCCTGGATCACTTGGCCGGATTGCGCAGGGGTTCGACCGGACAGCCGGTGGCTGAACTCCGTACCTGACCAACCCTGTTAATTGGTCTAGTCCTGGACCCGATCCGCCGCCTACGATCACAGGGGCCGCGCGGTCAGGCACCGAGAGTCAGCGGCACACACGGGACTATTCCGGGGGGAAGTCACCTTGTTGGAGGCTCTGGGCATAGAACGGTCCGCCGAGACCCTGTACCGGCTCATGCTCGAACGGCCCGAGTACGGGGTCACGGACATGGCCCGCACGCTCGACTGGCCGGAGGAACAGGTCCGCGAGGCACTGGGGCGCCTCGCGGAGGCACGGCTCGTCGCCATGGAGGGACCGGGAGAAGCCCTTCCGTTCGACCCCGAGGTCGGTTTCTCGTTCCTGCTCTCCCGCGCCGAGGCCGATCTGAGCCGGAGACGGCGCCAGGTCGAGCGCGCCCAACGGACCGTGGCGGACATCCTCACCACGTACGCCGACCCCACCACGGGGGCGGCGCGGCACGACGTGGTGCACCGGGTGGTGGGCCTGGAGAACGTCCGCGACCGCCTGGAGGACCTCGCCGCGAACGCCCGTACCGAATGCTTCTCGCTGCTCCCCGGCGGGGCCCAGCTCCCCGACACCATGGACGCGAGCCAGCCGCTCGACCAACTCGCCCTGGAACGCGGGGTGAAGATCCGGTCGATCTACCAGGAGAGCTTCCGCAACGACCCGCCGACCGCCGAGTACGTCCGCTGGTACTGCGACCTGGGCGGCGAGGCGCGGACCGTGCCCGTGGTCCCGATGCTCATGGTGATCGTGGACCGCGAGGCGGCGCTCGTCCCGGTCGACCCCCAGGACGGCCGCGCGGGCGCCCTGGAGGTCCGCAGTCCCGGTCTGGTGCACGCGCTCGTGGTGCTCTTCGACCGGCTGTGGGAGGCGGGCACCCCCTTCGGCGAGGCCCCCCGCCGCGACGAGCACGCGCTCTCCCCGCAGGAGCGGGAGCTGCTCATGCTGCTGGGGATCGGCTGCACGGACGACATCGCCGCCCGGCGCCTCGGGGTGTCGCTGCGGACCGTGCGCCGGATGAGCTCCGACCTGATGAACCGGCTCGGCGCCCGCAGCCGTTTCGAGGCGGGCGTCCGGGCCAGCAAGGAGGGCTGGCTCTGAACCCCGGCCCCCGCGAAGGCCCTTGCCCGGCCCGGGAGCCACCGCACCCGGCAGCCACGGAGTCCCTTCCGTTATGCGGACAGGGGTTCCGTGGGACCGGAGGCGTCCCCTAGATTTCCCCAGCACTTGTCGAGGTGATCAGCGAGGGGACGGAATCGCCATGCCGGAAGAGACACAAGGGAAACAACCGACCATCACCCCCCTGCGGGTGGTGATCGCGCTCTGCCTGATCGCGCCGTTCGTGGCGATGCTCTGGGTGGGGTCCTACGCGAAGACCGAACCCCTGCTCGGGGGCATCCCGTTCTTCTACTGGTACCAGATGCTCTGGGTGGTCGTCTCGACCGCGCTCACCATGATCGCGTACAAGCTGTGGCAGAACGACCAGCGCGCCCGCAAGGGAGGTGACGCGCGATGAAGGACGGCGTGAACGGCGTCGCACTCGCCGTCTTCATCTTCTTCTTCGTGGCCGTCACGGTCATGGGCTTCCTCGCCGCGCGCTGGCGCAAGGCGGAGGACGAGAACAGCCTCGACGAATGGGGCCTGGGCGGACGCTCGTTCGGCACCTGGGTCACCTGGTTCCTGCTGGGCGGCGACCTCTACACCGCGTACACCTTCGTCGCCGTCCCCGCGGCCATCTACGCGGCGGGCGCGGCCGGCTTCTTCGCCGTCCCGTACACGATCCTGGTCTACCCGCTGATCTTCACCTTCCTGCCGCGCCTCTGGTCGGTCTCGCACAAGCACGGGTACGTCACCACCTCGGACTTCGTGCGCGGACGCTTCGACTCCAAGGGGCTCTCCCTGGCGGTGGCGGTCACCGGCATCCTCGCCACCATGCCGTACATCGCGCTCCAGCTCGTCGGCATCCAGGCCGTCCTGGACGTGATGGGCCTCGGCGGCGGCGAGACCACCCACTGGTTCGTCAAGGACCTGCCGCTGCTGATCGCCTTCGGCGTCCTCGCCGCGTACACCTACTCCTCGGGGCTGCGCGCGCCCGCGCTCATCGCGTTCGTCAAGGACACCCTGATCTACATCGTCATCGCCGTGGCGATCATCTACATCCCGATCAAGCTCGGCGGCTTCGACGAGATCTTCGCCAGGGCGGGCGAGGCGTACGCGCAGACCAACCCGGCGACCGACAAGCCGCGCGGCGCGCTGGTGCCCGGCGAGGCGGGCCAGTGGACGTACGCGACGCTCGCGCTCGGCTCGGCGCTCGCGCTCTTCATGTACCCGCACTCCATCACGGCGACGCTGTCGTCGAAGAGCCGCGAGGTCATCCGCCGCAACACCACCATCCTGCCGCTGTACTCGCTGATGCTGGGCCTGCTCGCACTGCTCGGCTTCATGGCCATCGCCGCGGGCATCCAGGTGAAGAACGGCCAGCTCGCCATCCCGCAGCTCTTCGAGACGATGTTCCCCGACTGGTTCGCGGGCGTCGCGTTCGCCGCCATCGGCATCGGCGCGCTCGTCCCGGCCGCGATCATGTCCATCGCCGCCGCCAACCTCTTCACCCGCAACATCTACAAGGACTTCATCAGACCGGACGCGACCCCCGCCCAGGAGACCAAGATCTCCAAGCTGGTCTCCCTCCTGGTCAAGGTCGGCGCCCTCGCCTTCGTCCTCACCATGGACAAGACGGTCGCGATCAACTTCCAGCTGCTCGGCGGCATCTGGATCCTGCAGACCTTCCCGGCCCTGGTCGGCGGCCTGTTCACCCGCTGGTTCCACCGCTGGGCGCTGCTCGCCGGCTGGGCCGTCGGCATGGTCTACGGCACGGTCGCCGCGTACGGCGTCGCCAGCCCCACCCAGAAGCACTTCGGCGGCTCCTCCGCGGCGATACCCGGCATCGGCGAGATCGGCTACATCGGACTCACCGCCTTCGTCCTCAACGTCCTGGTGACCGTGGTCCTCACCTTCGTCCTCAAGGCCCTCAAGGCCCCCGAGGGCGTCGACGAGACCTCCCCGGGCGACTACACGGCCGACGCGGGCGACCGCGGCGTCAAGGACCTCCCGCCGGTCGGCGCCGGAAGCCACTGACCCGCCGCCGCGCCCGAGGGGCCCGGGACCCCCGCGAGGGGAACCCGGGCCCCTCCCCCGTACCCCCGGGGAGGCACACTGCCTCCATGGACTTCACGATCAGGGCGGTACGGCCCGAGGAACACGCGGAGCTCGGCGACCTCACCGGGCTGACCTATCTGAACGACGGGCTGCTGCTGCACGGCGAGGACGACTTCTACCTGGACGTGCTCCGCGACACCGCCGGGCGGGCCCGCGAGGCCGAGGTGCTCGTCGCCGTCGACGCCGACGGCCGGATCGTCGGCGGGGTGACCTTCGCCCCCGGCGACACCCCCTGGGCGGACATCGCCGTCGCGGGCGAGGCCGAGTTCCGGATGCTCGTGGTCGCCCCGGACGCCCGGGGCAGGGGCGTCGGCGAGGCCCTCGTACGGGCCTGCGCCGACCGGGCACGGGCCCTCCCCGGCTGCGTCCGGCTCGTGCTCTCCACGGCCGACCTCATGGTCTCCGCCCACCGGATCTACGAACGGATGGGCTTCGTCCGTACGCCCGAACGGGACTGGGCGCCGGTCTCCGACCACCTCCTGCGCACCTACGCCCTGGAGTTCTGAGGCCACGGCGCGACACAACATGTGGGGGGTGCCGCAAGCGGCGCCCCCCACATGTATGCTCGTGCTCGCTGTCGACGCAGGGGAATCCGGCGCGAATCCGGAACTGTCCCGCAACGGTGTGCTTCGTACGGATACGACGTCCGCACGACGTGAGTCCGAAGACCTGCCGGCAGTGCGCCCGGTCCGTCCGTTCCGGGTGTCACAGACGTCCGGGCCTCGCGGAATGGGCCGGTGGACGCGGCGCGTCCGGCCTGCCCGGAGAGCCGTCCGCCCGCCTTCCCGCCGCGGCCCCGAGCCGAGCGAGGGAGAGCCCCCACGTGACCATCGCGCCCGCCCATCCGGCGTCCGCCGAGGCTTCCGCGATCGAGAGCGACGCCCCCGGGACCGTGCTGCTGCGGACCCTGACCGCCCTCACCGCCGACCTCCCCGACACCGACCCCGGCAAGGTCGCCGCCGCCGCGCTCCGCGGCCGCAGCGCCGCCGCGGACGAGGCGGAGCTGCGCGAGCTGGCCACCGAGGCGGCCGCCGGGCTGATCGCCGAGGACCCCGCGTACTCCCGGCTCGCCGCCCGGCTCCTGACGATCACCATCGCCGACGAGGCCGCCTCCCAGGGTTCCGTGGCCTTCTCCGCGTCCGTGGCCGTCGGCCACCGCGAGGGCCTGATCGCCGACCGCACCGCCGAGCTCGTCGCCGCCCACGCCGACCGGCTCGACGCGACGATCGACCCGGCGGGCGACGACCGCTTCGGCTACTTCGGCCTGCGGACCCTCTACTCGCGCTACCTGCTGCGCCACCCGATCACCCGCAAGGTGATCGAGACCCCCCAGCACTTCATGCTGCGCGTGGCCTGCGGTCTCGCCGAGGACGACGGCTCCCGCGCCCTCGACGAGGTCGCGGCCCTCTACGGTCTGATGAGCCGCCTCGACTACCTGCCGTCCTCCCCGACGCTCTTCAACTCCGGCACCCGCCACCCGCAGATGTCCTCCTGCTACCTGCTCGACTCCCCGCAGGACGAGCTGGACTCCATCTACGACCGCTACCACCAGGTCGCGCGGCTCTCCAAGCACGCCGGCGGCATCGGGCTCTCGTACTCCCGCATCCGCGCCCGGGGCTCGCTGATCCGCGGCACCAACGGGCACTCCAACGGCATCGTGCCGTTCCTGAAGACCCTCGACGCCTCCGTCGCCGCCGTGAACCAGGGCGGTCGCCGCAAGGGCGCCGCCGCCGTCTACCTGGAGACCTGGCACGCCGACATCGAGGAGTTCCTGGAGCTCCGCGACAACACCGGCGAGGACCAGCGCCGCACCCACAACCTGAACCTGGCGCACTGGATCCCGGACGAGTTCATGCGCCGGGTCAACGCGGACGCCGAGTGGTCGCTGTTCTCCCCGGCGGACGTGCCCGAGCTGGTCGACCTGTGGGGCGAGGAGTTCGACGCCGCCTACCGCGAGGCCGAGGCGGCCGGTCTGGCCCGCAAGACCATGCCCGCCCGTGACCTGTACGGCCGGATGATGCGGACCCTGGCCCAGACCGGCAACGGCTGGATGACCTTCAAGGACGCCTCGAACCGGACGGCCAACCAGACCGCCCTGCCCGGTCACACCGTCCACTCCTCCAACCTCTGCACGGAGATCCTGGAGGTCACCGACGACGGCGAGACCGCCGTCTGCAACCTCGGCTCGGTCAACCTCGGCTCGTTCGTCGCCGACGGCGGCATCGACTGGGAGCGGCTGGACGCCACCGTCCGCACGGCCGTCACCTTCCTCGACCGGGTCGTCGACATCAACTTCTACCCGACCGAGCAGGCGGGCCGCTCCAACGCCCGCTGGCGGCCGGTGGGCCTGGGCGCGATGGGCCTCCAGGACGTCTTCTTCCAGCTGAAGCTGCCGTTCGACTCCCCCGAGGCCCGCGCGCTCTCCACCCGTATCGCCGAGCGGATCATGCTCGCCGCGTACGAGGCGTCCGCCGACCTCGCCGAGCGCAACGGCCCGGTCCCCGCCTGGGAGGCCACCCGTACCGCCCGGGGCGTGCTGCACCCGGACCACTACGACGTGGAGCTGAACTGGCCGGAGCGCTGGACGGCGCTGCGCGCGCGGATCGCCGTCACCGGGATGCGCAACAGCCTCCTCCTCGCCATCGCGCCGACCGCGACCATCGCGTCGATCGCCGGTGTCTACGAGTGCATCGAGCCGCAGGTCTCCAACCTGTTCAAGCGCGAGACGCTGTCCGGCGAGTTCCTCCAGGTCAACTCCTACCTGGTCGACGAGCTGAAGCGGCTCGGCGTGTGGGACGCGCCGACCCGTGAGGCGCTGCGCGACGCCAACGGCTCCGTCGCGGGCTTCAGCTGGGTCCCGGCCGAGGTGCGCGAGCTGTACCGCACCGCCTGGGAGATCCCGCAGCGCGGCCTGATCGACATGGCCGCCGCCCGGACCCCGTTCCTGGACCAGTCGCAGTCGCTGAACCTGTTCCTGGAGACGCCCACCATCGGCAAGCTGTCGTCGATGTACGCGTACGCCTGGAAGCAGGGCCTGAAGACGACGTACTACCTGCGCTCCCGTCCGGCCACCCGGATCGCCCGCGCCGCCCAGGCGTCGGCCGCCGCCCCGGCCACCATCCCCGTCCAGCAGGCCGCCGACCCCGACGCGGTCGCCTGCTCCCTGGAAAACCCCGAGTCCTGCGAGGCCTGCCAGTAATGAGCGACGAACAGAAGAACCTCCTCGACCCGGGCTTCGAGCTGACCCTCCGCCCGATGCGCTACCCGGACTTCTACGAGCGCTACCGGGACGCGATCAAGAACACCTGGACCGTCGAGGAGGTCGACCTCCACTCGGACGTCGCCGACCTCGCCAAGCTCACCCCGGGTGAGCAGCACATGATCGGCCGGCTCGTCGCGTTCTTCGCGACCGGCGACTCGATCGTGTCGAACAACCTGGTCCTGACGCTGTACAAGCACATCAACTCCCCCGAGGCGCGGCTCTACCTCTCGCGCCAGCTCTTCGAGGAGGCCGTGCACGTCCAGTTCTACCTGACCCTCCTGGACACGTACCTGCCCGACCCGGCGGACCGCGCGGCGGCCTTCGACGCGGTGGAGAACATCCCGTCGATCCGCGAGAAGGCGCAGTTCTGCTTCAAGTGGATGGACTCGGTCGAGAAGATCGACCGGCTGGAGACGGCCTCCGACCGCCGCCGCTTCCTGCTGAACCTGATCTGCTTCGCCGCGTGCATCGAGGGCCTGTTCTTCTACGGCGCCTTCGCCTACGTGTACTGGTTCCGGTCCCGCGGCCTGCTGCACGGCCTGGCCACCGGCACCAACTGGGTGTTCCGCGACGAGACGATGCACATGAACTTCGCCTTCGAGGTCGTGGACACCGTCCGCAAGGAGGAGCCGGAGCTCTTCGACGACGCCCTCCAGCAGCAGGTCACGGACATGCTGAGGGAGGCCGTCGAGGCGGAGCTGCAGTTCGGCCGCGACCTGTGCGGCGAGGGCCTGCCCGGCATGAACACCGAGTCGATGCGCGAGTACCTCCAGTGCGTCGCCGACCAGCGCCTCCAGCGCCTGGGCTTCCCCCCGGTCTACGGCTCCGAGAACCCGTTCGCCTTCATGGAACTCCAGGGCGTCCAGGAACTCACCAACTTCTTCGAACGCCGCCCGTCCGCCTACCAGGTGGCGGTCGAGGGCTCGGTGGACCTGGACGAGGACTTCTAGTCCCGTACGGCACGGGAAAGGGCCCCGCACTCCTCGGAGTGCGGGGCCCTTTCCGGTACCACCGGAGGGTCAGGCGTTCGGAACCGTCTCGTAGCGCGGGGTGCCCTCTTCCATCTGGCGGAGGGCGTCCTTGCGGTCGCGCTTGGAGAGGCGGTCGATGTACAGGTAGCCGTACAGGTGGTCCGTCTCGTGCTGGAGGCAGCGGGCGAAGTAGCCGGTGCCCCTGACCTTGATCGGGTTGCCCTGGGCGTCCTGGCCGTGGACCTCCGCGTGGTCCGGGCGGGCCAGTTCGGCGTAGGCCGTCGGGACCGAGAGGCAGCCCTCGTTGGACTCGTCCAGGACGCGCAGCTCCGCCGGGAGTTCCTGGAGGACCGGGTTGATCACGACGCCGGTGTGCCGGACGCCCTCGTCGTCGGGGCAGTCGTAGACGAAGACCTTGAGGTCCACACCGATCTGGTTCGCGGCCAGGCCCACGCCCTCGGCGGCCTTCTGGCTGGCGAACATGTCGTCGATCAGCGCGGCGAGCGAGTCGTCGAACTCGGTGACGTCCTTGCACTCCTTGTGCAGCACCGGGTTCCCGACCACCGTGATCGGGCGGGCCGTGCCGCGCTCGCGGTGGGCGAGCTCACGCGCCTCGCAGTCCTCCGTGTCCACGACGTAGCCGTCGTTGATCCGCGTCTGCTCGTCCGTCTCCTGCTGCGCCATGTCCGGCCGCGCCCTTCTGAAAACCCGATTCCGTCGGAGGACAGCCTACGGGCCCGACGGCGGACGCTCAGCAGACCTCTTCGAGATCCCGCCATTCACGGCTGTCGGGACTGTCCGCGGCCCAGCCGTCGAGGAGTCCCCGCACCAGGCCCGGCGGGGCCGCGATGCCGCACTCGCGCTCCGGCACCCACAGCTCGCCCGGCGAGCGGTGGCCCAGCGGCCCGGGGTGCCCAGGCTCGCTGTGGTCGTGCGGGTCGGAGTGCTCGCCCTCGCCCTCGGCGCTCGGCATCGTCGACTCCGAGCAGGCGCGGCAGAGCAGCCGCACCGAGGACGACCAGTCCTCGGCGGCGAAGCCCGCCTCCGCGGCCAGCAGCTCCAGGGCGTCCCGGTCGGCCTCGGTGGCCGCCTCCAGGAGCACCACCCAGGTGGGGACGGGCGACGGCGCCCACAGCTCGATCTCGTCGAAGACCGGATAGGAGGGGCCCGCGGTGGTGGTCCGCTCACCGTGCGGCACCCCGTCGTGCAGGACGACCTCGCCCCAGCGGCGCCCGGACGACGGCAGCGGGATGGACAGGACCTCGATCCGGGCCGGGTCGAGCCTGCGGCCCCACACGACCTCCGCCTCGCCCTCCGGCGAGAGCCGGACGGCGGCGCTGCCCAGCTCCATCCCGGCGGGCTCACCGGTGCCCGCGGCGGCGCCCGGCACCTTCAACCCGTACGCCTGCCAGGCGCGGCGGGCCAGCGGCCAGTCCTGGAGCGCGGTGGCCGCGATCCCCACGTTCCACCAGTCCGGGGCGCCGGTCTCCTTGTCGAGGAGGGCGACCGCGCGGAGCCCGGCGGCCCGCGCCTGCTCCCAGTCGTGCCGGAACTTGTGCAGCAGCGCCAGGTTGAACCAGGACTCGGAGAGCCAGGGCTCCAGGTCCGCCGCACGGGTGAGCAGCGCTCCCGCGTCCTCGTACCGTCCGTCGCCGATCAGCGTGAACGCGCGGTCGGTGGCCTGCCGCCACGAGGCGGAGGGCCGATGCCGTACCTTCCCGAAGATCTTCACGATTCCCGCCTGCCGGTCGCTTCACCCTCTTGTTCGCATCCAACCATGCCCGGTCGGACGCGCGCTCATTACCCATGGGTTACCCAGGGACGGCCGAGGTCACCCCAGCCGCTCCGCCCCGGGCCAGGACCCTGGCCAGGCATTCGACGACGTCCGGGTGGTAGTCGCGGGCGGTGCCGAGTCTGAGCCGCTCCAGGGCGTCGAGGGCGGCGGTCGCGGGCCCGTCGCCCGCGAGGTCGTCGTAGGCGTTCACCGCGCGCACGATCCGGGCGGGCAGCGGCTGCTCCCGGTACGGGTCGGCCTGCCGTTCCACCACGACGGCGACGGCCCCGGGGACCCCGGTCCTGCGCACGACCTCACCGCCGAGGAGGGCGATCCGGCGCTGTTCCTCGGCGGGCAGGAGCGCGGTGGCGCCGCCCGCGACCGGGTCGACCAGGGAGAGCTGTCCGATGTCGTGCATGAGGGCGGCGTGCTCCAGGACGGTCAGCTCGGCGCCGGAGAGCCCCAGCTCGCGTCCGACGGCCGCGCTGAGGGCGGCGACCCGGTGGGCGTGGCCGGGCGGGGTGCAGCCCGCGATCTCGGTGGCGCGGGCGAGGGAGGCGATGGTCTGCCGGTTGATCGTGCGGACCGCCGCGTACCGCTGGAAGGAGACCTGGGTGAGCAGCGGCGGTACGGCGAGCACGGGCAGCGCCCAGAGTCCGGCGGCGGCCACGCCGAGCGCCATGACGGCGCCGGTGGCGCAGACGGCGGAGCCGATGCCGAGGAGGGCGCGCAGTTCGTCGCGGAGGAGGGGCCCGTAAGGGAATCCCGTACGGGCGCGGAGCAGGAGCGCGGCGAGCACGGCGTCGCAGAGGGCGGTGAGGACGAGCAGCAGGAGGAGGAAGAGGGCGTACTGGGGGCCCTGGCCGAGGTGGGTGACGGCGGTCCCCGTGTTGTAGAGGGGCTGGAAGCAGAGGGCGGCGAAGCCGACGGTGAGGACGCGGCGGGCGAGGTGGTCGGGGCGGGGGTCCCGGCCCAGGGCGATGTGGGGGACGATCCCGGCGAGGCCCGCGGCGGTGACGACGGCGACGATCTGGAGGACGTCGTGGGTGGTCTCGGTCCCGGCGCTCGCGCCGAGCAGGGCGTAGGCGAGGGCGCCCGCGGCGGCCAGCGGCGCGGGTTCCCGTTCCTCGGGCTCGTCGGGCGGGGTGGGGACGGCGCCCCAGCGGACGAGTTCACCGAGGGTGACGAGGGCGCCGAAGGCGAGGGCGTTGCGGGGTTCGTCGACGCCGTGCCAGAGCGTGGCGGCGAGTCCGGCGAGGCCGAGGAGGAGTGCGGCGCCGTGGACGGCGCCGAGGGTGACGGCGCCGGGGCGCGGGCGTCTCACGCGCGCTCCTTGGGGCGGGGGGTGACGGGGTCGCGCGCGGGTGGCACGTTCCCCTCGGGGGCGGTCTCGTCGGAGGTGACGGCGGGCTGCCAGCCGTAGCGGTCGAGGGCGCGGACGAGGGCGGCGACCATCCGGGGGTCGAACTGGGTCCCGGCGCAGCGTTCGAGTTCGGCGACGGCGGTCGGCACGGGCCGGGCGCGGCTGTAGGAACGGGTGGAGGTCATGGCGTCGAAGGAGTCCGCGACGGCGACGACCCGGGCGTACTCGGGGATCTCCTCGCCGCGCAGCCCGTAGGGGTAGCCGTTGCCGTCCATGCGTTCGTGGTGGTGGAGGATCGCGGCGCGCGCCTCGCCGAGGAAGCCGATGCCCCGGACCATCTCGTGGCCGTACTCGGGGTGGAGTTCGATGATCCGGCGTTCCTCGGGGGTGAGCGGGCCGTCCTTGCGGAGCACCCGGGTGGGCACGCCGAGCTTGCCGACGTCGTGGAGGATGCCCGCGAAGCGGACGGTGTCGAGGCGGTCCTCGGACATGCCGAGTTCGCGGGCGATGAGGAAGGAGGCGTGGCCGACGCGTTCGCTGTGGCCCCGGGTGTAGCGGTCCTTGATGTCGACGGCCTGGACGAGGGCGCGGATGGTGGCCTGGTGGGCGGCGCGTTCGCGGTGGTACTGGGTGAAGACCCAGCAGGAGATGTACATGGGCAGCAGGACGAAGAGCGCGGCGACGGGCCCGTACGAGCTGCGCCAGAGGACGGCCATCATGAGTCCGGCGAGGCCGTGGACGGTGTGCGGGGCCAGGGCCCGGCCGAGGAGTCCGCGCCAGGCGGCGCGGGCGGTGAGGCCGTCGGCGGTGGCGCGGATGCCGCCGTCGAGGGCGGTGAGGACCAGGCAGAAGCTGAGCGAGGCGGCGGTCGCGGGCAGCAGCGCGTAGGGGAGGTCGGGGGCCCGGTATTTCCCTCCGAGGGCGTTTCCGCAGCTCAGAGTGTCGGCGGTATGGGCGGCCGCGTAGACGGCCAGGCTGGTGGCGGCGGCCCGCCAGACGCGGCGGGGGGCGGCGGGGGCTTCGTCGACGCGGGCCAGGAGGCTCCCGGGCAGGGCGGTGAGCGCGGCGGCGGCGGGCGGCAGGAGGAACGCGGCGGCGAGCAGGACGGGGAAGAAGGAACCGGCGCCCAGGGGGAGCGGGCCGCCGAGGCCGCGGCCGGGGAGCCGGCAGCGGGCGGGGAGTTCGCAGAGCGCGTACAGGGCGGCGAGGAGCGCGACCGTGCCCCAGGGGGTGGTGGCGCCGGGGCGGAGTGCGGGCAGGACGCAGGCCCCGGTACCGAGCAGGGCGCAGCCGATGTACACGCGGGCCGCTCGTGGAATGGCCTTCACGCCGATCATCCCCGTCACGGTAGCGATCGGGGCGGCCCGTGGCGGGTCTGTGGCGAGGAGTTCGCACCATCGGGTGATACAAGCCGATGTACGGAGGAGGCCGCCGTGATCGTGTCACGGCGGCCCTCGGGCGGTGCGGGTGCGCGGGGTGCTACTCCTGTGTGGCCGGAGTCGTGGGGACGATCGGCGCGATCTCCTGCTCGGGGACCAGGTGTCCGGAGCGGATGAGGTCGATCCGGCCCATCACCTTGGCCCGCAGGTCGGTGGGGACGTCGTCGCTGCCGCAGCAGCGCTTGACGAGCTTCTTCACCGCCTGTTCGAGGCCGTACTTCTCCAGGCAGGGGGAGCACTCCTCGAAGTGCACCTCGAACTTGGTGCAGTCACTGTCGGGCATCTCGTGGTCGAGGAACTCGTAGAGATGGTCGAGGACTTCCGAGCAATCCGTCTCGTGCGGATCTCCGCAGCTCATGAGCCCGAGCCTTTCAGATCGTGCGACGACTCCCCGGCGCCCGCGGGGACGAGCCCGCGGTCGCGGGCGTAGTCCTCCAGCATTCCGCGCAACTGGCGGCGGCCCCGGTGCAGTCGGGACATCACCGTACCGATGGGAGTCCCCATGATGTCCGCGATCTCCTTGTACGCAAAGCCCTCGACGTCCGCGAGATAGACGGCGATGCGGAACTCCTCGGGAATCGCCTGGAGGGCCGCCTTCACGTCGGAGTCGGGAAGGTGGTCGAGCGCCTGGGACTCGGCGGAGCGCAGCCCGGTCGACATGTGCGACTCGGCGCGGGCGAGCTGCCAGTCCTCGATCTCCTCGGCGGCGCTGCGCTGGGGCTCGCGCTGCTTCTTGCGGTACGAGTTGATGAAGGTGTTGGTGAGGATGCGGTAGAGCCACGCCTTGAGGTTGGTTCCCTCGCGGAACTGGTGGAAGGAGCCGTACGCCTTGGCATAGGTCTCCTGCACCAGGTCCTCGGCGTCCGCCGGGTTGCGCGTCATGCGCAGTGCGGCGGAGTACATCTGGTCCAGGTAGCCGAGGGCGTCCCGCTCGAAGCGCGCGTTGCGCTCCGCGGTCGTCTCCTCGGGGCCTTCCTCGGTCCCTGTGTCGGTACCGGTGACCGGACCCACCTCCTCCAGCGCGGCGGCGAGTCCGAGGGCGGACCCGCTCGTTTCGGAGGATAGACGAGGAACCGCTCCGCCCGCCGCCCGAATCGGGCCGCTCTTGGGCGAGGTCAGCACTGTCCAGTCGAGGTCAGCGGCCTTCGCACGCTCCGGGCAGATGGTCGAACCCATGCGACGGACTCCCTCTTGTCTTCGTTCTCACACCGACGCCCCGAACAACAGCGGCCCCCCGTCCGGCATTCCCCCGGGCGTCAGCGCCGTGCGGAGATCCACTCGGTGATTCCGGTCACGAGCAGCCCCATGGCCTCCTCCTGGCCGAGGGGGGCCTTCCGGGGCAGGGCGAAGCCGTGGTCCCCGTACGGGATCTCCAGGAGGCGGTGGGGGCCGTCCGGGAACTCGGCGGGGCGGCCGAAGGGGTCGTTGCCGCCCTGGACGACGAGCGTCGGCAGGCCGGTGCCGAGGAGTTCACCGGCGCGGGACCGTTCGGGCCGGCCCGGCGGGTGGAGCGGGAAGCTGAGCGCGAGGACGGCGTCGGCGCCGAGCTCGCGGCCGGTGCGGCAGGCGACCCGGGCGCCCGCGCTCCGGCCGCCCGCGACCACGGGGAGGCCGGGCCGGGCGAGGGCGGGCCAGAGGCCGCGCCAGCCGGTGTCGAGGGTCTTCGGGGCGGGGGCGACCTTCTTGCCCGCGACCCGCCAGGGCTGTTCGACGAGGGCGACGCTCACGCCGCCGCCGGGCAGCGCCGCCGCGAGGGCCGCCAGGTCACGGGCCCCGATCCCGCCGCCCGCGCCGTGGCCGAGGGCGAGGACCGCCCACGGGTCGGCCCCCTCGTACCAGGTGACGCGGGCGTCCCCGGCGTCGGTGGGAACCGTCTCGGTCCGTGTCGTGCCCCGCGGGGCGTCTTCGGTGCTCACGGGGCCATCCTGCCGCGCGGACGGGCGGGGACGCCGGTGCGCGGCGGCGACTCCGGACGCGGCTCCGGGCCGTACGGGCCCGGGGCGGGCGGGGCCGGGGCCACCCGCCGTGCGGGCCCCGTCCCGTGTCCCACGGCTCAGGCCGACGGGCCGACGGCTCAGAACAGCGTGGCCTCCTCCGGGCCCTCCAGTTCGGTCAGAAGTTCCGGGCCGTTGTTCCGGACGTTGCTGACGGCGGTGGACACCGGATAGGCCCGCATCAGGCCCTCCGGCGGCGGGGTCAGCAGTCCGCGCAGCTCCTCCGGGTGGGTGCGCGCCGGGTCGAGCCAGGCGTCCCACCGGTCCTCGGTGAGCATCAGCGGCATCCGGGGGTGGATGTCGGCGAGCGAGTGCGGACCCTCGGCGGGGGCGACCCCCAGCGGGCCGGTCTCCGCCTCCGTGGTGATCACCGAGCAGGTCGCCCACCACGCGGCGGGATGCCCGGCGGGGAGCGTGGGGTCGCGCCAGAACTCGTATATCCCCGCCATCGCGAAGACCGACCCGTCCGAGGGGGTCACGAAGTACGGCTGCTTGCGGGGGCGCTTCCGCCTCCCCTCGACCTCCAGGTCCCGCTCGTCCGCCCCGGTCACCCATTCGTAGTAGCCGTCGGCGGGCAGGATGCAGCGGCGGGCGGCGAACGCCCGTTTGAAGGACGGCTTCTCCTCGACGGTCTCCGCGCGCGCGTTGATCATCCGGGCCGCGCCCTCCGGGGACTTCGCCCAGGACGGCACCAGGCCCCACTTCAGTACCCGCAGCTGGCGAACCGGACGCGGCTGTCCCGCGTCTTTCAGAGGACGTTCCAGAACGGCCCAGACCTCTTTGGTGGGGGCCACGTTCCAGTCGGGGGCCAGGGTCTCCTCCGGCTCCCTCCCCGAAGTTCCCGAAGTCCCCGAAGTCCCCGAAGTCCCCTCGGTCACCGAAGCTCTCGGAGTACCCGGAGTCCCCGGCGCCGTCCGCGCCGGGGGGACGCCCCGCTCTATGCCGAACACGTCGACGAGGTCCTCGGGCCGCCGACTGGCCGCATACCTTCCGCACATACGTGCCACACTGCCACGATCCACGACCCCAGAGGAGCGGCCCGCACCATGGACCCCTTCCGTATCCAGGCCGCCCCGGCCGAATGGCTGGTGATCGTCACCGGTGCCGCCGCCCTCGCCGTCACCGTGATCCGGGGCCTCTGGCTGCCCGCGCGCAACGCGATCACCATCGCCCACGAGGGCGGCCACGGGCTCGTCGCCCTGGTCACCGGCCGCCGCCTCGAAGCGATCCGGCTGCACTCGGACACCAGCGGACTGACCGTGACCCGGGGCCGCCCGACCGGAATCGGCGTGGTCCTCACCCTGGCCGCGGGCTATCCGGCGGCCCCCCTGCTCGGCCTCGGCGGCGCCGCCCTGATCGGCACCCACCGGGTGACGCTGCTGCTGTGGAGCGCGACGGCGCTGCTGCTGGCCCTCCTCGTGATGGTCCGCAACGCGTACGGCGTCCTCACCGTCCTCCTCACCGGCGGCGCCTTCCTCCTCGTCTCCTGGCTCGGCTCCCCCGAGGTCCGGTCGGCGTTCGCCTGCGCGGTGGTGTGGTTCCTGCTGATCGGCGGTGTCCGCCCGGCCTTCGAGCTCCAGGCGAAGCGACGGCACGGCGGCGCGCCCGACTCGGACGCGGACCAGCTCGCCCGGCTCACCCAGGTGCCCGCCGGGGTGTGGCTCCTCTTCTTCCACGTGGTCGCGATCTCCGCCCTGATCGGCGGCGGGCGCTGGCTCCTGGGTCTCTGACACCCCCGTACAGTGAGCCCATGACCGCAGTGACCCCCGCGCACACCGACCCGCCCACCGACCTCTGGCCCGCCCCGTACGCGCGCGGCGCCGTCGACGCGACCGTCACCGTGCCCGGCTCCAAGTCGGTCACCAACCGCGCCCTGGTCCTCGCCGCGCTGGCCGCCGAGCCCGGCTGGCTGCGCCGCCCGCTGCGCTCCCGCGACACCCTGCTGATGGCCGAGGCGCTGCGCACCCTCGGTGTCGGCATCGAGGAGGGCGTGGGCCCGGACGGCACCGGCGAGGCCTGGCGGATCGTGCCCGGCCCGCTGCGCGGCCCGGCCTCCGTCGACGTCGGCAACGCCGGTACAGTGATGCGCTTCCTGCCCCCGGTCGCGGCGCTCGCCGACGGACCGGTCCGCTTCGACGGCGACCCCCGTTCCCACGAGCGCCCGCTGCACGGGGTGATCGACGCGCTGCGCGTGCTCGGCGCCCGCGTCGACGACGGGGGCCGCGGCGCCCTGCCGCTGACGGTGCACGGCTCCGGCGGTCTGGACGGCGGCACGGTCGAGATCGACGCCTCGTCGTCCTCCCAGTTCGTGAGCGCCCTGCTGCTCTCCGCCCCCCGCTTCAACCAGGGCGTCGAGGTGCGGCACGTGGGCACCCGGCTGCCGTCGATGCCGCACATCCGGATGACGGTGGACATGCTCCGCGCGGTCGGCGCGATGGTCGACGAGCCGGAGCACGGCGGCGAGCCGGACGTGTGGCGGGTGACGCCGTCCGCGCTGCGCGGCCGGGACCTGGTCGTCGAGCCGGACCTGTCGAACGCGCAGCCGTTCCTGGCGGCGGCCCTGATCACCGGCGGCCGGGTGACGGTCCCGGACTGGCCCGCGCGGACCACCCAGCCCGGCGACGCGCTGCGGGAGATCTTCACCGCGATGGGCGGCTCCTGCGAGCTGACCGACGCGGGGCTCACGTTCACCGGCACGGGCCGGATCCACGGCATCGACGTGGACCTGGGCGAGGTCGGCGAGCTGACGCCCGGCATCGCGGCGGTCGCGGCCCTCGCGGACTCCCCTTCGGTCCTGCGGGGCGTGGCCCATCTGCGGCTGCACGAGACGGACCGGCTCGCGGCGCTCACCAAGGAGATCAACGAGCTGGGCGGCGACGTGACCGAGACCGAGGACGGTCTCCACATCCGCCCGCGCCCGCTGCACGGCGGGGTCTTCCGCACGTACCACGACCACCGCATGGCGACGGCGGGCGCGGTCATCGGGCTCGCCGTCGAGGGCGTGGAGATCGAGGACGTGGCGACGACGGCGAAGACCTTGCCGGACTTCCCCGGGATGTGGACCGAAATGCTCGGAGTCTGATCCATGCGGCGCTACGGCAAGAACACCGACGAGGACGACATCCGCCAGCGGCCCAACCGCAAGGGCACCCGGCCCCGGACGACGATCCGCCCGAAGCACGAGGACGCCGTCGAGGGCATGGTCCTCACCGTCGACCGGGGACGGCTGACCTGTCTGGTGGACGACCGGCCGATCACCGCGATGAAGGCCCGTGAGCTGGGCCGCAAGGCGGCCGTCGTCGGCGACCGGGTCTCTCTGGTCGGCGATCTCTCCGGCGAGAAGGACACCCTCGCCCGGATCGTGCGGATCGGTGAGCGCAGCTCGGTGCTGCGCCGGACGGCCGACGACGACGACCCGTACGAGCGGGTGGTCGTCGCCAACGCCGACCAGCTGGCGATCGTCACCGCGCTGGCCGACCCCGAGCCGCGCCCCCGGCTGATCGACCGCTGTCTGGTCGCCGCGTACGACGGTGGTCTCAGCCCGCTGCTGGTCCTCACCAAGTCGGACCTGGCGGCGCCGGACGCGCTCCTGGAGATGTACGGCGCGCTGGGCGTGCCGTACGTGGTGACCACCCGTGAAGAGTTCGTGGACGGGGTCGCCGCCGACCGGGTCCACGAGCACCTCAAGGGCCGGACGACGGCCTTCGTGGGGCACTCGGGCGTCGGCAAGACGACGCTGGTCAACGCGCTGGTGCCGCCGGACCGGCGACGGACCACGGGCGTGGTCAACGCGGTCACGGGCCGGGGCCGCCACACGACCACCTCCGCGCTCGCGCTGCCGCTGGACGACAAGGAGGGCGGCTGGGTCATCGACACCCCGGGCGTGCGTTCCTTCGGGCTGCACCACGTCGACCCGTCCCGGGTGATCCTCGCCTTCCCCGATCTCGTACCGGGCACGGAGAACTGTCCGCGCGCGTGCAGCCACGACGAGCCGGACTGCGCCCTCGACGCGTGGGTGGCGGAGGGGCACGCCGATCCGGCGCGGCTCGAGTCGCTGCGGCGGCTGCTCTCGACGCGGGAGCGACGCGAAGGCGACTGACCCGTCCATGTTTACGTGCTGCCGCGATCGGTGAGTGCATAATCGCACCAAGTGCGACGAAGCAGTCACCGACGGCGTGGGAGGCACTGACGATGGCGTGGCTGCTTGTGGTGGTGGCGGGCATCCTGGAGACGGGGTTCGCGGTCTGTCTGAAGCTCTCGCACGGATTCACCCGGCTGTGGCCGACGGTCGCCTTCGCGGCGTTCGCGCTCGGCAGCTTCGGACTGCTGACCGTGGCGCTGCGCAAGCTCGACGTGGGTCCGGCGTACGCGGTGTGGACCGGGATCGGGGCGGCCGGGACGGCGATCTACGGCATGGTGTTCCTCGGCGACCTGGTCTCCACGCTCAAGATCGTCTCGATCACGCTGGTCGTCCTCGGGGTGATCGGGCTCCAGTTGTCCGGTTCCACCCACTGACCGTCCGCGCCGGGCGGTTCCGGCGCGACGACATGGCTGAGCGCGAGCCGGACGGCCAGTTCACAGCCCGCCGCCCGCTCCTCGCCCGCGCAGGCCACGGCCGCCGCCACCAGTTCGCCGGGGGCGGGCGGGCCCTCGTCGGCCCGCCGCTGGGCGGGGGCGGCCGCCGGACGGGCCCCCGGTCTCGCCGGACGGGGCGCGGGGAACCGGTCGCTCCAGGCGCCGGTGAGCAGGGCCCGCAGGACCGGGCGTGCGGCGGCCCGGGTCACGATCCACTCGGCGACGTCCACCAGGTTCCGTCCCGGCGGCCCGGGGGCGTCGAGGAGCCGCCGGACACCCGTGAGGTAGGCGTCGGCCTCCCGCCGGACGAGCGCGCGGGCGAGGCCCTCCTTGCTGCCGAACTCGTTGTAGAGGGTCTGCCGGGAGACCCGGGCGACGGCGGCCAGATCGGCCATCCGCACGGTGGACCAGGGCCGGTGCGCGAGCGCGGCGAGTGCCGCGTCGAGCAGGGCCTCGCGGGCAGTCGGCATCCTCGCCTCCCGGACCGGACGTTCCCGTACGTCTCCGTACGCGGCTCCGCGCCCCAGCGTCGGCAGCCGGGCGGGCGCTGTCAAGGGGTCGCGGGGCGGCCGTGGACGGTTCGCCGGGCGCCGGGCGCACGGCGATAGAGTGCCGGACATGGCCGACTACCACGATGACCTGCGTCTCGCCCACGTCCTCGCCGATGCCGCCGACGCGGCCACCATGGACCGCTTCCAGGCGCTCGATCTGCGGGTGGAGACGAAGCCGGACATGACCCCGGTGAGCGAGGCCGACAAGGCGGCCGAGGAGCTGATCCGGGGTCAGCTCCAGCGGGCCAGGCCGCGCGACGCGATCCTGGGCGAGGAGTACGGCGTGGAGGGCACGGGCCCGCGCCGCTGGGTGATCGACCCGATCGACGGAACGAAGAACTACGTGCGCGGGGTGCCGGTCTGGGCGACCCTGATCGCGCTGATGGAGGCCGGGGAGACCGGGTTCCAGCCGGTGGTGGGCCTGGTGTCGGCTCCGGCTCTGGGCCGCCGCTGGTGGGCGGCGAAGGGCCTCGGCGCGTACACCGGGCGGAGCCTGGCGTCGGCGAGCCGGATCGGGGTGTCGAAGGTCGAGTCCCTGGCGGACGCCTCCTTCGCGTACTCCTCGCTGAACGGCTGGGAGGAGCAGGGCCGCCTCGACGGTTTCCTCGACCTCACGCGCGCGTGCTGGCGGACCCGGGCGTACGGCGACTTCTGGCCGTACATGATGGTCGCGGAGGGCTCGGTGGACATCTGCGCGGAGCCGGAGCTGTCGCTGTGGGACATGGCGGCGGTGGCGGTCGTGGTGCAGGAGGCGGGCGGTACGTACACCGGCCTCGACGGTCGGCACGGCCCCCACAGCGGCAACGCGGCGGCCTCGAACGGCCTGCTCCACGGCGAACTGCTGAGCTACTTGAACCAGGAGCCCGCGGCGGACTGAGGCCGGTGGGGGCGCACGGCACCTCACTGACGGCTCGACACCTCGCCGGGCCCGCCTCACGGGGCGGGCTGCACCCCCAGGGCCCGTATCGCAGAGCGCGACGACCACCCCTCAGGGTCCGTATCGCGGGGTGGGGCGACGCCTCACCAGGTCCGTATCGCGGGCGGGCGGCATCTCGCCAGGCCGTATCGCGGGGCGGCATCCCTCCGGGGCGGTGCCGTCCTTCCGGGAGCACCACCGGGATGGGCCCGCGACGGGGCTCGGGCCTCCCCCGTGAGCCCGGACGGTCGCGCCACACGAGACTCCCCCGCGGGCGCGCGGAGGGCGTCCGTACGCCGGGCGCGCACGGCGCGATAGGCACCCCCGGTGGTGCCGCACGTGCCCCCTTGTCGGCTTTCTCCCCCGGTGCGACTCTGTGAGTCCCCCGCTTGTGAACTTGTGCGGTTCCCGTCGGGCGCCTCCGGCGCCGGGCCTCTCCTCGCGGGCCGCACCAAGGAGGTGGCTCCGCCCATGCTCGTCCGTGACGCCATGAGCACCGTGGTCCTCACCATCGGCCCCGCCCACACCCTCCGGCAGGCCGCCCGGCTGATGGCGGCGCGACGCGTCGGCGCCGCCGTCGTCCTCGACGCCGACGAAGGCGGCCTCGGCATCCTCACCGAGCGCGACATCCTCCGCTCCCTGGCCCGGGACCAGGACCCCGACCTGGAGACCGCGGGCTCCCACACCACCCACGAGGTCGTCTTCGCCGCGCCCCGCTGGACCCTGGTGGAGGCGGCCGAGGCGATGACCCACGGCGGCTTCCGGCACCTCGTCGTCCTCGACGACCGGGGACCCGTCGGCATGGTCTCCGTGCGCGACATCATCCGCTGCTGGGCCCCGGTGCACAGCGTCGCGGGCTGAGCCGCGCGCGAACGCGCACGAGCGGGCCCGCACCCGGTCCGGTGCGAAGGCGCGCGCGGACGCACGGAAGCGGACCGGCCCCCGCAGGGAGGTCCGGTCCGCTTCCTCCACGGCAGGCGCTCTCAGCCGCGCAGGGCCTGGACCGCGGTGTCGAGCCGCTTGCCGAAGTCGCCGTCCGCCTTGCGGAAGTTGTCGACGGCCCGCTCGGCGATGTCGTCCCGGGAGACCTTGGCGATGAAGCCCGCCAGGTTCGCCACCAGACGGCCCTTCTCGTCCTCCGACATCAGGCGGTAGAGATCGCCCGCCTGCACGAAGTCGTCGTCCTCGGCGTGCGAGGGGGCGGCGTGGTCGCCGGTGACGCCGGAGACGGCGGCCGGCTGCCAGAGCGGCCGGCCGGTCTGGAAGGGACCGCCGAAGCTGTTCGGCTCGTAGTTCTTCGCGCCCTTGTGGCGGCCGTCGTAGAGGAAGCCGTCACGGGAGTGGGTGCGCGCCTCGGTGGCGTGCGGGCGGTTCACCGGCAGGTGGTCGGCGTTGATGCCGACGCGGTAGCGGTGGGCGTCGCCGTAGGCGAAGAGACGGCCCTGGAGCATCTTGTCCGGGGACGGGCCGATGCCGGGCACGAAGTGCGCCGGGCTGAAGACGGACTGCTCGACCTCGGCGAAGACGTTCTCCGGGTTGCGGTTCAGCTCCAGCCTGCCGATCTCGATCGGCGGGTAGTCCTCGTGCGGCCACACCTTGGTGAGGTCGAACGGGTTGAAGCGGTAGTCCGCCGCGTCGGCCGCGGGCATGATCTGGACCTGCACGGTCCAGGTGGGGAAGTCGCCGCGCTCGATGGACTCGCGCAGATCGCGCTGGTGCGAGTCGGGGTCCTCGCCCGCGAGGCGGTTGGCCTCGTCCTGGGTGAGGTTCTTGATGCCCTGGTCGGTCTTGAAGTGGTACTTCACCCAGAAGACCTCGCCGGACTCGTTGTTCCACTGGAACGTGTGCGAGCCGTAGCCGTTCATATGACGGTACGAGGCGGGGATGCCGCGGTCGCCGAACAGCCAGGTGACCTGGTGGGTCGACTCCGGGGAGAGGCCCCAGAAGTCCCAGACGTTGTCCGGCTCCTGCGAGCCGGTGTACGGGTCGCGCTTCTGGGTGTGGATGAAGTCGGGGAACTTGATGGCGTCCTTGATGAAGAACACCGGGGTGTTGTTGCCGACGAGGTCGTAGTTGCCCTCCTCGGTGTAGAACTTCAGCGCCCAGCCGCGCGGATCGCGCACGGCGTCGGCCGCGCCGAGGTTGCCCGCGACGGTGGAGAAGCGCAGGAAGGTCTCGGTCTCCTTGCCGACCTCGGAGAGGAAGGCCGCGCGCGTCCACCGCGAGACGTCACGGGTGAGCGTGAAGGTGCCGTAGGCGCCCGCCCCGCGCGCGTGGACGACCCGCTCCGGGATGCGCTCGCGGTTGAAGTGGGCGAGCTTCTCCATGAGGAGCTGGTCCTGGACGAGGACCGGCCCGCCGACGCCCGCCGTCTCGCTGTTCTGGTTGTCGGCGACCGGCGCGCCGGCCTCCGTGGTGAGCGGTCCCTGCGTCACGTGCGCCTCCGACGTCATGTCCTGCGTGTCCTGTCCTCCGGCCCGCTCCCTGAAGAGGGATCTCGGCCGTTGCCGTTCCCGATCCTACAATGGACATTGTCTAAGTCAAGTGAGCTTCCAAAGTCACACCTGTTCGGAGTGGAACCCCCCGACTGTTAGGCTTGCCCCCATGAGTGACCTGTTGGAACGACTGCGCGGACGCGGCTGGCGGATGACCGCGCAGCGGCGCGTGGTGGCCGAAGTGCTCGACGGGGACCACGTACACCTGACCGCCGACGAGGTCCACGCGCGCGCGGTGACGCGACTGCCCGAGATCTCGCGCGCGACCGTCTACAACACGCTGGGCGAGATGGTCTCCCTCGGCGAGGTCATCGAGGTGGCGACCGACGGCCGCGCCAAGCGCTACGACCCCAACGCGCACCGGCCCCACCAGCACCTGGTCTGCGCCCGCTGCGGCGCGATCCGCGACGTCCACCCGGGCGGCGACCCGCTGGCGGACCTGCCCGCCACCGAGCGCTTCGGCTTCACGATCTCGAACGTCGAGGTCACCTACCGGGGCATCTGCCCGAGCTGCGCGACCACGGCCTGACCCGGCCCGCGTTCCCCCGTGGAAGGCCCCCGCCACGGCGGGGGCCTTCCACGTACGCGCCCGCCCCCACACACCGGAGCCGTTCCCCAAAGACGTCGGGACGCACCGGAACACGACGAAGGCCCGGATCCAGTGACTGGATCCGGGCCTTCGTCGCTACTGAGTAGCGGGGACAGGATTTGAACCTGCGACCTCTGGGTTATGAGCCCAGCGAGCTACCGAGCTGCTCCACCCCGCGTCGGTAAACACGACTGTACGGGACACCCCGCGACCAGCGCAAATCCATTGCCGGGGGGCATCCGGCGGTCACGCCGTGAGCTCCTGGTGCAGTGCCTCGCTCAGCCGGGCCGCCCGCTCGGCGACCTCCGCCGGACCCAGCTCCACCGCGCGGGCGCACCAGTGGCGCCCCTCGGTCAGCTCGCCCCGGCGGGCCGCGAGCAGCGCCAGGCGGAGCGCGGCGCGGCCGTGACCGGCTCGGGCCGCCCTGGTCCACCAGAGGGCGGCCTCGCGCTCGCTGCCCTCGCGGGCGAGGAGCAGTCCGAGGTTGAAGGCGCCGTTGCGGCTGCCCGCCTCGGCGGCCTCCCGGTACCAGCGGGCGGCCTCGGCGAGGTCGCCGCGCCCCGCGGCGAGCATCCCGACCCGCACCTGGGCGCGCCGGTGCCCCTGCTCGGCGGCCCGCTCGTACCACTCCTCGCACTCGCTCTTCTCGTCCTGGGACGCGCCGAGCACGGCGGGGCCGGGCTCGGGCCGGCGGGCGTCGAGGACCGAGGCCAGCCGGAAGGCGGCCTCGGCGCTGCCGCCGCCCGCCGCGCAGCGCAGGTGCCGCTCGGCGGTCCGCTCGTCGCCGTCCCTGAGGGCGGCGATGCCGACCTGGAGGGCGGCCTCGGTGTGTCCGGCGGCGGCGGCCCGCTCGTACCAGACGAGGGCGGTGCGGTCGTCGTCCCGGCCCGCGTGCAGGATGCCCAGGTTGAAGGCGGCGTCCACACTGCCGGCCTCGGCCGCCTTGGAGAACCAGGGCTCGGCGCCGTTGGCGTCGCCCGCCTGGAGGAGCAGTACGGCGAGGGCGTTGGCGGCCTCGCGGTGGCCCGCGTAGGCGGCCCTGCGGTACCACTGCTCGGCCTGCGGGATGCGGTCCTGGGCGGCGCAGAGCAGTCCGAGGTTGTAGGCGCCGTTGACGTCTCCCGCGTCCATGGCGGCGCGGTACCAGCGCTCGGCGGTCTGCTGCTCGCCCCGGGCCGCGTGCAGCGCGCCGAGGGCGTTGGCCGCGTTGCCGTCGCCGTCCTGGGCGGCGCGCAGCCACCACACGGCGGCGCTCTCCTCGTCGCCCGCGTCACGGAGGAGGAAGCCGAGCGCGCAGGCGGCCCTGGCCTCGCCCTCCTTGGCGGAACTGAGGTACCAGCGGCCGGCCTCCTTGAGCTCGCCCCGGTGCTCCAGGAGCGCGCCGAGGTGGAGCGCGGCCCTGCGGTGGCCGCGCGCGGCGGCCTGCCGGAACCACTGCTCGGCCTCGGTGGGTCCGCCCGCGGGCTCGCCGGTGGCGGGCAGGGCGGGGCCGGGCGCGGTGGCGCCGGGGGCGACCGCGGCGGCGGGCACCCTGAGCCGGGTGCCGGTGTCGTGCGGGCCCCGGGTGGTCTCGGTGGCGCGGCGCTCCAGGGAGAGGGCGAGCCGGTAGGCGGCCTCGCGGTGGCCCTGTTCGGCGGCGGCGCGCAGCCAGCGCTCGGCGCCGACGTCGCTGCGGTGTTCCAGGAGGTCGGCGAGGGCGTACGCGCCGAGGGCGTGGCCCTGCTCGGCGGCCTGGCGGAGCCAGTACTCGGCGGCGGGTTCGTCGCCGCGCTCGCGGTGGTGGCGGCCGAGCGCGTGGGCGGCGGGTGCGGAGCCCGCGACGGCGGCGACCCGCCACCAGCCCGCGGCCTCCTCGGCGTATCCGCGCTGGTGCAGCAGGACGCCGAGGTTGTTGGCGGCGGCACGGTCGCCCTCGGAGGTCGCGCCGCGCAGATGGGGCTCGGCGCCGTCGAGGTCGCCGCGGCGCAGGAGCAGGGCACCGAGGGCGCTCATCGCGGGGACGTCGCCGTTCTCGGCGGCGCGTCGGTGACGGGCCTCGGTCTCGGTCTCGTTCTCGGTGTCGGCATCGGTCGGGGTGGCGGTGTCGAGGATCGCATCGACGGCCCTCGCTGCCTCGATGATCTCGTCTGCGGCGTTCCTCGCGTGCCGCTGCACAAACCGCCCTGTCTCCAACAGAGTTGCCCTGTCCCCCATAAATACCATCGTCGCACCACCCACACCCGAGCACACCTGGTATACCGCAGCCAGTGAGGTCACTCAGCGTTTTGTCGACATGCCCACAGAGAGACAAGTCAAACACGACTCACACCAACTCGCCCTTCCCTGCCGCCCTTCACGCCCCTCCGCGTCTCGACACACGACGAGGGCCCGGATCCATATGGATCCGGGCCCTCGTCCTCTGAGTAGCGGGGACAGGATTTGAACCTGCGACCTCTGGGTTATGAGCCCAGCGAGCTACCGAGCTGCTCCACCCCGCGTCGGTGAAACCACAGTATCACGGACGCGGGGTGGAAAACCTCAGGTCAGCCGCCCGATCCGGTCGTCTTGAGGCTGGCTCCGGCCTCCGCGGCCCGCTGGAGCGCGGCCTGCAGATCCTGCTGGGCCTTGCCGTACGCGGTCCAGTCCTGCTTCTGCAGGGCCGCCTCGCCCGCGTCGTAGGCCTTCTGCGCGTCGGCGATGGCCTGCTTCAGCGCGGCGTCGCCGGTGGCGGGCGGCGGGTTGGTGGTGCCCGGCGGGGTCGTGGGCGTGGTGGGCGGTGTGGTGGGCGCCTCCACCCCGAAGACCGCGTTGAGCGCCTTGGTGAGGTTGTCCTCGAACACCGTGGTGTCCTTGGTCGTGTCACCCGCCGGCTGGTCCGCGTCCACGTACGACACCGCGACCTTCTTCAGGAGCGGGTAGAGCGCGTTGCGACCCTGCGCGTACACCGGTTCCACGTAGAGGAAGCCGCCGTCGAGCGGGACGGTGAGCAGGTTGCCGTACTGGATGTCGGAGTCGGCGCCCTTCATGTCCCGGACGAAGGTGGCCACCGACGGCAGACCGTTCAGCTTGCTCTGCACCTGCGCCGGACCCGGCACGTCCTCGGTGACCCTGAGCAGTCTCAGTCGGCCGTACTCCTTGCTCGTGGCGTCGGCGTCGACCGCCATGAAGGCACCGAGGTTGGGCCGTCCGTTCGGCGTGAACGTGGTCGTCAGCGAGAACCGCTGCACCGTGTCCCCGGGCATCTTCATGCTCAGGTAGTACGGCGGGACCGCGTTGCCGTCCTTGTTGGTCGGGTCGTCCGGCACCTGCCAGGCGTCCGAGCCGCTGTAGAACTGCGCCGGGTCGGTGACGTGGTAGCGGGTCAGCAGTTCGCGCTGGACCTTGAACATGTCCTGCGGGTAGCGCAGGTGCTGCATCAGGTCGGTGCCGATCTCCGACTTCGCCTTGACCGTGTCGGGGAAGGCCTTCATCCAGGTCTTGAGGACCGGGTCCTGGGTGTCCCACTGGTAGAGGTTCACCGTGCCGTCGTAGGCGTCGACGGTGGCCTTCACCGAGTTGCGGATGTAGTTGACCTGGTTCTGCTGGGCGACCACGGCCCGCTGCTGGTTGCCGACGGTCAGCGAGTCGGCGGTGGTGTCGCCGAGCGTGGTCCGCGAGGCGTACGGGTAGCCGTTGCTGGTCGTGTAGGCGTCGACGATCCACTGGATCTTGCCGTTGACGACCGCCGGGTAGGCGTCGCCGTCGATGGTCAGCCACGGCGCGACCGCCTCGACGCGCTCCTTGGGCGTGCGGTTGTAGAGGATCCGCGAGCCCTCGCCGATGGCCCCCGAGTAGAGGATCTGCGGCTCGCTGAAGGCCACCGCGTACGCGGCGCGGTTGAAGGTGTTGGAGAGGCTGACGCCGCTCTTCTCCTTGTAGCTGGTGGTCTTCTCGCCGTTCTCCTCGTAGTCCAGCTCCTTCTGCGGGCCGCCCACGATCGAGTACTGGTCGGTCTTCTCGCCGTAGTAGATCCGCTGCTGGTACGTGCCGAGGTTGCCGGTCGTCGGCAGTCCGGACTCGGTGAAGACGGGCGAACCGTTGGCGTCCGTCTGCGTGCCCGAGGCCATGATCGCGCCGTAGCCGTGGGTGTAGGTGAAGTGGTCGTTGATCCAGTTCCGCTTCGGGATGCCCTTGATGTTGAGCTCACGGAGACCGACGACGGTGTCCTTGCCCTGGTAGCGGTCCACGTCCAGGGTCGTCGGGAACTGGTAGTACTTCCGCTTCTGCTCCAGCTGCTGGAACGTCGGCGAGACGATGTTCGGGTCGAGGACGCGGTAGCTGGCCGCCGTGTCGGCGTTCGCCCGCAGCCGGTCCTTGGCCTTGACCGTCGACTTGCCCGAGTAGTTCTCCAGCTTCGTCCCGTCGATCGCGTACGCCTGGCGGGTCGCGTCGATGTTCTTCTGGATGTACGGCGATTCCTTGGCCTGCTCGTTCGGCTGGACCTGGAACTTCTGCACGATCGCCGGGTACAGCCCGCCGATCAGGACCGCCGAGAGCACCATCAGGCCGAAGCCGATGACCGGCAGCTGCCAGGTGCGGCGCCAGAGCGTCGCGAAGAACAGCAGGGCGCAGATCACTGCGATGCAGAACAGGATGGTCTTCGCGGGCAGGTACGCGTTGGCGTCGACGAACCGCAGGCCCGTCCAGTTGCCGGTGGCCTTGAAGTCGCTGGACTTCACCGCGAGGCCGTACCGGTCGAGCCAGTACGCCACGGCCTTCAGCGACACGAAGACGCCGAGCAGCACCGAGAGGTGCCCGGTGGCGGCGGCGGTGGCCCGCGCGCCCGGACTGGTGATCCGCAGTCCGCCGTACAGGTAGTGCGTGACCGCGGCGGCGATCAGCGACAGGACGGCGGCGGCGAAGCCCACGGACAGCAGGAAGCGGTACCAGGGCAGGTCGAAGGCGTAGAACGCCACGTCGAGCCCGAACTGCGGGTCCTTCTGGCCGAAGCGCTCGCCGTTGACCCACATGAGCCAGGCGCGCCACTGGCCCGAGGCGGAGGCACCGGCGATCAGCGCCACCAGGGCGGTGACCGCGAGCAGCACCCACTTCTTGAACGGGGCGAGACCCATCCGGTACCGGTCGAGGCTCTGCTGCTCCAGCGACATCGCGCTGAGCGGCGGCCTCAGCCGGTACGCCAGCCAGATGTTCAGCCCCACGGCGAGGCCCATCAGCAGCCCGAAGACCGCGAACAGGCCGATCTTGGTCCACAGCATGGTGGTGAACACGGACGAGTACTCGACCGAGCGGTACCAGAGCCAGTCCGTCCAGAACCCGGCGAACATCACGAACGCCATGGCCAGGACGGCCAGCACCCCGAGAGTCATGAGCAGGGTGCGGGCCCGCCGGGACGGCCGGCCGACTCTCATCCTCGGCCCGGACGGCCTACCGCCCCGGTCCGGCATCTGGAAAGCCAACGTGCGCCCCTCGATGTTGATGCGTCTGAAAAGCAGGCCCCGCGATCGTAGAGCCCACTGATGCAACTTACTGAGGCTTTACCTAGTTCCCGTGTTCCGGGGTGGAGGAGGCAGGATATTGGTCATGTCCAACCTTTCCCCCTCCGGCCCGGCCATGGCAGCGAGCCCCCTCACCCGCGCGGTCCTCGAGATCGACGAGTACGCGGCGGGCCTCGGCTGGGACCAGCCGGCCCGCCTCTTCGCCCTTGTCGACACCGCGCGGCTACGCGCCAAGGAACCCGCGCTCGCCTCCCAGCTGGGGCTGGGCGCCGACGCCACCGCCTACACACCGATCGAGCAGGACAAGCTGCCGCGCGGAAAGCCCCTCGACGAGTTCCTGGGCACGATCGCCTGGCCCGCCGGTGTGGTGGGCTGCGCCATGACGGTGGAGCGGCTGATGCTGCCGCCGTCGGCGGAGGCCCAGGTCCCCCAGGGCCTGAACGAGAAGCAGCTCGCCAAGTGGGTGGCCGGCCACCCCGACCGTCAGGAGGTGCGGATGACGGTCGCGGTGCTGCGGAGCGGCGCCCGCGAGGCGGCGATCCGGCTCCGTGAGAAGGACAGCGCGACCGAGGTCCTCACCGGCCCCGACCTGGTGCCGGGCCTCGCCGAGGCGCTGACGGCGACTTTCGAGTCCTGACCCGGGACCGTCGCGAAGGAGGGGCTCCCGGCCGACCTGGCCGGGAGCCCCTCCCCGTGAACCCCTCGGTGTGGACCTCTCCCCGTGGGGCCCGCGCAGGCCCCCGTGGGTATCACGCCGTGATCGCGGGCGGCGGATCGCGGCCCCGGTCCTTTCCGTCAGCTCTTCGAGCAGCTCGGCAGGGCCTTCGTGTCGCCGTCCCTGAGCTTCTCCAGGGACTTCCTGGCGTCGTCGATGGTGTCGACCTTGATGAGGGTCAGACCGTCGGGCGTGTCGGCCGCCGCGGACTCGCAGTTGTCGGCCGGGGTGAGGAAGTACTGGGCGCCCGCGGCGCGCGCCCCCACGAGCTTCATGTCGATGCCGCCGATCGGACCGACCTTGCCGTCGTCGTCGATGGTGCCGGTCCCGGCGATGAACCGGCCGCCGGTGAGGCTCTCCGGGGTCAGCTTGTCGACGATCCCGAGGGCGAACATCAGGCCCGCGCTGGGCCCGCCGACATCGGCGAGGTTGATGTCGACGGTGAACGGGAAGACGTGGTCGGTGCCCGCCTGGATGCCGACGACGGCCCGGTCGCCCTCCTCCGACGTGGTGGTCCTGATGACCACCTTCCGGGTGACGGTCGGCTCCTTGCGCGCCTTCTCGGCGGCGGCCGCCTCCTTCACCGGGACGATCGTGAACTCGACGTCCTGGCCGGGCTTCCGCTTGACGACCTCCCGGGCCACATCGGCCTGCTTCACGATCGGCACCCCGTCGACAGCCTTGATCACGTCACCGGCGTGCAGCTTGCCCTCGGAGGGCGAACCCTTGACCACGGCGCCGACGACGACCCGCGAGACCACCGGGATGTCCAGCTCCTTCAGGGCGGCCACCTTGGCGCTCTCCTGGGACTGGCTGAACTCCTCGGCGTTCTCCTGGGTCGACTGTTCCTCGGTCTTGCCGTCCGGGTAGAGGGTGTCGTGCGGCACCACCACGTTGTCGTGGGCGAGCCAGCCGTAGACGGCCTCGACGGCGTTCATCCGGTAGTCCGCGCTGGTGACCCGGACCGTCGTCATGTTGAGGTGACCGTCGGTGGGGTAGGTCTTGTGTCCCGAGATCTTCAGGACGGGCTCTCCCCTGGCGTCGCCGAGGGTGTTGACCGTGGGTCCCGGGCTCATCTCCGCGTACGGCACCGGGATCAGAACGCCCGCGATGAGCAGACAGATCAGGACCAGGGTGGAGGCGAGCATCGTCGCGGTGCGGCGTGGCATGGAACGACAGTACGGGAATCGTCTGTGGGCGCACCCGTGGGGCGGGGCCGTACGGAGGGCCCGTGTCAGCCCGGGGCGGAGGTGGGGGCGGGGGCGGCCGTCGCGGCCGGTTCGCGCTCCGGCCGGGGGGCCTCGGAGGTCGTGGTGTGGGCGCGTTCCATCGCGTCCCGGAAGCGGGCGTAACCGGCGAGTTCGGCCACGTCACCTATGGTCTTGTTCCTCGAAGCCCAGCTTCCCCATATCGCCGCGCCGACGACTGCGAAAAGCGGAATAAGCAACCAGGCCAGCGCCGCCATCCCGACCTCCCATCCCCAGTGAGTTGATCAGCAGACTGTGTCAGCTGTGGGGTCAACGCTCGCGCGTGGGGGCCGGTTACGCAAATCGGGCGTTCGGCTACGTCGTGTCGGCGTGTCGGCTTGCCCGTCCGGGGTCCGGCGGGGGCAGCCGCCCGGCGGGGCTCAGCAGGCCCCGACCCACTCCTCCGTACCGTCCGAGAACGTCTGGTGCTTCCAGATCGGCACCTCGTGCTTGAGGTCGTCGATGAGCCTGCGGCAGGCCTCGAAGGCCTCGGCCCGGTGCGGGCAGGACACCGCGACGACGACCGCGATGTCACCGACGCGCAGCTCGCCCACCCGATGGACGGCGGCCAGCGCCCGCACCGGATGGTTGGCGGCCACCTTCTCCGCGACGCGCCTCAGCTCCGCCTCGGCGCTCGGGTGGCAGGAGTACCCCAGCCCGTCGACGTCCGCGCCGCCGTCGTGGTCGCGGACGGTGCCGACGAAGAGCGTCGTACCACCGGCGGCGTCGTCACCGACCGCCCGGAAGACCTCGTCCACGGAGAGCGGGGTCTCCCGGATCGCGAGGAGCTTGATCGGGTCGGCGGCGGCCAGCTCGCCGGGGTGGTCATGCTTCGGTCCCATGCGCCCATCGTGCCGCACCGGTCCGACATCCCGGAATAGCGGTTTCGACCTGCGGTCGGCGGCGCGTCTCGGAGGGTCCTACAGATCGCGGCGGCCACCGTCCCGTACGGGCCGTCACAGCCGCCCGTACGGGACGGTCCCGGACCGGAGGCGCGGACGGACGGACGGGGGCGGACCGGGGCGGACGGGGGACGCGGACGGACGGGGACCGGAGCTGTCGGGCTGTACGCGCGCGTGCCCGCCGGGGTGGGCGCCCCGCCGTCCAGCCGTACGAGCCGGCCCGTACGCCTGGACGGCCCCTCCGGGCGCGTCGGCCCTGGTGGGGGTCCTTGCCCCGCCACCGGCCGCCGAAAGGGCCTCACGCGTGCGCGTACGGCCGTCCCCGGCCGGATCGGGTACGGGGTGGGCCGGTCAGATCCCGCGCCGCTTCCGCATCTGGCGGACCAGGGCCGCCGTGCCGAGCAGGGCCACCGTCGCACCGGCCGCGCCCGCCGCCGTGGCGTCCTTGCGGCCGAGACGGCGGCCCGCGACCGTGTGACGGCCCGCCGCCTCCGCGAGGAGCGCGGCGAGGACCTCCTCGTTCGTCCACTTCGGACGCCATCCGGCGTCGTGGAGCCGTCCGACGCTCACCACCCACGGGTGCATGGTGTAGGCGAGGTCGCCCGCCGGGGACGGGGTGAGGCCGATCCGGTGGAGCCGGGCCGCCGCGCCGAGCGCGACCGCCGAGGGCAGCTCCATGCGCCGGATGCCGGACAGCTCCTCGACCTCCTCCTGCTCCAGCCAGCCCTCGCAGCCGACCGCCAGCTCGCCGTCGACCTTCTCCAGGGCCGCGTACTCCAGGGCGCTCACCAGGTCCTCGACGTGGCAGAACTGCCAGGTCGGCCGGGATCCGGCGACGACGAGCAGCCGGGGCGACTCGAAGTAGCGGGTCAGCGCCGTGTCCGTACCGCCGACGAGGACGGCCGGGCGGACCACGGTGACGTTGAGCCCGGGGTGCGCGCGGGGCGCGCGGCGGCCCAGCCGCTCGATCTCCAGGAGGTCGCCCACACCGGTGGCCTCCGCCGTCGCCCGGAGCTCGGCGTCCTCGGAGAGCGGGATGTCGTTGTCGGGCAGGGCACCGTAGACCATCGCGGAGGTGCACAGGACGACCCGGTGGACACCTGCGGCGGCGGCCGCGGTCAGCACGGTCTGCGTGCCGCGCACGTTGTAGGCCGTCCGGGCGGCGGAGTCGGTCTCCAGGTCGAGGTCGACGGCGAGGTGCACGACGACGTCCGCGCCGCGCAGCTTCTCCGCGATGGCCGGATCGCGTACGTCGAGGACGTGCCAGTGCGCCTCGGCGACCTCGCCCCGCCGCTCGTCGACGGCGACGACCTTCCTGACCTCGTCGGACGCGACCAGCCGTCTGATCAGCAGATCACCGATGCCGGACGCGGCGCCGGTGACCGCGACGACGGGGCCGCGCACGGCGGACCGGGTTGAGGGGTTTCGCGCTCCGCGAACCTGTGGATCTGGGGAACTCACCGGGCGTCTCCAGCGGTTGTCTTCAGTACGTACGGGCATGACGCGTACGGACCAGGTGGCGTCCATCCTGCCGCAGGGCACGTCCCGGCGGAGCACCGAGCCCGAATCCGGCTCGGATGTCTACGCTGGTGGTGTGCGGGGCCCGTCCGGACTGACGGACGGACCCCGGTCGGGCAGTCGCCGTCGGCAGGAGGCCGGCGGCCCTACGAGCCGAGGAAACCCGTGAGTGACACCCCATTCGGATTCGGCCTTCCGCCGGAGGAGCCGGAGAACGGCGACGAGGGCAAGAAGAAGGACCCCGCCGGAGGTGGCCAGGGGTCCGGAGGCCAGGGCGGCAACCCGTTCGGCGCGAACCCGTTCGGCTTCGGCGGAGTGCCGGGCATCGGCGGGCCCGGCGGCGCGGACAACCCCTTCGCGGCGATGTTCGGCTCCCTGAACCCCAACGACCTCGGTGCCGCCTTCCAGCAGCTCGGGCAGATGCTCAGCTACGAGGGCGGTCCCGTGAACTGGGACATGGCCAAGCAGATCGCCCGCCAGGTGGTCGCCCAGGGCACGCCCGACGGCGTCAAGGACGCCAGTGTGGGCCCGGCCGAGAAGTCCGCCGTCGAGGAGGCCGTGCGCCTCGCCGACCTCTGGCTCGACGAGGTCACCCCGCTGCCCTCCGGCGCGGGCACGGCGGTGGCGTGGAGCCGCGCGGAGTGGGTCGAGGCGACCCTGCCCGCCTGGCAGCAGCTCGTGGACCCGGTCGCCGAGCGGGTCGGCGCGGCGATGGGCGACGTCCTGCCGGAGGAGATGCAGGCCATGGCGGGCCCGCTGATCGGCATGATGCGCTCGATGGGCGGCGCCATGTTCGGCCAGCAGATCGGGCAGGCCGTCGGCGCGCTGGCCGGTGAGGTCGTCGGCTCGACCGACGTCGGTCTGCCGCTGGGCCCGGCCGGGCGCGCCGCGCTGCTCCCGCTGAACATCGAGGCCTTCGGCAAGGACCTGGGCGTGCCGTCCGACGAGGTGCGGCTCTACCTGGCGCTCCGCGAGGCCGCCCACCAGCGGCTCTTCGCGCACGTGCCGTGGCTCCGGGCGCACCTGTTCGGCGCGGTCGAGGGGTACGCGCGGGGGATCAAGGTCGACACCTCGAAGCTGGAGGAGGCGGTGGGCCAGCTCGACCCGACGCATCCCGAGCAGTTGCAGGAGGCGCTCCAGCAGGGCATGTTCCAGCCGGAGGACACCCCGGAGCAGAAGGCGGCCCTGGCCCGTCTGGAGACGGCGCTGGCGCTCGTCGAGGGCTGGGTGGACGCGGTGGTCCACGAGGCCGCCAAGTCGCGGCTGACATCGGCGGACGCGCTGCGCGAGACGCTGCGCAGGCGCCGGGCCTCGGGCGGTCCCGCCGAGCAGACCTTCGCGACGCTGATCGGTCTGGAGCTGCGGCCGCGGCGGCTGCGGGACGCGGCGCGCCTGTGGGCGTCGCTGACCGACGCGCGCGGGGTGGACGGCCGGGACGCGCTGTGGGAGCACCCGGACATGCTGCCGACGGCCACGGACCTGGACGACCCGGACGGGTTCGTGCACCGCGAGCACCTGGACTTCTCCGAGCTGGACAAGATGCTGGGCGAGGCGGCCGAGGGCCGTTCCGGTGACGGGGGCCGTTCCGGCGACGATGGTCCCTCCGCTGACGGCGACGAGGGCAAGGGCGACGGCGCGAAGTGAGCCTGTACGACGACGCGGTCCATGTGCTGAAGGAGTACGAGGGCCAGCCCGAGCTGCGCGAGCTGTATCTGGGGCATCTGGCGGAGCACCCGGACGGTATGTACAAGCCGTGCGGGGCGGGTCATCTGACCGGCAGCGCGCTGGTGGTCGATCCCTCGCGGCGGCGGGTGCTGCTGACGCTGCACAAGAAGCTGGGTCTGTGGCTGCAGATGGGCGGCCACTGCGAGCCCGGTGATGTGTCGATGGAGGCGGTGGCCCTGCGGGAGGGGGCCGAGGAGTCGGGGATCGACGGTCTGACGCTGCTGCCGGGCGGTCCGGTGCGGCTCGACCGGCATCCGATCCCGGCGCCCTGCCACTGGCATCTGGACGTGCAGTACGCGGCGCTGGCCCCGGCGGGTGCGGCGGAGCGGATCAGCGAGGAGTCGCTGGACCTGCGCTGGTTCGCGTACGACGAGGTGGCGGAGGTGGCGGACACCTCGGTGGTGCGGCTGCTCGAAGGGACGCTGGCCCGGCTTCCGTAGGCCGGACGGGTGAGAGGAGTGCGGGGCGGTCGCCGTGGTGACCGCCCCGCACCCCTGTCCGGAGCGGTCAGTTCCAGGCGTTGTTCTGGTTCTGGGCGTGGGAGCCGTGCTGTCCGGCGCCGAACTGGGCGGCGACGCCCTGGCCTACGGCCATGTGCTGCGGGGGCATGACCTCGCTGGGCTGGACCAGTGCGAAGCCCTGGCCGAGGAAGCTGAGTTCCCAGCCCTCGCCGGTGTCGCCGCGCCTGCGGCGGACGCTGGAGCTGTGCGTCTGCGCCTGCATCTGGACGCGCAGTCCGGTGGACCAGGCGACGATCGCGTCCGCGTCGGCGCTGACGTACTTGTCGGGTGTGACGTGCATCATCAGGGGTCGGCCCGAGGTCATCAGGGCGACCTTGCCCCGGCCCGAGATGTTGAGCTGGTACTTGCCGGTGCCGGAGACGCCGTACTGGCTGTCGACGGCGATGACCTCGGTGTGGAGGGTGGAGTCGAGCGCGAGCACATAGGCGCTGTCGACGGTCAGGCCCTCCTGCTCGACGTCGACGACGTGCACGTGCTGGGCGAGGTTGGCGAAGTAGACCGTGCCCTGGCCGGAGCAGCGCATGAGGTCGAGGCCCTCGCCGGTGCGGGCGCGGGACCGTTGCTGGTTCGTGGTCCGGTACTCGCCGTCGAAGTCGATCAGTCCCTGGTACGCGACCATGGCGCCCTTGCGGGCGAGGACATCGTCCTGTCCGGTGAGGCTGACCCGCAGGAGCTGCGGGTTCTGGACGGCGTACCGCTCCTGGCTCTGCTGTTCGGCGTGGTGGAAGAGCGGGCTCTGCATGGTGTTCTCGCTTCCCTCAGCCCCGGGCCCGCAGGCGGTCGGTGCTGTCCTCGCTCGGCTGTACGACGACGATTCCCTGGCCGGAGAAGGCCATCTGGTAGGCCTCGCCGCTGCCCCGCCCGATGAGCGAGGAGGCCTTGAAGCTGCGCTTGCCCTTGACCTTGAGCGAGGGCGACCAGGCGACGAGCGCGTCGGGGTCGACGTACGTCTCGTCCTCGCCGCTTCCGCAGTCGACGACGACCGGGGTGCCCCGGGAGGTCAGGGCGATCCAGCCGGTGCCGGTGATCGTCACGTTGAACAGGCCCTGGCCGGCGATCTTGGCGAGTCCCTTGACCCGCTCGACGCCCCACTGCAGGTGGGCGTCGAAGGCGAGCACGTTGGTGCCGTTGACGGAGAGGGAGTCGTTCTGGAGGTTGACCACGACGACGTCGGCGCCGTAGTCGGCGAGGTAGAGCAGTCCGTCGCCGGAGCACTTCATGACCGGGGTGCTCTCGCCGGTGATCCACTGCTGTGCGACCTGGCGGACGGCGGGCGGGTTGGGCTCGTAGGCGATGAAGCCCTCGTAGGCGATCATCGAGCCGGTCCTGGCGTAGAGGTCCTGGCCGGAGGCCATGGCGACCTTGAGCATGGCGTGGCCGTGGTTCTCCATCCGGGCCACGACGGGGGTCGGGGCGTAGCCCGCGAGTTGCTGGTTCATGTCTTCGGGCTCCCTCAGACCTCGTAGGGCTGGACGACGACGAAGTTGCCGGGGGCTCCCCGGAACTGGAGGTTCACGGTCTCGCCGCTGTGGCCGGGGTAGGCGTTGCGGCGCAGCCGCACCTGGCTGGAGAGGATGACCTGGGAGGCGGCCGACCAGGCGACGACGGCGTTGCTGTCGACGAAGGTGGTCGGGGTGACGGGCAGCACGACGGGGATGCCGTGGGTCTTCACGACGACGGTGCCGGCGCCCTGGAACTGCATGGTGAAGAGGGCGCCGCCGGGGATGCCGTGGCCCTCGATGCGCCGCACCTCGTACTGGAGGGACTCGTCGAACGCGAGGACGTTCTCGGCGGAGACGCAGATGGCGTCGCCCTGGAGCTCGATGGGGTGCAGGTGGGAGCCCTCCTCCGCGAGGAAGACCTGGCCGCGGCCGGTGCAGCGCATGAGCTGCATCTCCTGGCCCGTGGCGTTGCCGACGATCCGGCCCGCGAAGCCCGCGCCCTTGTAGCCGAAGTCGACCTTGCCCTGGTACATGACCATGGAGCCCTGGCGGGCGAGGACGGGAGAGCCGCCCGTGCCGAGGTCGACCCGCATGAGCTGCTGGTTCTGCGGGGTCCAGCGGGCGCCGGTGGCGGTCTCCTTGTACGGCGCGAGTGCGGCGGCGAGGCCCGCGCCACCGGCTGGGACGCCCTGCGGGACACCGTGCGCCGGGGTCTGCCCGTACGGGACGGGGGCGGCCTGCCCGTAAGGGGGCTGGCCCTGCGGCGGCCCGTAGGGGCCGGGCGGCTGCTGGCCCGGGAACTGGCCGGAGTGCTGGCCCGGGGGCTGCCCGGGGATCTGGCCGTACGGGGGAGGTCCCGGCGGCTGCCCGTAGGGGGCGGGGGCCGGGCCGGGCGGCGGGACGGGCGCGGGCACCAGCGGGGCCACCATCGTGGGTGCCGTGTGGACCGGCGGCACGGGTCCCGGGTGTGCGGGAGCAGGGGGCGCGGGGGCCGGGAGCACGGGCGCTGGCTGCGCGGCGGGCGCGCCGAACGCGGGGGCGGGCGCCGGGGGCGCGGGGGCGGGCCCGGGTGGCGGTGCGAAGGCGGGCGGTGCGAAGGCGGGTGGTTCGGCGGCCTGCGGCGGGGCGAAGCCGGGGGCCGGGGACTGCTGCGGCTCGGCGGCGGGCTCCTCCTCGGCGACCTCGCCGCCGAAGTTGCGCAGGAGCGCGTCCAGGCCGCCGTCGAAGCCCTGGCCCACGGCGGCGAAGCGCCACACGTCCTTGAGGTAGAAGTCGCCCAGCATCACCGCGCGCTCGGTGGAGAACTCCGAGCCGGTGAACGCGTACCGCGCGACCTCCTCGCCGCCCGCCACGATCCGCAGGTGGCCGGGGCCGATCTGGGACATCTGGCCCGCGCCGTCGACGGTCGCGGTGAAGGACAGCCTGTGGACGTGCGCGGGGACACGGTCGAGCGTGACGCGGAAGGACTCGGTGTCACCGGCCTGGGCGCCCAGCAGCTGGACGGACTCCTCGGGCGTCTTCGGCTGGTTGAAGAAGACGAAGTACCGGTCGTCGGAGAGCCGCTCCTCGGCGTCGAGCCCGAAGCAGCTGATGTCGAAGCTCAGTCCGGGTGCCGAGATCTGGACGCCGACGTACAGATCCGTCCCCGCGGTCAGATCACTGATCCTGGCCTTGTGGCCGCGTTGGAATTCCCTGGCCATGCGTTACGACCGTCCCCCATCCCGAATGGCTGTGTGCTCGCGCCAGGCTAACCGCTGGGTACGACATCGAGACAGGGCAGGTGGATTTCGGTACGGAATCGGGAAACAGCCCCGAAGCTCATTCCCCGTGCGCGCCCGGCGGGTGCGGGAGGCGGTCGGCGGCGGCCACGCCCTCCAGGTAGCCGCGGGCCCGCTCGGTGCGCGGATAGGCGTCCAGGAGCCGCCAGAACTCCGGTCCGTGCCCGGGGACGAGCAGATGGGCCAGCTCGTGCAGGAGGACGTAGTCGACGACGTACTCGGGCATACCCCTGAGCCGGTGGGAGAGCCGGATGCTGCCCTCGGCGGGGGTGCAGGAGCCCCAGCGGCTGTTCTGGTTGGTGACCCAGCGCACCGAGCCGGGGCGGGCCCGGCCTTCCAGGTACTGCTCCGAGAGGTGCCCCGCCCGCTCGGTCAGCTCGCGGTCCCCGAGGACGCCCCGGTTCTCCCGGGCGGCGAGCTTGTCCAGCATCACACCGACCCAGCGGCGCTCCTCCGCCTCGGACATCCGGGCCGGGATGAGCACCACGGTCCGGTCGCCCTCGCGGTAGGCCGAGACGGTTCTCCTCCGGCGCGCGCTTCTGCGGACCTCGACCGCGCTCGGCCCCGCACCTCGGTGCGGTTCGTCGGTCACGCTGCGCTGTGGGTCGGCGGGCACGGTCCCGACGTTACCCGCTGCCGACGGGGGAAGTCCCGTCCCGGGGGTGGTTCCGGGTCGGGTCGGGGTCGGTTCCGGGTCGGGTCCCTGAACGGTCCAAGGCTGTTCAGGGGCTGTTCCGGGGCTGTTCCTCAGCCCCGGACCGGGCGCATTCGAATGACTAATCCCCCTCGCCTGTGGACAACTTTCCGCGCGGTCCGCGGCGGCGGGGCATTCTCGGTCCGGACGGCGAAAGAGCCGATGTCGATCATGAAATACGCGGGTACGGAACGAGAGCGGGGGCGGGAAATGCATCCCATGGTGAAACCGGCGCTGCGGCGGGCCTGGCGGGGGCTGCGCCGCGTCCAGTTCGGCGTCACCCCGGCACATGCGGTGGTGCTCGATCCGGTCGCCCCGGAGACGGCGGCGGTGCTCGGGCTCCTCGACGGCACCCGGGGCGTGGAGCTGCTGCGGGCCGAGGCGCGGGCGCGGGGCCTGCCGGACGGGCACCTCGACGCGCTCCTCGGGCGGCTCCGGTCGGCCGGGCTGCTCGCCGACGCGGCGCACGGCAGGCCCGGCAGGCCCGGACCGGCGGCCGGTCCCGGGGACACCGCCCTCGATCCGCTCCGCGCCGATCTGGCCTCGCTGTCCGTGGTCCATCCCGAGCCGGGACGGGCGGTGCGGGTCCTCGCGGCCCGGCGGGCGCTGCGCGTCCAGGTCAGGGGCGCGGGGCGGGTGGGGACGACGGTGGCGGCCCTGCTGTCGGCGGCGGGCGTGGGCACGGTCGAGGTGCTGGACTCGGGCCGGGTCGAGCCCTGGGAGACCTCCCCCGGCGGGCTGCCGGACGAGTCGGTGGGCGAGCGGCGGGCGACGGCGGCCCGGCGCTCGGTCGGCCGGTGGCGCAGAAGGCCGGGGCTGCGGGGCGGCCCGGGAGGCCGGGCCGGGAGGGACGGGCCGGGACCGGCGGGCCCGGGGCGAGACGGTGACACGGCGCGCGGCGGTGGCCTGGGGGGCGTCGGTGACCCGATGCCCGGCAATGGCCAGGGGCATGGGGGTGGTGGTGGCCTCGACCAGGAGTACGGCCACGGCCGGGGAGGTGGCGGTGGAGCGGGGCGTGGCCGAGGTGGAGCGGGCCGTGGCCGTGGACCGGGTGAGGGTGTCGACGGGGCCGGGCTTTCACTCGTCGTGGTGACACCGAGGGACGGACTCGGGGCGTACGTCCCCGATCCGGTCGCCGCCGGACCCTGGATCGCCACCGGCACCCCCCATCTCTACGCGGGGGTCCTGGAGGCGACGGGCGCGGTCGGGCCGCTCGTGCTGCCGGGCGGCACCGCCTGCGCGCGCTGTCTCCAGGAGGGCCGGACGGACGGGGAGCCGGACTGGCCCCGGCTGCTCGCCCAGTGGCGCTCGGGCGCGCCGCAGCCGCTGCCCGCCTGCGATCTGGGGCTGGCGACGGCGGTGGCGGGGCTGGCCGCCGCGCACGCGCTCGCGTTCCTGGACGGGGACCTCCCGGCGAGCACGGGCACCCGCTGGGAGACGTCACTGCCGTTGCTGGAGTGGCGGGCGGAGCGGCTGAGGCCGCATCCGGCCTGCCCGTGTGGGGCGGCGCGGGTGACGGAAGGGGAGCGCACCTCGTCGGCCGGAGGGACGCAGGACACAATGGCGGGGAACGGCCCTGCGCGGCACGGCAGTCTGGGTTTTGGAGGGGCGTATGTCTGATCTTCCCCGGAAGGCGGTCACCCGGACCGCCAAGTTGGCCGCGTTGCCGCTCGGCTTCGCGGGCCGGGCCACCTGGGGCCTGGGCAAGCGGATCGGCGGGAGATCGGCCGAGCTGGTCGCCCGCGAGCTCCAGCAGCGCACGGCCGAGCAGTTGTTCAAGGTCCTGGGCGAGCTGAAGGGAGGGGCCATGAAGTTCGGGCAGGCGCTCTCCGTCTTCGAGTCGGCCCTTCCCGAGGAGGTCGCCGGACCCTATCGGGCGGCGCTGACGAAGCTTCAGGACGCGGCGCCGCCGATGCCGACGCGAACGGTGCACGCGGTCCTGGAGGAGCGCCTCGGTGAGGGCTGGCGCGAGTTGTTCCTGGAGTTCGAGGACAAGCCCGCGGCCGCCGCCTCCATCGGGCAGGTGCACCGGGCGGTCTGGCACGACGGGCGCGAGGTCGCGGTCAAGGTGCAGTATCCGGGCGCCGGGGAGGCCCTGCTCTCGGACCTGACGCAGCTGAGCCGGTTCGCCCGTCTCCTGGGCCCGCTGATCCCCGGCATGGACATCAAGCCGCTGATCGCCGAGATGCGGGACCGGGTGTCCGAGGAGCTGGACTACGGCCTGGAGGCGGCGGCGCAGCAGAGGCACGCGGAGGAGTTCGCGGACGATCCCGATGTGCGGGTGCCCGCGGTGGTGCACCGGGCGGAGCAGGTCCTGGTGACCGAGTGGATGGAGGGCGTCCCGCTCGCGGAGGTGATCGCGGACGGCACGCCGGAGCAGCGGGACCGGGCCGGGCAGCTCCTCGCCCGCTTCCTCTTCTCTGGTCCGGCGCGCACGGGGCTGCTGCACGCCGATCCGCACCCGGGGAACTTCCGGCTGCTGCCGGGCGACGACGAGGACGCGGGCCTCGCGGGCTGGCGGCTCGGTGTGCTGGACTTCGGCACGGTGGACCGGCTGCCGGGCGGACTGCCGGAGACGATCGGGCGCTGTCTGCGGCTGACGCTCGCGGGCGAGGCGGAGGGTGTCTACGCGTCACTGCGGGCGGAGGGCTTCGTCAAGGAGTCCGTGGCGCTCGATCCGGACGCGGTCCTGGAGTACCTGCTGCCGATCATCGAACCGGCGGAGGCGGAGTCCTTCCGCTTCACCCGGGGCTGGATGCGGACCCAGGCGGCCCGGATCGCCGACCCCCGCTCCCCCGCCCACCAGTTGGGCAAGCAGTTGAACCTGCCGCCGTCGTACCTGCTGATACACCGGGTGACGCTGAGCACCATCGGGGTGCTGTGCCAGCTCGGCGCGACGGTCCGGCTGCGGGACGAGCTGGAGGAGTGGCTCCCCGGATTCGTCACCCCCAGCACCGCCACCGCCACCAGCACCGCCACAGCCACAGCCACCGAGGAGAAGCCGTCCTGAGAACGGCTCCGTGACCCTCCCGCCAGGTCATGGACCGGCTGGTGTTCCAGCGGGACGGGGACGTTCCTTACGGAGCTGGAAGGGCGGGGGCTGGAAGGGCGGGGTTCGACCGTGACGACGGTCGGCGGTTCTCCGGAGAGGGGCCTGGGAACCTGCCGACGGCGACGGTGGGCAGGCGGTCCCGCTCGTCATGGCGCGCCGGACCGGGGCCGGGACGCGCGTTCCTACGGCGGCGCTCGATCCCAGGGGCGTCGAGCCGCCCACCGCGCACGCGGAGCACTTCTCCGTGGACCGGCCCCGCAACGGGGCCGGTGCCAGGACCGGAGAGGGGAAGAGCGAGGGGAGGGGAGGGAGGGGCGGGGGCGGGGGGGGAAGCCGGGGTTGTTCTTCTTGCGCGGCGGCCCCGGCTCAGGGCGGCCCGCACGATGACCCGCGCGGCGGCATGATCCCGGTGTCCCGGGACCGGACCGGGGCTCACCACCAGGTGGAGTCGAGGCGGCCCTCGATGGCCCGGATGTTGGCGCGGGCGCAGTCCTCGCAGAAGTAGGCGCGTCGGCCGTTCTCCATCGAACAGGTCCAGGTCAGCGGCAAGGTTTCGGTGGTCCTGCCGCAGCGCGAGCAGACGAGGGGGTCCTCGGGGGTACGGACGTCGTTCACCCTGGTGACGATAACCCGACGAAGGGCGACCGTCCCGGCAACGCCCCGCGGGGGCCGGTCCGTTCGGACCGGCCCCCGCGGGGCGCGCCCCTGAGGGGCGCGGGATCTGCTGGGCGCGTCCGGAGGGCCGCCGTCGGGCGGGGCGCTCCGGGAGGCGGCCTCAGTGCATGACGGCCATGGCCAGCGCGCGGCGGGCGCGGAGCGAGACGCGCTCCGCGCGACGCTGCATACGCCGGGCGGCGATCAGGCGCACGGCCTGGCGTTGCGCGTCGGCCTCACGCTGTCGCTCATGCATATGAGCACGAGCCAAGGCTTCTGGGATGAGTTGCATTTCACGGGTCCTGTTCTGACGCGCGACGGGCGCGGCGGAGGGAGAGAAGGCTGGGGTCGCGGAGCCGGCGGGCTCGCTGGTGGAAGAGGTCATCGGGGCCTGCTTCTGGGGATCGTGCGTGAGGGGACGGTCGATGGTTCCGGTGGCGTTCATACCGCGACCGGGTTCTTGCGCGGACGGCCACGGGGCCGCTTGCGGGCGACGACCACGCCCTGGACGAAGAGCTCGCCACCCCAGACGCCCCAGGGCTCGCGGCGCTCCTTGGCACCGGCCAGGCAGGCGGCGACGAGCGGGCAGGTCCGGCAGAGGGACTTGGCGTACTCGACGTCGGCCGGGGACTCCGCGAAGAACACCTCGGGGTCGTAGGCGCGACACGGGACGGGGACGCCGAGGTTCTCGATGGCGTCGTCGAGCGCGGTGAGCGCGGTGAGGGGGGTCAAAGCGGGGTCCTCCGTGAGGCCGGTCTGGGGGATCGTTTCGGAAGGCGGTACGGACGGGGCGTGCGCTTCGAGTTGCACGGTGTTCTTTCCTCGTCTGGTCGTTCCGGCCTGTTGGCCGGGGTTTCGGCTGGTACCGGGCGGTGCTGTCCCGAGGCGTCTTCGTGGTGTCGTCCCCGTTCGGGGACAAACAGAAGGGCCGCGGATCCCGGGTGGGGTTCCGCGGCCCTGAAGGCGCCGGTCTGATCATGGATCAGACTGGATCACTCCAGGGTTCGAGCCCACGGAAGGCCCACATTGTGTGGTGCTGCGTCAACTGCTGGTTTCCGGCACCGGTCGCCGCAAAGTCATAGGCCGTGGCCTTGCCCGCTGCTTCTGCTTCCAGTGCCTTGGTCGGTCGCTCATCCCGCAGGGCCCGAGCGGCAGCCACACCGAGACCGGACAGACCGGTGACAGGGAGGGCGGCGACGGGCAGACCGGTGCCGATGAGAGCCGAGACGGAGAAGCCGAGCGGGCAGGCGGAGGCGACCGAGCGATCGGTCATTTTGGCCGTGCTGACAAAGCCGGCGGTGCTGGTCTGGTCGATGAAGCTGATCACTGCGGTTCGCCTCCTCTCGGCGTCTCGGAGGACTCGGGTGCGAGCCGGGCCCTCATGTTTATTTGGACAAGTACACCACGAGGACAGGGCTTCGAAGAAGCCGCTGTTCTCGTGGTTAAGAACCTATGGGGCCTGACGGGGCAGGCGCAAACTATTTTTCCGACGAGTTTCCATCAACCCTCTTCGACACCCGCCCCACCCTCCTCACCTGCGCAGATGGCCAGGACATCGACGCCGAAGCGGTGCAGCTTGCGGGTGCCGACACCGGAGATCACCGAGAGCTCACCGTCGGTGGCGGGGACCCGCTCGGCGATGGCCATCAGCGTCTTGTCGGTGAACACGCAATAGGCGGGCTGGCCGAGTTCCCTGGCCTGCTCGGAGCGCCAGTCCCGGAGCCGCTCGTAGAGGCCCTCGTCCATGTCCGAGGGGCAGTCCTCGCACCGCAGCAGCTTCATGGCGCCCGCCTCGGTGAGGGTCACCCCGCAGACCCGGCACAGGACCGGGCCGCGCGGCACGCGCCGGGCGGCGGTGCCCCGCTCGAAGGAGCCGGAGCCGCCGGACGTGACGGTGCCGAGGGAGCCGGAGCCGGGCCGCAGCCCCTTGAGGAAGCGGCTGGGTCGCCGGGAGGCCCGGCCGCCCGGGGAGCGGGAGAGCGCCCAGGAGAGCGTCAGATGCGTCCGGGCGCGGGTGACGCCGACGTACAGCAGGCGCCGCTCCTCCTCGATCTGCTCGTCGGTCTTCGCGTAGGTGATGGGGAGCATTCCCTCGGTGAGGCCGACCAGGAAGACCGCGTCCCATTCGAGGCCCTTGGCCGCGTGCAGCGAGGCGAGCGTCACTCCCTGGACGGTCGGGGCGTGCTGGGCGGCGGCCCGCTCGTCGAGCTCGGCGACCAGGTCCGAGAGGGTGGCGCCCGGCCGGGCGCGGGCGAAGTCCTCGGCGAGCCGGACGAGGGCGGCGAGGGATTCCCAGCGGTCGCGGACGGCGCCGGAGCCCGCGGGCGGCCGGCTGTTCCAGCCCTTGGTGGACAGTACGGCCCTGACCTGCGCGGGCAGGTCCTCGGCGTCGTCGAGGAGGGAGTCGTTCCCGCCCGCGCGGGCCGCGCCGCGCAGGGCGATGCCCGCCTCCCGTACCTCCTGGCGCTCGAAGAAGCGCTCGGCGCCGCGCAGCTGGTAGGGCACCCCGGCGTCGGCGAGGGCCTGCTCGTACACCTCGGACTGGGCGTTGATCCGGTAGAGGACGGCGATCTCGCCCGCCGGGACCCCGGCGGCGATGAGGTCCCGGACGCGCCGGGCGGTGCCCTCGGCCTCGGTCGGCTCGTCGGCGTACTCCGTGTAGACCGGCTCGGGGCCCTGGTCGCGCTGGGAGATCAGTTCGAGCCGGTGCTCGGCGGCCCGGCCCCGGGCCTGGCTCAGGAGTCCGTTCGCGAGGTGGACGACCTGCGGGGTGGAGCGGTAGTCGCGGACCAGCTTGACCACGGTGGCGCCGGGGTGGCGGGTGCGGAAGTTCAGCAGGTGGTCGGGGGTGGCGCCGGTGAAGGAGTAGATCGTCTGACTGGCGTCGCCGACCACGCAGAGGTTGTCCCGCTCGCCGAGCCACAGGTCGAGCAGCCGCTGCTGGAGCGGGGAGACGTCCTGGTACTCGTCCACCACGAAGTGCTGGTATTGGCTCCGGATCTGGTCCGCGATGTCGTGCCGGTCCTGGAGGATGCCGACGGTGAGCAGCAGCACGTCCTCGAAGTCGATCACCGAGCGGTCGCGCTTCAGCTGCTCGTACAGCGCGTAGATCTGGCCGATCTCGGCCGGGTCGCGGGGGGCGTCCCTGAGGGCCTTGGCGACGACGGCGGGGTAGTCGGCGGGGACGGTCTGGGTGACCTTGGCCCACTCGATCTCCGCGGTGACGTCCCGCAGCTCGTTGCGGTCCAGGCGGATGCGGCAGCGGGCCGCCGCGTCGGCGACCAGCTGGATCTTCCGTTCGAGCAGCCGGGGCAGTTCGCCGCCGACTGCTTTCGGCCAGAAGAACTGGAGCTGGCGGAGGGCCGCGGAGTGGAACGTGCGGGCCTGGACGCCGCCCGCGCCGAGCTGCCGGAGCCGTCCGCGCATCTCGCCCGCGGCACGGTTGGTGAAGGTGACGGCCAGCACGCTGGCGGGCTGGAGTCTGCCCGAGCGCACCCCGTAGGCGATGCGGTGGGTGAGCGCCCGCGTCTTGCCCGTGCCGGCTCCCGCCAGCACGCACACCGGGCCGGTCAGGGCCAGGGCGACCTCGCGCTGCTCGGGGTCGAGCCCGTCGAGCACCGCGTCGGCCGTCTCCGGGACCTGCGGGAACAGAGTGGAGTGCGTTGCTGCTGTCACCCTCCAATGCTGCCAGGTCCGGCGAGCGGGACGCGGAGGCTTGTCCACAGGGGAGCACCGCCGGTCATACGAATGCCGGGAATGGGACGGACACGGCGTACGTTCTTCTTCTGGCACCCGTCAGCGAACCAAGAGGAGCGCCTCGCCATGCAGGGCACTGTGACGATGTACAGCACCACCTGGTGCGGCTACTGCCGTCGGCTGAAGAGCCAGATGGAGCGCGAGGGCATCGCGTACACCGAGATCAACATCGAGCAGGACCCCGATTCGGCGGCGTTCGTCGAGAAGGCCAACGGTGGCAACCAGACCGTTCCCACGCTGCTGGTGGTCGCCTCCTCGGGTACCGAGTCGGTCATGACGAACCCGAGCCTCGCGCAGGTCAAGCAGGCTCTCGCCGTCTGACCTCTCCCTCCTCGGGACACGTCGGTCCCCTCGGGTACGCCGTCCCCTCGGTTCACCGGGCGCGGGACACAGGGAAGAACCCCCGGCCGGGGCACGAGCCACCGGCCGGGGGTTCTTCCCTGTCCGGAACCGGAACCGGAGCACGCGCGGAGGCCGGGGCCTCCTCGCGCGCGCCGGGGCCCCCTCGCGCGCCCGGGGCCCCGGACCGGCGGCTCAGACCAGGTCGCCCGGCTTCGGGAGCGGCTTGCCGTACCAGCGTTCGATGAGGCGGGAGGCGATCGAGATGCCGTACGGGGGCAGCACCTCGCCGGACTCGAAGCCCGCGGTCAGCTCCTCGCGGGAGAACCAGCGGGCCTCGTGGATCTCCTCGCCGTCCACGGTGATCTCCGAGGAGGAGGCGCGGGCGAAGAAGCCGAGCATCAGGCTGGAAGGGAACGGCCAGGGCTGGCTGGCGATGTACTCGACCTCGCCGACCGTGACGCCCGCCTCCTCGAAGACCTCGCGGGCCACCGACTGCTCGATGGACTCGCCCGGCTCGACGAAACCGGCCAGGGTCGAGAAACGGCCTTCCGGCCAGTGGACCTGGCGGCCCAGGAGCGCCCGGTCCTGGTCGTCGGTGACCAGCATTATCACCGCGGGGTCGGTACGCGGGTAGTGCTCGGCCCCGCAGGCCTGGCAGCGGCGGATGTGTCCGGCGGCGGCGATCACGGTCCGCTCGCCGCAGCGGGAGCAGAAGCGGTGCAGGCGCTGCCAGTTCTCCAGGGCCACGGCGTGCACCATCAGGCCCGCCTCGCGGTCCGAGAGCAGCAGCCCCGCCTCGCGCAGCCCGGCGGGGCGGGCCGACTGGTCCATGCGGCCCGGCAGGGAGTCCTTCTGGAGCGCGAAGTAGGAGACGCCGTCGGCGTCCGTGCCCAGGAAGTAGCGGTGGGTCTCGGTGACCGGCGCCTCGAACGCCGGGGTCATGACGAGTGTGGTGGTGCCGTCGGGCAGGTCGTCGATGAGCACCTGCCCCCCGGAGACCACGAAGACACGGGTGGTGGGGTGGCTCCAGGCGGCCGCGAGCCACGCCTCGTCGAGGCGGTGGTGGGCGGAGCGGTCGATGCCGCTCGGGGCGGTGAGCGAGATCGGGCGGTCCGGCGGCACGTTCTTCAATGGGCTCACAGGTGCTTCCAACTCCCCCGGATCGGTGTGTGGGTTCAGCGCGCGGCGGTGCGGAGGGCGGCGGGCAGGTCGCCCCACAGGTGCGCGGTCGTCTCGACGCCCTTCATGAGGAGACCGAGCTCGATCTTCTCGTCGGGGGCGTGCCAGCCGTCGGACGGGACGGAGATGCCGAGGAAGAGGACGGGCGCCCCCAGGACGTCCTGGAGGTCGGCGGCCGGTCCCGATCCGCCCTCGCGGGTGTAGCGGACCTTGGCGCCGTCGAAGGCGCGGCTCATCGCCCCGGCGACCGCCTTGAGGGCCGGGTGGTCGAGCGGGGTCAGACAGGGGCGGGTCGGGGCGCCGAAGACGATCCCGTACCGGATGCCCTCGGGGACGAGTCCGGCGAGCCAGTCCCGTACGGCCAGTTCGATCTTGTCGGGGTCCTGTCCCGAGACCAGCCGGAAGGACAGCTTGAGCTGGGCGGAGGCGGGGACGATCGTCTTGCCGCCGGGGCCCTGGTAGCCGCCGCCGATGCCGTTGACCTCGGCGGTGGGGCGGGCCCAGACCCGCTCCAGGGTGGAGAAGCCCGCCTCGCCGAGGGTGCCGTGCGACTTCGCCGTGCGCAGCCAGGCCGCCTCGTCGAAGGGCAGTTCGGCGACGAGGGCGCGCTCGGCCTCGGTGAGTTCCGTCACGCCTTCGTAGAAGCCGGGGATCGCCACGCGCTCGTCGGCGTCGTGGAGGGCGGCGACGATCCGGCCCGCGAGGGTGGCCGGGTTGGGGACGGCGCCGCCGAAGGAACCGGAGTGGATGTCCTGGTCGGGGCCGTACAGCTCGATCTCGCAGTCGGCGACACCGCGCATCCCGGTGCAGACGGTGGGGGTGGTCTCGGACCACATGCCGGTGTCGGAGACGATCACGGCGTCGGCGGCGAGCCGCTCGGCGTGGGCCTCGACCAGGGCGCGGAAGTGCGGGGAGCCGGACTCCTCCTCGCCCTCGACGAGCAGTTTGAGGTGGACGGCGGGGGCCGTGCGGCCGGTGGCGGCGAGGTGGGCGCGGACGCCGAGGGTGTGGAAGAACACCTGCCCCTTGTCGTCGGCGGCACCGCGCGCGTACATCCGGCCGTCGATCACGGTCGGCTCGAAGGGATCGGTCCGCCAGCCGTCCTCGCGGGCGGCGGGCTGCACGTCGTGGTGGCCGTAGACCAGGACGGTCGGCGCTTCCGGGTCGTCGGAGGGCCATTCGGCGAAGACGGCGGGGGCCCCTTCGGTCTCCCAGATCTCGGCGGTGGTGAAGCCGGTCCGCGTGAGTGCGGCGGCGAGCCATTCGGCGCTGCGGCGTACGTCCCCGGCCCGGTCCGGCTGGGCGGACACGGAGGGGATGCGCAGCCACTCGGCGAGGTCGTCGAGGAAGGCGGCACGGTGCTGCTCGATGTACGTGCGTACGGCGTGGACGGCGCTGTCCGGGGTCTCGCTCATACCCCCGAGCCTATCCGGCGCCGGGGGGTGCCCCGCTCCTCAGGAGGGCCTCCCCGGCGCCGTCCGGGGGTGTGGTGCCGAGCAGCAGCGCCTCCAGTTCGGCGCGGCCGGGCAGCCGGGCGGGCCGGGCGACCTCGCCGGTGCGCACGTACACGAAGGCGGCGGCCACGTCCTCGGGCGCGAGGCCGTGCTGTTCGGCCCAGGCCAGCCGGTAGAGCGCGAGCTGGAGGGGGTCGGCGGTGCGGTGTCTGCTGGTCTTCCAGTCGACGATCTCGTACGCGCCGGAGTCGGGGTCCCGGTAGACGGCGTCGATCCGGCCCCGGACGACCCGGCCGCCGAGCGTGAGGTGGACGGGGACCTCGACGCGGTGGGGGGTGCGGTGGGCGTACGGGGTGCGGGCGAAGGCCTCCTTGAGTTCGTCGAGGTCCCGCTCGTCGAGGATCTCGGGCTCGCCCGCGAAGTCCTCCCCGCCGGGCAGGTCCTCGGGGCCGAGGAACGGCAGCGGCAGTTCCTCGAACCGGGACTCCACCCAGGCGTGGAAGCGGGTGCCCCGGCGGGCGGCGGGCTGCGGCGCGGTGGGCATGGGCCGGGCGAGCTCCTGGGCGAAGCCGTCGGGGTCGGCCGCGAGCCGCAGCACCTGGGAGGCGGAGAGGTACGCGGGGAGCACGACGTCCCGGGTGGTGGCGCGGGCGCGGCGGAGCTCGGTGGTGAGCGCGGTGAGGTCACGGTCCCAGGAGGCGACGGTCCGGGCGTCCTCGGGGGTGAGGCCGGGGGGCGTGTCGGGGGCGTCCCCGAGCGCGTGCTCGGGGGTGCCTTCGGGGGTGTCCCTGAGGGTTCCCCGAGGGGCCTCGGGGGCGTGCCCGGGGGCGCCCCCGGCGTACGGCTCCGGGGGCCGGGGGGCGGTGTACGGCTCCGGGGGCGGCGCCCCGGTGGGCGGTTCCGTCGGCGGGGCCGGGTCCCTGGGGGCGGGGACCGCGTCCGCGTGGGCGTCCTCGGGGAGGGTCTCCTCGTCCTCCTCCCCGGCGGGCTCCTCGTCCCAGAGAGGGGCGTCCGCCCAGGCGGGGTCCTCGTCCCTGCGGGGTTCGTCCGGCCGGGCGGGGTCCTCGTCCCGTACGGGATTCCCGGGGGTGGCGACCGGGAGGCCCGGGGTTCGGGTTCCCCGGGTGAGGGTGCGCAGCCGGTCGCGTACCAGGTCCGCCGCGGCCCGGCGGTGCCGGAACGACTCCTCGTCCAGCGGCAGCGGCCAGGCCCGGTCGCGGTCCGCGTCCGCCAGCGTCGGGTTCTCCGTGTCCGGCTCCGGTTCGTCCGCCCATTCCTCGATCTCGCCGTGGCCCGCCAGGCAGTGCTCGTACAGGGCGGTCAGGAAGTCCGAGGGGCCCCGGGGCTTCTTCTGCGAAGGGCCCCACCAGTGGCCCGAGCCGAGCAGGAGGGAGCGGGGACGGGTGAAGGTGACGTAGCCGAGGCGCAGTTCCTCGGTGTGCTGGTGGTCCCGCATCTCGTTCTTGAACGCGGTCAGTGCCTTGGCGTCCCAGCCGCCGATGCCGGGCAGGGTGGGCGCGTCGCCGCGCAGGGCGTGCGGGAGGACCTGCGGCTGGGAGGTCCACGACTCGCGGGCGCGGGCGCTCGGGAACTGGCCGGTGACCAGACCGGGGACGGCGACGACGTCCCACTCGAGCCCCTTGGACTTGTGGGCGGTGAGGACCTTCACGGTGTTCTCTCCGCCGGGCAGCGCGTTGTCGAGGCCCTTCTCGTACTGGACGGAGGTCCGCAGAAAGCCGAGGAAGGCGAGGAGGCTCGCCTCGCCGTCGAGCGAGGCGAAACCGGCGGCGACGTCGAGGAAGTGCCCGAGGGTCTCGCGGCGGCGGGCGGCCAGCGCGTGCGGCGAGGCGGACAGCTCGACCTCCAGGCCGGTCGTGCCGAGCACCCGGTGCAGCACGTCCATCAGGGGGTCGGCGAGCGAGCCGCGCAGGGAGCGCAGCTCGGCTGCGAGGTGCGCGAAGCGGACCCGGGCCTCGGTGGAGAACGCCAGACCGTCGTCGGCCGCGCCGCCGGAGTCCAGGAAGGTGTCGAGCGCGTCGGCGAGGGACACGACCTCGGCCGGGTCGACGCCCTCGACGGCTGCGGCGAGCCGCTGCTCGGGGTCCGGCCCTTCGCCGCCCCGGTGCACGAGGAAACGGGCGCGGCGGCCGAGGAGGGCGAGGTCGCGGGGGCCGATGCGCCAGCGGGGGCCGGTGAGGAGCCGGACCAGGGAGGCGTTGGCCCCCGGGTCCTGGAGGACCTCGCAGACGGCGACGAGGTCGGCGATCTCGGGCAGGTGGAGCAGTCCGGAGAGCCCGACGACCTCCACGGGCACGTCACGGGCGACGAGGGCCGCGTGGATCGCGGGGAAGTCGGTGGCGGTCCGGCACAGGACGGCGATCTCGCCGGGCTCGCGGCCGGTGCGGACGAGGTGGGCGAGGGAGTCGGCGAGCCAGTCGATCTCCTCGGCGTGGGTGGACAGCAGGGCCACCCGTACGGTGCCGTCCCGCTCGGCGCCGGGTGCGGGCCGCAGCGCCTCCACGCCCGCGTGCATCGCGCGCAGGGGGGCGGCGAGGCCGTTGGCGAGGTCGAGGAGCCGGCCGCCGCTGCGCCGGTTCTCGGAGAGCGAGTAGCGGTCGGCGGGGCTGCCGTCCCGGTGCGGGAAGTGCTCGGGGAAGTCGTCGAGGTTGGCGACGGAGGCGCCGCGCCAGCCGTAGATGGCCTGGCAGGGGTCGCCGACCGCGGTCACCGCGTGCCCGGTGGGGCCGCCGGAGGGGCCCTGGCCGAAGAGTCCGGAGAGCAGCAGCCGCTGGGCGACGGAGGTGTCCTGGTACTCGTCGAGGAGCACGACCCGGAACTCCGCGCGGAGGATCTCGCCGACTTCGGGGCGGGTGGTGGCCAGCTCGGCGGAGCGGGCGATCTGGTCGCCGAAGTCGAGGAGGTCGCGGGAGCGCTTGGCGGCCCGGTAGCGGACGACGAGGCCGAGGAGTTCCCGGCGGGCGGCGGCGGCGTCGGGGACCTTGCGCAGTTCGGCGTTGCTGAGCCGGGCGTCGGCGAGGGCGGTGAGCAGCTCGGAGTCGTACGTCCTGAGCCGTTCCGGCGGTACGAGGTGCTCGGCCAGTTCCGCGTCGAGGGCGAGGAGGTCGGTGACGAGGGTGGGGAACGACCGGGTGAGGGCCGGGTAGGGGCCGGGCGCCTCGCGCAGCACGCGCGCGGCGAGCTGGTAGCGGGTGGCGTCGGCGAGGAGCCGGGAGGTGGGTTCGAGACCGATGCGGAGGCCGTGGTCGGTGAGGAGCTGTCCGGCGAACGCGTGGTACGTGGAGATGCGGGGCTCGCCGGGGACGGCGTCGGGGTCGAGGCCGGGGGGTGCGGCCGGGGGGCCGGGGGGTCCGGAGGGGCCAGCAGGGCCGGTGGGTCCGGTCGGTCCCGGCGGCGGGCTGGGGGCCGGGAAGGTGTCGGGGCCCGTGACGCCCGCGCGGACGAGGGCGGTGCGGACGCGCTCGGCCAGCTCGCCCGCCGCCTTGTTGGTGAAGGTGAGGCCGAGGACCTGCTCGGGCGCGACCTGCCCGGTCCCCACCAGCCAGACCACCCGGGCGGCCATCACCGTCGTCTTGCCCGAGCCCGCTCCGGCCACGACGACCTGCGGGGCGAGCGGCGCGGTGATGCAGGCCGTCTGCTCCGGTGTGAAGGGGATGCCGAGGAGCTCCTTGAGCTGCTCGGGATCGGTGATGCGTGAGGTCACCCCAAAGAGGCTAACGCGGACCTCGGACAACGCGGGGGCGGGCGGGGACGCGGCGGGGTCGGACCGGGGGCGGCGGGGTGGGGTGAGCCGGGTCGGGGCACCTGGTCGGGCCGGACCGGGGCCGCGTGGGCTGCCTCAGGATGCCGACCCCGGCCCGGACCGGGTCGGAACGGACCGGGTCGGAACGGGTCGGACCGGCTCGGGGTCTGCTCGGGGTCTGCTCGGGGGCAGGGTCAGGCTGAGGTGCCCTGGCCCAGTTTCGCCAGGTCCACCGTCTCGGAGGCGGGCGGGACGACCACCTTCACGGGCTTGTCGTAGGCGGAGAGCACCAGCGTGCCGGGCTCCGCGCCGCCCGCCTTCACCGTCTTCAGGATGTACGGCTCGCCCTCGCGGGACACGGAGACGGTGGTGGTCCCCCCGCCCGGGTTCTTCTTCACCAGGGTGGCGACGGGGGTGCCGCCGACCTCGGCGTCGGGCCCCCGGGTCAGGCCCCGGCGTTCCGCCCTGTCCTTGCCGAGGTCCGCGAGGAGCCCCTTCAGGTCGCAGACCCCGCCGAGGTCGGCGCTGCCCTGCTGACCGGGGGTGATCTTCAGCCAACGGCCCTTGACCAGTTCGATCGTGGCGTCGATCTGGGCCGGTGACATCCCCTGCGAGGTCATGGAGGTGCGCCAGAAGGCGCTGTCGCCCTTCAGATAGGTGATCCCGTCGAGCTTGCGGAGTTCGGCGGTGCCTCCCCCGACCCTCATCGTGCCGGTGCACTCGTCGTGGTCGTCGACGGCGAAGTCGATGTCGAGCGGCTGGCCGCCGGTGACGAGCCGGCCGGTCATCCGCAGCGAGGTCGCCGACTGCGTCGCGGTGACCGCCCGGTCGCCGATCTGGTCGGCGGTGAGCCCCGCGAACGGGTCGGGCGACGGCGCCACCGCCGTCGGTGCGGCGGCCGGTGTGCCGCCCGTCGCCGCCCAGGCCGCCACGGGTGCGGGACCCGTCAGGACGGCGACGGCGCAGACGACGGCGGCGGCGCGGAGCTTTCGGTGGGACGCCATGCGAGCCTCCTCGCGGTTTCCCCGAGCACTGTCCACCAGGGTCTCCCGGGGCGAGCGGGCCCGCGACCCGGGTACCCGGACGACGGGCGTGGGGGCCCGGACGACAGGCGTGGGCGGGCCGCGCCCGTCATCCGGCGACGGCACGGCCGCACGGCGGGCGGCGGGCGACGGGGCCGACGGGGCCGACGGGGCCGACGGGCCGGTCGTACCGTACGACGTGCCCGGCGAGGCCGGTCCGTACCGTGCGGGAATCCCGCCCGGTCAGTCGACGACCTGGCGGCCCTCCGGGCGGGCGCTGCACGAGGCCCGGAAGGAGCAGGTCGCGCAGTGCTGTCCGGTGGTGGGCGTGAAGCGTTCGTCGAGGACCCGGCCCGCCGCGTGGGCGAGGAGGTCGCCGACCCATTCCCCGGCGAGCGGCTCCTGCGCCTGGACCTTCGGCAGGGCGTCGCCGCCCTCCTTCTTCGGGGCGCCCTGGCGCAGCTGGACGAGTTCGGCGCCGCCCGGTTCGGGCCGCCGCCCGTCGAGGACCCCGTCGAGCGCGCCTTCGCGGACGGCGAGCTGGTAGACGGCGAGCTGCGGGTGGTGGGCGACCTCCTCGCGGGTCGGGGCCGACTTGCCGGTCTTGAAGTCGACGACGTACGCGCGGCCCTGCTCGTCGGTCTCGACGCGGTCCATGGAGCCGCGGATGCGGACCTCGTACTCCCCCGCCGCCAGGGTCACGTCGAAGCCGTGCTCGGAGGCGGCGGGGGTACGGCCGCCCCGGTCCATGACGTGCCAGCTCAGGAACCGTTCGAGGGCCGCGCGCGCGTGGGCCTTCTCCTGCGCCGACTTCCAGGGCGCGTCGAAGGCGAGGGCGTCCCATACGGAGTCCAGGCGGGCCATGAGGACGTCGAGGTCGGCGGGGGTGCGGCCGGAGGCCACCTCGTCGGCGAGGACGTGGACGACGTTGCCGAAGCCCTGGGCGGCCGTGGCGGGGGCGTCGGCCTTCACCTCGCGGCCCAGGAACCACTGGAGGGAGCAGGTGGTGACCAGGTTCTCCAGGGAGCTGGGCGAAAGGGCCACCGGCTGGTCGCGGTCGCGCAGCGGGGCCGGGGCGCGGGTCTGCTCGGTCAGGCCCCACCAGCGGTCCGGGTGCGCGGCCGGGACCAGGGGCTGGCCGTCGTCGTCGGTGAGCGCGGCCAGCTCCGCGAGCCGGGTGGCGGCGGCGTCGCGGAGCGCGGGCGAGGCCGCCGGATCGACGGTGGTGGCGCGCAGTTCGGCGACGAGGGCGGAGACGGCGAGGGGGCGGCGGGGGCGGCCGGGGACGTCCTTGGGTTCGGCGCCCAGCTCGGTGAGGAACCGGGAGGGCTGGTCGCCGTCCTCGGCGGCGGCCTTCACGGCGGTGACGACGAGCCGGTCGCGCGCGCGCGTGGCGGCGACGTAGAAGAGACGGCGTTCCTCGGCCAGGAGGGCGCCGGGGGTGAGGGGTTCGGCGAGTCCGTCGCGGCCGATGCGGTCGGCCTCCAGGAGGGAGCCCCGGCGGCGCAGGTCGGGCCAGAGGCCCTCCTGGACCCCGGCGACGACGACCAGGTGCCATTCGAGGCCCTTGGACCGGTGGGCGGTCATCAGCCGGACGGCGTCGGGGCGGGTGTGGCGGCGGGTGAGGGTGTCGGCGGCGATGTCCTGGGCGTCGAGCTCTTCGAGGAAGTTGAGGACGCCCCGGCCGCCGACGCGCTCCTCGGCGCGGGCGGCGGTCTCGAAGAGGGCGCAGACGGCGTCGAGGTCGCGGTCGGCGTTGCGGCCCGCGGGTCCGCCGCGGAGGGCGGCGCGCTCCAGGCGGCCGGGCCAGGGGGTGTTGTTCCACAGCACCCACAGGGCCTCCTCGGCGGTGCCGCCGCCGTCGAGGAGGGTACGGGCGCGGCGCAGCAGGTCGCCGAGGCGCTGGGCGCCCCGCGCGTAGGAGGGGTCGTGCGCGACGAGCCGCTCGGGCTCGGCGAGGGCTCGGGCGAGCAGGACGTCGGAGGGCGGCGGAACCTTGTTCCCCGCGGCCCGCTCCTCGTCCCTGAGGGCCCGCCCGAGCCGTCGCAGATCGGCGGGGTCCACTCCGGCGAGCGGCGAGGCGAGCAGTTCGAGCGCGGTCTCGACGGGGAGCCACCGGGCGGTACCGCCCGTGTCGCCGGGTCCAGGGGTGTCGTCGGACGCGCCGGGGTGACCCGTCCCGACGGTGTCGTCGGACGCGGCGGGGTCGCCCGGCGCGACGGTCTCAGCGGAGGCGGCGGGGTCGCCCGGCGCGACGGTCTCAGCGGAGGCGTCCGGTGTCCCGGCGTCCGGGGCCGGACCAGCACCGGGATCCGCGCCTCCGCCGGGGATCGGGCCGCCGGGGGCCCCGGGGGATGCCGGGCCGCCGGACCCGGCCGCGTCGGACCCGACCGCGTCGGAGCCGACCGCGTCGGAGCCGGAGACACCACCGGAGCCGACCGGGCCGGACCCGGTGGTGTCTCCGGCGGCCTCGGTGGCCGCCGGGCCGACCGTTCCGGTAGCCGTACCTTCGCCGTTCCGCCCGGCGCCGGGCGGAACCGCGTCGCCGGGGGAACCCGGGGCACCGGCGGAGCCCGTACCGTCGACGGCTGCTCCGGCGGAGCCCGGACCCTCGCCGGAGTCCGTGACCGTGCCCCCGGCGGAGCCCGTACCGCCGTCTTCGGCTCCGGCTTTCCCGGGGTCCGGCGCCGCCACCGCGCGCAGGGCGAGGAGCAGGGGGGCGACGGCCGGTTCGTGGCGGAGGGGGGTGTCCGCCGCGTCCGTCTCGACGGGGACGCCCGCCGAGGTCAGCGCGCGGCGCAGGGACGGGAGGGCGGCGGCGGCGCGGGTGAGGACGGCCATGTCCTGCCAGGGGACGCCGTCCTCCAGGTGGGCGCGGCGCAGCAGGTCGGCGATGTTCTCGGCCTCGGCCGACGCCGTGGGGTAGGTGTACGCCTCCGCCCGGCCGCCGTCCCGGACCGGCGCGAGGTCCCGGTGGGCGCGGACCTTGTCGGCGGGGAGCCGGTGCAGCGGCATCCGCTGGGCGAGCTGCCGGGTGGCGCCGAGCAGGGCGGCCCCGGAGCGGCGCGCGGTGCGCAGGACGCGGACGCCTTCCGGGCCGTCGGCGCCGAAGGACCCGGGGAAGTCCAGGATGCCGTTCACGTCGGCGCCCCGGAAGGCGTAGATCGACTGGTCCGGGTCGCCGAAGGCGACGACCGTCCGGCGTCCGGCGCCCGCGAGCGCGTGCAGCAGCCGGACCTGGGCCGGGTCGGTGTCCTGGTACTCGTCGACGTACACGGCGTCGTACGCGGGCAGCGCGACGGTCCCGGCGAGCAGGACGGCCCGGTGCACCAGCTCCGTGTAGTCGAGGACGCCCTGGAGGTCGAGGACGTCGAGGTACTCGGCGAGGAACCCGGCGGCGGCCTTCCAGTCGGGGCGGCCGACGCGTTCGGCGAAGCGGCCGAGGGCGTCGGGGCCGAGGCCCAGCTCGCGGGAGCGGGCGAGGACCGCCCGGACCTCGTCGGCGAAGCCCCGGGTGGTGAGGCAGGCCCGGAGTTCGTCGGGCCAGCGGATGCTGCCGAGTCCGGCCTTCTCCAGGTCGATGTGACCGGCGAGCAGCTCGCGCACCGCGAGGTCCTGCTCGGGTCCGGAGAGCAGCCGGAGCGGTTCGGCGAAGAGTTCGGCGTCCTGGTGGGCGCGGATCAGGGCGTAGCAGTACGAGTGGAAGGTGGTGGCCTGCGGCGGGCGTCGGCCGCCGAGCCGGGCGGCCATGCGGTCGCGGAGTTCGACGGCGGCCTTGCGGCTGAAGGTGAGGACGAGGAGGCGTTCGGGGTCGGCGCCGCCTTCCACCCGGGCGGCGACGGACTCGACCAGAGTGGTCGTCTTGCCGGTGCCGGGTCCGGCGAGGACGAGGAGCGGTCCGGCGGTGTGGTCAACCACTTCGCGCTGGGCTGCGTCCAGCTGAGGGGGATCCTTCGGGGCCGGCGTGGTGCGCACCAGTCGGTACGCGCCCGGGGTCCGCTGCCGTCCCGGCCCCGGGTACGGCTGTCCCTGGTACGGCGGTACGCGCCGGGTGGTCGAGGAGGTACTCACGTGGGTCGCCGGTCCTGGTGGGAGTGGTGGTGCGGGTGAGGCGGTCGTCCGCCCCGGTCGGCCGTCGTGTCCGTCGGCCCGCCGCCCCGGTGGACGTACGAACCGTCCCGGCAGCCGCGGAGACCGTCCCTCAGGACGTACCGACCGCCCGGGAGGACGTACGGACCACGACGACGGGCACGCGGCCCGCCCTGGTGGACGCACCGGCCACCGTGGCGGACGCACGGCCCGCCCCGGCGGAGGCACGGACCACCGTGACGGACGTACGGACCGCCGTGACGGACGTACGGACCGCCCCGGCGGGCTCGGGCGGCGTCCCGGAGGACGCGAACCTCGACGGTACGCGAAACGGGACGCCGACGAGGTGCGGTCCGTGGTCCGGGGTGCGGACGCCGTGGCCGGTCCGCCGTGCGGGCGCCCGGCCGGGGTGCTCAGGTGTGAGTTCCGTCCCAGCGGGCCCGCCGCATGTCGATCCTCGGCACGTGTCCCTCGGCCGCCGGGCCCGCCCCGCGCAGCGGGGTGCCCTCCTCACGGTAGTGGCCGAGGGCCCGCAGTTCGTGCCCCGGGAGCAGGGTGCCGTCCGCGCGGACCACCCGCCACCAGGGGGCCGTCCCGCCGTACAGGGCCATGACCCGGCCGACCTGCCGGGGCCCGCCCTCGCCCAGCCATTCGGCGACGTCCCCGTAGGTCATCACCCGGCCGGGCGGGATGCCGTCGGCGACGTCGAGCACCCGTTCCGCGTACTCGGGCAGTTCTCCGGTCTCCCCCACGGGTTCCTCCATGCTCATCCGCCCCATCCTGCCTCACCCCACCGACATGGCCCTGATGCCTCCGCGCAGCGGCTCTTCATGCCACCATCGTGCGGGCGGTGACTGGTGATACGAGATCAAGAGCGACAAGTACACGAACGAGTGCACGAACGCGTACGCGCGGATGAACAAGGCCGACAGGACGCACATGCGGAGACGGACAGGGTGATGGGCCAGGAGACTCAGCCTCCGGAGGAGGACCGGTCCGAGGTGTCCGAGCGGGTCTCCGGCGACGAGCCGCTGCTCGCCGCCCGCGTCCACCGGCCCTCCGACCTGATGCGGCTGCTGGCCGGTCTGCTCGCGATCGGGCTCGTCATCGCCGTCGCCGCGTTCGCCCACGCGACGACCTCGGGCCTTGAGGAGGACATCAACAAGGGAGCCGTCGGCGCGCCCGACGTCTTCGTCAAGATCGCCGGTCTGGTCTCCTCCATCGCCGTCCTGCTCGTCCCCGTCGCCTTCGCCATCGAACGGCTCATCAAACGGGACGGGCTGCGGATCGCGGACGGCGTCCTCGCCGCCGTCCTCGCGCACGGCGTGACCCTCGCCACCGACCTCTGGGTCGCCCAGTCGGCGCCCGGCACCATCCAGGACGCGCTGACCCAGCCGCAGTCCGGCGGCGGGCTCACCGACCCGGTGCACAACTACCTGGCGCCGGTCATCGCGTACATGACCGCCGTCGGCATGGCCCGCAGACCCCGCTGGCGGGTCCTGCTCTGGGCGGTGCTGCTGCTCGACGCCTTCACCATGCTGGTGGCCGGGTACACCACCGCCCTCTCCATCATCCTGACCGTCCTGATCGGCTGGACCGTGGCGTACGGCACGCTCTACGCGGTCGGCTCCCCCAACGTCCGGCCCACCGGACAGACCCTCCTCGCGGGGCTGCGCCGGGTCGGCTTCCGGCCGGTGACGGCGCTGCGCTCCGAAGGGACGACCGACTCCGCCGACAACGGCGACCGGGGCCGCCGCTACATCGTGACCCTGGAGGACGGCCCCCCGCTCGACGTCACCGTCGTCGACCGGGAACAGCAGGCGCACGGCTTCTTCTACCGCGCGTGGCAGCGGATCAGCCTGCGCACGATCACCACCCGCCGCTCCATCGTCTCGCTGCGCCAGGCCCTGGAACAGGAGGCGCTCCTCGCGTACGCGGCCATCGCCGCCGGGGCGAACGCGCCGAAGCTGATCGCCACCTCGGAGCTCGGCCCGGACGCCGTGATGCTGGTGTACGAGCACACCGGCGGGCGCAGTCTGGACTCGCTCGACGACGACGAGATCACCGACGACCTGGTCCACAGCACCTTCCGGCAGGTGCGGGCGCTCCAGTCCCGCCGGATCGCCCACCGCAGGCTCACCGGGGACGCGATCCTGGTGGACCGTGACGGCCGGGTGATCCTCACCGATCTGCGCGGCGGCGAGATCGCCGCGGGCGACCTGGTCCTGCGGATGGACATCGCCCAGCTGCTCACCACCCTCGGGCTGCGGGTCGGGGCGGGCCGGGCGGTCGCCGCCGCCGTCGAGGTGCTCGGCCCGGACACCGTCGCCGACTGTCTGCCGCTGCTCCAGCCGATCGCGCTGAGCCGCGCCACGCGCGCGACCCTGCGGCGACTGGCCAGGGAGCGGTCGGCGCGCGAGCGGGAGGCCGTGCTCGCCGCCTCGGAGGCGGCCAAGCACGAGCGGGAGCTGGCCAAGGTCCACGCGGCGGAGGCCACCACGAGCGGGACCGCCGTGCAGGCGGAGACCAAGGCCGAGAAGAAGGCGGACAAGAAGGCCGAGAAGAAGGCCCTGGACAGCGCGCTGGACGGGGCCCGCGAGGAGGACCTGCTCGCCCAGATCCGGCAGCAGGTGCTGCTGATCCGCCCGCAGGCCCCGGTGGAACCCGTACGGCTCGAACGCATCAAGCCGAAGACGCTGCTCAGTCTGATCGCGGGCGCGGTCGCCGCGTACTTCCTGCTCTCCCAGATCGCCCGGACGCCGCTGTCGACGATCAGCGAGGCCGACTGGCGGTGGGTGGCGGCCGCGGTGCTGTTCTCCGCGCTCAGTTATGTGGCGGCGGCGATGAGCCTGCTCGGCTTCGTGCCGGAGCGGGTCGGGTTCCGGCGGACGGTGGTGGCGCAGGTCGCCGGTTCGTTCGTGAAGATCGTCGCTCCGGCGGCGGTCGGCGGGGTCGCCCTGAACACCCGTTTCCTCCAGCGCGCGGGGGTACGCCCGGGGCTCGCGGTCGCCAGCGTCGGCGCCTCGCAGCTCTTCGGCCTGGGAGCGCACATCCTGCTCCTGCTCTCCTTCGGCTATCTGACGGGGACGGAGAAGTCGCAGTCGTTCACCCCCTCCCGGACGGTCATCGCCGGTCTTCTGACGGTCGCGGTGCTCGTCCTGGTGGTGACGGCCATCCCGTTCATGCGCAAGTTCGTCTCGACCCGGCTGCGGTCGCTGTTCGCGGGCGTCGTGCCGCGGATGCTGGACGTGCTCCAGCGGCCGATGAAGCTGCTCACGGGCATCGGCGGGATGCTGCTCCTCACCGCCACCTTCGTGTTCTGTCTGGACGCCTCGATCCGGGCCTTCGGGCACGGGACGGCGACGGTCAGCTACGCGAGCGTGGCGGTCGTCTTCCTCGCGGGCAACGCGCTGGGCTCGGCGGCGCCGACTCCCGGCGGTATCGGCGCGGTCGAGGGCGCGCTCACCCTCGGTCTGGTGGCCGTGGGCCTGCCGATCGAGGTGGCGACCCCGGCGGTGCTGCTGTACCGCCTGCTGACGCTCTGGCTCCCGGTGCTCCCGGGGTGGATCTGCTTCAACTGGCTGACCAAGCGCGAGGCACTGTAGCCGGACACCGCGCCCTGGACCGGTCCCGACCGCCGTACGCCACCCCGGACCGGTCCCAGCCGCCGGACACCACCCCGTACCGGTCCCGACCGCCGTACGCCACCCGGCCGGGTGCCCGGCGCCGCCCTCGCCCACTTGGACCTCCGTCCCGAGCGGGTCCGGGGGCGGCGGCCCACCATGGACCCATGCCGATCTCCGCCGCCCAGCGCGCCGCCCTGCTCACCGCCACCACCGTGCTGCTCGCCACCGGCTGCTCGGACGGCGGGGACAACGCGGCGGAACCGTCGAATCCGGCCGGCAGCGGCGGACTGTCCGCGCTGGCCTCGCAGAAGCTGTCCTGGAACCCCTGCCCGGCGCCGTCGGCCGCCGAGGGCGGCGGTCCGGCGCCCTCCCCGCTGCCCGGGAGCACCGCCTGGGAGTGTTCCTTCCTGCAGACCCCGCTCGACTGGTCGGCGCCGGAGGGCCGGACGATCGAGCTGGCCCTCATCCGGGCCCGCGCCCGGGACAAGGACCAGAGGATCGGTTCGCTCGTCTTCAACTTCGGCGGGCCCGGCGGCTCCGGCATCACCGGGCTGCCCTCCTTCGCCAAGGACTACGAGACCCTGCGCGGGCGCTACGACCTGGTCTCCTTCGACCCGCGCGGGGTCGGCCGCAGCGACCCGGTCGAATGCGCGACCGACAAGGAGCTGGACGCCTACTACGCCCTCGACTTCACCCCCGACGACGCGGCGGAGGAGAAGACCCTCGCGGACGCGCAGAAGAAGTACGCGGACGGCTGCCGGAAGGACTCGGGCACGGCCCTGCCGCACGTCGGCACCGAGAACGCGGCCCGGGACATGGACCTGATGCGCCAGGTCCTCGGGGACGCGAAGCTCCACTACTTCGGCATCTCGTACGGCACCGAACTCGGCGGCGTCTACGCCCATCTGTTCCCGTCGAGCGTGGGCCGGGCGGTCTTCGACGCCGTCGTCGACCCGGACGCGGGCGTGGAGGCGGGCGCCCTCGGGCAGGCGAAGGGCTTCCAGCTCGCCCTGGACAACTTCGCCCAGGACTGTGTGGACCGCGGCGACCGGTGCACCCTGCCCGGTACCTCCGTCGCCGAGGTCGAGTCCTTCGTGACGGACCTCCTGGCGTCCCTCGACAAGAAGCCGGTCCCCGGCATCGGGGACCGCGAGCTGACCCAGACCCAGGCCACCAACGGCATCGCGCAGTCCCTGTACTCGAAGGAGTTCTGGCCCTATCTGGAGCAGGGGCTCGACGCGGCCGACGGCGGTGACGGAGCCCTGCTGCTCGCCCTGTCGGACTCCATGAACGGGCGCGGCGAGAACGGCTCGTACAGCAACATCCAGGCCGCGAACGCCGCCATCAACTGCGTGGACTACAAGGAGCGCTACACCCTCGGCCAGGCCAAGGAGCGGCTGCCGCAGTTCCGCGAGGCCTCGCCGGTCTTCGGCGACTTCATGGGCTGGGCCCTGGCGAGCTGCTCCTCGTGGCCGGTGGCCGGGACGTGGGAGCACCCGGACGTGTCGGCGCCGGGCTCGGCGCCGATCCTGGTCGTCGGCAACACCGGCGACCCGGCGACGCCGTACGAGGGTGCCCGGTCGATGGTGAAGGCGCTGGGGCCGGGTGTGGGCGTGGAGCTGACGTACGAGGGCGAGGGGCACGGCGCCTACAACAGCGGCAGCGCGTGCGTGAAGAAGGCGGTCGACGCCTACCTCATCGACGGGAAGGTCCCCGCCGCCGACACGGTCTGCTCCTCGTAGCCCGCCGCCCCGCGCCGGGACGGCGAAGGGCCCGGACCCCACGGGGAGGTCCGGGCCCTTCGCGGGGCCGACCGGTGGACCGGCTTCCGGGGCGCGGTCCGACGCGGTCCAGCGGTCTAGTAGACCGGCTTCCCGGGCTCGATCTGGTGGACCCAGCCGATCACGCCGCCGCCGACGTGCACGGCGTCCGCGAAGCCCGCGGCCTTGAGCACGGCGAGGACCTCCGCACTGCGGACACCCGTCTTGCAGTGCAGGACGATCCGCTTGTCCTGCGGGAGGTCCTGGAGGGCGGTGCCCATCAGGAACTCGTTCTTCGGGATGAGACGCGCGCCCGGGATGGAGACGATCTCGTACTCGTTCGGCTCGCGGACGTCGATGATGTCGATGTTCTCGCCGTCGTCGATCCACTCCTTGAGCTGCTTCGGAGTGATCGTGGAACCGAGCGCCGCCTCCTGGGCCTCCTCGGACACGACGCCGCAGAAGGCCTCGTAGTCGATGAGCTCGGTGACGGTCGGGTTCTCGCCGCAGACCGCGCAGCCGGGGTCCTTGCGGACCTTCACCTGGCGGTACTGCATCTCCAGGGCGTCGTAGATCATCAGACGGCCGAGGAGGGGCTCGCCGATGCCCGCGAGGAGCTTGATGGCCTCGTTGACCTGGATGGAGCCGATGGACGCGCAGAGCACGCCCAGGACACCGCCCTCGGAGCAGGACGGGACCATGCCCGGCGGCGGGGGCTCCGGGTAGAGGCAGCGGTAGCAGGGACCGTGCTCGGCCCAGAAGACGGACGCCTGGCCGTCGAAGCGGTAGATCGAGCCCCAGACGTACGGCTTGTTCAGCAGCACGCAGGCGTCGTTCACCAGGTAGCGGGTGGCGAAGTTGTCCGTGCCGTCGACGATCAGGTCGTACTGACCGAAGATGTCCATCACGTTGTCGGCTTCCAGCCGCTCCTCGTGCAGGACCACGTTCACGTACGGGTTGATGCCGAGCACGCTGTCGCGCGCCGACGCGGCCTTGGAGCGGCCGATGTCGGCCTGGCTGTGGATGATCTGGCGCTGGAGGTTCGACTCGTCGACCTCGTCGAACTCCACGATGCCGAGCGTGCCCACGCCCGCGGCGGCCAGGTACATCAGCGCCGGGGAGCCGAGCCCACCGGCGCCGACACACAGCACCTTGGCGTTCTTCAGCCGCTTCTGCCCGTCCATCCCGACGTCCGGGATGATCAGGTGGCGTGAGTACCTGCGGACCTCGTCTACGGTGAGCTCGGCAGCCGGCTCGACCAGGGGTGGCAGCGACACGGGGACTCCGGTTGTCGGTATGTCAGTACGGTTGTTCTCCCCGTAACACTGCCACGCCCCCTCTCATTCCGAGACACCCGGTCCGATCCGCGAGACGATTTCGTCCCAGTAGCCGGGCAGCGAGTGGAATGGAGCGGATTGTCCCGATGGCCCCGTCCGGTCCGTGAAGAAGATGGTTCCGGCACCCTGCCAGCGGGCGATCCGCAGCGCTTCCTCCAGATGTGTGCGGGGGACGCCGTGCACGAAGTGGACGAACTTGGCCTCCGTGTACTCCGCCGTCCACTCCGCCACCTGCGACCAGCGGTAGTCCGCCCAGGCCCCGGAGAAGGTCACCAGCTGGTCGGCCGCCTCCGCGTACCCCGGGTGCGGGTGGGTGCCGTGCCCGAGGACGAGGTGCGAGGCACCCCCGAGGAGCGCCTCCAGGGTCGCCGTGAGCCGCCGCACCCCGCCCAGGTCCGGTCGGCCGGAGGGGCAGCGGTCCAGGTAGAAGCCGTCCACCCGGTACCAGTCGAGGAAGCGCTGGGCGTCCGAGACCAGCTCCCCGAAGCGCCGGGAGCCGTACGCGGCGTCCAGGTGCCCGAGGACCCGGACCCCGGCGTTGCGCGACCGACCCGCCGCGGCCAGGCAGTGCGGGTCCGGACGGCTGCCCGGCCCGTCCGCGACGTTGAGCACCGCCCAGTGCAGCGGGGTACCCGGGCGGGTCAGCTCGCCCCACTCGACGGGGGCGAGCAGGGGGTGGGCGTAGCCGGGCACGCCCACCCCCAGTGCCTGGACGGCTCCGGTCGCCGTCAGATGCGGCACGCCGCCTCCATCCAGATGTCGGCGAGCGACTCCTCCAGGTTGATCCGGGGCCGCCAGCCGAGCCGGTCCCGGGCGGTCCGCACGTCGGCCTGCTGCCAGGGACCGCAGCCGTCGGGGTACGGGTAGGGCGCGGAGGCCAGCTGGTCGGCGATGGTCCCCTCGGTGCGGGGGGCGCCGATCATCGGGCGCTGCGGGACGCCGTGCGGGGCGTCCAGTTCGTGCAGGTTGCCGGAGTAGCCGGCGACCCGGGTGAGGACCCCGGCGGCGTCCCGGAGCCGGACCGCGCGGCCGGTGCCGATGTTGACGACGCCCTGCGCGGCGGAGAGCGAGGCGGCGTGGACGGCCCTTGCGACGTCCCGGACGTCCACGAAGTCCCGCTGCACCCCGAGGCCGCTGAGCTTCAGCTCGCCGTCGCCCGCCTGCATGGCCCGGCGCATCGCCTCGGCGAGCCGTCCGAGCGGCGAACCGGCGGGCGTCCCCGGGCCGACCGGGGAGAACACCCGCAGGACCACGGCGTCGAGTCCGGAGCCGAGGACGAGTTCGGTGGCCGCCAGCTTGGACACCCCGTACGGGCCGCCGGGGCGCGGCACGGCGTCCTCGGCGGTGGAGGAGCCGGGCTGGCTCGGGCCGTACTCCGAGGCGCAGCCGACCTGGACGAGCCGGGCGCCGCAGCCGCTGCGGCGCAGGGCCTCGCAGACGGTGGCGACGGCGACGGTGTTGTGCCGGGTCAGGTCGCGGGCGCCGCCCCGGGTGGCGCCCGCGCAGTTGACGACGACTCCGGGGTGGACGGCGTCGAAGAAGCGGGTCAGCGCGCCGGGGCTGCCCGAGGCGAGGTCGAAACGCACATCGGCGTCGTCGCCCCGGCCGAGCGCGGTGAGGTGCACGGCCGGGTCGGCGAGCAGCCGGTCGGCGACGAAGCGGCCGATGAAGCCGTTGGCTCCGAGCAGTAGCACCCTCATCGTGCGGCCCCTTCGTGCCGACCGGCCGGTGCTGGGGATTGAGGGGTCATGGTCTTCGTTCTCCTTGCGGGGTGGTGAGAGGGGTGACGGGGTGCGCCCGCGGCGTCGGCTCCGCGGGGGCGGGGGGTGGTTCCGCGGGGTGGTGGTCGCCGTGGTCGCCGGGCCTTCCGTGGGGTGGTCATCGGGTGGCGTGGGCCGAGGCCCGGACGAGGGAGCCGGTCGCGTGGGCCAGCAGGCCGAGCGCGGCGGCGCCGCAGACGAGGGTGGGTACGGCCCCGGGGCCCCAGGTGTCGACGGCGGCGCGCACCGGGGTGGCGAGGGCGTCGAAGCCGGGGAGGGGGAGGCGGGAGGCGAGGACGCTCGTGAGGGCGAGCGCCTCGGCGGCGCAGGCGGCGGCGAGGGTGGCGGCGGCCGTCCCGGGGTGGCCGTGCACGGTGAGGAGCCGGGCGAACAGCAGGAGCGCGCCGAGGGCGAGGGCGCCGGGGCTGAAGCCGGTGAGGGCGAGCAGGGCGGTGAGGGCGAGGAGCGGGAGGGTCAGGGTGCCGACGAGCAGGGGGCGGATGCCCGCGGCGAAGTCGGCGAGGCCCCGGCTGCGGGTGATGCGGCGGCGGGCCCGGTCCGCGAAGAGGCGGGCGCACCAGGCGGCGGGTGCGACGGCGAGGGCGAGTGCCAGGAGGGGCCCGGTGCTGAGTTCCCAGGGGCCGTCGGGTCCGCCGCTGAGGATCGCGGTGAGGAGGCCGTCGCCGCCGGCCGCGTACGCGAGGAGCCAGAGGGTCCAGAGGCGGGCGGCGGGAACGCCGTGGCCTTCGGGGGCGCGGAAGGGGCCGCGCCGGGCGGCGAGGAGGAGGGCTCCGGCGAGCAGCAGGGCTCCGGCGGCGCCGGTCGCGGTACGGGCGGGGCCGTGGGTCAGGGCGAGGCCGGTGCAGGTGAGGGCGGCGGCGGCGCCGGGCGCGAGGGCCCCGAGGAGCCAGGCGTCGGGGCGGGAGGGCCGGGGCGCGGGGGGCGCGGGGGGGGTATCGGCCTGGGGCACGCGTGCGTACAGCTCTTCGGCGAGGGCGAACACGTCACGGTGCCGGAATCGGGCGGCGGTGCGGTCGGTGAAGCCCTGTGCTTCGAGTCCGGCGGCGATCTCCAGGGGGTCGACGGCCCGCGCGCAGAGCTCCCGCTGCCGGTGCAGCAGCACCTTGACGGGATCGGCGGGGCCCTGCCGGGGGCGGGCGGGCGCCACGGGAGGAACGGGCCGCGTGGCCGCGGGACGCGCGGGCGGTACGTCGGCGGGGCGGGCGGACAGGACCGCGTCCGGCCGGTGGCCCGGCGCGGGCGGGGCGTCGGCGGGGGCCGCGGACCCGGCATCGGTGGAGTGCGCGGGCGGGGCCGTCGCGGGTCGGTGACCTGGCGCGCGCGAACGGTCGGCCGGGAGCGCGGGCGGGGTGGCGGCCGGAGGCGCGGGGGGAGTCGACTCGGGCCGCCGCCCCGCCCAGGACCGGCCCTCGGCGGGGTGCCCGGACCCGGCATCGGCCGGATAGGTGGACGCGGTCGGCTCAGGCCGGGGGCCCGGCGCGGACGAGCCACCGACGGGGAGCGCGGGCACGGCATCGGACCGGCGCGCGGCGGCGGTCGGGTGCGCGGCGGCGGTCGGGTCCGTGGCCGGATGCGCGGGCGTGGTCGGGTCCGTGGGCGTGGCGCCGGTCGGCCGGGCGGGTGCGGGCGGGTGCTCGGGCGGGCCTGCCGGGTGCGCGGGGGGCTCGTGCGGGTGGGTCGGGGCGGGCGGGCGGTGTCCGGAGGGCGGGGCGGTCCGCGCCGGGGGCGGGGCTATCCCGGGCGGGGAGGCGTCCGGGGGGTTCCCGGTACCACGGCGGTCGCGGGTCGCGGCGCCGCCGTGGGGCGGGGCGGGGGTGCCGAGGAGGGCCTCGGAGCGGGCGTCCCGGGCTCCGGGGCTCGTGGGGGCGGCGGAGCCGCGCATGGGGGTGTCTCCTTCAGGCATCGGGGGCTCCTGTCCCCGCGGTCACGGTCCGGTGCGCCCAGCTGCCCGGTACGTGCGCCTCGGCGGGGTGGGCGAAGAGCACGCCGTCGCGGGGGCGGCGGACCGGCGCGCGGGAGAGGAGTTCGAGGTAGATGTCGCGGAACGCGGCCAGGTTCTGTTCGACGGTGAAGAGTTCGAGCGCGCGGGCGCGGGCGGCGGCGCCGAGCCGGTGGCGGCGGTCGGGGTCGCGGAGGAGCGCCAGGCAGGCGTCGGCGAACGCCCGTGGATTGCGCGGGGGGACGACGAGACCGGTGCCGCCGATGATCTCGACGACGGCGCCGACGTCCGTGGAGACGGTGGCGCGGGCGCAGAACATGGCCTCGACGAGTGCGGCGGGGAAGCCCTCGACGACGCTGGACAGGACGACGACCGCGCCGGAGGCGTAGGTGTCCTCCAGGGTGGGGGCCTCGGGGCCGCCGAGTTCCGCGAAGGAGACCGGGCTCTCACCGACGGCGTGCGCGCCGGGCGCCTCGTCGGGGAAGAGCCGGGCGGCGAGCCCCCGGCAGTGCGCGAGATGGGCGGCGGAGCCGGGGTCCCGTACGGGCACGGAGACGATCCGCAGCCGGGCGTCGGGCTGCCGGGAGCGGATCTCGGCGAAGGAGTGCAGCAGGCCGACGAGGTCCTTGGCGGGTTCGGCGCGGCCGACCCAGACCAGGGTGGCGGGATCGCCGCTCTCCTCGTTCTCGCCGGTCTCGGCGAAGCGGTCGGCGGGCAGCCCGGGGTGGACGGTGCGGACGCGGGCCCGGTCGGCGCCGCACCGCTCCTGCCAGCGGCGGGCGTGGGTGTTGCCCGGGGTGAGGAGGTCGGCCCGCCGGTAGACCTCGGCGGAGAGCCGGCCGTGGAGGGCGGCGAGCAGGGTGCGCAGGGGCGCGGAGTGTCCCGCGCCCTGGGTGGAGAGGTAGTGGGTGCGCAGGGGGACGCCGTACTCGGTGACGAGGAGCGGGGTCCCGAAGAAGCGTTTGGCCAGGAGTCCGGGGAGGGCGGTGGTGCCTCCGGCGGTGGCGTGGCAGAGGTCGGCGGCGCCCAGCGCGTCCTCGTCGTACCAGTCGAAGGAGAGGGGCCGCAGGACATGGGCGAGGTGCTCGGCGAAGGCGAGGTGGTCGGGGAGTGCGGCGGCGGCCGCGCCCCGGCGTGCGCCGGGGGCGCGGCAGGCGGCTTCGAGGGCGCGGACGGCGTCGTCGGAGCGGAGCGCGCCGGGGAGTCCGCCGCGCTCGCGGGCGAGGTCGGCGAGGGCGTGGAGCCCGGTGGCGAAGGCGGGTTCGGGGTCGTCCGGGGTCCCTGCCCCGAGGTGCCGTGCCGCCGGGGCGGCCTCCCGGACGGGCTGCGGGCCCCCGGTGTCCCGCGCGCCCCCCGCGTACGGCGCTTCCCCGGCGTGCCGCGCGCCCCCGGCGGGTCCGCCGTCCCGTGCCTCTCCGCCGTCCCGCGCGCCCCCGGTCTCCTCCGCGCACAGGCCGGTGGCGAGCAGGTGGAGGGCCTCGGTGAAGCGGTGCCGGTCGCGGCGGCCGTACGCGCGACGGGCGGCCCGGCCGCCGAGCGCGGTCCGTTCGAGGAGGTTCCCGGCCGCCGGGTCGGCCCCGGGGCCGCCGGAGGGGGCGGTGCGGACGAGGCGGGCGTTCGGCGGGAGCGGCGACGCGCCGCCGGGGGCCCCCTGGGCGTACAGGTCGAACTGGTGCTGCCCGAGGCCGCGCACGAGCCGTTCGCACCAGCGTCCGTAGCCACCGGTGGCGTTCGGGTGGCCACCCTCCGTGAGCAGTCCGATCCGCACGTGTGCACCCCCGTTCTCCCTTGACGGCGGTCGCCTCCGGTCAGGCGACTCGCAGCGGGACGAACGTAAGCGGAGACAGCGGTGGTGCGACGGACGGTTGTCCGTCGCACCACCGGAAGGGGTGAATGCACGTAACTTTCGCCGCGCGGTCGCGTTCGGTCGCGGTACGCGCCGGGGCGGACACGGAGGGTCAGACGGTGGCGGGCTCCCGGCGCCGCTCCCGGCGCTCCGCCGCGCGGACCGGGTCGAGCGAGGGGACGGCCGCGAGGAGCCGCCGGGTGTACGGGTCCCGGGGTGCGCCGTACACCTCGGCGACCGTGCCCTGTTCGACGATCCGGCCCTCGTGCATGACGGCGACCCGGTCGCTGACCTGCCGGACGACGGCGAGGTCGTGGGCGATGAAGACGAGCCCGAGGCCCAGTTCGGCCTGGAGTTCGGCGAGCAGCGCGACGACCTGGGCCTGGGTGGTGACGTCGAGCGCGGAGACGGGTTCGTCGCAGACGATCAGCCGGGGTTCGGCGGCGAGGGCGCGGGCGATGCCGACGCGCTGCCGCTGTCCGCCGCTGAACTCGTGCGGGTAGGCGCCGTACCGGTCGGGGTCGAGGCCCACCCGGTCGAGCAGTTCCCGCACCCGGTTCCGTATCCGGGTCCCGTCGCTCTCCCCCGCCGCCCGCAGGGGGTCGGCGATCGACTCGCCGACGGAGCGGCGCGGGTTGAGGGAGGAGACGGGGTCCTGGAAGACCATCTGGAGTTCGCGGCGGTGGGGGCGCAGTTCCCGGTCGGTGAGGGAGCCGAGCTCCGTTCCCCGGTAGCGGAGTTCGCCGTCGGTGGGGTCGAGGAGCCGTACCAGCATCCGGCCGAGGGTGGTCTTGCCGCTGCCGGACTCCCCCACGACGCCGAGGGTCTCGCCCGCGCGGACGGTGAGGGAGACCCCGTCGACGGCGGTGAAGGTCTTCCCGCCGCGCCCGAACTCCCTTCGCAGGCCGTGTGCTTCGAGGAGCGGCGGGCCGTCCTTCGCCGGGGCGGGCCTGACCGGTCCGTCGAGCCGGGGCACGGCGGCGAGCAGCCGTCGGGTGTACGGCTCCGCCGGGGCGCCGAGGACGGTGGCGACGGGTCCGCGTTCGATCTCGCGGCCGTCGCGCATGACGAGGACCTCGTCGACGCTCTCGGCGGCCACGCCGACGTCATGGGTGACGAGGAGCAGCGCGGTGCCGGTCTCTCGGCGCAGTCCGTGCAGCAGGTCGAGGATCTGGGCCTGCACGGTGACGTCGAGGGCGGTGGTCGGTTCGTCGGCGACGATGAGCCGGGGTTCGCAGGCGAGGGCCATCGCGAGCAGGGCGCGCTGCCGCATCCCGCCGCTGAACTCGTGGGGGCGGGAGCGGGAGCGGCGGGCGGCGTCGGGGATGCCGACCCGGTCGAGGACCTGGACGGCGCGGGCGCGGGCGGCGCGCCGGGTGCCGCCGAAGTGGGTCCGGTGGACCTCGGCGATCTGGTCGCCGACGGCGTAGTACGGGTCGAGGGCGGACAGCGGGTCCTGGAAGACCATGGCCGCGGTGCCGCCGCGCAGCCGCCGCAGTGCGGCGGGACCGGCGGTGGCCGGGTCGGTGCCGTCGACGCGTACGGTGCCGCCGATACGGGCTCCGGTGCCCCGGTGGAGTCCGAGGAGGGCGGCGGCGACGGTGGACTTGCCGCTGCCGGACTCGCCGACGAGGGCGAGCGCGCGGCCCTCCTCCAGGGTGAAGGAGAGTCCGTCGACGGCCCGGACGGGTGCGCCGTCTCGGGCGAACTCGACGGTGAGGTCCCGGACTTCGACGAGCGGCGGCGCCTGGGCGACGGCGGGGCCGTGGGGCGGGGCGAGCGGTGTCCCGGCGGTGGGGCCGGGCGCTTCGGCGGGCGGTGTCATGTGAGGACGACCCTTCGGTCGGCGGCGGCGTAGAGCACGTCGGCGAGGACGTTGGCGAGGACGACGAAGACGCCGGTCACCAGGACGACGCCCACCACCACCGGCAGGTCGACGGAGCGGACCCCGTCGATGAGGGTCTTGCCGAGTCCGGGGATGCCGAAGAGGGACTCGGTGAGGACGGCTCCGCCGAACATCGAGCCGAAGTCGACGGCGCTGACCGCGATCACGGGCGGGACGGCGCCGCGCAGGGCGTGCCGGGTGACGACGGACCGTTCCCCGACCCCGTAGGCGCGGAAGGTCCGGATGTGGTCCTCGGCCAGTGTCTCCAGGGTGGAACTCCTGGTGAGCCGGGCGTACTTGGCGGACTCGAAGAGGCCGAGGGTGAGCCAGGGCAGCAGCATGTTCCAGGCCCACTGCTCGGGGTCCTCGCCGAGCGGCACGTAGCTGGGGAAGGGCAGCCATTGGAGGTGGGCGCAGACCACCATGAGGAGGACGAGGCCCAGGATGAAGACGGGGGTGCCGGTGCCCGCGAGGGTGACCAGGGTCAGCAGGCGCTCGGTGGGTCCGCCCCGGCGGAGCGCGGAGAGCAGTCCGGTGCCGACGCCGACGACGAGCCAGACGGCCATGGCCCCGAAGGTGAGGGAGGCGGTGGCGGGAAGGCGGTCCAGGACGATCCGGGTGACCTGCTGGTCGCTCTGGTAGGAGAGGCCGAGGCAGGGTGCGTCGCAGTGGACGACGGAGGTGCCCGCCGAGTAGTCGCGGCCGGCGAGAACGCCCTGGAGGAAGTGCAGGTACTGCGTGAAAACACTCTCGTTCAGGCCGAGTTGCTCGCGCACCTGGGCTATCTGCTGGGGGTTGCAGCGCTCCCCGCAGGCGAGCCGGGCGGGGTCGCCGGGGGCCAGGTAGAAGAGCGCGTACACGAGGACCGAGAGCGCCAGGAGGACGAGCGCGGCACCCGCGAGCCGCTTGAGGACGAAGCGGGTCATCGGGAGGTCTCCTTACGGGTGCCCACGCGCAGCCGGCCGGCCTCGCGCGGGTCGAGGGCCGTGCGGACCGCGTCGCCGAGGACGGTGAAGGCGAGCACGGTGACGAAGAGCAGTCCGGCGGGGAGCAGGACGTAGGCGGGGTCGGCCCGGAACCAGGTCTGCGCGCTCGACAGCATCTGTCCCCAGGACGGGGTGGGCGGGGTGACGCCCACCCCGAGGAAGGAGAGCGAGGCCTCGACGACGATGTTGGTGGGGACGAGGATCGCCGCGTAGGTGATGACGGGGGCGGCGAGGGAGGGCAGGAGTTCGCGGCGGGCGGTCCGCCAGGGGCCGGAGCCCGCGAGCCGGGAGGCGGCGACGAAGTCGAGGCCGCGCAGGGTGAGGGTCTGGGCCCGCACGATCCGGGAGGTCCCGGCCCAGCCGAGGAAGCCGATGACGAGGATCAGCAGCAGCGGGCGGGGGAAGCCGCGCGGGACGACGGCGGTGAGGGCGACGGCGAGGACCAGCATCGGCAGGGCGACGAGGACGTCGGTGACGCGGCCGAGGACGCTGTCGGCCCAGCGGTTGCCGAGCCCGGCGGCGAGGCCGACGAGGAGTCCGATGAGGACCTGGACGACGGTGGCGCCGACGGCGACGAGGAGGGAGATCCGGGCGCCGTACAGGAGCCGGACGAACAGGTCGCGGCCGGTGCCGGGTTCGACGCCGAGCCAGTGGTCGGCGCTCGCCCCGCCGAAGGAGCCGTACGGGACGCCGCCGCGGGCCGAGTCGACGAGGTCGTCGTGGTACGTGTTCGGGTCCTGGCCGGTGAGGGCGGCGATCAGCGGTGCGGCGAGGGCGAGGAGGACGAGCAGGAGGAGGACGGCGGCGGAGACGAGGGCTGCCGGGCGGGTGCGGAGCCGTCGCCACACCTGCCGGGCGGCGCCCGTGGCGGGAAGGCCCGCCACGGGCGCCGTCGTACCGGTCGGGGAGGTCACTTGACCGCGACCTGCGAGACGTCGAGGACACCGGTCCAGTCGCTGATGACGACGTTCTTGACGCTCTTGCCGACGAGCCGCTTGTAGACGGGGTGGAAGAGGGGCACGTCCAGGGCCTGGGCGCCGATCTTCTTGTCGAGGGCGCCCCAGCGGACGGCGGCGGCCTTGAGGTCGGTGAGCTTGTTGATCTCGTCGATCTCCTGGTTGACCGCCGGGTCGTTCAGCTGCGCGTGGTTGTAGTTGGAGCCGTTGGTGACGATCTGGCGGCCGTCGAAGATCGGCGCGAGGAACGGTCCGCCGGCCGGCCAGTCGGCGCCCCAGCGGGAGAGGAAGAAGCCGGGGGCGTCCTTGACGCTCCAGCGCTTCTCGTTGAAGGAGTTGGGCTCCTGGCCGTCCAGTTCGACCTTGATGCCCGCCTTGCCGAGGGCTTCCTGGACGGCGGTGGCGATCTCGGGGCTGGTGGCACGGTTCTGGGCGGTGGAGTGCAGCAGGGTGATCGTCAGCCCGTCGGGGTGACCGGCCTCCTTCAGGAGGGCCTTGGCCTTCTCCGGGTCACCGGTCTTCCCCGCCGGGAAGTGGTCGTACGGCGTGTACCCGAAGGACTCGCGCTCGGGCAGGAAGGTGGTGGCGGCCTCGGCGAGCGCGGAGCCGCCCGCCGCGTTGACGACGCTGGTGCGGTTGATGGCGTACGAGATCGCCTGGCGCACCTTCGGGTTGTCGAAGGGCTTCACCTTCGGGTTGAAGGCGAGGTAGTTGGTGTAGCCGAAGTGGCCGGTGCCGACGCGGGCGGCGAGTGCCTTGTCGGAGCCGACCTGGGCGAGTTCGGCCGGGCCGAGGTTGGTGTCGGTGGTGACGGCGGCGGAGTCGGCGCCGGTGGAGGTGGCGAGGCGCTGGTTGATGACGGCCTCGTCGAGACCGGAGCGGACGTCGATCCTGTCGGGGTAGGCCTTGCGCTCCTCGTCGGTCTTCGGGTCCCAGTGCGCGTTGCGCTCCAGGACCAGGCGCTCGCCGTCGTTCTCGTTGCGCACGACCTTGTACGGGCCCGAGGACAGCGGGTGCTCCTCGTACTTCGCGCCGGTGTCCTTGGCCTCGGGAACGGGGGCGAACTGGGTCTGGGTGGCGACGAAGGGGAACTCGCCCTCGGGCTTGCGCAGCTTGAAGACGATGGTCCGGGCGTCGGGGGTGGCGACGGAGGCGAGGCCCTTCTTGTCCTTGTACGGGCCCTGGTAGGTGTCGCCGCCGATGAGCCAGTCCCGCAGGTAGGGGGCGCCGCCGGAGAGTTCGGCGGCGAAGGAGCGCTCGACGCCGTGCTTGATGTCGGCGCTGGTGATGGGCGTGCCGTCCTCGAACTTCAGGCCCTCCTTCAGCGTGAACGTCCACTCGGTGGCGTCCTTGTTGGGGCGGCCGGTGTCGGTGGCGAGGTCGGGGACGACCTCGGTGCCCGCCGCGCCCTCCTCGCGGTTGCGGGTGGTGAGCGTGCGGAAGACGAGGGAGGGGACGTTGCCGCCGCCGGAGGTGTAGAGCCGGGCGGGGTCGAAGTCGGTCTGGGGCTCGCTGTTGAGGACGGTCAGCGTGCCGCCCTTCCGCGGGGCGCCGGAGTCCTTGCCGGGGGTGCCGCCCTCGGCGCCGGTGCCCTCGGGTCCCGCGCAGGCGGCGGCGCCCGAGGCCAGGACGAGACTGACGGCGGCCGCTGCCACGCGGCGCGAGATGACGGACGATCGACGCATCGGAAGAAAACCTCTCGGGGAACTGCGAACGGGGAAAGGGAATTCCACGCGGGCAGCGGCGAGCGGAGTCGTCCCCGTGAATGTGCCGGGAAACGGAAAAGCAGAAAGCCGCGCCTGCGGGAAGGAAGAACCCGGGCGCGGCACATTCGCGTAGGAAATTACGGAAAGAAGGGCCGACGAGCGCTCGGGCGGGCGTCAGCTACAGAGAACGTCGGCGACGGAGTGTCCGGTCACGCCGATGAGCGCCAGCTCAATGGCGGCGCGCTCGGAGACGACGTGACGGTGCGACATGCCGAGAAATATGAACGAACATGCGAGCGATGTCAATGCGGCATCGGAAATCCCGGGATTCCGCGCCCCGGCCTGCGGGCCGGAATCCATCGGCCGGAATGTCAACTCCCGGGATGGACCCAGGGGTTGGGGCGGCACTTGATTCCGCCGATGTTCAGGGACTTCGTCTGCTGCTGCATCACCGGGGCGAGGGCGCCGGGCGTGGCACAGTCCTTGTGGGTGTGCCCGAGCCGGTGTCCGACCTCGTGGTTGATGAGCATCTGCCGGTAGGCGTACATCGCCTCGGGTCCGAAGGTCGCGGACCCCTGGGCCCAGCGGAACGCGTTGATCATCACGCGTTCGGTGGAGGCCGAGTCGCAGGACACGTTGTCGATCGTCGTGTCGAGGCCGGATTTGGCGCACCAGGCTCCGGTGGTGCCGGGGCTGGCGAGCGTGATGACGAACCGGGGGTCCCCGCTGGAGATCCGCTCGAAGGACATGGCGCCCCGCCCGGCCCAGCTGCGCGGGTCGTTGAGGGTCTTCTGCACGGCCGAGGCGAACAGCTCCGGGTCGAGCCCGAGCCCCTCCTCGACGTCGATCCGGTAGCGGATCAGCTGTCCGGTGCCGGGGGCCTTCTGGAAGCCGGGCACGGCCTTGAAGGTGCCGGAGCCCTTCAGCTTCGGGTCGATCGGGTACTGCCGGGCCATCAGCTGTTCGTAGGTGGGCGGCGGCGGGGTGACGGCCGGCGCGGGGCTCGTCGGGGCGGTCCGGTCGTCGGAGCGGGAGGCCGGGCCGTCGGCCGAGGCCCGCCCGTCCGGCTCCTCGGTGGCGCGGGGGGCGGCCCCGGTCGTCTCCCGGCCCGTGACCTGCCCGGCGACGACGACGGCGAGGACGGTGGCGACGGCGGCGGCCGCGACTCCGGTGAGGGTGCGGCCGAGTCCGCCCCGGGCGGCCGGGAGCTCCGCCTCCGGCTCGTCCCCGGGAAGGCCCTCGCGGCGGGGGCCGGGGACGAACCGCGCCTGTTCGGCGTCCCGCCGGGCCCGGCCCGACCCGGGTCCCGGGCCGTACGACCCGGGGCGCGGACCGCCCTCGTCGTGCTGCGGATGCCCCCCGCGCGCGGACGCCCCGGGACCGGGAACACCGGCCGACGCGGGGACGCGGGTGCCGTGGACGGGGGTGCCGTGCGCGGGCGTACCCGGCCCGGCGGACCCGTACGCGGGGGTGCCGTGCGCGGGCGTGCCCCGCTCCGGGGACCCGTACAGCGGAGTCCCGTGGGCGGGGGTGCCGGGCTCGCCCGGCCGCATTCGGCGGCGGCCGGTGCCCTGCGGGGTGCCGGGCCGTGGCGGCGCCGGTTCCACCACGGGCTGCTGCCCGGTGTCGGCCACCGACGGCGCGGCACCCTTGCGGCTGTGTCGTCCCACGCCCCGGATCAGCTCCCGCCGTTGTCGGCGATCAGGTCCCGGACGGCCTGCGCGACCGTCTCGGGGTACTCCATCATCGCCACGTGACCCGCCTCGGGAAGGGTCAGCAGGCGCGAGCCGCTGAAGGCGGCGGCCGCCCGGCGGGCCATCCGGTACGAGACGAGCTGGTCGCGTCCACCGTAGACGAGCAGCGTCGGCGCGAGGACCCGTTCGGCCTGCCGCCACAGTCCGTGCTGGCCGCCGAGCGTGTACGCGTCCACGATGCCGCGCGCGGAGCGGGCCATCGCGTCCCAGAAGTAGGGGAGTTCGAGGCGCCGCTCCATCTCCTCCACGGCGTACAGGAAGCCCTCGTCGGTGACCTGGCCGGGGTCCCCGTAACAGAGCGAGAGGACGCCCCGGACGCGCTGCTCCGGCGTCCAGTCCCGGCTGAGCCTCGCGAAGAACCCGGCGACGCCGGGCACCGCGAGCAGGGCCGTCGGCCAGGCGGTCCGCTGGGCGCGCAGCTCGGGCAGGGCGGGCGAGACGAGGGTGAGGGTGCGGACCAGGTCGGGCCGGGCGGCGGCGACCCGGGTGACGACCGCGCCGCCCAGCGAGTTGCCGACGAGGTGGACCGGGCCCCGGCCCGAGGAGTCGAGGAGCCGGACGACGGCACGGGCGTGCCCGGTGACCGAGTAGTCGCCGTCGTCGGGCGGCGGGGAGTCGCCGAAGCCGGGCAGGTCGACGGCCTCGGCGTCGAGGAGGTCCGAGAGCAGCGGCATCAGGGTGGACCAGTTCTGCGAGGAACCGCCGAGACCGTGCACGAACAGGGCGGGCGCCCGCCCAGGCCCGTCGCCGGGCCTGGCGCGCACCGAGAGGGTGAGTCCGGGCAGCGCCACGGAGCGGAGTTCCTCGCCGTCGGCGACCCGTACGGCACGGGGCGCGCGCGACGCCGGGGACACGGCGGCGGTCCGGGTTTCCGGCAGCTCGGTCGACGACATGGCCGCAATATTACGAGACGATCACGCGCGGGCGTGTGTGGATGCGGTCACACGTACGGAACCGTGCGGTCACCCGTGCGTGTGCGGTGGGAGGCGGCTGCTCCTAGGCTCGGAGGAGAGGGCCTTCGGAGAGGACCGCGACCCGCCGCCGGAAGGAACCCCATGACCGTCGATCCGAGCGATCCCGACACTTTCGCCGAGGAAGCCGAGGAAGCCGAAGAGGCCCGGGAAGGGAGCACCGTACTGGACGACGAGATCCCGGAGGCGGACGCGGCCGAACAGCACACGGAACTGCGGCAGCGCGAGAACGAGCCGGTCACCCACCTCGAACGGGATTCGGCGAACGAGGCCGATTCCTCCGAGCAGGCCCGGGTTGTCGCCCTGGACGAGGACGACTACCGCTGATTTGTTCGGTTTAAACTTGAATCGCCTGTCGACCTGGGCGTCCGGTCCGTGAAATTCTGCGTCCGCACCGCGCACAGCCGGGTTACCCAAAAGTACGATGGCGACGCGGGCGACAGCGCGCATGGATCGATTCTTGGGAGGCCGCGTGAGCGCCATCGAGCAGACAGAGGCAGCACGCCCTCGGGGCACGCGCCTGCCGCGACGTGCCCGACGGAACCAGCTCCTCGGCGCGGCCCAGGAGGTCTTCGTCGCCCAGGGATACCACTCGGCCGCCATGGACGACATCGCCGAGCGTGCGGGCGTCAGCAAGCCGGTGCTCTACCAGCACTTCCCGGGGAAGCTGGAGCTGTACCTCGCCCTGCTGGACCAGCACTGCGAGTCGCTGCTCCTCGCGGTGCGGACGGCGCTCGCCTCCACCACCGACAACAAGCTGCGCGTCGCCGCCACGATGGACGCCTACTTCGCCTACGTCGAGGACGAGGGCGGCGCCTTCCGGCTGGTCTTCGAGTCCGATCTGACCAACGAACCGGCCGTGCGCGAGCGCGTGGACCGGGTGAGCCTCCAGTGCGCCGAGGCGATCTCCGAGGTCATCGCCGAGGACACCGGTCTCGCCAAGGACGAGTCGATGCTGCTCGCCGTGGGCCTCGGCGGGGTCTCCCAGGTCGTGGCCCGCTACTGGCTGTCGAGCGGGTCCGCCATCCCCCGCGACAAGGCGGTCGGACTGCTGACCTCGCTGGCGTGGCGCGGCATCGCCGGGTTCCCGCTGCACCCGGTCGACGGACAGCTGAGCGCCGAGGGCCACTGAGGGTTCCCGCCCGGTGTTCGCTCCTGGCGTGCGGCGGCTGAGCCGTGCACGTCCCCTCACCGGGCTAATGTGTGCAGCGTACGGCGCGGAGATTCGCGCAACGCTGACCGTTCGGAGGGACATAGCCGTGGAGGTCAAGATCGGCGTGCAGCACGCACCCCGGGAGATCGTTCTGGAGAGCGGGCAGTCCGCCGAGGAGGTGGAGCGCGCCGTCGCCGACGCGCTGGCCGGCAAGGCGCAGCTGCTCAGCCTCTCGGACGAGAAGGGCCGCAAGGTCCTCGTCCCGGCCGAGAAGATCGCGTACGTGGAGCTCGGCGAGCCCGCCGTGCGCCGCGTGGGCTTCGGCACGCTCTGAGCCCACCGGGCCCGGAATTCCGCGGAAGGCCCGGTGGACCGTCATGGTCCACCGGGCCTTCCGTGTGTCCGGACCGGAAAGGACCCCGGGCATCGGGCATCGGGCGAGGGGCCGGACTCCAGGGGCTGGGGAACGGCTCCGGACAGGCGTCCGCCGGAGATCCGCCGAGCGGTCTCTCGTATGTCTGTATGTCCACGTCAGGGCGTACGGAAGGATTGTTTTCCGGGCGCCGTGGGTAGGAGGGCCTTCGACCGCACCACCCGCCCCGCACGCTCCGCGAGGTGATCCGCCGTGTTCCTGGAAGCCCTCGGTTCCGCCCTGCTCGGTTTCGCCCTGGCCTGGGCCGCCGCGCACCGGCTGCCCGACCGTCTCCCCGTCCGGGCGACCGTCCTTCTCACCGGCACGCTGGGCGGTGTCTTCGGCGCGCTCGTCACCCACGGGGCCCTGGGGCCGGGCCACTTCCTCGCCACCCTCGTCGGGGCCGTGGCCGTGGCGGCGGTGCTCGTCTCACTCCTCGTCAGGCCCGCCTCACGGCGGCTGCGGCGATCAGCGGCGGTGTGACCGCCGCCGACCGTACGGAGAGGAGCGGCGGCCTCAGGCCGCCAGACCCAGCGCGGCCATCCGCTTGGTGTGCGCCTCGGTGATCCGGGAGAACATCCGGCCCACCTCCGCGAGGTCGAAGCCGTCCGCGACCCCGCCGACCAGCATCGTGGAGAGCGCGTCCCGCTCGGCCACCACCCGCTGGGCCTGCGAGAGCGCCTCACCCATCAGCCGACGTGCCCAGAGCGCGAGCCTGCCGCCGACGCGCGGGTCGGCGTCGATCGCGGCGCGGACCTTCTCCACGGCGAAGTTGCCGTGGCCGGTGTCGTCGAGGACGGCCAGGACGAGCCCGCGCGTGTCGGAGTCGAGCCGGGCGGCGACCTCCCGGTAGAAGTCGCTGGCGATCGAGTCGCCCACATAGGCCTTGACCAGGCCCTCCAGCCAGTCCGACGGAGCGGTCTGGCGGTGGAAGTCGTCCAGCGCCTTGGCGAAGGGCTCCATGGCCGAGGTCGGCTCCGCGTCGACGGCGGCGAGCCGGTCCCGCAGCCGCTCGAAGTGGTGGAACTCGGCCGAGGCCATCTTCGCCAGCTCCGCCTTGTCCGCGAGGGTCGGCGCCAGCTTGGCGTCCTCGGCGAGCCGCTCGAAGGCCGCGAGCTCTCCGTAGGCGAGGGCACCGAGGAGGTCGATCACGGCCGCGCGGTACTGCGGCTCCTCAGCGGCCGTCGCCCAGTTCTCGGCGGCGATCCCGGTCGGTGTGGCGTTGTCAGGCGTCTCCATGGAGCGCACAATAACCCGCTCGCGCACCGGGGGAAGGCGCTGGTCATTCAGTGTGACCGTGCCCTCATCGCCATTTCTCCCAACACACATGCGCGATTCCGGGGTACAGTGGTAATGCGCCTGCTGAGTATGCGGACATGCTTTCGCACGTTCGGACGTATCCGGTGGGCCGACTCATGAATGAGGATGCCCGGTCGGTGGCCCGATCGGCTCCGGCCCGACAGCCCTTCCGGCGGACCCGCGGAAGGGTCACCCTCAGCGGTACGACGCTCGAGCGACGGCAGTGGTCCCGTGCCACCCGGCAGCGATCCCAGGATCGTGTCGGCGGTTCCCGGCACGGTACGACCCCCTTCGTTCGCCTCGCGCCGCGTCTCACAGAAGAGGCAGCACCCTGACTACGACTTTCCGAGAACTCGGAATCCTCCCCGAGACGGCCGAGGCCCTGGAGGCCGTCGGTATCGTCGCTCCCTTCCCCATCCAGGAGATGACCCTCCCGGTCGCCCTCACCGGCACCGACGTCATCGGCCAGGCCAAGACCGGCACGGGCAAGACCCTCGGTTTCGGCCTCCCCATCCTGGAGCGCGTCACCGTCCCGATGGACGTCGAGGCAGGCCGGGCCAAGCCCGAGCAGCTCACCGACGCTCCGCAGGCGCTCGTCGTCGTGCCCACCCGCGAGCTGTGCCAGCAGGTCACCAACGACCTCCTGACCGCGGGCAAGGTGCGGAACGTGCGCGTGCTCGCCATCTACGGCGGCCGGGCGTACGAGCCCCAGGTCGAGGCGCTCCAGAAGGGCGTCGACGTCATCGTCGGCACCCCGGGCCGTCTGCTCGACCTGGCCGGACAGCGCAAGCTCGACCTGTCCAAGGTCAAGGTCCTCGTCCTCGACGAGGCCGACGAGATGCTCGACCTGGGCTTCCTGCCCGATGTCGAGAAGATCATGAACATGCTTCCGCCGAAGCGTCAGACCATGCTCTTCTCGGCCACCATGCCGGGCGCGGTCATCGGTCTCGCCCGCCGCTACATGTCGCAGCCGACGCACATCCGCGCCACCTCGACCGACGGCGAGGGCGTGACCGTCGCCAACATCAAGCAGCGCGTCTACCGCGCGCACTCGATGGACAAGCCGGAGATGGTCTCCCGCATCCTCCAGGCCAACGGCCGCGGGCTCGCGATGATCTTCTGTCGCACCAAGCGGACGGCCGCCGACATCGCGGAGCAGCTGGAGCGGCGCGGCTTCGCCTCCGGCGCGGTCCACGGCGACCTCGGCCAGGGCGCCCGCGAGCAGGCGCTGCGCGCCTTCCGCAACGGCAAGGTGGACGTCCTCGTCTGCACCGACGTCGCCGCGCGCGGCATCGACGTCGAGGGCGTCACCCACGTCATCAACTACCAGTCCCCCGAGGACGAGAAGACCTTCCTGCACCGGGTCGGCCGCACCGGCCGCGCCGGGGCGAAGGGCACCGCCGTCACGCTGGTCGACTGGGACGACATCCCGCGCTGGCAGCTCATCAACAAGGCGCTCGGTCTCGACTTCCACGAGCCAGCCGAGACGTACTCCAGCTCCCCGCACCTGTTCGAGGAACTGGACATCCCGGCGGGCACCAAGGGCGTCCTGCCCCGAGGCGAGCGGACCCGCGCGGGTCTGGGCGCGGAGCAGCTGGAGGACCTGGGCGAGCCCGGCGGACGCCGTGGGCGCGGCCCGAAGCCCGAGCGGACCGAGGAGCGCCCCGAGCGCACCCGGACCCCGCGCCAGCGTCGGCGCACCCGGGGCGGCGAGCTGGACGACGCCCCGGTGACCACCACCGAGACGGCTCCGGTCGCGGCAGCCCCGGTGGCCACCACCGAGACGGCTCCAGTCGCGGACGAGGCGAAGACCGAGGCCGGTCCGCGCACCCCGCGCCGTCGCCGCCGCACCCGTGTCGGCGCCCCGGACTCGCTGCCGGTGACGCCGTCGCAGCCGGTGGCCCGGACCGAGGCGGCCCCGGCCGCCCGTACGGAGGCCGCCCCGGTGGCGACCGCCGTCGAGACCGCTCCGGCGCCCGTCGCCGCGGCCGCTCCGGCCGAGGAGCCGAAGGCCCCGGCGGAGGAGCCGAAGGCCCCGCGCCGCCGCTCGACGAAGAAGACCGCCGCCCGTCCGGAGGCCGTCAGGACCGCTCCGGCCGCCCAGGCCCCCGTGGCCCAGGGACAGGCTCCGGCGCCCCGCCGTCGCCGCCCCCGGGTGGTCCGGCCCGCCGAGGACACCGGTTCGTTCCAGACCGTGGAGTCCGCCGCGGCCGCGCTGCACGCGGCGAAGGCGTCCCCGGCCGCCCCGGTGGCCACCGCCGTCGAGACCGCTCCGGCGCCCGTCGCCGCGGTCGCCCCGGCCGAGGAGCCGAAGAAGGCCCCCCGCCGCCGTACGACGAAGAAGACCGCCGCCCCGGTGGCCGAGGCCGCCGCTTCGGCCGTCGCGGTCGCCGAGCCGGTCGCCGCCGCCCCCGTGGTGGCGGAGCCCGCCGCCGAGGCCCCGGCCACGGCGGAGGTTCCCGCGCCGCGCCGCCGCCGGGTCGTCCGCAAGGCCGCCGGTTCGCCGGTGACCGCCGCCGCCGTCGTGGAGCCGGTCGCCGAGCCGGAGCCCGCGCCGGTCGTGGCGGAGGAGCCGCAGAAGCCCGCCCGCCGCCGGGTGGTGCGCAAGGCCGCCGGTTCGCCGGCCGGTTCCGCGCCCGCCGAGGCGGTCGTCGTGACGGTCCCGGCCGTCAAGGCGGCCCCGGCCGCCCCCGTCGCGGAGGCCGCTCCGGCGCCCGTCGCCGAGGCCGCCCCGGCCGAGGAGCCGAAGAAGGCCCCCCGCCGCCGTACGACGAAGAAGGCCGTCGCCGCTCCGGCGGACACGGCCGCCGAGGTCCCGGCCGCCGAGGCGACCGAGGAGGCCCCCAAGGCTCCCCGGCGCCGTACGACGAAGAAGGCGGCGGTGGCCGCCGAGGCGCCCGACGCCTCCGAGCCGAAGACCCCGGCCCGGCGCCGTACGACGAAGAAGGCCGTCGCCGCTCCGGCGGACACGACCGCCGAGGTCCCGGCCGCCGAGGAGGCCCCCAAGGCTCCGCGTCGCCGCACCACGAAGAAGGCGGCGGCTCCGGCCGAGAGCTGATCCCGCCCGATCCCGTCGCCGAGGCCCGGCCCCTTCCCGGGGGCCGGGCCTCGGCGCGTACGGGGACTTCCCCGGGTCCTGCGGCACGGCCCTACGGGCCTGAGGGTTCCCCTCGGGGATGCGCCCCGCCCCGACCTCCGACCTTGCGTGTAAGCCCCCACCCGGGCCCGGCGGACATGGACCGCCGGATCTGGTGCTCTCCGGCCGACGCGGACCGCTCGCGGCCCACTCCGGTGGACCGTCCCGGAGCCCTGCCCGGACGCTCCGGGCCCCGGCCCGAGGAGTCTTCCGGGACCCCGTCCCCAGAGAGCGCACCCGGGCGCGTGTCCCTGGCTTCCGAGGCATCCGAAGGCCGTTCCCCGCCACCCGGCGACGAGAACCGCCGGAACCCGCGTCCGGGGACCACCTCTGTTCCGTACGACCCTTACGGGACCCCCGTACGGGACCTGCGTACGGGACCTGCGTACGGGCCTCGGGACCGGCCGACCCTCGCCGCCCGAATCCCGGGCCACGCGCCCGACCCCACAGGTCCGGCAGGTCCCGCAGACCTCGGACCTCCCCAGGCCCCGGCGCACGTCGACCACTCCCCGCCCCGGCCGACGTGACCGCCCCCGGTCCTGCCCGTACGGCCCGTTCAGGCGTGTGTACGTGAACCGGCCCCGGACGCGGACCTGGCAGGCATCGTGCCTCCCCTGGCCCCGCGTACATCACCGCCCGGTCTACGCGGACCACCCCGCACACTTCGGCCGTCCCGTGTCCCGGCCCGCATGGGCCGTTCAGGAGGCCCGCTCGCGTGGGCGGCCCCCGGTCCCGGACGCCGGGGGCTCACCCCGGCCGGTCGCCCGGTACCCCGGCCGTCCGGGCCGCCCCGGTGCGCGTTCCTCCGGTTACAGTCCAGGCATGAGCAAGCCCCGGTCCCTCGCGCTGCCGCCCCGTACCCGCGTCCGTCGCCTGGTGACCGCGCGCGGCGACTTCGCCGTCCTCGACGCCGGGCCGACCGGTGAGCGGCGCGGCACGGTGCTGCTGCTGCCCGGCTACACCGGCAGCAAGGAGGACTTCCTCGCCCTGCTGGGGCCGCTGGGCGAGGCCGGGTACCGGGCCGTGGCCGTGGACGGGCGGGGCCAGTACGAGACTCCGGGCCCCCGGGGCCGGGCCGCGTACCGGCGCAAGGCGCTGGCGCTGGACGCGGTCGCGCAGGCCGCCGCGCTCGGCGACGGTCCCGTGCACCTGCTCGGGCACTCCTTCGGGGGTCTGGTGGCCCGTGCGGCGACCTCGCTCGCGCCGGGCGCCTTCCGGTCCCTGACCCTGCTCTCCTCGGGCCCCGGCCGGGTGTCCCGGCCGCAGCGCGTCCGGGTCCGGGTGCTGCGCGCCGCCCTCGCGCTGCTGCCGAAGGAGCGGGTGTGGCAGGCGATGTGCTGGCTGGACAGCCGGGGCGAGGAGCCGGACACCGACGACGCCCCGCAGCTCGCGGACTTCCTGCGGCGCCGCTGGACGCGCACCCGGATCGCCCAGCTCTCCGGTGCGGGGCGGCTGCTGCTCAGCCGTGAGGACGGCACGGCGGAACTCGCCGCACTGCCGCTGCCGCTCCACATGGCGTACGGGGCGGACGAGATGGTCTGGCCGACGGCGGACCTCGCCGGGGCGGCGGCCCGCACCGGCGCGCACCACACCGTGGTCGCGGGCGCGGGCCACTCCCCCAACGTGTCGCACCCGCGCGAGCTGGCCGACCGGCTCACCGGCTTCTGGGAGCGGACGGCGGTGGCCCGGACCGCCGGGACCGCCCGCTGAGGCCCGTTCCCCGGCGAACCGGGGCCGGGGGGGTCAGAACTGCGTCTTGAGGTGCTGCCAGAAGCCGTCGCGCAGGGCGCGCCGCAGGGCCGAGTGGCCGCGCAGGGAGCGGCTGAGCAGGCGTTCCGCCTCGACGAGCAGCTCTTGGTCGACGGGTCCCGGCAGATAGGGAGCGGCGGGCATCAGCTCGGCGAGCCGTTCACGGCCGCGTTCGCCGAGCCAGATGGCCGCGATCCGGGCGCCGATGAAACGCACCTCCTCGCGGGAGGGCGGCGGCTCGCCCTCGTTCTCGTACGTGGTGACGGGACGGCGGGTGACGTACGGGCGGCAGAAGTCGAGCTCGAAGGTGCGCTGGCTGTCGACCTCCCAGAGCAGGGCCTCTGCCTGGTTGCGGCCCTCCGCGGCCTCGATGCCCCAGAGGTGGACGCGGGCGCCGTAGCCCTGGGCGGCCTCGACCGCGGAGACGAGGTCCTCGTCGCCGCCGACCAGGGCGGCGTCGCTGATGGCCCGGTGGCGGGCGAGGGACTCCAGGTCGGAGCGGATGAGGGAGTCGACGCCCTTCTGCTGGTTGTTGGCGTTGAGGTTGCCGAGGCGGACCTTGACGTCGGGGAGTTCCGCGATGGCCTGCTGTTCGGGGGTGTGGATACGGCGACGGGCCCCGTCGTACCAGTAGACGCGGAGCAGTCGGCTGTCGGCGAAGATCGTGCGGGCCGTGTCGATGAAGGCGTCGATGAGGCCCTCGGCGTCGAGGTCGAAGGAGCGGCGGTCCTCGGTGCCCGCCACCAGCAATCCGGCCGCAGCATGGACGTAACCGGCGTCGACGAAGATGGCGTGGGTGGAGGGGGTCTTGGCTACCTCGGCCAGCATCCGCCGGAGGAGGTCGTTGGTGCGGTCCAGGCGGGCGTCGAGGGCCTGCAGGCGGGCGTCGGTCCCGGTGGCCGGGGCCGCTTCGGCGGTGCCGGGGGGCTCGGTGGTACCGGTGGCTTGGGTGGTGCCGGGGGCTTCGGCGGCGCCGGGCGTCCGGGCGGTGTCTGCGTCGTTCATACGCGGCTCATTCTCCGCCCCGGCGGTCCCTCCCGCCACACCCCTACCAGGTGGTAGTTAGGCATTCGAAAATTTTCCTTAGCGTAGGGAATGTTTGCAGGATGCATCTCGTTGTACAGGGACGTAAGACAGTTCTCCGTACGGAGGATCAACTCGGACGAAGGGAGAAGCCTGTGCGCTTCGAAATCCTGCGACTCGACGACATCGACGGCACGCCCGTCGACAGGACCGTCGTGGACGCCGCCTCCGTCAACCGGATCGTGCAGCAGGCCGCAGCGATCGGCCAGCGCATCTGGATCCGCCCCGCCGAGACCTCGGCCTCGTAACAGGCCGGGTCCACCATCACGCACCGCGCCCCCGCGCGGACTCCGCGACAGCGGAATCCGCACGGGGGCGCAGTGGCGTCCGGACCCGACCGGACCGGGCGGTCAGGAGCTCTGGACGACCTGGGTGACGCCGTTGATGATCTGCTGGACCGCGATGGCGGAGAGCATCATGCCCGCGAGCCGGGTCACCAGGACCACACCGCCGTCCTTGATGACCCGGATGATCAGCAGCGAGTAGCGCATGGCCAGCCAGAGCACGAGGTGCATGGCGGCGATGGCGGTCCAGACGGCGACCTGCGAGGCCACGCCGTCGGCGTTCTGCACGGCGAGGATCACCGAGACGATCGCACCCGGACCGGCGAGCAGCGGCATTCCGAGCGGGACCAGGGCGACGTTGACGTCCTTGGTCTGCTTGGGCTCGTCGGTCTTGCCGGTGAGCAGGTCGAGGGCGATGAGGAGCAGCAGCAGACCGCCCGCGATCATCAGCGCGGGGACGGAGACGTGCAGATAGGCGAGGATCTGCTGGCCGAGGATGCCGAAGACGGTGATGACGCCGAAGGCCACGGCGACGGCCTGCCAGGCCATCCGGCGCTGCACCTTGGCCGGGCGGCCGGAGGTGAGCGCGAGGAAGATCGGGGTGATCCCGGGGGGATCCATGATCACGAAGAGGGTCAGGAACAGCGAGCCGAAGACGGCGACGTCGAACACGTGGGTTGCCTTGCGGGAGAGACGAACGGTGGGTTCTGACCCCGCGGACCGGAATACGTGATTCCGGAGGCGGGGCAGGTGGAGCGCCGCCCCGCGCACGGCACGGAGCCGTACGGGGGCGGACCAGGACGAAGAGAGTGCGGGAGGAAAGGGCTGGGCGCGGGCGGGGCGGGCGGTGTGCCTGTCGGATCAGCCGGGCGAGCCGGACCGGACCGGCAGGACCGGCAGGACCGGACAGACCGCTCGGACCGGCGGAGCCGTTCGCGCCGGATGGACCGTTTCGGACCGGTCGGATCGCTCGGACCGGTCGGACCGGCAGAACCGTTCGCACCGGGTGGACCGTCGGGCCGGGTGGACCGTCGGGCCGGGTGCGGCACGCGGTCGCTCCCGGTCGATCGCCCCGGCGGGCGGCGGACCCCCTACGGGCTCGCGTCCCCCTAGGGGGTTCACGTCCCTTACGGGTTCCGGCTTCCCTTACGGGTTCCGGCTTCCCCTACGGGATCTGATCCCCCTACGGGTTCCGGCCCCCTGACAGGGACCTGGCCCCCTCACGGGATCCGATACCGCCCTACGGGATCCGGCGCCCTGACAGGGGCGCCCCGGTCAAGGTCCGGTTCCCCGACAGGGACCGGCTTTCCCCTGGCGCAGTTCCTCGGGTGAGGACCGGCGTGGTCCGGGGTGTCCGACAGGCACGGGCGGGCCGGTGCTCGCGCCACGGGTTCGGCGCGCTCCGCGAGGACGCCCGTGGAAAGGGCGCCCGGCGGTCGCGCCGGGCTCGTGGCGCTCCGGCCCCGTCCCGCACGGCGGCAGCCGTCAGGCGGCGGGTCCCCCCGCGCCGGGGACCGGGAAGGCGCCTGCGGCACGGCGGGTGATCTCCCCGTAGATCTCGGGGTCGGTCGTGTACTCGCCCAGGCGGCAGGTCTTGCGGCTGCCGTGGTAGTCGCTGGAGCCCGTGGCCAGCAGCCCCAGCTCCTTGGCGAGGCCGCGCAGCCGCGCCCGGGTCGCCTCGTCGTGGTCCATGTGGTCGACCTCGATGCCGTCGAGACCGGCCTCGGCGAGCCGGGCCGTCGCGGACTCCGGCAGCACCTGACCCCGCTTGACGGCGAGCGGGTGCGCGAAGACGGTGACGCCGCCGGCCGCCTTGACCAGGCGGATCGCGTCGACCGGGTCCAGTTCGTGCTTCCCGACGTGGGCCCGGCCGCCGTCGGCGAGCCAGTCGGAGGTGAAGGCCCCGGAGACGTCGGGGACGACCCCGAGCTCGACGAGGGCCTCGGCGACGTGCGGACGGCCGACCGAGCCGTCCCCGGCGATCCGGGCGACCTGCTCCCAGGTCACGGGGACGCCCAGGTCCTGGAGCCTGCCGACCATGGCACGGGCGCGCGGGACGCGGTCGTCACGGACGAGTTCGCGCTCCGCGAGCAGCGCGGGCTCCTCCGGGTCGAAGAGGTACGCGAGCAGGTGGAGGCTGATCCCGTCCATACGGCAGGACAGTTCGGCACCGGTGACGAGGGTGAGGCCCTCGGGCAGCGCGGCGATGGCCTCCGCGTGACCCCGGGTGGTGTCGTGGTCGGTGAGGGCGACGACGTCGAGCCCCGCGGCAGCCGCGTTCCGGACGAGTTCGGCCGGGGAGTCCGTGCCGTCGGAGGCCGTGGAGTGGGTGTGCAGATCGATGCGCACGACGCGGAACTCCCGGAACTCGGCACGGACGAGGGACGCTCCAGCATAACGGCCCGTTCGAACACCCGGGTACGGAACGTGACGGCTGCCTGCGGCGCGGCCGTCGCCCCCGGCGTACCGGCTCCGCCGTCACGGCGGGACGGCACCGGACGCCCTCCGGGCCGCGACCCCGCCAGGACGTACGGGAGCCGTCGCGTCCACCGTCTCCGCAGGACGTACGGAACGCCTCCGCGCCCACCGGCTCCTCCGTGGCGCAACGGGCTCCGCGACCCCCACCGGACGTACCGTCTCCGGCGGGTGGGGCCCGGCCCCGTGTCTCAGCCCAGCAGTCTCGGGGTGAGCGCGCCGCAGGGGACCAGTTCGACCTCGGCGCCCGCGTCGCGCAGGTCCGTCAGGACCAGTTCGTCGTACATGAGGAGGCCCGACTGCTCGGGCCAGACGATCGCCCACAGCCAGAGCCCCCGGGCCTCTCCCGCGAAGACCGCGCGGTCCTGCGGGGTGCCGGTGACGTGCCAGAGCGGGGTGGGGCGCCCCGCGGCGAGGACCTTGGTCTGCGGGGGCTTGTCGATGGCCATGCCCGCGCCGGGATCGGGGCCGTCGATGCCCGCGTACCGCGCGCCGAGGCCGACGCCCAGTTCCTCGGCGACCAGGAGGAGTTCGCCGATGCCGCCGAGGGGGCCGGGGCCGGAGCAGGCGACGGCGGTCGCGCGTCCGCCGCTGCGGTCGTCGCCCGCGTACGCGACACCGGTGAAGAGCCAGCCGACGGGCAGGGGCCACGGCATCCAGACCGGCACGTGGGACCGGTGCACGACGACACCGAGGGCCTCGACGCTGGGCGGGATGACGGGCTGGAGCGGGTGCACCGAGCCGTGCGCGTCACACTGCCAGGAGTCGGCGAAGAGTCCGGGCGCCCTGACCCGGCCACCGCACTTCGGACAACTGGGTTCGCCCCTCATAGGGCCCAACGGTCCTACCCCCGGGGCCCGGCGTCAAGGACGATCACGGACGATCACCCGTCCGGCCTGTGGCGTTCACTCCGCGTCTCCACCGGACCTTCCGCCACCCCTTCCACATGTAGATGTATATTGCATTCATTAGCTGCTCTAACTTATTTTGCGTTCCTCGCAACCGTCCCGACGCGGAGGAGTCCCACCATGCGGAGAGAAGACGACACGGCGGACTCGGACGCGACGGCGGGCGGCCCGCTCCGCCAGCCACCCGCCGTCTGGGCCACCGCGGGCGCCTCCGTGGTGGCCTTCATGGGGATCGGGCTCGTCGACCCGATCCTCCCGTCGATCGCCGAGGGCCTCGACGCGAGCCCCGGCCAGGTGTCGCTGCTCTTCACCTCGTACTTCCTCATCACCGCCGTGGCGATGCTGGTCACCGGCTTCGTCTCCAGCCGCATCGGGGGACGCCGGACCCTGCTCGCCGGGCTCGCGCTCGTCGTCGTCTTCGCGGCGCTCGCGGGCACCTCCGAATCCGTCGGCCAGCTGGTCGGCTTCCGCGCGGGATGGGGCCTCGGCAACGCGCTCTTCGTCTCCACCTCGCTCGCCGTGATCGTCGGAGCGGCGGCAGGCGGCAGCGCGGCAGCGATCCTGCTCTACGAGTCGGCGCTCGGCCTCGGCATGGCGTGCGGACCGCTCCTCGGCGCCGTCCTCGGCGACGCGAGCTGGCGCTACCCGTTCTTCGGCACGGCGGCGCTGATGGCGGTCGGCTTCCTGTGCATCGCGGTGTTCCTCCGGGAACAGCCGAAGCCCGCCCGCAGGACCTCGCTGCTGGACCCGGTCCGGGCGCTCGGCCACGGCGGGCTCGCCTCGGCGGCGGCCGCGGCCTTCTTCTACAACTACGCGTTCTTCACCGTGCTCGCCTTCACCCCGTTCGTCCTGGACATGACGCCGTACGAGTCCGGCGCGGTGTTCTTCGCGTGGGGTCTGCTGCTCGCCGTCTTCTCCGTGCTGGTCGCACCCCGGCTCCAGCGGCGCCTCGGCTCGCTCCCGGTGCTCGGCGGCTCACTCGTCCTGCTCGCCGCCGACGTGGTGGTGCTCGGGTACGGCGACCACACCACCGCGATCGTCTGCACGGTCCTGTCGGGCGCGTTCATCGGCGTCAGCAACACCGTGTTCACCGAGCTGGCGCTCGGCGTCTCCGACGCCCCGCGACCGGTGGCGAGCGCGGGCTACAACTTCGTCCGCTGGTTCGCCGCGGCGGCGGCCCCCTACTTCGCCCCGAAGATCGAGGAGTGGACCGACGTCCACGTGCCGTTCCTGGTGGCGGGCGCGGCGGCGGTCACCGGGGCCGCGATCGTCGGTGTCCGGCGCACCTCCCTCACCCGCGAGGCGGCGGAGCAGGCACCGGAGCACGCCACGGAGGACGGCGTGGGCGTCTTCGCCGACTGAGCCGGGCGTGACCAGCGTGACCGGCGTGACCGGCGGGGCTGACGGGGCTGACGGGGCTGACGGGACCAGTGAGCCCCCACGCCCTCCCCGCCACCGGCCCTCCCCGCCCCCACCCCTCAGTCCAGATCCACGGACCTCCGCAGCGGGTCGCGCAGGTCCGTCCCCCGGGCCAGCCAGCGCTCCTCCAGGGCCTGCGCCCCGTGCACCCGCTTCCAGGCGGCCTCGTTCGCGGTCATCGGGAGGAGGGGCAGGAAGCGCACCGGGTCCATCGGCCCGTCGAGCTCCAGGTCCGCAACCAGGCCGCCGGACTCCGCGACGAGGACCGAGCCGAAGGCGGCACCCGGCCAGAGCGGCTCGCCCACGTCGAGCGAGGCGCCCGGGGCCACGACCACGCCCTCCACCTGCGGGGTGGAGGCGAGCACGGCCAGCGGGCGCAGCACCTTGTCGGTGTCGGCGAGCCCGCCCCGCACGGTGAGGACGAGTTCGGCGCGCGGTCCCGCGACCGGATCGGCGAGGGTGGCGGTGGGGTCGGCCATCGGCTGGGCGGACATGCCGAGGGTCGCGTACCGCACGAGATCGCCGTCGATGAAGCGGAGGACCTCGATCCGGTCCGTGCCGAGGAACGTCACCGCGGCCCGCGCGTCCGGTTCCCCGAGGGCCGTACGCAACCGGGCCTCGACCAGAGCAAGAACTTCTCCCATGGGTTGAGCATAAAGCGCGTATGGAACGGGCAAAATAAGGGATTGACCATCAGTCGGCTGATAGTCTTGGCCGCTGGTCGGGAGTCCCGAACTCCCGGCTACTCGTCACACGTCATCCCTCACGAGGGACCGACCGGAGGAGGTGGGGCTGCGATGGACCGAAGTCGATCGGGTAGTACCAGCCGCTCTTCCGGCCCGCACCCCAGCCAGGTGCCCACGTCTCTCCGGTGATCACAGGTCCGCACGGATCTCCTTCTCCGGCTTCTCGCATGACGGAAGAGCATTTCGCCTTTGCCTGTCAGTAGCGAACGCCGTCACCGCGTCCCTTCGGTGCCGCCCGCTTTGTGGACGACGCAATAGCTCCACGTCCCCATTCCGGGCTGTGCCGTGCTCGCCGACGGCCCTCCGTGAAGGAGTATGCCCATGTCGATGATCCGTGACCTGCGCGCCGCCGTCCGTCCCAGCCTGCTGCACCCGCTGCGCAGGACCCCGACCGCGTACACCGCGTACGACCCCACCCGCGACCACTCCGCCTCCAGTGCCGTGGTCGACTGCGCCGTCTACCGCGACGGACGCCGGATCGACGACCGCGAGTGCCTCACCCCGCGCGGCGCGATGCAGCAGGTGCGGGAGAGCGGCGGTTTCGCCTGGATCGGACTCCACGAGCCGACCGAGGCCGAATTCGCCGGGATCGCCGCCGAGTTCGGACTGCACCCGCTCGCCGTCGAGGACGCCGTCCACGCCCACCAGCGGCCCAAGCTGGAGCGGTACGACGACACCCTCTTCACCGTCTTCAAGACCATCCACTACGTCGAGCACGCCGAGCTGACCGCGACCAGCGAGGTCGTCGAGACCGGCGAGGTCATGTGCTTCACCGGCCCCGACTTCGTCATCACCGTCCGGCACGGCGGCCAGGGCTCGCTGCGCAATCTGCGGCACCGCCTCCAGGGCGAGCCGGAGCTGCTCGTCAAGGGCCCCTCGGCCGTCCTGCACGCCCTCTCCGACCACGTCGTCGACGGTTACATCGCGGTCGCCGACGCCGTCGAACTCGACATCGACCAGCTGGAGATCGATGTCTTCTCGCCCGCCGCGAAGGGCTCCACGCGCGGCACGGACACCGGCCGGATCTACCAGCTGAAGCGTGAGGTCCTGGAGTTCAAGCGGGCCGTCACCCCGCTCATGCGGCCCATGCAGCTGCTCAGCGAGCGGCCCATGCGGCTGGTGGACCCCGACATCCAGAAGTACTTCCGGGACGTCGCCGACCACCTCGCCCGGGTCCAGGAGCAGGTCGTCGGCTTCGACGAACTGCTCAACTCGATCCTCCAGGCCAACCTGGCGCAGGCGACCGTCGCGCAGAACGAGGACATGCGCAAGATCACCTCGTGGGCGGCGATCGTCGCCGTCCCCACGGCGGTCTGCGGCGTGTACGGCATGAACTTCGACCACATGCCCGAGCTGCACTGGAAGTACGGCTACCCGATGGTGCTGACCGGCATCGTCGTGATCTGCTTCACCATCCACCGCACCCTCAAGCGGAACGGCTGGCTGTAGGGCGCCTCCCCGGCTCCTCCCCCGTTCCTCCCCCGGAAGGTGTCCGGCGGGCCCGGCCCGGCCCGCCGGACATCCCCTAGGCTTCGGGCCATGACTGAAGAGCTGCTCGGGTCCGCCCTCGTCGAGGAGGCCACCAAGAAGTCCGGCCTGGTGTGGGTGCGCGGCAGCGGTCCGGCCCGCGCGCTCTGGCACGTCTGGTACGACGGAGCCGCCCTCCTCGTCGGCGACGGCCCCGGCGAGCAGCCCCTGCCGGACCTGACGGACGGCGGTACGGCCGAGGTCACGGTCCGCAGCAAGGACAAGGGCGGCCGGATCGTCGGCTGGACGGCCGCCGTACGCGAACTCGCCCCCGGTACGGAGGAGTGGGACGCGGCCGTGGCCGAGCTGAAGGGCAAGCGGCTCAACGCGCCGGACGGCGAGGCGATGACCGCCCGCTGGGCGCGCGAGTGCCGGGTGCTGCGGCTCGACCCGCGCGCGGTGGACGAGGACCTGCCGGACGGCTCCCTCGCCGCCGTACCGCTGCCCTCGCCCGCCACCACCCGCGAGCCCGCGCCCGCCGCCCTGCCGAAGCTGCTGTTCCGGCGCCGCAAGCGCTGACCCGCGCCGCCGGAAGGGCCGCTCAGGTGCGGGGCAGCTGCTTGCCGTAGTCGAGGGTCTCCTCCTTGGACGGCTCGGCGAGCGGGAAGTTCTTGTTCCACTCGCTGAGCACCACCACACCCGCTCCCCCGCCCCGGGCGAACCTCAGCGGGTACGGGGCGCCGTCCAGGGCCACGTCGAGGGTGCCGCCCTCGCCGTCCCCGCCGCCCTTCACCTTGATCGTACGGATCCCGCCGATCTGGTCCCGGTCGCCCTTGACCTTCTCGCCGTGCAGCCCGGTCAGACCGGCGAGCAGCAGCCCCATGTCGGTGAAGCCGCGCAGCTGGTTGTACGAGGGGTCGCCCTGCGGCACCTTCACGAACTTGTCGTCGAGCTTGTCGGCGGCCTCGGAGTCCGTCTTCGACGGGGAGCCGTCGGCCGAGGTGTCGTGGGACCAGAAGTCCGCCGCCGCCTTCAGGAAGAGGGTGTCACCCACCCGCAGCAGCTCGAAGGTGCTGTTCTTCGTGGTCACGGAACCGGCGGCGCCGTCCTTCCGCAGCCGCATGTTCAGCTTGAACGTGCCGCCCTTGCTGACCAGGGTGCCCGACAGCCGGACCGCCTTCGCGGTGTCCGCCGCGTCCCGCGCCTTGCCCTCGATCTCGGTCGCGGAGAGCCTCCCGACCCCGTTGGTCCCCTCGTCGGGGTCGGCGGCGCAGGCCGCCGTCCCCACGGTCAGACCGGCGCAGAGCGTCAGGGGCACGACGGCCCTGCGGAGACGCGACGACGGGGCGCGAAAGGGCATCTGCGCTACCTCTCCTGGCATGGGGGACACAGGCCGCGGCCGTACGGGGAGAACCGGGGCGGCGGCCGTCCGTGCTGCTCGGGGACGCCGGACGGGGGGACGTCGGCGTGCCGGTGGGGGACGGCAGTCCGCAGCGTACCCGGACCGGACGACGGCCCCTGCGGGGGCCGTCCGGAGTCGCTGCCGGGGCGGGGTGGATCGGTACGGGCTAGCCTGAATCAGGCAAAGCTCGGCAATGACTCGAATCGTGCGGCACCGAGGAGGCGCGTGGCATGGCGGCAGGCGCCCCCCGGATCTTCGTCTCCCACCTCGCGGGGGTCCCCGTCTTCGATCCCGTCGGCGACCAGGTCGGCCGGGTCGGCGACCTGGTGGCCATGCTGCGGGTCGGCCGCAGACCGCCCCGGCTGCTCGGCATGGTGGTGGAGGTGCTCAGCCGCCGCCGGGTGTTCGTGCCGATGACCCGGATCACCGGGGTGGCGTCCGGCCAGGTCATCACCACCGGTGTGGTCAACATGCGCCGCTTCGAGCAGCGGCCGACCGAGCGGCTCGTCCTCGGCGAACTCCTCGACCGGCGGGTCCGGCTCGTGGGGCCCGGCGGGGAGGAGGGCGAGGAGGTCACCGTCCTCGACGTCGCCGTCCAGCAGCTGCCCGCCCGCCGCGAATGGGAGATCGACAAGGTCTTCGTCCGGCGCGGCAAGGGCGGGGCACTGCGCCGGAAGGCCGAGACGCTGACCGTGGACTGGTCGGGCGTCACCGGCTTCTCCCTGGAGGAGAACGGGCAGGGCGCCGAGAGCCTGGTCGCCACCTTCGAGCGGCTGCGGCCCGCCGACGTGGCCAACGCGCTGCACCACCTGTCCCCGAAGCGGCGGGTGGAGGTGGCGGCGGCGCTCGACGACGACCGGCTCGCCGACGTCCTCGAGGAGCTGCCGGAGGACGACCAGGTCGAGATCATCGGCAAGCTGAAGGAGGAGCGGGCGGCCGACGTCCTGGAGGCGATGGACCCGGACGACGCGGCCGACCTGCTGTCGGAGCTGCCCGAGGAGGACAAGGAGCGGCTGCTGACCCTGATGCGGCCGGACGAGGCGGCCGACGTACGGCGCCTGATGTCGTACGAGGAGCGCACGGCGGGCGGTCTGATGACGACGGAGCCGATCGTGCTGCGGCCGGACGCCACGGTCGCCGACGCGCTGGCCCGGGTCCGCCAGCAGGACCTGTCGCCCGCGCTCGCCGCCCAGGTGTACGTGTGCCGGCCGCCGGACGAGACGCCGACCGGCAAGTACCTGGGCACGATCCACTTCCAGCGGCTGCTGCGCGACCCGCCGTTCACCCTCGTCAGCTCGATCGTGGAGAGCGACCTGCCGCCGCTCGGCCCGGACACCCCGCTGCCCGCCGTCACCAGCTATCTCGCCGCGTACAACATGGTCGCGGCGCCGGTGGTGGACGAGAGCGGCTCGCTGCTCGGCGCGGTCACCGTCGACGACGTCCTCGACCATCTGCTGCCGGAGGACTGGCGGGAGACCGAGTTCCACGAGGAGGGGGCCGGGCATGGCCGCTGAGCGCACCCAGGACCGGGACCGGCCGGTCTCCCGAGTCCGGCTCGACCAGCCGCGCGAGCGGCGGGCCAGACTGCTCCCGGAGTACGACCCCGAGGCCTTCGGGCGGATCTCGGAGCGGATCGCCCGGTTCCTGGGGACGGGCAGGTTCCTGGTCTGGATGACGCTCACGATCATCGTGTGGGTCGTCTGGAACATCTTCGCGCCGGGTTCGCTGAAGTTCGACGAGTACCCGTTCATCTTCCTGACGCTCGCGCTGTCCCTCCAGGCCTCGTACGCGGCGCCGCTGATCCTGCTCGCGCAGAACCGGCAGGACGACCGGGACCGGGTCAATCTCGAACAGGACCGGAAGCAGAACGAGCGGTCGATCGCGGACACCGAGTACCTGACCCGGGAGATCGCGGCGCTGCGGATGGGCCTCGGCGAGGTGGCGACCCGCGACTGGATCCGCTCGGAGCTCCAGGACCTGGTGCGGGAGCTGGAGGAGCGCCGGGACCTCTTCCCGTACGGCGAGGACCGGGGAAGTGACGTACCCGACCGTTGACGGGGCTTTCATGGGCCGGTGGTCCGCGCCGTACCATCGTCGGTATGGCTACGGAAGACGCGGTCCTCGAAGCACTGGCGACGGTGAACGACCCTGAGATCAACAAGCCGATCACCGAGCTCGGCATGGTCAAGTCGGTGGAGATCGAACCGGACGGCAAGGTCGCCGTGACGGTCTATCTGACCGTCTCCGGCTGCCCGATGCGCGACACCATCACGCAGCGCGTGACGGATGCCGTCTCCCGGGTCGAGGGTGTCACCGCCGTCGAGGTCTCGCTGGACGTGATGAGCGACGAACAGCGCAAGGAGCTCGCGGCGGCGCTGCGCGGCACGAGCGCCGAGCGCGAGGTGCCCTTCGCGAAACCGGGTTCGCTGACCCGGGTGTACGCGGTGGCCTCGGGCAAGGGCGGTGTCGGCAAGTCGTCGGTCACCGTGAACCTGGCCGCGGCGATGGCCGCCGACGGGCTGAAGGTCGGTGTCGTCGACGCCGACATCTACGGCCACAGCGTGCCCCGGATGCTGGGCGCGGACGGCCGTCCGACCCAGGTCGAGAACATGATCATGCCGCCGTCGGCGAACGGCGTGAAGGTCATCTCCATCGGCATGTTCACCCCGGGCAACGCGCCCGTGGTGTGGCGCGGCCCGATGCTGCACCGGGCGCTCCAGCAGTTCCTCGCGGACGTGTACTGGGGTGACCTGGACGTCCTCCTGCTCGATCTGCCCCCGGGCACCGGTGACATCGCGATCTCGGTCGCGCAGCTCGTGCCGAACGCGGAGATCCTGGTCGTCACCACCCCGCAGCAGGCGGCGGCGGAGGTCGCCGAGCGCGCCGGTTCGATCGCCGTGCAGACCCACCAGAAGATCGTCGGTGTGGTCGAGAACATGGCGGGTCTGCCGTGTCCGCACTGCGACGAGATGGTCGACGTGTTCGGTACCGGCGGCGGCCAGCGGGTCGCGGACGGGCTGACGAAGACCACCGGCGCGACGGTCCCGCTGCTGGGCTCGATCCCGATCGACGTACGGCTCCGGGAGGGTGGCGACGACGGCCGGCCGGTCGTCCTGTCGGCCCCGGACTCCCCGGCGGGCGCGGCCCTGCGCGCCATCGCGGGCAAGCTCGGCGGGCGCCAGCGTGGGCTCTCCGGCATGAGCCTGGGCATCACCCCGCGCAACAAGTTCTGACGCGTCACCGGAAAGGGCGCCCCCTGGTGGGGGCGCCCTTTCGTCGTACCGGATGCGCGCGGCGGGTCGGGTCGGGCGGCGGGTCGGGCGGACCCGCTCATCCGTGCTCCCGGACGCGCCCGGTCAGGCGTACGCGTCGAGGTCCTTGATCTGCGAGAAGCCGAGCCCGTACGCGCTCATGCCCCGCCCGTACGCCCCGATGTGGACGCCGTCGGCGGACCCGGCGAGGACCCAGCCGAACTCGGTCTCGCGGTAGTGGAAGGTCACCGGGACCCCGTCCACCGGCAGCGAGAGCGACGACCAGTCCGGTCCTTCGAGGTCGTCGGCCAGTTCGAACGCGGTCTCGGTCTGCTGGTCCAGCCAGTTGTCCCGGGTCATGTGGTCGAGCGAGGCGGGCCAGGTGTGGACGAGCAGTCCGCTGCCCGCCAGCCAGGCGGCCGAGGAGACCGTGGTGGCGTCGAGGACACCGGTGCCGTCCCCGGTGCGGCGGACCGGGCTGGCGGCGACGGTGACGACGACCGCGAACCGCTCCTTCTCCGTGCCGCTCGCGTCGGACTTTATCGACGGGACGTCACCGTGGCCGGTCGAACCGTGCTGCACGCTGCCGTCCGCCGCCGTGCCCACCTGCATGAGCCAGCGGGGCCCGGTGAAGGCCTCGTCCAGTCCGTACCAGGCGAAGGGCGCCCGCAGATAGCCCTCGGCGGTCCGCCGGGCCGTGGGCACGCCCTCCACCGGACTCGTGGTCTCCATCTAGGCCGCCTCCTCGTTCGATCGACAGAGGGAGGATAGCCACCGGGAGGCGCCGGACCGGTGACGGCCCGTCGTCAGGTCGCGTCGGAGTCGTACGGAGGACGCTCGCCGGTGTCCGGCTTGTCCTGCTTCTTGAGGAGGTCCGGGGTGCCGCCGGGGGCGGTCCCCGCGCCGCCGGAGCCGTTCACCGGAGCGCCGTTGACGGGGGTCCCGTTGACGGCGGTCGGCTGCGGCTCGCGGCCGTGGACCGCGTCGGCGACCTCGTTCATCTCCTTGCGGAGGTCGAAGCTGCCGCGGAGTTCCTTGAGCTCCCTCAGGTCCTCGTTCTGCTCCATCTGCTTGCGGAGGAACGTCTTGGGGTTGAGGTCCTCGAACTCGAAGTCCTTGAAGTCCGGCCCCAGCTCGCTGCGGATGTCCTCCTTCGCGCCGTCCGAGAACTCACGGATCTTCCGCACGAAGCGCGAGACGTCCTGGATCATCTTCGGGAGCTTGTCCGGCCCGAAGACGAGCACGGCGAGGACCACGAGCGTCACCAGTTCGAGTGCGCCTATGTCGCTGAACACCTAGTAGCTCCTTCACGCCGGTCCAGGGCCCGGTCCACGGTACCCGCCGAAACTGCCGGACGGGTACCTCCCGGTGTCCGCCGGATGGCGCTCAGCCGCCCTGTGAGGATCCGAGGGTCAACGTCTTTGTCAGCTCTTTGCCGTCGCGGTTCAGGGTGAGCGCCAGCCGGTCCCCCGGGCGGTGGGCGCGGATCTTCACGATCAGCTCCTCGCCGTTGTGCACGCGCTGGCCGTCGACCTTGGTGATGACGTCCCCGGGCCGGAGCCCGGCCCTGGCCGCCGGGCCGTCGGGCGTGACGGACGCGGTGCCGTCCTTGCCCTTCTCGCCGACGCGGGCGCCGTCGCCGTTGAACTGCATGTCGAGGCTGACGCCGATGACGGGGTGGGTGGCCTTGCCGGTGTTGATGAGCTCCTCGGCGACCCGCTTGCCCTGGTTGATCGGTATGGCGAAGCCGAGGCCGATGGAGCCGGGCTGGCTGGCTCCGGCGCCCTCGCCCTCCCCGGAGCCGCCCGCGGCCCGGATGGCGCTGTTGATGCCGACGACCCGTGCCTTGGAGTCGAGGAGCGGACCGCCGGAGTTGCCGGGGTTGATGGGGGCGTCGGTCTGGAGGGCGTCGACATAGCTGATGTCACTGCCGTCGCCCTTCTCGCCGCCCGCGGTGATCGGCCGTTCCTTGGCGCTGATGATGCCGGAGGTGACCGTGTTGGACAGGTCGAAGGGGGCGCCGATGGCGACGACGGGGTCGCCGACCCGGACGTCGTCGGAGTTGCCGAGCGGCAGCGGCTTGAGCCCCGAGACGCCGGTGACCTGGACGACGGCCAGGTCGTAGCCGGTGTCCTTGCCGATGAGCCGGGCGCGGGCGGTCTCGCCGCTGGAGAACGTCACCGTGATGTCCTTCGAGGACTCGGCGGCGTCGACGACGTGGTTGTTGGTGAGGATGTGGCCCTTGGTGTCGAGGACGAAGCCGGTGCCGGTGCCGGACGAGCCGCCGCCCTTGACGTGCAGGGTGACCACGCCGGGCAGCGCGCTGGCGGCGATCCCGGCGACGCTTTCGGGAGCCCGGCCGGTCTCCCCGGCCGCCGCCTGCGGCAGTTCGACGGTGGTGAGTCCGCCGTTGCGCTCGACGTAGGCGCCGATGCCGCCGCCGATGACCCCGGTGACGAGCGCGAAGGCGAGCGCCCCGGCGAGGGCGAGTCCCTTGCGGGACTTCTTCGCGGGCGCGGGCGGGAGTCCGGGCCCACCGGTCCCCCAGGGGTCGTACTGCACCCAGGGCGCCCCCGCACCCGGCATGTGCGGCTGGGCGTGGGGGTGCGGCGGTACGGGGGGCGGGGCGGCGGCCTGATGGGGCGGTACGGGCGCCGCCGGGTGCCGCACGGGCGGCGCGGGCGCCCACGGTCCCGGCTCCCCGTAGGGAGGCGTCCGGTACTCGTCGGGGGCGTGCAGGGGGGCGGGGGCGCCACCGGGGGCCGCGTCCATGGGGGCGGCCGGACCCACGGGCTCGTCCTTGGTCAGCAGGACGGGCGCGGGGGCGGGTTCGGCGGGGGGCCCGGCGAGGGTCTCGGGCCGGGGCTCGTACGGCCCGGCGAGGGCCTCGGTCCCGTAGGGCCCGGCGAGCGCTCCGGGCTCGGGCTGGGACGTCCCGGCGACGGCCTCGGGCCCGTACGGCTCCGTGACGGCCTCCGGCTCGTACGGCCCGGTGACGGCCTCCGGCTCGTGAAGTCCGGTGGTGCGCTCCGGTGAGGGGCCCGGGGCCCCCGCCTCGGAAGCGGCCTCCCCGGCGGCGGCCGGGGCCTTCCGGTCCGTCGAGTCCGGCTGGTCCACCGGATCTGTCACGTCCTGGCCGGTGTGCGGCCGGGGGGCGGGCAGCGGAAAGTCACCGTCGCCGTCCTCGGCCGGCGGCGGCGTGGGTATCCGCGCCGCCTCCGGCGTCTCCGAAGGCCGGCTCCACCAGTTCGGTTTCCCGTCGTTCATGCTCTCCCCGCAACCGCTGGCCCGTCCGCGCCCCTGGGTCGGGCGCCCGTGTCCCTGGATTCAACCAGGTCGCGGGTCAGCGGTGGGAGCCGAGCGGGCCGGTCGTCGGGCTCGCCACCGGACTGGGCCCGGGGGCGAAGGCCAGCTGGAGGGCCGGGCTCGTCGGGCGTATGAACGGGGACAGGGCCAGGAACGACTGCGAGGACTGGTTCTGGAGGCGGACGGAGAGCAGCGGGGTGGCGGGGGAACGGACCGCGTCCGGCGGGACGGCGCCCGCCGGGACCGTGCCCTGACCGGTCGCGGCGACCGGCCCCCGCACCGCGGAGAGGGGCGTCACCGGGGTGGCCGGGGCACCCGTGGTGGACTGTCCCGCCAGGACGGACTGGGCGCCGGACCGCTCCCCGGAGCGGGTGCCCCGGGAGACGGGCGTGCTCGTGCCGGGCGCCGCGGTGCCGGTGCGCAGCGGGGTGACCGCGCTGCCGGTGCCCTGGCCGCCGCGCGCGCTCGCGCTCACGGAGGCGTCCAGGGGCAGGGTCCCGCCGAGGGCGATGGCCGCGAAGGAGACCGCGCTGGCCGCCACGAAGGCGAACCTGCGGCCGCGTCCGGCGGAACCGGGCGCGCGGTCGGCGACCTCGTGGATGCGGAAGCCGGGTTGCGGGGCGTGCGGGGTCACGACCGCGGCGGTGGCGAAGCCGTCGGACCTCACTCCCCCGGCGTCGAGGAGTTCTTCGAGGGGTCCCCGGGGTCCTCCGGAGCCGCCAGGACCCCCGGGCAACCCCTGGAGGCGGGCGAGGAAGCCTTCGGAGAGCGGTGGGGGCGCGGCGGAGGCGAAGACGCTCTTGAGGGTGCGCTGCGCGTCGGCCTCGGCCTTGCAGCGGGCGCAGGTCGCCAGGTGGGCGAGGACCCGCTCGCGGGCGTCGTGGCCGAGCTCGCCGTCGACGAGCGCGGCCAGCCGGTCTCCGAGGTGGTGTTCGGCAGGGGTCGGAGACGAGGAAGGGCTACCGCTCACGCTGTCCCCGCCTCCCATCCGACGGAGGCCAGGGCACGCTCCGCCCGTGCTTCGGGCGACCGGTGCTTGAGGGCCTTGCGCAGGTGGGAGCGGCCGCGGTGGATCCGGCTGCGGACGGTGCCGAGCTTCACACCGAGGGTGGCGGCGATCTCCTCGTACGACAGTCCCTCGATGTCGCAGAGGACCACGGCGGCGCGGAACTCGGGCGCCAGGGTGTCGAGGGCCTGCTGCACGTCGGCGTCGAAGTGCGTGTCGTTGAACACCTGCTGCGGGGAGGGCTCGCGGCTGGGGAGCCGCTCGGCGGCGTCGTCGGCGAGCGCGTCGAAGCGGATGCGCTGCTTGCGGCGGACCATGTCGAGGAAGAGGTTGGTGGTGATGCGGTGCAGCCAGCCCTCGAAGGTGCCCGGGGTGTAGGTCGACAGCGAGCGGAAGACGCGGACGAAGACCTCCTGGGTGAGGTCCTCGGCGTCGTGCTGGTTGCCGGTCAGGCGGTAGGCCAGCCGGTAGACCCGGCCGCTGTGCGTGCTGACGATCTCCTCCCAGGTGGGAGGGGTCCACGCCGGCGATTCCGCATCCGATGCGAAGGTCGCGGTGGTGGGAGCGGAGTCGGTCGTGCGGAAACGGTCAGCGGTGTCGGTCACGGATTTCGGCTCACCCGCCGACCTGAGAAGACGCCGAAGCACTCCTCCCCGATCCACAGGCGCAGCCGCACCTCCCCTGTCGGCTCTGGTGGTGTCCAGTGGAGCCCCTACCATAGCCACCTCGCCCGTTAGCTCCGGATAAGAATCTTTACGCGAATTTGGAGCCGGGTCACCGGCTGTCTCCTGTCGCGTCCTTCCCCTGGTGAACGCCCGGTCCCATCTGCGGGTTCCCGCTGACAGCGGATACAGTCACCGTTGCGTCAACTAAGGGGACAGGAGAGGGCCATTACCGCCAACCGGCAGACGAGCTGGTCGTTCGCCGACGCCTTTGTCGCCGAGAACGACGCTCTGCGCTGGGCCCGGGAGCGGGCCAGGGAGGCAAGGCTGCCCTCGGTGTCCCCCGGGACCGGCGGCGCGCTGCGCCTGCTGGCCGCGACGGCGGACGCGAAGGCGGTGGCGGAGATCGGCACGGGCACGGGCGTGTCCGGGATCTATCTGCTCCTCGGGATGCGTCCCGACGGGGTCCTGACCACGGTGGACCTCCAGCCGGAGCGGCAGCAGCTGGCCAAGACGGCGTTCCGGGCGGCGGGCTTCGCGGGGAACCGGGCCCGGTTCATCCCCGGCCGGGCCCTGGACGTCCTGCCCCGGCTCGCGGACGGCGGGTACGACCTCGTGTTCTGCGACGGGGACCGGCTGGAGTACCTGGACTATCTCGCTGAATCGTTGCGCCTGCTGCGGCCGGGCGGCCTCGTCTGCTTCGAGGGCGTCTTCGCGGAGGGCCGCACGGTCGACTCGGCGGCCCAGCCGCCGGAGGTCCAGCGGGTGCGGGAGCTGCTGCGCGCGGTCCGGGAGAGCCCGGAACTCATCCCTTCGCTGCTGCCGGTGGGCGACGGTCTGCTCTGCGCGGTCCGCCGGGGCTGACCCCGCCCGCGCGGGTGCCCGGCGGTTCCGTGACCACCGTGTGCCGCCGCTGTCGCCCGGCTCGCCCGCACGGGTGTGCGGCGGGCTCGCGCGGGGCGTGTCGTGGCGCCGACACGCCGCTGCCCCGGGACGGCGGGGCCGTACCGGGGCAGCGGTGAGGATCGTGGAGAACCGGGGTCAGCCGACGACCTTCTTCAGGGCGTCGCCCAGCGCCCCGGCCTCGTCCGGGGTCAGCTCGACGACGAGCCGGCCGCCGCCTTCGAGCGGAACGCGCATGACAATGCCCCGCCCCTCCTTGGTCACCTCGAGCGGGCCGTCACCCGTCCGCGGCTTCATGGCCGCCATGCTCGTTCCCCTTCCTGAAACCAGCTCATCGTCGGCCGGGCAGCTCCATGACCTGGAGCACGTCTCCGGCTTCGAACACATTGCTTCCAGGTCATTATCCCGCATGGCAGCACCCGATGACCAACATCCATCGGCATCGCTTGCGCAACGCGCGCTCGCAAAACCCCACAATTCGGCGATCGGCCTGCGATACTCCGCCGCTCGGCTTCCGGCTGCGGGCCTCCGGAAGCCGGTCGGATTGACGCAGCTCACATGGGCGGTGCGGGTGATGTCCGCCATGCTGGGCGGGTCAACGACGCGATGAGGCGAAGGGATACCGATGGCCGACACGGTGCTGTACGAGGTGAGCGAGGGACTCGCCACCATCACGCTCAACCGCCCCGAGGCCATGAACGCCATGAACGTGGCGGCGAAGGTCGCCCTCCGGGAGGCGGTGGAGACGGCCGCCGCCGACGCCGCCGTACGGGCGGTGCTGCTGACCGCGGCCGGTGACCGGGCGTTCTGTGTGGGCCAGGACCTGAAGGAGCACGTGGGTCTGCTCGCGGCGGACGCGGAGAACGGCACGCGGGAGACCATGAGCACGGTCCGCGAGCACTACAACCCGATCACCCGGGCCCTCGCGGGGATGCGGAAGCCGGTGGTGGCGGCGGTGAACGGGGTCGCGGCCGGGGCCGGTTTCGGCTTCGCGCTCGCGGCGGACTTCCGGGTGGTCGCGGAGACCGCCTCGTTCAACACCGCGTTCGCCGGGGTCGCGCTCACCGCCGACTCGGGCGTCTCCTGGACGCTGCCCCGGCTGATCGGCCCGAGCCGGGCGGCCGACCTGCTGTTCTTCCCCCGCTCGATCAGTGCCTCCGAGGCGTACGAGCTGGGCATCGTGAACCGGCTCGTCCCGGCCGCCGACCTCGCCGCCGAGGCGGGGAAGGTGGCCCGGCGGCTGGCGGAGGGCCCGACGGTGGCGTACGCGGCCCTGAAGGAGTCCCTGGCCTTCGGCGCGGCCCACTCGCTCGCCGAGACGCTGGAGAAGGAGGAGGAGCTGCAGAACCTGGCCGGGGCCTCGGCCGACCACACGATCGCGGTCCGCGCCTTCGTGGCCAAGGAGAAGCCGACGTACCTGGGCCGCTGACCGCGACCGGGCCACCGGGCCACCGGGCCACCGGGCCACCGGGCCACCGGGCCACCGGGCCACCGGGCGGACTCGGGCGGCCCGGGGCCGGTTCCCGTCAGGGGGTCCGTGCCCGCCCCGGGGTCACTTCCCGCCGCGGGCCACGCAGTCCGCCACATGGTCGTCGACGAGCCCGCACGCCTGCATCAGGGCGTAGGCCGTCGTCGGGCCGACGAACCGCACACCGCGCTTCTTGAGCGCCTTCGACAGGGCCGTCGACCCGTCCGTGACCGCCGGGACGTCGGCGACCGTGCGCGGGGCCGGGCGGTCCACCGGATCGGGGGCGTACGACCAGATCAGACCGTCGAGCTCGCCCGGGGACCAGCCCGCGAGCAGCCGGGCGTTGGCGAGGGTCGCGTCGATCTTGGCGCGGTTGCGGATGATGCCCTCGTCCTGGAGCAGCCGCTCGCGGTCCGCGTCCCCGAAGGCCGCGACGGAGGCGATCCGGAAGCCCTCGAAGGCGGTGCGGAAGCCCTCCCGGCGGCGCAGGATCGTGATCCACGAGAGACCCGACTGGAACGCCTCCAGGCAGAGCCGCTCGAAGAGCGCGTCGTCGCCGTGGACCGGGCGGCCCCACTCCTCGTCGTGGTACGCCAGATAGTCCTCGGCCGACAGGCCCCAGGGGCAGCGGAGCAGCCCGTCGGGACCGGGCACCGCCCCGGAGGCGCTCACGCGGCCCCCTCTTCCCCGGCGCGCTCCGCGCCCTCGGCCCGCGTGGCGGAGGCGCCGGTCAGCGCCTCCTCCAGCTCGGCGATCCGGGCGTCCCGCTCGGCCAGCTCGGCGCCGAGACGGACGAGGACGTCGTCCACGTCCGCCATGCGATAGCCCCGCAGCCCGACGGGGAGGCGGAGCGCCTCGACGTCGGCGCGGTCGACCGGGCGGCTGACCGGGAGCGGGTCGACGAGCTGCTCGGGCGCCACCTCGGGCAGCACCTCGCTGTCGCCGCCGCCGATCACGGCGAGGGTCACCGCGGCCACGACCACGACCATCGTGATGAGCAGAAACCAGAACACTGCGCGCCTCTCCCCGGAGTGGAAAACGTCCCGTGCCGATCGTGCCACGTGCCACCGGCGGCTAGGGTCGCAGGCGAACGGACACGAGGGAGGACAAAAGGGATGCTGCGCTTGGGACGGCGTGAATTCGGGCCGCACGAGCCGGTGATCATGGCGATCGTGAACCGGACCCCGGACTCCTTCTACGACCAGGGCGCGACCTTCCTGGACGAGCCCGCGCTCGCGCGGGTAGAGCGGGCCGTGGCCGAGGGCGCGGCGATCGTCGACATCGGCGGGGTGAAGGCGGGCCCCGGCGAGGAGGTGACGGCCGAGGAGGAGGCGCGGCGCACGGTCGGTTTCGTCGCCGAGGTCCGGCGCCGCCATCCCGATGTGGTCATCAGCGTGGACACCTGGCGGGCGGAGGTCGGCGAGGCGGTCTGCGAGGCGGGGGCGGACGTCTTGAACGACGCGTGGGGCGGGGTGGACCCGGGCCTCGCCGAGGTCGCCGCGAAGTACGGCGCGGGCCTGGTGTGCACGCACGCGGGAGGCGCGGAGCCGAGGACGCGGCCGCACCGGGTGGCGTACGAGGACGTGATGGCCGACGTCCTGCGCGTCACGGTGGGTCTGGCGGAGCGCGCGGCGGCGCTCGGGGTGCGCCGGGACGCGATCATGATCGATCCGGGGCACGACTTCGGGAAGAACACCCGGCACAGCCTGGAGGCGACCCGGCGGCTGGGGGAGATGACGGCGACGGGCTGGCCGGTGCTGGTGTCCCTGTCGAACAAGGACTTCGTCGGGGAGACGCTGGACCGGCCGGTGAAGGAACGGGTCCTGGGGACCCTGGCGACCACCGCCGTCTCGGCGTGGCTGGGCGCCCAGGTGTACCGGGTCCACGAGGTGGCGGAGACGAAGCAGGTCCTGGACATGGTGGCCTCGATCGCGGGCCACCGCCCACCGTCGGTGGCCCGCCGGGGTCTGGCGTAGCGGGGGTCTGCGGCGGGGCGGTCGGCGCCTCGCGCGGCGGGGCCGCGGCTGCGGCGGGAGCGGTGCGGCGCCCGGCGCGGTGACCGTGGCTACGGCAGGAGCGGTGCGGCGCCCGGCGCGGTGACCGTGGCTGCGGCAGGGGCGGTGCGGCGCCCGGCCGGGTGCGGGTGATCCAAGACAGCGCGTGGACGACGCCTGGCGGGGTCCGGACGGTCCGTGGCGAGGTGCGGCCGTTCCTGAGGATGCGCGGCCTTGAAGGGGTGCGCGGACCCCGAGGGGATGCGCGGGCCTTGAAGGGGTGCGCGGGCCTTGAAGGGGTGCGCGGACCCCGAGGGGATGCACGGGCCTTGAAGGGGTGCGCGGACCCCGAGGGGATGCACGGTCCCTGAGGGGATGCACGGTCCCTGAGGGGGTGCGGCTGGTCCCCGGCGGGGCGTCGCGTCGGTCGACGGCGCCGGTTCCGACCGCGTCGGTCGACGACGCCGGTTCCGGCGCCTCCAGCCCGTGCCCGTACGGCCCCGGGACCCGCCGCGCCCGTGCCCGTACGGCCCGGCGGGCAGGGCCCCGGCCCGGCCCCCCCGTGAGCGCGACCCCGGGCACGGCCGGACCGGCCCGGGGAACGCGGCCTCACCACCGAGCACATCCCGGGGAAGGCCCCGGCAGGCGCGGCCTTCCCCCTCCTCAGCGGCCCCGGCCCCGCCCCGGCGCACGCGGCCCCGCCCGGCAGGCACGACATCGCCCCCCGCGAGCACGAGCCCGGACACGGCAGGCGCACCCCGGGCCACGGTTCGGACCGCACGCCCGTCCCGGACGCGGGCGGGCACGGCCGGGCGCCGCGCCACGAGCGCCGCCCCGGGCTCAGCCCGACCCGGTCCCCGGGCGAGCCCGCCCGCCCCCACCCCTGGGCGCAGACCGCGCACGCATCCCCCGAAGCCCGTCAAGGGCCCCTGATCCAGAGGCGTTTCGATGTCGGCGGGCTCTTTACTCATCTTTTCCCATGGGTCGCGCCGGGGTCTTCCGGGGGCTCGCACCCGGCCCCATCAGCGAGGGGGCTCGGGCGGTGATTTCTCGCCACCCCGTCGCGGCACGGACGGTGCCGCGGGTTTCCGTCCGGACCCTTCCCACAGCCATGTGACGTGTGAAATTGTACCCACGTTCCGCCCCAATTTGACGGAGCATCATCAATCAATCCCCCACTGTGTCCGGCCGCGCCACCCACGCGGCCGAGCAAGGCCTGGAGGCCTAGGTGAAATCCGCCCGGATATCGGGACTGCCGTACCGCGTACGGCTCCTGACCGCCACCGTCACGTCCTGTCTGGCGCTCGGACTGCTCGCGCCGCTCAGCCAGGCCGCCACCCCGAGCCCCGCCCCCGCCCCCGTCGCGCCGAGCGCGGAACGGTCCGCGCCCCGGCCCGCGCCGGACCTCGCCCCGGAGACCCGCGAGGCCGACCGGACGACCGGGTCCGTCGCCGCCGCCGAGCGGACCCCGTACCTTCCGCCGGCCAGCCCCGCCGCCACCGCCCGGCTCTCCGCCTCCCGGTCCCTGACCGCCGCCGCCTGCAACGTCAGCGACTTCACCGGCCGGACCGGCAGCGCCCTGGTGCAGCAGATCAAGTCCGCCGAACCCGGCTGTGTCAACCAGCTGTTCGCCCTCACCGGCGGCGACGCCTACGGCGCCTTCCGCGAGGCGCAGATGACGACCGTCGCCAACGCGCTCCGCGACAACACCGTCACCTACCCCGGCGACAACAGCACCTCGACCTACCAGCTGGTGCTGTTCCTGCGCGCCGGTTACTACGTCCAGTGGTACCACTCGGCGGACGTCGGCTCCTACGGCCCGACCCTGCAGACCGCGATCCGGGGCGGCCTCGACGGCTTCTTCGCCAACGCCCGGTCCAAGGACGTCACCACCGCCAACGCGGGCACCCTCGGCGAGACCGTCACCCTGATCGACAGCGCCCAGGAGAACGTCCGCTACCTGCCGGTCGTGAAGCGGCTCCTGAACGCCTACGACGCGGGCACCTACAACTCCGTGGCGGGGATGCCCGGCGCCGTCAACAACGTCTTCACCGTGCTCTTCCGCGGCCACCAGACCAGCGGCTTCCCCGCCGCCGTCCAGGCCGACCCGAGCCTGCTCGACAACCTGTACTCCTTCGTCTCCCGCAACAAGGCGCTCTTCGGCGGCGACCACGGCTACCTGCCGTACAACGGCGCCCGCGAGCTGGGCCGTTTCCTCCAGTACCCGGCCCTCCTGCCCAAGCTCAAGCCGCTGATGCGCCAGCTCGCGGACCAGAGCGCCCCGAGCGGCACCCCCGCCTACCTGTGGGCCGCCGTCTCCGAGATGGTCGAGGCGTACGACCCCGCGCACGCCGCCGACTACGGCACCGCCGACTCCGTCGCCCGGCTGCGCGCGGGCATCCTGACGATCAGCCACACCTGCAGCCCCTCCATCAAGGTGCTGGCCCAGCAGGTGACCGCCGACAACCTCGCGTCGGCCTGCGGCAGCCTCCAGAAGCAGGACGCGTTCTTCCACGCCGTCGCCCGTGACCGGGGTCCCGTCGCCGACGACCTCAACACCACCATCGAGGTCGTCGTCTTCGACACCAGCTTCGACTACCAGGTGTTCGCCGCCGCCATCTACGGCATCGACACGAACAACGGCGGCATGTACCTGGAGGGCAACCCGGCCACCCCGGGCAACCAGCCCCGCTTCCTCGCCTACGAGGACACCCGCGTGCGGCCCGACTTCCAGGTGTGGAACCTGAACCACGAGTACACGCACTACCTCGACGGCCGCTTCAACATGTACGGCGACTTCGACGCGGGCGTGTCCACCCCGACCATCTGGTGGATCGAGGGCTTCGCCGAGTACGTCTCCTACTCCTACCGCAAGCTCCCCTACGACGCGGCCATCGCCGCCGCCGGGCGCCACACCTACTCCCTGAGCACCCTCTTCGACACCACCTACCAGAACACCGACACCGAGCGCACCTACCGCTGGGGCTACCTCGCCGTGCGCTACATGACGGAGAAGCACCGCGCCGACGTGGACGCCGTGCTCGCCAAGTACCGCACCGGCGACTGGAACGGTGCCCGCACCCTCCTGAAGACCACCATCGGCACCCGCTACGACGCCGACTTCGACGCCTGGCTGACGAGCTGCGCCGCCGGTGCCTGCGCCACCAACCCGGACCCGGGCCCCGGCCCGTCGCTGCCCGAGTGCCCCGGCGCCGACCCGCGCCAGCTGGGCCAGAACTGCTCGCGCGGCAACCTGTCGGCGACCGTCGCCAACTACGCGTACCACTACCTGTACGTCCCGGCCGGGACCCGGCAGCTGACGATCACCACCGCCGGTGGCACCGGTGACGCCGACCTCTACTACAACGCGTCGAGCTGGGCCACCACCGGCTCGTACACCAGCCGTTCGGTCCAGTCCGGCAACACCGAGACCCTGACGGTGAACAACCCGCCCACCGGCTACGTCTACATCAGCCTGCACGCCAAGGAGACCTTCGCGGGAGCGAGCGTCTCCGTCCAGTACTGACCCGGGACCGGGCCACCGCCCGGCCCGGCCCGACCCGTGGAAAGGCCGCCCCGCCCCCGTACGACACGGGGGCGGGGCGGCCCGCGTTCCTCACCCCGGGGCACGGCCTAGCGGCCGACCTCCTTCGTCACCAGCCTGACCGCCTCGTCCACGTCGTCCGTGAGGTGGAAGAGCAGCAGGTCCCGCTCGGACGCCTTGCCGCCCGCGACGACCGTGTCACGCAGCCAGTCGACGAGCCCCTTCCAGTACTCCGTGCCGAAGAGGACGATCGGGAAGCGGGTGACCTTGCGGGTCTGGACCAGGGTCAGCGCCTCGAACAGTTCGTCGAGGGTGCCGAGGCCGCCGGGCAGGACCACGAAGCCCTGCGCGTACTTCACGAACATCGTCTTGCGGACGAAGAAGTAGCGGAAGTTCACGCCGATGTCGACGTGCTGGTTGAGCCCCTGCTCGAAGGGCAGCTCGATGCCGAGGCCGACCGAGACGCCCTTGGCCTCCCTGGCCCCCTTGTTCGCCGCCTCCATGGCGCCCGGACCACCGCCGGTGATGACCGCGAAACCGGCATCGGCGAGCGCCCGGCCGATCCGGACGCCCGACTCGTACTCCGGCGAGTCCTGCTTCGTACGGGCCGAGCCGAAGACGCTGATGGCGCTCGGCAGTTCGGCCAGCGCCCCGAAGCCCTCGACGAACTCGGACTGGATGCGCATGACCCGCCAGGGGTCGGTGTGCACCCACGCCGAGTCGCCCTCGGTGTCGAGCAGCCGCTGGTCCGTGGTGCCCGGCTGGACCTGCTCCCGCCGCCTCAGCACCGGTCCGAGTCGCTGCTCCTCGGGCTTCGCCATTCCCTCGGGAATGCCCATGGCCTGCTCCCTCCGCCGATCGGCGGCCCGCTTCCGGCCGCCGGCTGATCTTCTGGTCCGGTCAGCGTAGGACCACAGAGGTGACGAAACACGAAATTACGGAAGTCGGGACCACGGAAATCGGACGGTCAGGCGGTCAGCCACTCGCGGAGCCGCGCCTCGCAGTGGTGGATCCGGTCCACGACGACGTGCTCGTCCCGCTTGTGCGCGTAGATGGGGTCACCGGGGCCGTAGTTGACGGCGGGCACGCCCAGGGCGCTGAAACGGGACACGTCGGTCCAGCCGAACTTGGGCTGGGCGCTGCCGCCGACGGCCTTCATGAACGCCTCGGCCGCCGGGTGGGAGAGGCCCGGCAGCGCGCCGGGGCTCTCGTCGTCCACGACGAGGTCGGCGATGTCGCAGTCGGCGAAGACCTCCCGGACGTGCGCCAGGGCCTCGGCCGGGGAGCGGTCCGGGGCGTACCGGTAGTTGACCGTGACCGCGCAGGCGTCGGGGATGACGTTGGTGGCGACACCGCCCTCGATCGCGACCGCGTTCAGGCCCTCGTGGTACTCCAGGCCGTCGATGACGGGCCTGCGCGGCTCGTACGAGGCGAGGCGGGCGAGGATCGGGGCGGCGGTGTGGATGGCGTTGGAACCCATCCAGGAGCGCGCGGAGTGGGCGCGCTCGCCCGCCGTGTGCAGGATCACCCGCAGGGTCCCCTGGCAGCCGCCCTCGACCTGGGCGTCGGAGGGTTCCAGGAGGACCGCGAAGTCGCCCTCCAGCCACTCGGGGTGCGCGGCGGCGATCTTCCCGAGGCCGTTGAGGTCGGCGGCGACCTCCTCGTTGTCGTAGAAGACGAACGTGAGGTCGCGGTTGGGAGCGGGGACGGTGGCGGCGATCCGCAGCTGGACGGCGACCCCGGACTTCATGTCGGTGGTGCCGCAGCCCCACAGGACGCCGTTCCCGTCGAGGCGCGAGGGCACGTTGTCCGCGATCGGCACGGTGTCGATGTGGCCGGCGAGGACGACCCGCTCGGAGCGGCCGAGGCGCGTCCGGGCGACGACGTTGTTGCCGTACCGGTCCACCGTGAGGTGCGGCAGGGTGCGCAGGGCCCGCTCGATCGCGTCCGCGAGCGACTGCTCGGTCCCGCTGACGGACGGGAGGTCGACGAGGGCCGCGGTGAGCACGGCTCCGTCCTGGGACAGGTCGAGGATGCCGCCGTGCGCGGTGATGTCTGCCATGTGCCGACCCTAACGCGGCCTCCAGTACGGTGGGCCCCGTGTCCGACCCCACCCGCCCCGCCCGTCGCAGCCGCCTCGCCCGCTCGGCGGCCGCCCTCGCCGCGCTCCTCGGCCTCGCCTCCTACGTGGCCTTCCATCAGGTGACGGGGAGCAGAGGGACGCCCCGGTGCGCCGTCGGCAGCGGGGACAACCGGTACACGTTCACCCCGGACCAGGCGTCGAACGCGGCGACCATCGCGGCCGTCGGCACCGGCCGGGGGCTGCCGGAGCGGGCGGTGACGATCGCGCTGGCGACCGCGCTCCAGGAGTCGGCGCTGCGCAACATCGAGCACGGCGACCGGGACTCGCTCGGGCTCTTCCAGCAGCGGCCCTCGATGGGCTGGGGGACGCCCGCGCAGATCCTGGACCCGGTGTACGCGTCGGAGAGGTTCTACGCGGGCCTGGAGAAGGTCCCGGGGTACTCGCGGCTGCCGCTGACGGTGGCGGCGCAGAAGGTGCAGAAGAGCGGCTTCCCGCAGGCGTACGCGAAGCACGAGCCGGACGCGGCGCTGCTCGCGGCGGCGCTGACCGGCCGCTCCCCCGCCGCGCTGTCCTGTACGACGGGCGACCCGGACGGGGTGCCGGGCGATCCGGAGCTGGTGCGGGCGGAGCTGGTGCGGGCGTTCGGGAAGGGCGCGGCGCCGGAGACGGTGACGGGCGGTCCCGGCGCGGGCCGGTCGGCGGCCGGGCCGCCGGTCCTGCTGGTGCCGGTGCGCGCGGCGCGGGGCGCGGAGGCCGCGCCGGGCGCCGGGGAGGACGAGCGGCGCGGCTGGGAGCTGGCGCAGTGGGCGGTGGCGCGGGCGGGGACGCTGCGCCTCACCGAGGTGACCTTCGGGGACCGTTCGTGGCGCGCGGGCGAGGCCCGCGGCGGCTGGTCGAAGGTGTCCGGGGCGCTCGCCACGGACGGGGAATCGGTCCGCGTACGACTCGCTCCCTAATCGGTCATCCGTACGGTGGTTCACTCGGGCGCGGCATGGACGCGGGGTGGGCCGGAAGAAATTCACCACGTTTCCGAGCCGCTTTTCACGGCGTGCGCCCCGACTGCCCAATCCCCTTGGGACAGAAGGGAAGTGACGGTTCGCCAACTGGCCGCGCAATGACGTGTTCGTCCACCTTCCTCCCCACCCGACAATACGACGCATTGCCAATTCTTTACCTTCGGCCTCCGCAACCTCACCCGCCCCAGAGCCGGTTGTCAGTGCGACCGAGCACCACCTCGCACCTCGTCGAAGGAGCACCATGTCCCTCCCCATGACCCGCCGGATCGCCCGCGTCGCCCTCCTGATCGCGGCCGGAGCGGCCCCCGTGGTCGGTGCGGCCGGCTCCGCGAGCGCCCTGGACCAGAACCTCTCGCCGACCGGCGCGCTCGGCGGCCTCACCGCCCTGGACACCGCCGGTGCCGGTACCGCCGTGGACACCGCCGCGCAGACCGCGACCGGTGTCGTCGGCGCCACCGGCGCCCAGGCCGTCGGCACCGCCGTCCCCGCCGCGGGCAAGGCCGTCGGCACGGCGGGCCGCACCGCCACCCCGGTCGCCCAGAAGGTCGCGGGCGACACCGCGGGCAGCGCGGGCGAGGTCATCGGCAAGACGGCGGGCGCCGCGGCGGAGAGCGCCGAGGGCCCGACCGGCGGCGCGCTGGGCGGCGGCCTCGGCAACCTGCCCACCGGCCAGACCCTCGGCGGCCTCCCGATCGGCTGAACCACCGGCCCCACGACCGGCTGGACCACCGGCTGAACCACCGGGGGCGTCCGCGCCGCGGCCGACGACGGCGCGGACCGCACCCGGGAACCGCTGAGGGCCCGGGGAGCATGTGCTCCCCGGGCCCTCAGCGCTGTCCGGGGCACGGAGCGAGGCCGGGACCCCGAGGGGCCCCGGGGCCCCGGAGGGCGCCGCGAGGTCCCTGCCGGGGCCCGGCGGGGCCGCGCCCCCCGCGGGTCAGCCCAGTCGCTCGACGGCCGCCGCCACGCGCTCGTCCGTCGCCGTGAACGCGACCCGCACGAACCGCTCCCCCGCCTCGCCGTAGAAGTCGCCGGGCGCCACCAGGACGCCCTTCTCCGCCAGGTACGCCACGGTGTCCCAGCACGGCTCGTCCCGGCTCGCCCACAGGTACAGGCTCGCCTCGCTGTGCTCGATCCGGAAGCCGTGCGCCTCCAGGGCCCCCCGCAGCGCCGCCCGCCGGGCCGCGTACCGCTCCCGCTGCTCGGCCACGTGCGCGTCGTCACCGAGCGCCGCGACCGTCGCAGCCTGCACCGGGGCCGCCGTCATCATGCCGCCGTGCTTGCGGATCAGGAGCAGCTCGCCGAGCACCGCCGCGTCGCCCGCGGCGAACGCCGCCCGGTATCCGGCCAGGTTGGAGCGCTTGGACAGCGAGTGGACGGCGACGATCCCCTCGTACGAGCCGCCGCAGACGTCCGGGTGCAGGACGGAGACCGGCTCGGCCTCCCAGCCCAGCTCCAGGTAGCACTCGTCGGAGAAGACCAGCACGCCGTGCTCGCGCGCCCAGGCCACGATCCGGGTCAGCTCCTCCTTGCCGAGGACCTTCCCGGTCGGGTTGGACGGGGAGTTGAGCCAGAGCAGCCTGACCCGGGCCGGGTCCAGGTCGGCCACCGGGTCGTCGTAGACGACGGGCGTCGCCCCGCAGAGCCGCGCGCCGACCTCGTAGGTCGGGTAGGCGAGGCGCGGGTACGCGACCTCGTCCCCGGCGCCGAGTCCCAGCTGCGTCGGCAGCCACGCCACCAGTTCCTTGGAGCCGACCACCGGCAGCACGTTCTCGTGGACGAGGCCCACCGCGCCGAGCCGACGGCCGCACCAGCCGGTCAGCGCGTCCCGCAGCTCCTTCGTGCCCCACACCGTCGGATAGCCCGGCGAGTCCGCCGCCGCCACCAGGGCCTCCTGGATCAGCGCGGGAACCGGGTCGACGGGCGTGCCCACCGACAGGTCCACGATCCCGTCCGGGTGCGCCAGGGCCGTCTTCTTGTACGGCTCCAGCTTGTCCCAGGGGAAGACGGGCAGGCGCGAAGAGACTGCGCTCACGGGTTCGCTCTCACTTCCTGTACGTACGGAGAAACGCCTCGGTCCCGCACGGCGGCCGACGCCGTACGGGACCGGATGCGGTCGATCAGCCGTTCTGCGGCGGCAGGGCGGCGATGAAGGGGTGGTCCCGCTCGATCTCACCGAGCTTGGAGGCACCACCGGGCGAACCGAGCTCGTCGAAGAACTCGACGTTCGCCTTGTAGTACTCCTTCCACTCCTCCGGGGTGTCGTCCTCGTAGAAGATCGCCTCGACCGGGCAGACCGGCTCACAGGCCCCGCAGTCGACGCATTCGTCCGGGTGGATGTACAAGGACCGCTTGCCCTCGTAGATGCAGTCGACGGGGCACTCCTCGATGCACGCCTTGTCCTTCACGTCGACACAAGGCTGCGCGATGACGTAGGTCACGCTGTCGTTCCTCCTCGATAGGGCTGGTCTGCGCGGGAGCGCGGCGTCGTCGATGCCCGCACCTAGTATCTCCGTTCTCGGGGGCGATCCGAACAGGAGGGGCGGAGAAGCTGTGGAATTCACCGGCGACGGACGTCTTGAGGTCCGAATTACCAGCATTGACGTGGGAAAGCGTGTCTCCGTTCGGTACGTGACGGAGCACCCCGAGCCGGGCGCCAGGTTCACCGACGCGGTCGGAGTTCTCACATCATGGGACGACGCTGTGCTGCTGATCACACGAAAGAGCGGCGAGAGCGTCCGGATCGCGGAATCCTCGCTGGTCGCCGGAAAGCTCGTCCCCGCCGCCCCGGCCCGCCGCCGGGGCCCCTCGGCCACCTTCGCCGAACTCGCGCGGGCCACCGCGCGCGCATGGCTGCCGGTCGAGAGCGAGGCCCTCGGCGAGTGGACCCTGCGGGCCGCCGACGGCTTCACCCGCCGCGCCAACTCCCTGCTCCCGCTGGGCGATCCCGGGCGGCCCGTGGAGGAGGCCCTGGAGCACACGCGCGCCTGGTACGCGGCCCGGGGACTCCCCGCGTACGTCCAGACCGCCACCGGCGCCGAGGGCACCCAGGAAATGCTCTGCGCCGAACTCGACCGGCTCGGCTGGCGCCGTGAGGTCTCCGCCGAGGTGCGGACCGGGGCCCTCGCCCCGATCGGGGACCTCGACGCCGACGTGTCCGCCGTCCGTCTCTCCCGCGCCGTCGACGACCCCTGGCTCCGCCGCTACCAGCGCTCCGGCGAGCCGGGTCCCGCGGTGCGCGCGGTCCTCGCCTCGGGTCCCAGCACCTGGTTCGCGTCCGTACCCGGCCCCGGGGAGGTGCCCGCGGCCATCGGCCGGTGCGTCGTCGACGGACGCTGGGCCGGGTTCATGGCCGTCGAGGTCGATCCGGAGCAGCGGCGCCGGGGGCTGGCGACCGCCGTCATGGCCGCCCTCGCCCGACAGGCCCTCGACGAGGGCGTGTCGGCCGCCTGGCTCCAGGTGGAGGCGGACAACGACGGGGCGCGCGCCCTCTACGACGGGCTCGGCTTCGCCCCCCACCACCACTACCACCACTACCGGTGGGCGGCGGCGTGACGCCGGACGCGGCCCCGCAGGACCCGCCGGACTGGCGGCGGGAGTTCGCCGAGGAGGCCCGCTCCGAACGGCCCGACCTGGCCCGGCTCTGCCTGCTGATCGGGGCGGTCGCCGACCCTTCCGTGACCCGGCACGACCTGAACGGGGCCGAGATCGAACTCGACCGGCTCGCCGGGCTCGTCCCGTACGCGACCCGGGTCACCGGCGACTGGACCGGCACCCTCGCCGCGCTCCTCGGCGACCGCGAGGGCTTCGTCGGCGTCCCCTCCGACTACCAGCGGCTGGAGTCCTCCCTGCTCCACGAGGTGCTCCGGCGCCACCGCGGGCTGCCGATCCTGCTGTCCGTGGTCTGGATGGAGGTCGCCCGGCGGGCCGGTGCCCCCGTGTACGGGCTCGGGCTTCCGGGCCACTTCGTGGTGGGCTTCGGCGACCCGGCCGATCTGGACCTCGCCGATCCGTTCGCGGGCGGCCGGGCCATGACCGGGACCGACGCCGAACTCCTGGTGGCGGGTGCGACCGGCGAGGCCCTCGACCGCTCGATGCTGCGGCCCGCCGAACCGGGGGCGATCGCGCTGCGCGTCCTCAACAACATCCGCGCCTGGGCGGCCCCCCGCCCCGAACGCTCCGACGTCGCCCTGTGGGCGGTGGAGCTCGCCCTGCTGCTGCCCTCCCACCCGGCCCGCCTCCGTCAGGAACGCGCCGAGCTGCTCGTCCGGCGCGGTGACTTCCTCACCGGGGCGGCCGAGATGGAGACCTACGCGCGGGTGATGGACGCGGTGGACCCCGAGGCCGCCGCCACGATCCGGCTGCGCGCCCGCGCGGCCCGCGCCCGGCTCAACTGAGGCCTCCGGGCCGTACGCGCCGGGCCCCCGGCCGACAGGGGTCGGACGGGGGCCCGGGGCGGCTCGCGGAGGGACCCTCAGCCCTCGCCGCTGAGGTCGATCGTCTTCGTCCGCTCCGCCTCGGTCCTGCCCAGGAGGGCGTCGCGCATCACGAAGGCCACGTCGTCGGCGGACACCTGGTGCTTGGTGCCGTCGCCCTTGGTGATCATGATCCCGTCGAAGGCGCCGTCGAGGAGCCGCTCGATCGCCTTCTTGTCGTAGACCTCGACCAGACGCCCGTCGACGGCCTTCATCGAGAGGATCTGCGGCAGCGAGCGCGTCGGGCCGAACTGGATCTGCTTGCCGCCCGCGATGATCGTGATGCGGCCGGACATGGCGGGCTCGGCGAACTCCCGCATGGCCCGGTCCAGCTCCTCCTTGGAGATGCTCGGCTGACGGACCGTGACCGGCAGCACGACCACCGTGGACCGGCCGGTCTCCACCTGGGCGCGGAACGCGTCCCGTACGGAGATCATCGAGAGCCGTACGTCGAGGCCCTTGCCGGGCTTGCCCTCGACCGGTGTGATCTTGCCGGGGGAGAAGAGGATCGTGCCGTCGGTCGCCGAGGCGGCCGAGCCCGCGAGGTCGGACAGCGCGACCGCGAGCTTCTCCTCGTCGACGGGGAGGACCGGGCTGGCGACCCGCTCGCCGCCGAAGAGGGAGCCGATCACCGACACCGGGTTGTAGTCGCTGCCCGCGGCGCCCCTGACGGTCTCCTGGCTGTCCAGCGCCAGACCGGCCTTGTCCGGGGCGAGCTGGACCTTGTCGCCGCCGATGTCGAGCCGGAGCGGGGTGCGGGCCCGCTTGCCCAGGGCCGCTTCCAGCGTGTTGACGGCCTCCTCCTTCGTACCGCCGCCGATGTCCACCCCGAGGACCGTGGTGCCCTTGGGCACGTCGGAGTGGTTGAGCAGCAGTCCGGCGCCGTAGGCGACCCCCGCGAGGCCGAGGACGGCGACGGCGAGGAGGACCAGCTTGGAGCGTCCCTTCTTCGCCGGTGCGGCGGACGCCGCCGGGCGCGGGGCGGGCGCGGGGGCCGGGGCGGGCGCCGCCGTCTCCTCGATGCGCGGGGTGAGGTTCGGCCGGGCCGCCTTCGGCGGGACGACCGGGATGCCGCTGGTGAGCGTGTCCCCGGAGACGCGGCCCGCGCCGCCGCCCTGGCCGGGGCCGGTGCCCGGCACCGGTGCGGGGATCTGCGGGGTCAGGATCGCGGTGTCGTCGGAGAGGCGCGGGGCGGTGCCGCCGGGGGCGGTGGGGAACGGGGAAGCCGCGCCCTGGCCCTGGCCGCCCGGGAAGGGGGCGGTGCCGGGGACGCCCAGCGAGGCGGTACCGGTGACCGGCCCGGTGGTGGGCCCGGTGGGGGCAGCGGGGCCGGGGGGCACGGGCGTACCGCCCGCGGGGGTCCCGCCGTACACCGGGGTGCCGTCGTACACCGGGGTGCCGCCCGCCGGGGTGCCGTCGTACGCGGGGGTCCCGTCGTACACCGGGGTTCCCCCCGCCGGAGTGCCGTCGTACCCGGGAGTGCCGTCGTACATCGGCGTACCGCCCGCCGGGGTCCCGCCGTACGGGGGCGTGCCCCCCTGCGGGGTGCCGCCGTACACCGGGGTTCCTCCGGCCGGGGTGCCGCTGTCGTACAGCGGGTTGCCGGGGGCCGGGAGGGCGGAGGTGACCGGGCGGCTCGACGGGGTGCTGCCGACCGTCGGGACGCCGGAGGTCGCCGAGCCCGCGAAGCCCGTGCCCTGGGTGTCCGGCCCGAGGGGGCCCGGAGCGGGCCTCGGGGCCTGGGCGGGAGCGGCGGCCGGGACGGGAGCCGTGACGGGAGCCGGGGTCTGGGGCGCCGCCTTACGGGGGGCGAACCAGTCGCTGGGCTCCTTGGCCTTCGGCTCCTCGGCGTGCGGCGGCTCGGGGGCCGCCACCGGCTCGGGCTCCGGCTCCACGGCGGGAACGGGCTCGGCCGCCGGTTCCGGCGCGGGCGCCTCGTTGACCGTCTTGCGGACCACGACCGGCGGGATCGGACGCGACCCCGGGATGTTGATCCGGATGCGGGTCGTCAAGGTCGTCTCGGTCTTGGGCTCCTCGGGCGGCGCGGACGCGGCGGTCTCCTCCGCCGCGTCCCGCGCGGGATGGAGCGACGGATACTGACGGGATCCGTACGGCGGGGTACCCGAGGGGTACGCGGCTCCACCGCGCCCCTGGGCGCCGGAGGACGGGCTGTCAGTCTCTCGACCAGTTTCACGACTCAAAGCAGGATCTCCCGGTTGGCTCCACCGCCCGCTCTTGCTGATGCTCGTGTTGTCCCGGGCGGTTCGGCGGCGCGCACCACCATACTGGCCGCCGCCGTCACATACCCGACGCCTGGGGGGCGTACGACGGTCAATCCGGCCGAAGTCAGGCGGTCAGCGGGTCAAGTCGGCCTGTTCACGCCGTCGGACGCGGCAGCCGGGACAGCGTGGTGCACATCACAGCGGCGGCCATGCCCCCGAAGAGGAACAGCAGCTCGCCGACTCCGCCGCCGAACACCCCGTCGCCCTCGGGGCGTCCGAAGCTGAGCAGGATCACCGCGACGAGCCAGCCGCCGCCGCCCGCGGCGACGCCGATCTGGGTGCCGGTGGCGCGCAGCCCCCCGTAGAAGAGACCGGCGGTGGCGAGGAGGCCGAGGAGCAGACCGCCGGGGAACCAGGCGGCCTGGACGAGGGCGCCCGCCGCGCCGACGAGCAGTCCGAGGACGGCGAGGCCCGCGTACCAGGCGAACCGGGCGTTGCGGGAGACCGGGGAGGCGACGGGGGCGCTCACGCGGTCACCCCCGCGAAGAGGTCCGTCTCGCGGGTGCCCGCGGGGGCTCCGGGAACACCGTGCACCAGTTCGTAGTACTCGGTGGTGAAGAGGGGCTGGCCCAGATCGTTGGAGAGGGCGAAGAACGGCCCGTCCACGGCGACTTGGGTGAGGTGCGCGGCCATCGCCGCGCTCTTGCGGGCGGTGAGCTCGGGGCCCGCCTCGATCGCGGCGGTGATCCGGGCGTCCTCGACGACTCCGGGCACGTCGCCGATCGTGGCGTCGGCGGGGAAGACGGAGCCCTCGGCGCGCAGCCGGGCGAACCCCGCCTCGGCGACCGGGCGCGGGACCCGGTTCCAGTAGATCTTGGCGATGGCGTGGGCCGGTCCGAGGTCGGGGCGGAAGGCCGGGTCGGCGGCGAGTTCGGCGGCGCGCGTGGCGACCCGGTGGGCCTGGATGTGGTCGGGGTGGCCGTAGCCGCCGTCGGGGTCGTAGGTGACGAGGACCTGCGGGCGGGTCTCCCTGATCACCTCGACGAGGTGGGGGGCGGCGGTGTCGACGTCGGTGTTCCAGAACGCGTGGGGGCGCCGGTTCTGTTCGGCGCCCATCATCCCGGAGTCGCGGAAGCGGCCGGGGCCACCGAGGAACCGGTGGTCGGTGACGCCCAGCTCCTTCATCGCGGCGGCGAGCTCCTCGGCCCGGTGGGCGCCGAGCCGGTCCTCCCGGTCGGGCGCCAGATGGGCGAGACCGGGCGGGATGACCTCGCCCTCCTCGCCGAGGGTGCAGGTGACGAGGGTGACGAGGGCGCCCTCGGCCGCGTACCTGGCCATGGTGACGCCGTTGTTGATCGACTCGTCGTCCGGGTGCGCGTGCACGAGCAGCAGACGGCGGGCGGGGAGATCGGACATGTCCCCACCCTACGAGGTCCGGGCCGGAGAAGGATCAGGACGTGGGCCGCCTCAGAACTTGAGGCCCCCGATCATGCCCGCCACGTTGGTGGTGAGGGTGCTGATGGAAGGAGCGAGGGACGAGCTGGCCAGGTAGAAACCCAGGAGTGCGCAGACCGCCGCGTGTCCGGCCTTCAGCCCGGATTTCCGGATCAGAAGGAAGACGACGATCGCCATCAGCACCACCACGGAGATCGAGAGTGCCACAGCGGTTCACCTCCACACTTCTTCGGTCAGACGTTTGAGTATTCGAGCGGTTCGGGCCAGGCGCATGTGCCAGCCGGGTACATACCCACCTAGCGCTACGGATCATAACTATCCGTGCCATCGCATCGATCGGCGGACGGAGGCACGAGGGGGGCGCACAGCGCTACTTTCGGCCGCGCGATCCTGCCTCCGAAGCCGCCCTCCGACTCCCCCGACGGGGAGCGCGTGGCCTTCGCGCGGTCCGGCACGGGCACCGGCCGGACCCGTCGGCTCCGGGGGCCCCGGCCTTCCCCGCGAAGGCGGTGGCGCGCCTTCGGAGCGGGACCTCGCCGGCTCCGGTGCCCTGCGGGTGGTCGGGGCGGACGGTTCCGGCCCCCGGGAACGGGCCGCTCCGGAAGTCCCGTACGCCTCCTGGGAATTGGCCGAATCCATCGCCTCCGAGAAGAGGGGACGGGACCGGGTTCTCCGGTGCCGCCGGGACTCGGGTCGTCGGCCGCCCGCCGGGTCGGGCCGGGGCGGCGCGGTCCGGGTCACCAGCCGGGCGGCTGGGGGTACGGCGGGGCCGGGGGCACCGTCCGGTGCGGGGGCCGGGGGTCGGCGGCGGGGGCGCCGCGCCCGGCGAGGAGGGCGATGACGGCGGTTCCGGCGAGGAGTCCGTAGGCGGCGGTGAGGACGGCGAGGCGGTCGGCGGTGGGGATGTCGGCGAAGTGGCCGACGAGTTCGTACCGGACGGTCCTGGCGGCCTCGGCGAGGCCGCCGAGGGCGAGGAACGTCCCGGCGAGGAGCCCGAGGGCGCGGGCGTGCCGGGCGCGGGTGAGAGCGGCGACGGCGGCCGTGCCGTAGAGGGCGACGAGGACGAGGGAGAGCCAGGCGGGCGGCGGGGCGAGGGCCGCCTTGAGGACGGACCGGCCGCCGGTGAAGCGGTCGACGGTGATCTCCAGGGGCAGTTGGGAGGCCCAGTACAGCTCCCAGGCGGCCAGGGCGAGCGCGGCGACGGCGAGGAGGGTTCCGGCGGCGACGGCGGGGCCGGTGCGGGGGCGGGTGGGGAGTTGTTCGTGTCCGGCGGCCCGGCGGCGGCCGACGGTGGCGACGACGAGGAGTCCGGCGGCGAGGGCGAGGGCGAGGAGGGCGGTGACGAGGACGCCGCTGTCGTGCGACCAGAGGCCGGGGAGCCGTACGGCGAGGGTGGCGGAGCCGGTCGCGACGAGGGCGGAGGCGGCGTGCCGGGAGCGGATCGAGGCGACGGCGGTGACGGCGGAGACGAGGAGGAGGACGGGGTCGGCGAGGGAGGTGGCGGAGCGTCCCCGGATGAGGAAGTGGTGGTCTCCGGCCCAGTACCACGCCAGGTCGGCGGGGGAACCGAGCGCGGCGAGGTCCTTGAGCACCCATATGGTGGCGAGGAGGGTGAGGGCGGCGCAGAGCGCGGCGCCGGTGAGGCGTGCCGGGCGTGTCACAGTCACGGACCCGATACTCACGGTTGCCACGGCCGGGCACAAGCGGTTCCGGGGAACCCGTGCGCGAAGGGTGACCGGCCGGTGCGGCAGGACCGTTCCGGTCGGCCCGCGGGGCCCGCACGGCGTCCGCGCGCCTGTGGGCGGGGCCGTGTTCCGGGGCCGGTTCGCCCGGGTCGCGCCGGGGTCAGACCGGCTCGGGGGGCGTGCCGCCGGTGGTGCCGTTCTCCGGCGGGACGACCTGCTTCTCCTCGGCGAAGTGGCAGGCCGAGTCGTGTTTGGCCGGGCTGTCGACGAGGCGGAAGACGGCGGGGACGGCCAGTTCGGGCACTTCGAGGGAGCAGCGTTCCTGGGCCTTCCAGCAGCGGGTGCGGAAGCGGCAGCCGGAGGGGATGTTCGCCGGGGAGGGGACGTCGCCGCTGAGGATGATGCGTTCGCGGTGGGCTCGGGCGCCGGGGTCGGGGACGGGGACGGCGGAGAGCAGCGCCTGGGTGTAGGGGTGGGTGGGGTGGTCGTAGATCTGGGCGTCGCTGCCGATCTCGACGATCCGCCCGAGGTACATGACGCCGACGCGGTCGGAGATGTGCCGGACGATCGACAGGTCGTGGGCGATGAACACGTACGAGAGGGAGAACTCGGACTGGAGCTTCTCCAGGAGGTTGACGACCTGGGCCTGGACGGAGACGTCGAGGGCGGAGACCGGTTCGTCGGCGACGATGATCTCGGGCTGGAGCGCGAGGCCCCGGGCGATGCCGATGCGCTGGCGCTGGCCGCCGGAGAACTGGTGCGGGTAGCGGTTGATGTACTCGGGGTTGAGGCCGACGACGTCGAGGAGGTCCTGGACCTTGCGGCGGCGGTCTCCCTTGGGGGCGACCTCGGGGTGGATCTCGTACGGCTCGCCGATGATGTCGCCGACGGTCATGCGCGGGTTGAGCGAGGTGTACGGGTCCTGGAAGACCATCTGGATGTTGCGGCGGACCGCCTTGAGGGCGCGAGGGGAGAGGGTGGTGATGTCCTCGCCCTTGTAGCGGATGGTGCCGGACGTCGGCCGTTCCAGGTTGACCAGCATCTTCGCGACGGTCGACTTGCCGCAGCCGGACTCGCCGACGATGCCGAGGGTCTCTCCGGCGGCGAGGTCGAAGTCGACGCCGTCGACGGCCCTGACCGCGCCGACCTGCTTCTTGAAGAGGATGCCCCGGGTCAGCGGGTAGTGCTTGTGGAGGTCCCGGACTTCGAGGATGGCCTCAGCCATGGAGGCACTCCTTCCAGAAGTGGCAGGCGCTGGAGCGGGGTACCGGGGAGTCGGTCACGTCGTACAGCGGGGGCACGTCGGTGCGGCAGACGTCCTGGGCCAGGGGGCAGCGCGGGTTGAAGGCGCAGCCCGGCGGGATCTTGAGCAGGTTGGGCGGGAGTCCCTTGATGGCGTAGAGGTCCTGGCCCTTCTGGTCGAGGCGGGGGATCGATTCGAGGAGGCCCTTGGTGTAGGGGTGGGCGGGGGCCTTGTAGATCTCGTGGACGGGGGCGCGTTCGACGATCCGGCCCGCGTACATGACGGCGATCTTGTCGGCGACGTCGGCGACGACGCCGAGGTCGTGGGTGATGAGGATGAGTCCCATCCCGAGTTCGCGCTGGAGTTCGGCGAGGAGGTCCATGACCTGGGCCTGGACGGTGACGTCGAGGGCGGTGGTGGGCTCGTCGGCGATGATCAGGTCCGGTTCCAGGGCCAGCGCCATGGCGATCATGATGCGCTGGCGCATCCCGCCGGAGAACTGGTGGGGGTACTGGCCGACGCGTTCCTTGGCGGCGGGGATGCGGACCCTGTCCATGAGTTCGACGGCCTTGGCCCGGGAGTCCTTCCGGGACATGCCCCGGTGGACCTGGAACATCTCGCCGAGCTGTTCGCCGACGCTGAGGACGGGGTTCAGGGAGGAGAGCGCGTCCTGGAAGATCATCGCCATCTTCGCGCCGCGGATCTTGCGCCGCTCGTCCTCCTTGAGCTTCAGGAGGTCCTTGCCCTGGAAGAGGATCTCGCCCCCGGTGATCTTTCCCGGGGGCGTGTCGAGGATGCCCATGACGGCCTGGGCGGTGACGGACTTGCCGGAGCCGGACTCGCCGAGGACGGCGAGGGTCTCCCCGGTGTCGACGGAGTAGTCGACGCCGTTGACCGCCTTGGCGACCCCGTCCCTGGTGTGGAACTCCACGTGCAGGTCGCGCACTTCGAGCAGCATGGGTTCCCTACCTCAGCTTGGGGTCGAGGGCGTCGCGGACGGCGTCGCCGAGCATGATGAAGGCGAGCACGGTGACGGCGAGGGCGCCGGCGGGCCAGAGCAGCATGTGCGGCGCGTTGCGGATGTTCTGCGAGGCGGCGGAGATGTCGATGCCCCAGCTGACGGTCGGGGGCCGGAGCCCGACGCCGAGGTAGGAGAGGGTCGCCTCCAGGGCGATGTAGGTGCCCAGGGCGATGGTGGCCACGACGATGACGGGGGCGACCGCGTTGGGGGTCACGTGCCGCAGCAGCATCCGGGAGTTGGAGGCGCCGAGGGCGCGGGCCGCCTGGACGTAGTCGTGCTGTTTGGCGGTGATGACCGAGCCGCGCGCGATGCGGGAGATCTGGGGCCAGCCGAGCAGCACCATGAAGCCGATGACGGGCCAGACGGTGTTGCTGGTGATGACCGAGAGGAGCACGAGGCCGCCGAGGACGACGGGGATGGCGAAGAAGATGTCGGTGATGCGGGAGAGGATCGCGTCCCACACCCCGCCGAAGAACCCGGCGAGGCCACCGAGGGCGCTGCCGAGGAGGGCGACGCCGAGGGTGGCGAGGACGCCGACGGTGATGGAGGTCCGGGCGCCGTAGACGGTACGGGTGTAGACGTCGCAGCCCTGCCCGTCGAAGCCGAAGGGGTGGCCGGGCTGGGAGCCTTCCTGGGCCTTGGCGAGGTCGCAGTCGAGCGGGTCGCCGGAGGCGATCAGGGACGGCCAGATCGAGATGACCACGAGGAAGACGATGATCAGGGCGGAGACGATGAAGACGGGGTTGCGGCGCAGGTCCCGCCAGGCGTCGGACCAGAGGCTGCGGGGCTTCTCGCCGGGGTCCTGGCCTCGGCCGCCGGACTCGTGCCCGACTTCGATCGCCTCGCTCGCGGCGAGGTCCATCGCCCCGCCCGCGCCGGTCGCCGCGATGGCGCCCTCGTTCTCATAGGGGTCAGGCATAGCGGATCCTGGGGTCGAGGACGGAGTACAGCAGGTCGACGAGCAGGTTCGCCACCAGGAACACCAGGACGAGGATGGTGGCGAAGCCGACCACCGTCTGGGTGTTCTGCCGGAGGATGCCCTGGTAGAGCTGGTAGCCCACGCCGTGGATGTTGAAGATCCGCTCGGTGACGATGGCGCCGCCCATGAGCGCGCCGATGTCGGTGCCGATGAAGGTGACGACGGGGATCAGCGAGTTGCGCAGCAGGTGCCGGGTGATGACGCGCCGTCGCGGGAGTCCCTTGGCGACGGCGGTGCGGACGTAGTCGGCGCGGGCGTTCTCGCCGACGGAGGTGCGGGTCAGCCGGGTGACGTACGCCAGGGAGACGGAGGCGAGCACGATCCCGGGCAGGATCAGCTCGTCGAAGGGCGCTCCGGAGGAGACGGTCGGGGAGACCCAGCCCCATTTGACGCCCAGCAGGTACTGGAGGACGTAGCCGGTGACGAACGTCGGGACGGAGATGACGACGAGGGTGCCGATGAGGGTGCCGGTGTCGATCGCGCGGCCCCGGCGCAGACCGCTGAGCACGCCGAGGGTGATGCCCACGACGATCTCGAAGAGGATCGCGACGATCGTCAGGCGGAGGGTGACCGGGTAGGCGTCGAGGAGGAGTTCGGTGACCTTCTGGCCGTTGAACGCGGTCCCGAAGTCCCCGGTGAACACGTTCCCCATGTATGTGAGGTACTGCTGCCAGACGGGCTTGTCGAGGCCGTACTCCTCGCGCAGCCGGGCGGCGGTGGCGGGGTCGCAGGCGCGGTCGCCGCAGAGTCCGGCGATCGGGTCGCCCATCACGTTGACCATCAGGAACAGCAGCAGGGTGGCCCCGAAGAAGACCGGGATCATCTGTAGCAGCCGTCGAATCACATATCGACCCATGAGGGGGCTCCGGGGGTTGGCTCCGGGGTGGGGTTGGCGTCCCGGGAGGGACGCGGGGGAAGGCGCCCGGCCCGGCGCGGGGGTCCGCGCGGGGGTCCGCGCGGGCCGGGCCGGGCGCCTTCGGCCCGCTACGGGGTCACTTCACCTTGATCTGGTCGTAGACGGGGACGCTGAAGGGGTTGAGGGTGACGTTCTCCAGCCGGTCCGAGTAGCCCGCGCTGCCGTTCTGGTACCAGAGCGGGATGGCGCCCATCGCGTCGCGCAGGACGCCCTCGGCCTGCTGGAAGATCCCCACGGCCTTCTTGGTGTCGGCCTCGGCGTTGGCCTGGTTCACGAGCTTGTCGAACTCGGGGCTGGTCCACTTGCCGTCGTTGGAGGAGGCGTTGGTGTAGTACAGCGGCTGGAGGAAGTTCTGGATGAGCGGGTAGTCCATCTGCCAGCCGGCCCGGAACGGGCCCTGCATCTTCTGCGTGGTGACCTGGCTGCGGTAGTCGGCGAAGGTGCCGACGGGGTTGCCGAGGCAGGCGGTGTTGTTGCCGAGGGCGCGGTTGATGGAGTTGCAGACCGCGTCGACCCATTCCTTGTGGGAGCCGGTGTCGGCGTTGTACGAGATCTTCATCGTGCCGCCGGGGATGCCGCCGCCCTCCGCGACGAGCTTCTTCGCCTCGGCCGCGTCGTACCTGCAGTAGTCGCCGCAGACGTCCTTGTAGCCGCCTTCCTCGCCGAGGACCGGGGAGGTCCAGTCGACGGCGGGGGTGCGGGTCTTCTGGAAGATCGTCTGGGTGATCTGGTCGCGGTCGATGGCCCGGGAGATGCCCTGGCGGAGCTTCTCCTGGCCGGGCTTGTTCCAGGCCGGGTCGTAGAACGGGAACGCGAGGGTCTGGATGATGCCGGCGGGGACGTTGATGTAGCGGTCGCCCAGGTCGGCCTTGACGTTCTTGAGCTGGGCGGCGGGGATGTCGTCGACGAGGTCGAGGTTCCCGGCCGTCAGGTCGGTGTAGGCGGTGTTGTTGTCGGTGTAGACCTTGAGGGTCACGCCGCCGTTCTTCGCCTTGTCGTCGCCCGGGTAGCCGTCCCAGCGCTTGAGCGCCATCTGGGAGCCCTTGGAGTACGAGTCGACGGTGTACGGGCCGTTGCCGACGGGCTTCGAGAGCCAGGCCGCGTGGTCGTCGTAGAACGTCCTGGGGAGCGGGGCGAAGGCCGCGTAGCCCAGGGTGACGGGCCAGGTGGAGAACTTCTGGGTGAGCTTGACCGTGAAGGTGCGGTCACCGGTGACCTTGAGTCCCGAGAGGGTGTCGGCGGTGGGTTCGCCCTTGTCGGGGTGGACCTTGTCGTAGCCCTCGATCTGCCCGAAGAAGTAGGCGTTCTTCTGGTTGTTCTTCAGGTTGGCGCCGTAGTTCCAGGCGTCGACGAAGGACTTCGCGGTGACCTTCTCCCCGTCGGAGAAGGTCCAGCCGTCCTTGACGGTGATGGCGAAGTTGGTCGAGTCGGTGGTCTCGATCTTCTCGGCGAGCATGTCCTTGGCCTCGCCGGTCTTCGGGTCGTACTGCTTGAGCCCGCGGAAGATCATGGACAGGACCTTGCCGCCCTGCACCTCGTTGGTGTTGGCGGGTTCCAGCGGGTTCTGCGGGTCGCCCCACGAGGAACTCACGATGCCGTCGGCCCCTCCGCCACCACCACCGCTGTCGCCGCCGCCGCAGGCGGTCGCCGCGAGGGCGACGGCTGTGGCCAGTGCGGCCCACTTGGCGTGCGTGGCTCCGCGCATGGAGTGCCTCCCGTTGGTCTTGCCGAGACTTAGGCCCCCATATCACCCCAAGCCGGACGGAGTCGCATCTCGGCCTCACCTGTCCGGGGGATTGCCCGCCCGGGGGCGTACGCCCGGAGCGACGGAGGCCCGTGGGGCCCCGCGCCCGCGCTCCTCCCCCTCCCCCGCACGCGTGAGATCCCCCCGCCGCACCGACGGGGGGCGTCGGTGCGGCGGGGGGATCGTGGACGGACCCGCCCGGGACCGCCGGGGGCGGTGCCGGACAGCGGGTCAGTTCAGGAAGGTCACGTCCCAGTGGTTGCCCTCGTTGGCGTAGACGTTGCCCGAGGGAGCGGTGTAGAGGGCGGCGCCGTCACCCCGGGTGCCGGAGTGGGCGAAGGTGCCGGTGACGTAGTTGTTGAGGCAGCTGGTGATCGCGAAGTCCAGCTTGTAGCCGTTCCAGTGGCTGTACGTGCCGCCGGCGTGGCCCGTCTCCGTACCGCCGGTGATGGTCAGCGCGCAGCCGCTCGCCCCGCGCAGCGCGACCGCGCCGTCGGCGGACGCCTGGCGCAGCCCGTCGAAGGAGGTGCAGCTGGTGCTGTTGCGGTGGGAGCAGTTGCCCGAGGAGGCCCAGGTGACGCCCGCGGCGGAGAACTTGGCCGCCGCCGCCGCGTGGGTCAGCAGACCGCTGTCGCCACCGCCGCCGCCGGAGGAACCGGTGACCAGGGCGCGCCAGGTGTCCGGGCCGACGATGCCGTCCGCGTCGAGGCCGTGCGAGGACTGGAAGGAGCGGATCTTGGAGTCGGTGCCGTCGCCGAAGGCGCCGTCGACGGCGAGCCCCGCCCCGTACCGGTTGAGCTGTGTCTGGGCGGCCTTCACCCCGGAGCCGTTGTCGCCCTTGCGGACGGTGACGACCAGCCGGGACCAGGTGTCGGCGCCGACGACGCCGTCCGCCGAGAGGCCGTTGGCGCTCTGGAAGGCGCGGACCTTCGCCGCGGTGCCGTCGCCGAAGGCGCCGTCGGCGGAGGTGGTGTGGCCCCGGGAGGTCAGCAGGTGCTGGACGGTGGTCACCTGGACGCCGCTGCTGCCGGTCTTGACCAGCGGCCAGTCGGCGGCGAAGGCCGGGGCGGCCTGGAGGACGGCGGCCACCAGGGCGGTGACGAGGGCGGCGAGCAGCGCGGCCGCGAGGCCGGGCAGTCTTCTCACGTGGGTCATGGGTGGTTCCTCGGACTCTCGGGTCAGCACTGGTGGTTCGCGTCCGGGTGGCCCGGCTCGCAGTAACGGATGTGCAGGTGGTTGTCGTGGTTGGGGTACTGGACCGTCAGCCCCTCCGCGATCAGCTGCGGGTCGTTGAAGAAGATCAGCTTCACGTGCCCAGGGGCGGCCGCGCGCAGGGCCTTGACCAGCTCGCGGGTGGCGCCCCGGTCGTAGGCGGCGGACTGCCAGGTGATCCGGGAGCCGGAGCACTGCGCCGAGTCGGTGCGCACGGGCCAGAGGTCGGCGTCCAGTCCGGCCTGGTGGGTGGCGTGGCCGTAGATCGAGCCGCCGTGCTCGAAGGAGATGTCACCGACCGGGACCTTGCCCCGGCCGAGGGCGGCGAAGGCGCGGGCGCCCGCCTCCAGCTGGCCGATGGTGGCGCCGGTGCCCCAGTCGGCGGAGCTGTTGCCGTCCGGGCTCTGGTTGCAGAGGGTGCCGGAGTTGTAGTCGGCGTACTCGTAGTGCCAGAGCAGGTTGGTCCAGGTGTCCGGGCCGACGACCCCGTCCGCGCCCAGACCCGCGTGGCTCTGGAAGGTGCGGACGGCCGACGCGGTGCCCGCGCCGAAGGCGCCGTCGACGGTGAGGCCCGCGCCGCGCTTGGCGTTGAGCAGGTGCTGGACGGCCTTCACGGCCTCGCCCTGACTGCCCTCCCGGACCGTGGTGGTCAGCGCCCGCCAGGTGTTGGGGCCGACGATGCCGTCGGAGCCGAGGCCGTGCGAGGACTGGAAGGAGCGGACGGCGGTGTCGGTGCCCGCGCCGAAGACTCCGTCGGCGGTGAGCTGCGCGCCCTGTCCGTTGAGGAGGTACTGGAGGGCGACGACGTCCGAGCCCCGGTTGCCCTTGCTCTGGGTGGGGACGAACGCGCCGCCGAAGGCGTGCGCGGGCGTGCCGAGACCGATGAGCACGAGCAGCGCGGCGAGGGCCGCGAGGGCCGCGAGCGGGACCGCCCCTCGCGCGGGGCGGAGCGACCGTGTGGTCGGCGACATGACGGTGGGCTTCTCCTTGGTCGGGTGGGACGGGTGGGGGACGGCTTCCGGGCCGGAGCGGACCGGAGCCTTCGGTGGACGGGACCGGGAGCGGGGACCGTGCCCGGTCAGGCCAGCAGACGGCTGAAGGTGCGCGCGTCGGCGACGCCGTCGGCGGGGAGCCCGGCCGTGCTCTGGAAGGCGGCCACCGAGGCGGCGGTGCCGGACCCGAAGGCGCCGTCCGGGTCGGTCGGGACGCCCTTGGCCGTGAGCAGGAGCTGTACGGCCCTGACGGCCTCGCCGCTGTCGCCCTGCCGGACGGGTCCGACGAGCTGGTGCCAGGTCTGGTTGCCCGCGTAGCCGTCGGCGGTCGCGGTCGTCAGCGTCTGGAAGTCCCGTACGGCCCGCTCGGTGGCCGGGCCGAAGCTCCCGTCCGCGGTGATCACGGCGCCGCGCCGGACCAGCAGGTGCTGGAGGGCCCGGACCCGGTCGCCGGTGTCGCCGGAGCGCAGCAGCGGCCACACGGGGGCCGTCGGGTCCCCGCCGACGCGGGCGGCGACGTCCCGCCGCAGCTGCGGCAGCAGCGCGTACAGCCGGTCGCCGGGGCACTGGGTGGCGTTGAAGTCCCGGTGCCCGTAGATCTGGTAGGCGCGCAGCCCGTACTGGCGGCAGAGGTACGCGCACAGCTCGACGAGGGCCGCGTACTGCTCGCTCCGCGGGTCGACCGTGGTGTAGGTGCCCTCGTTCTCGATGCCGACGGCGACGGTGTTCTGTCCGGTGCAGTGCGCCGACTCCACCATCTGTGTGCCGCCCCGGAGCGTGGTCAGGCTGCTGTGCCTGCCCTCCAGGACGTGGGCGCCGCGCGAGACGGTGAAGTGCTGGCCCGTGTCGATCCACTGCTTCTCGTCCATCGCCCAGTTCTGCATGGCGCGGGCGAGCCGGAAGGCCTGGTCGCGGGAGAGGTCGGTGACGTTGGCGGTGGCCGTGTGATGGACGATGATCTTCTGTGGCGGGGTCGGCAGCAGCCGTACGGGGCTGCTCGCCGGGCGGGCGCCCCAGGCGGTGGTGTCCGCGACGGCGGGCCCGTCCAGGGCGTGCGCCCCGCCGGCCGCCCACAGGGGCAGCGCGGCCGAGGCGCCGAGCGCGAGTCCGCCGGTGAGGAAGGCCCGTCGGCGCGGGCCGGGTTCGGAGACCGGGGTCATGTCAGGTCCTCAGCTCAGTAGCCGCCGGTGCACTGGGTCCGGAGCGTCTCGTAGGCGCGCGTCTCGCAGGCCCAGGCCTGGATGTCCTTGTCGTTGACCATCCGGGTCCAGACGCTTCCGGAGCCGCCGTAGTAGGTGCTGTAGGTGGTCCCCTGGGTGTTCTGGACGTGGATGGAGGTGTCGAGGGACCCGCCGGACGTCTTGCGGGCCCAGGCGGCGCGGCAGGTGGGGCTGTAGCGCAGCTCCACGCCCCAGGCGCTGGTCCGCACGGTCTGGGCGTCGTTCTGGCAGATCGTGGCGGCCGGGTCGAGCCCGTTGCAGGAGGACCCGTAACAGGAGGTGGCCGCCGACGCCGGGGAGGAGGCGAGGAGCAGGCCCGACGCGGCGAGCGCCAACGAGGAGGCCACGGTGGCGAGTTTGCGGGTGAGCTGGTTCAAGGGAGGTGCTCCTTCTGGGGACTCGTACCGGATCACCGCGGAGCCGCGGTGGAGCGCGGCCGGGGGCGGGTCGGGTACCGGGTCACCACCACAGGGTGGAGGACGCCATGGTGTAGTCGGAGCGGCGGTCGCAGGCGTACGCGAGGATGTCCTTGTCGTCGACCATCGTGGTCCAGACGGTGCCGCCCGAGGTGCTGGGACGCACGCTCTGCATCTCCCGGCGATCGTTCTCGACCTGGTAGTAGTGCCCGGCGACCGCGTTCTTCTTGCGGGCCCAGACGGCACGACAGGTGGCGCTGTAGCGCAGTTCGACGCCGGTCTCGCTGGTGAGGACGGTCGTGGCGTCGTTCTGGCAGATCGAGGTCGCCGGGTCGACGCCGTGGCAGCCGGTCGAGTAGCAGGACGTCGCCGCCGAGGCGGGCGAGGAGGCGAGGAGGAGGCTCGACGCGGCCATCGCCAGGGCCGAGCCGACGGTGGCGAGCTTGCGGGTGAGTGCGTTCACGACGACCCCTTGGTTCCGGTGCGGTGGGTGGCGGTCGCAGCTCGGTGGGCTGCGCCGCGGCACACGCTGCCAGTCCCGGCGGGCGTCCCGGCGGGCCCGGTCGTCCCGTGGGAGGGGGCCGGTACGGCGCCGGGCACGACCGGCCGTGCGGGGGCCGGGCGAGGGATGACACCCCGTCAGGGGTGCGGGACGGGGTGGGGGACGCGGGACGGGAAGGAGGCTCCCGGCGAGGTGTCCCGTGGGACGCCCCCACGCCCCCACGGCCCCGCGACCCCGCGCCCCCCTCGCCCCTGTGCCACCTCGCCCCGCGCCCCGGCGCCGCCCCGGCCCTTCCCCGGCGCCCGTCCGGCGCCCGTCCTCCGTACCGGAGAACGCCGGAGGCCCCCGGTCACCCGTGAACGGGCGGCCGGGGGCCTCTGTGGGCTTCGGTGCGTCAGAGCACCGGAACGACCTGCTTCTCCTCGGCGAAGTGGCACGCCGAGAAGTGCGCGGCCGGGGTCTCCTGACCCTGGAAGCGCTCCGGGATCGCGAGCACCGGGGTCTCCTGCGAGCAGCGGTCCTGCGCCTTCCAGCAGCGGGTGCGGAAGCTGCAGCCCGACGGCGGGTTCGCGGGCGAGGGCACGTCACCGGTGAGGATGATCCGCTCGCGGTGCGCGCGGGCCTTCGGGTCCGGCACCGGCACCGCGGAGAGCAGCGCCTGGGTGTACGGGTGCGTCGGGTGCTCGTAGATCTGCTCGTCCGTACCGATCTCGGCCATCTTGCCGAGGTACATGACGCCGACGCGGTCGGAGATGTGCCGGACGATCGACAGGTCGTGCGCGATGAAGAGGTAGGACAGGTTGAACTCGTCCTGGAGCTTCCCCATCAGGTTGATGACCTGCGCCTGGACGGACACGTCCAGGGCCGAGACCGGCTCGTCGCAGATGATGATCTCCGGGTTGAGCGCGAGGCCGCGGGCGATGCCGATGCGCTGGCGCTGACCGCCGGAGAACTGGTGCGGGTACCGGTGGATGTACTCCGGGTTCAGACCGACGACGTCGAGCAGCTCCTGCACCTTGCGGCGCCGGTCGCCCTTCGGGGCCACCTCGGGGTGGATCTCGTACGGCTCGCCGATGATGTCGCCGACCGTCATGCGCGGGTTCAGCGAGGTGTACGGGTCCTGGAACACCATCTGGATGTTGCGGCGCACGGCCTTCAGCGCGCGGCCGGACAGCTTGGTGATGTCCTGGCCCTTGTAGAAGACCTCGCCCGCGGTGGCCTGCTCCAGGTTCATCAGGAGCTTGGCGACCGTGGACTTGCCACAGCCGGACTCGCCCACGATGCCGAGGGTCTCGCCCTGGTAGAGGTCGAAGGAGACCCCGTCCACGGCCTTGACCGCACCGACCTGCTTCTTGAAGAGGATGCCCTGCGTCAGCGGGAAGTGCTTCTTCAGGCCACGCACCTGGAGGATCGGCTCGCCACGGTCCACGGGGGCGTCGAGGGCGGCGGCCACGGCCTCGTCGTTCTTGCTGAGGTCAGCCATGGATCGTCTCCTTCCAGAAGTGGCAGGCGCTCTTACGGCCCGGGAGGTCCGCGCCGTCCTGCTCGGTGACCGGCACGAGGGCCGGGATCTCCGTGCGGCAGATGTCGTCGGCCTTGGGGCAGCGCGGGTTGAAGGCGCAGCCGGTGGGCACCTTGAGCAGGTTGGGCGGCAGGCCCTTGATCGCGTAGAGCTCCTGGCCCTTCTGGTCCAGGCGCGGGATCGAGTCCAGGAGACCGCGGGTGTACGGGTGGGCCGGGCGGCCGTACAGCTCGTGCACCGGCGCCTGCTCGACGATCCGGCCGGCGTACATCACGGCGATCTTGTCCGCGACGTCGGCGACGACGCCGAGGTCGTGGGTGATCAGGATCAGACCCATGTTGTATTCCTGCTGGAGCTCCGCGAGGAGGTCCATGACCTGGGCCTGGACGGTCACGTCGAGAGCCGTGGTGGGCTCGTCGGCGATGATCAGGTCCGGCTCCAGGGCCAGCGCCATGGCGATCATGATGCGCTGGCGCATACCGCCGGAGAACTGGTGGGGGTAGTCGGAGACCCGCGCCGCTGCGGCGGGGATCTTGACCTTGTCCATCAGCTCGATGGCCTTGACCTTGGCGTCCTTCTTGGACAGGCCCTGGTGCACGCGGAACATCTCGCCGAGCTGGTAGCCGACGCTGAGGACCGGGTTCAGGGAGGACAGCGCGTCCTGGAAGATCATGGCGATCTTCCGGCCGCGGACCTTCCGCCGCTCCTCCTCGGACATCTTCAGCATGTCCTCGCCGCGGAACAGGATCTCGCCCTGCGGGATCCTGCCCGGCGGCATGTCGAGGATGCCCATGATGGCCTGCGCGGTGACGGACTTGCCGGAGCCGGACTCGCCGAGCACGGCGAGCGTCTCACCGGCGTTCACCGAGTAGTTGACGCCGTTGACCGCCTTGGCCACACCGTCGCGGGTGTGGAACTCGACGTGCAGGTCGCGCACTTCGAGCAGGGGTCCGGTGTGGTCGCCTCCGCCACGGGGCGCGGGGACGGCCGAGGTCTTGTCGATGATGGTCATCTCTTACGCCCTCCTCAGCGCAGCTTGGGGTCGAGGGCGTTGCGGACGGCTTCGCCGAGCATGATGAACGCCAGAACGGTGATGCTGAGCATGATCGAGGGCCAGAGCAGGATGTGCTGGGCCACTCGGATCTGGTCGACACCGGTGGAGATGTCCACACCCCACGAGACGGTCGGGGCGGCGAGGCCCAGGCCGAGGTACGAGAGGGTGGCCTCGGCGGAGATGTATCCGCCCAGGGCGATGGTGGCGACGACGATCACCGGAGCCATGGCGTTCGGCAGGATGTGCCGGAACAGGATGCGGACCGTACCCGCGCCGAGCGCCTTGGCCGCGTGGACGTAGTCGGCCTGCTTGACGGTGATCACGGCACCGCGCATGACGCGGGACATCTGGGTCCAGCCGAGGAACGCGAGGGCGAAGACGACCACCCAGACCGTGCGCTCGACGAAGGACTGCAGGACGACCATGGCGCCGAGCAGGAACGGGATGCCGAAGAAGATGTCCGTGAGGCGGGAGAGCACCGCGTCGATCCAGCCGCCGAAGTAACCGGCGAGCATTCCCATGATGCCGCCGAGGACGGTGACGATCGCGGTGACGCAGACGCCGACGATGATCGAGGCACGGGTGCCGTAGATCAGTCGGGCGTACACGGAGCGGCCCTGGCCGTCGTAGCCCAGCCAGCCCTCGGAGCCGATGTTGCTGAGCTCCGGCTTGCCCAGGAAGTGCTTGACCAGGTCACCGGCGGTCGGCGAGGCGCTGGTGAAGAGGCTGGGGAAGACGGCGATCAGCAGCAGGAAGAAGATCAGCACCGTCGACACGAGGAAGTACGGGTTCCGGCGCAGGTCGACCCAGGCGTCGCCCCAGAGGCTGCGGGGCTTGTCCTGCTTCGCCGGGGGAGCGACGTCGGCGGGGGGCGCGACGGCGGCCTCGACGGCGGCTGCGGTCTTGGTCACGTCAGGCATAACGGATCCTCGGGTCCAGGACCGCGTACAGCAGGTCGATGAGCAGGCTGGTGACGAGGTAGATGATCACCAGGATGGTGACCAGGCCCACGAGGGTGGCCCCTTCGCGCCGGGTGATCGACTCGGCGATCAGACCGCCGACGCCCTTGATGTTGAAGATGCGCTCGGTGACGACCGCGCCGCCCATGAGGGCGCCGATGTCGGTGCCGAGGAAGGTGACCACGGGGATCATCGAGTTGCGCATGAGGTGGACGCCGATGACACGACGCCGGGGCAGGCCCTTGGCGACGGCGGTGCGCATGTAGTCGGCGCGCAGGTTCTCGGCCATGGAGGTGCGCGTGAGGCGCGCCACATAGGCGAGGGAGAGACCGCCGAGCACCATGGCGGGGGCGATCATCTCGGACCAGAGCTGGTCGTTGCTGACGTTGGGCGCGATCCAGTCCAGTTCGAAGGCGAACACCATCTTGATGATGAAGCCGAGGACGAAGACGGGGATCGAGATGATCAGCAGCGTGAAGATGAGGATCGCGTTGTCGGCGAGACGGCCGGCCTTGAGACCGGCGATGATGCCGAGGCCGATGCCGAAGATCAGCTCGAAGGCGAACGCCAGGGCGGCGAGCTGGAGCGTGACGGGGAACGCCGCACCCAGTACCTCGGTGATCGGGCGACCGTTGCGGATCTGGTTCCCGAAGTCGAAGTGCAGGATGATGTCGGTCATGTAGTTCCAGTACTGCTGCCAGAGCGGCAGATCCAGTCCCAGATCATGTCTGATCTTCGCGAGGGTCGCGGGGTCAGCGCCCTTGTCCCCGAACATCCCCGCCACGGGGTCGCCGGGCAGGCTGTAGACCATGAGGAAGATCAGCAGGGTGGTCCCGAGGAAAACCGGGATCATCTGGAGCAGTCGTCGTGCGACATAGCGCCCCATCATGCCTCCGTTGAAATGTGACAGCAGCAGCGACAGGCCCTCCCACGACATCCGCGCCCCCGTGGGTACGCGAATGTCGTGGAAGGGCCCCCCAGCCACTGCGTAAGGCACCGAGACGGGACTGACTTTCCGTCAGTCCCGTGACGGCGTGCGGACTACGCTCGGGTGATTACTTCTTGACCTCGACGCCGGTCAGGATCGGGTCGCCGTCCTGGCCGTACGCCACGCCCGAAACCTTCTCGGAGTAGCCCGCGTTGACCTTGTAGTACCAGAGCGGGATGGACGGCATGTAGTTGAGCAGGTCCTTCTCGATGGCCTGGAACTGCTTCACCGAGTCGTCCAGCGTCGCCGCGGAGTCAGCCTTGGCGATCTTGGCGTCCAGCTCCTTGTTGGAGAAGTCGCCCTGGTTGCCCGCCGCACCCGTACGGAACAGGTCCGAGATGAAGTTGGCGTTCACCGGGTAGTCGAGCACCCAGCCGGAGCGGTACAGGGACTTGACCTGCTTGGTCTTGCGAGCGGTCAGGTCGGCCTGGAAGTCCGGCTTGCCGTCGCCGACGCACTGGACGCTGGTGGACTGCTGGATGGAGTTGCAGACCGCGTCCACCCACTCCTTGTGTCCACCGTCGGCGTTGAACTGGATCGAGATCTTGTTGCCGGGGACGCCGCCGCCGGCCTTGATCAGTTCCTTGGCCTTCGCCGGGTCGAACTTGGTGACGCCGGCGCCGCCGTCCTCCTGGAAGCCCAGGACGCCCTTGGCGACCCAGCCGGTCGCGGGCTCACGGGTGCCCTGGAGGACCGTCTTGGTGATGGTGGCGCGGTCGATCGCCATCGACAGACCCTGGATGACGCGCGGGTCGATCGGCTTCGGCTTCTTCCACTGGTCGGCGTAGAAGGCGACGGCGATGGTCTGGACCGCGGAGTACGGCTGGTCCACGGCGCGGTCGCCGAGGTCCTGGCGGTAGACCGGGAGGTCCTTCGGCGCGATCTGACGCAGGACGTCGACGTTGCCGGACTTCAGGTCCTCGTACGCGGCCTCGAGGGTGGTGTAGTTCTTGAAGACCACACCGCCGTTCTTCGCCTTGTTCGGGCCCTTGTAGCCGTCGAATCGAGTGATCTCGATCTTCTTCTTGTGGTCCCAGCTCTTGAACTTGTAGGGACCGTTGCCGACCGGCTTCTGGCCACCGGCGACCGGGTCCTTGTAGAAGGACTCCGGGAGCGGGGCGAAGACGATGTACGCCAGCTTGTGACCGAAGTACGGAACGGCCTTCGAGAGCTCGATCTTGAAGGAGTTCTCGTCGACGACGGTCAGACCGTCCAGCTTGTCGGAGGTGGGCTTGGCGCCCTCACCCTCGGGGTGGACCTTCTCGAAGCCCTTGATGTCCGCGAACCACGAGGACAGACCCTGGGCGTTCTTGACGTTGGCGTTCCAGTTCCACGCGTCCACGTAGGACTTGGAGGTCACCGGGGTGCCGTCGTGGAAGGTCCAGCCCGGCTTGAGCTTGACGGTCCACGTCTTCGAGTCCGTCGTGGTGACCGACTCGGCGTTGATCATCTCGAGCGAGCCGTCGGCCTTGTAGTCGACCAGGGTCGAGAACAGGCCGGCCATGACGGCGGAGCCGTTGGACTCCATCGTGTCACCGGTGAGCAGCGGCTTCTCCGGCTCACCCAGCTCGATGGAGAAGATTCCGTTCGGGTCAACAGCGCCCTTGGCGTCACTGCCGCCGTCGCTCTTACCCCCGCCACAGGCGGTCGCAGCAAGGGCAACGATGATCGCGCCCGTTACCCACTTGGCGCTCTTGGCACCGCGCATGGGTTCCTCCTCATGAGTCCACTTTGTCACTACAAGAGGGGTACTCCGAGTTCAGCCGACACCCCTGACGGCTTTGGACTCACGTACCCCGAGTGTGCTCGTGAGTCGGCACTCCCCACAGTGCGTGACCCATTGACCCGAGCTCAATGGAGCCAACTATTAAGTACGTCCGGGCTGTAAACCACACTTAAGTGGTCTCGTTTTGACAACATCACCAAGTGTCCGGATACCGAAATCCGGACAAAGTGAGCACAGACAGACACCCCCGAAACGGACCGTTAACACGCGTACCGGAGAGCGATGGCCGATATGCGGACACCTGGCCTTCGAAATCGAGTTGACCGGAGTTGACGAAAAGCCCGGACCCCCACCATGTCCATGGGGGTCCGGGCTCCGGTGCTGACGTCCCGTCAGCCGAGAGCGGAGTGGATCACATGTCCGTGATCTACCCCGCCGTCATCGGCGGTATGCGGGCGCGCTCGGGCGATCTCGTCCGGTCAGTTGTTCTTGGCGCGGGAGGCGCTGCGACCGCGCGCGTTCTGGTCCAGGATCACCTTGCGGATGCGCACGGCCTCCGGGGTGACCTCGACGCACTCGTCGTCGCGGCAGAACTCCAGGGACTGCTCCAGGGAGAGCTTGCGCGGCGGGACGATCGCCTCGAAGGAGTCCGCGGAGGCGGAGCGCATGTTGGTGAGCTTCTTCTCCTTGGTGATGTTCACGTCCATGTCGTCGGAGCGCGAGTTCTCGCCGACGATCATGCCCTCGTACACCTCGGTGCCGGGGTCGGTGAACAGGACGCCGCGCTCCTGGAGGTTCGTCATCGCGAAGGCGGTGACGGCACCGGCGCGGTCGGCGACCAGGGAACCGTTGTTACGGGTGGTCAGGGTGCCGAACCACGGCTCGTGACCCTCGTGGATGGAGTGGGCGATGCCCGTACCGCGGGTGTTGGTGAGGAACTCCGTACGGAAGCCGATGAGGCCGCGGGACGGGACGACGAACTCCATGCGGACCCAGCCGGAGCCGTGGTTCGACATGTTGTCCATACGGCCCTTGCGGATGCCCATGAGCTGCGTGACCGCGCCCATGTGCTCCTCGGGGACGTCCACCGTGAGGCGCTCGACGGGCTCGTGCGTCTTGCCGTCGACCTCCTTGGTGACGACCTGCGGCTTGCCGATGGTCAGCTCGAAGCCCTCGCGGCGCATCTGCTCGACCAGGATGGCGAGCGCCAGCTCACCACGGCCCTGGACCTCCCAGGCGTCCGGGCGCTCGGTGTCGAGCACGCGGAGCGAGACGTTGCCGATCAGCTCGCGGTCGAGGCGGTCCTTGACCTGGCGGGCGGTGACCTTGCGCTGCTTGACCGCGGACTTGGCCTCCGCGCCCTTGCCCGTGCCACCGCGGCCGACGAGCGGCGAGGTGTTGGTGCCGATGGTCATGGAGATGGCCGGCTGGTCGACCGTGATCAGCGGCAGCGCGATCGGGTTCTCCGGGTCGGCCAGGGTCTCGCCGATCATGATGTCGGGGATGCCGGCGACCGCGCAGATGTCACCGGGGCCGGCGACCTCGGCGGGCTTGCGGGTGAGCGCCTCGGTCATCATCAGCTCGGTGATGCGGACGTTGGAGACCGTGCCGTCCCGCTTGATCCACGCGACCGTCTGGCCCTTGCGCAGCTCGCCCTGCTCGACGCGGAGCAGCGCGATGCGGCCGAGGAAGTTGTCGGCGTCGAGGTTGGTGACGTGGGCCTGGAGGGGCGCCTCCTCGTCGTACGAGGGGGCCGGGACGTGCTCCAGGATGGTGGAGAAGAACGGCTCCAGGTTCTCGCTGTCGGCGGGGACGGTGCCGTCCGCCGGCTTGGTCAGCGAGGCGACGCCGTCACGGCCGCAGGCGTAGACGATCGGGAACTCGATCTGGTCCTCGTCCGCGTCCAGGTCGAGGAAGAGGTCGTAGGTCTCGTTGACGACCTCGTCGATCCGGGAGTCCGGGCGGTCCGTCTTGTTGATGCAGAGGATGACGGGCAGGCGCTGCTGGAGGGCCTTGCGCAGCACGAAGCGGGTCTGCGGGAGCGGGCCCTCGGAGGCGTCCACGAGGAGGACGACCGCGTCCACCATCGACAGACCGCGCTCGACCTCGCCGCCGAAGTCGGCGTGGCCGGGGGTGTCGATGATGTTGATCGTGATCGGGGCCCCGCCGTCCTTGGGGTGATACTTCACCGCCGTGTTCTTGGCGAGGATCGTGATGCCCTTCTCACGCTCCAGGTCGTTCGAGTCCATCATGCGGTCGTCGAGGTGCTGGTGGGCGGCGAAGGCACCGGCCTGCTTGAGCATGGCGTCGACGATGGTCGTCTTGCCGTGGTCGACGTGGGCGACGATGGCGACGTTACGGATGTCGTGGCGCGTGGGCATGGGTGCTTGCGCTTCTCTCGGATCGTGGGATGCGGCGTCAGTTCCTCGTACGCCCGCCGGGCGGACGCGCCACGGCTATGTCCTATGGTACGGGGCTGCCGCGCAAGGGGCTTCCCCGGTAGAGATCGCTGAGAGGCCGCGGAGAGGTCGCGGAGAGGTCGCCGGGGGCCCGGGGGTGTGGGGGAGGTCGTGCGGCCGGGTCAAGGGGCCGACGCGATCCTGCCCGCCGGGGTCACCGGCGGGCAAGGAACTTGAGCTGCTTCTGAGGTTGTGACCTGCGATTTCAGGGTCTTACTGGTTCTTTTCCCTGCTCTTGGGGGATTCGGGCTTCTTGAAGCCGATGTCCTGGTAGCGGGGGGCGGCCAGGCCCCAGGCACCGGCGTTCACCAGCTCGGCCCTGGCCGCGGCGAGCTGCGGGCGCTGGTAGAGGGGAATCGATCCGGCGGCGGCCCAGATCCGGGCGTCGGCCTGACGGACCAGGTCGCGGGCCTCGTCCTCGTCGAGGGTCCTCGCCGCCTGGTCGAACAACTGGTCGATGCGGTCGGTGCCGACCCGCGAGTAGTTCTGCTCGACGAGCAGGGAGCCGTCCGAGGCGGGCTCGGGCTTGGCGAAGATCGGCCGGGCGTCGGTCGCGGGGAAGGCGGAGGCGGGCCAGGAGTAGAGGGCCAGGTCGTAGTCGCCGGAGGCCACGTGGTCCTTGAAGAAGCTCTCGTCGGAGACCTTGGTGACGGCGGTGCGGATGCCGACCGCGTCGAGCATCCGGACGATCCGGTCGCCCACCGCGCGCAGCGACTCGGAGCCGGGGCCGGACGGCAGGACGAAGCGGAGGACGAGCGGCTTGCCGTCCTTGCCGAGGGCCTGGTTGGCCCGGGGCACGGCCGCGGGGGCGGCGGAGCCGCGCGGGGCGTAGGCCCCGGCGACGCCCTTGTCGGTCCGGGCGACGGTCCGGGCGGCGTGGGCGGCGGCGCCCGTACCGGTGTCGAGGGCCTCGGCGCGGGCGAGGAGGGCGGCGCTCTGGCGGGCGGCGGCGGGAGCCGGGGCAAGGACGGCGGTGCCGCTCCCGGGGCCGTCCTCGCCGAGGGCGACGGCATGGCGGTCGCCGGGCTTGTCGTCGCCGACGATGTAGAGGCCCTCGTCGGAGGGGGCGTCGCTCCCCTTCTTCCTGGCGTCGGTGGAGTCCCCGGCCTTCCCGGCGTCGCCGGAGCCCTCCCCCTTTTCCGCCTTCTCCGCCTTCTCCGCCTTCGCCTGCTTGTCGGCCTCGCTGCCCGCCTTGGTCCCGGCGGGCTTCCGGGTGGCGCCGCCGGGGACCCAGCCCGCGTCGGCGAGCAGGGCGCGCGCCTCCTTGGCGTCCTGGCCGCCGAGCGCGTCGCTGCTGTCGGCGTAGGCGGCCTGGCCCTCGAGGGCGAGGTGGCTGCCGGGCGGGTTCGCGGGGAGGCCGAGCGGCTTGAGGACGGAGTCGGCGAGTTCCTGGCGGTTGAGGGCGCGGGCCACGGCCCGGCGCACCCGTTCGTCGGAGAGCGGTCCGGACTCGCCGTTCAGGGAGAGCTGGGTGTAGGCGGGTTCCAGGGACTTGCGGACGGTGTACCTGGTGAGGGTGGTCTGGGCGCTCGCGTAGCGGGCGACGGCCTCCTGGTTCTCGGCGCGGGCTGCCCGGACCTCCTCGGCCTTCTCCTCGTCGGAGCCGTGCGCGAGGGCCCAGGACCTCAGGGCCTTGCCGGGGGTGATCCCGGAGCCGGGGCCGTGGGCGAGGGCGGCCTGCGCTCCGCTGCGTCCGGCGCGGGCGTCGCGGAGCGCGAGGGAGATCCGGTCGGCGGTGGCGCGGTCGATCTCGGCGAGGTCGAGGGTGCCGTCGGCGAGGGCCTGGGTGCGGTCGGCGCGGGGCACGGCCTTGAGGACGAGGCTGTCGAGCTTGGCGGTCTGTCCCCACCAGCGGGGGTTGCGGACGAGGGTGACGTCCCCGCTCTGCCGGTCGACCGACTTCAGCAGAAACGGTCCCGCGGTGGCCTTCAGCGTGGTGCGGGCCCCGTCGTTGAACGCGTTCGGGGAGCCCATCACCTGCTTCGGGTAGAGCGGGGTGAAGAGGGACTGCCAGTCGGCGTAGGGCTTGGCGAAGGTGACCCGGACCTCCAGGTCGTTCTTGCCCTTCTCGATCTTCTCGATCCGCTCGTAGCCGGAGTTCCGGGCGGTCCAGTACGCGGTGTCCCGGCCGCTCAGCGCCCGCCACTGGGCGACGAAGTCGGGGGCGCCGATCTCGCGCCCGTCGCTCCACACGGCCTGCTGGTGGAGCTTGTAGAGGACGACCTGCTTGGGCTCCGTCTCGACGACCTGCGCGGACTCCAGGTAGTCGGGGTTCAGCTGCGGCCTGCCCCGGGCGTCGAGGGTGTAGAGGGAGGGGAGCACCGCCCCGGCGATGCGGCTGGTGGTGCCGTCGGCGTCGGCCTGGAAGGCGTTCAGGGTGGTGGGCAGGGCGTCGACGGCCCAGCGCAGGGTGCCCCCGTCGGCGACCTTGTCGCGGGTGGCGGGCGCGTTGTCCTGTGCCGCGCCGGAAATCTCGTCGGCCGGGTCGCCGGAGCTGCATCCGGCGAGGACGGTGACGGCGAGGACCGCGCTGCTGAGGGTGGCGACGGAGCGGAGCGTGCGGGAGCGGGGGCTCCTGGAGCATGTCCTCCCGCGAGGGGCGCCGATCTGGGACATGACATGTACCCCTTCGTCCAGATTCATTACATTTGGAGATGATCACACCTATGACTCATCCAATGAAAAGGACGATGAAGATCCGGCCATCACGACACGGCGCCATGTCCGAAAATCCCACCCTTGCGGCCCAATCGGGGCCCCTCCCCCACCCCTGACCCCGACCCGCCCCCGGCCCCGACTCCACCCCGCCCTCCCGGTCGCGGACCCCCATATGCGGACATAACCTCCCTTCTGTGATGCGAAAAGCCACCCGTGTGCCGCGACGAGCCACCCGAGCCCTCCTCTCGGTACTGGCGGCGGCGTGGTGGCTCCTGGTGCCCGCCGTCCAGGGGGCGCAGGCCGACGACCCCGTCACCCTGTCCCGGGACGGCCAGATCACCGACCGGGTGGACGCCCTCGGCGACCGCCGCCCCGCCGTGGTCCAGGCCCTCGGCCGGCTCTACGACGCCCGGCGCGTCCAGCTCTTCGTCGTCTACGTCCGCGACTTCTCCGGGCGCGGCGGACAGGACTGGGCCGACGCCACCGCCCAGCGCAACGGCCTGGGCGCCGACGACCTGCTCCTCGCCGTCGCCACCCACGACCGCCGGTACGGCTACTCCGCCGACCCGGCCTCCCGCTTCACCCGCGCCCAGCTCGACGACGTCGCCCGCACCGCGATCGAACCCGCGCTCCGGCAGAACGACTGGGCGGGCGCCGCCATCGGCGCCGCCGACGGCTACACGGCCGTCCTCGCCGACCTGCCCGTGCCCGTCCCCGTCATCACCCCCGGACCCGCCGACCCCGGACCCGCCCCCGACGACGGCGGCTCCGCCACCGACCTGGTGCTGCCCGTGGTGCTCGTCGGCGGCGCCGGGGCCGTGGCGGCGTACGCGTACGTCAAGAGGCGCCGCAGGACCGAGACCCGCACCACCCCCGGCGGCGACCGGGGCTGGGGCCCGCCCGCCGAAACCGCCCCGCCGTCCCTCGACGCGCTCGACGGGGAGGCCCGCAGGGCCCTGGTCGCCACCGACGACGCCGTCCGCACCAGCAGGGAGGAACTCGGCTTCGCCACCGCCCAGTTCGGCGACGAGGCCGTCCGCCCCTTCACCGAGGCGGTCGCCTTCGCCGAGGAACGGCTGACGGCCGCCTTCCGGCTGCGCCAGCGGCTCGACGACGCCTTCCCCGAGGACGACGCCACCCGCCGGGAGCTGCTCACGGAGATCCTGCGCGGCTGCGCCGAGGCCGACGCCCGGCTCGACGCCGAGACCGAGGACTTCGACCGGCTCCGGGCCCTGGAACGGACCGCGCCCGAGGCCCTGGTGGCCGTCGAGGCCGCCTTCCGCGAGCAGACCGGCCGGACGGGCACCGCCGAGGCGACCCTGGCCGCCCTGCGCGAGCGGTACGCCGACACCGCCTCCGCCCCCGTCGGCGGCGACGTCGAGCAGGCCAAGGACCGGCTGGTCTTCGCGACGGCCCATGTCAACCAGGCCCACCAGCGGATCGATGCCGGGGACAACGGCGGGGCCGCCGTCCACATCCGGGCCGCCGAGGGAGCCGTGGACCAGGCGGCCCGGCTGATCGGGGCCGTGGACCGGCGGGCCCGGGAACTGGCCGAGGCGGCCGGCCGGCTGACCGGGGCCCTCGCCGAGACCGACGCCGACCTCGCGGAGGCCCGGGGGCTGCTGGAGGGCACCCGGGACGGCGCGGTCACCGCGGACCTCCGGGGCCGGATCGCCCGCGCCGAGTCGGTGCTCACCGAGGTCCGGCGCACCGTGGACACCGGACGGTACGACCCGATCGACGCGCTCCGCCGGGTCGAGGAGGCCGACACGGCGCTCGACGAGGCCCTGGCGGGGGCCAGGGAGCACGCCTCGGGCGACCGGCGCGCCCGTGCGCTCCTCGGCCAGGCGATGCTGACGGCCCGCTCGGCGGTCGGCGCCGCCGCGGACTACGTCACCACGCACCGGGGCGCGGTCGGGGCCGAGGCCAGGACCCGGCTGGCCGAGGCCCAGCGGCATCTGGAGGAGGCCGGGGCGCTGGCCGGGGCCGACGAACCGGCCGCCGCCCTCGCCGAGGCCCAGCGGGCGGACGCGCTCGCCCGCCGCGCCCAGGACCTCGCCGAGCGGGACGTACGGACCTACGGCAACCCGAACGGCCCCGGAGACGGCCCCGGTCCCGGCGGGCCCGGCGGGCCGTTCGGGACGGCCGGAACCGGTGGCGGGCTCGGCGGCGCGGTGCTCGGCGGCATCATCCTCGGCGGGCTGTTCGGCGGCGGACGCGGCGGATACGGCCGGGGTCCCCGCGGCTCCGGGGGCTCCGGCGGGCCCGGCAGCTTCGGCGGCAGCGGCACCCGCGGCCGGCTCGGCGGTGGCGGCCGCTTCTGAGCCCCGGCGGCGACCGGAACGACGACCTCACGCCCGTACCCCCACTCCCCCCACTCCCCCACCCTCTCCCTCCCCTCTCCGTCCCCCACAAGGAGCAGCGCCATGAGCAAGCAGACCGTCCTCGGCCGGGTGACCCAACTGGCGAAGGCCAACATCCACGCCCTGCTCGACCAGGCGGAGGACCCGCAGAAGATGCTGGACCAGCTGGTACGCGAGTACACGGGCAACATCGGGGAGGCGGAGGAGGCGGTCGCCTCGACCATCGGGAACCTCCGGCTGATGGAGCAGGACCACCAGGAGGACGTGGCGGCGGCGAAGGAGTGGGGCGGCAAGGCGCTCGCCGCCAGCCGGAAGGCCGACGCGCTGCGCGGCGCCGGACAGACGGCGGAGGCGGACCGCTTCGACAACCTGGCGAAGGTGGCGCTCGGCCGTCAGCTCCAGTCGGAGAAGGAGGCGCGGACGGCGGAGCCGACGATCGCCGCCCAGACCGAGGTGGTGGCGAAGCTGCGGACCGGCCTCGACCAGATGCGGGCCAAGCTGGGCGAGCTGACGGCCAAGCGGGACGAACTGGTGGCCCGCGCCCGGTCGGCGCGGGCACGGAACACGATGACGGACGCGGTGCGGAACATCGACGTCCTCGACCCGGCCGGCGAACTGGGCCGGTTCGAGGACAAGGTGCGCCGGGAGGAGGCGCGGGCCCTGGGCAAGGAGGAACTCGCGGCCTCCTCCCTCGACGCGCAGTTCGAGCGGTTGGACGCGCTGGGCGACACCGCCGAGATCGAGGCCCGGCTGGCCGCGCTCAAGGAGTGACGGCCGGGACCGGGACGACGACCGGTCACGGCGGAACGGCTCGGGCGACGGCCGGGGCAGCCGGGACAGGGCAGGACCCGGCGGGGCCGGGACGAGGCAGGACCGGGCCGGGGCGGCCCGGGACGGGCAGGGCCGGGGCGGCCCGGGACCCCCTCAGAGCCGGGCCGGGGTTCAGAACATGCTCAGGAGCTGTTCCACCGTGGGTTCCGCCGTGCCCTCGCCGTCCGGGAGGTCCAGTTCGAACCAGACGGTCTTGCCGCGCGGGGTCCGCCGCGCGCCCCACGAGGAGCTGAGGAGCCCGACGAGCTGGAGGCCCCGGCCGCCCTCGTCGGTGTCCTTGGCGCGGCGGCGGCGCGGCTGGACGAGCCCCGCGTCCCACACCTCGCACACGAGGGTGCGGTCGCGGAGCATCCGCAGCCGGATCTCGCCCTCGCCGTACCGGAGCGCGTTGGTGACGAGTTCGCTGACGAGGAGTTCGACGGTGTCCACGAGTCCTTCGAGGCCCCAGGCCCCCAGCTGCGCGCGGGCGAGTTCCCGGGCGCGGCCGACCGAGCGGGGCTCCCTGGGCAGCTGCCAGTCGCCGACCGCCTCGCCGGGCAGTCCCTGGATCCTCGCCATGAGCAGGGCGATGTCGTCCTCGCCGTGCCCGGTGTTCAGGGTGCTGAGGACCCGGTCGCAGACGTCCTCCAGCGGGCGGACGGGGTCGGTGAGGGCCCGCTGGAAGGCGCTCAGGCCCTCGTCCAGGGGGTGGTCGCGGGACTCGACGAGGCCGTCGGTGTAGAGGGCGAGGAGCGCGCCCTCGGGCAGTTCGACCTCGACCTCCTCGAAGGGTTCGCCGCCGACGCCGAGCGGCATCCCGGGGGGTACGTCGAGCAGGGCGGCTGCCTTGCCGGGTTCGACGAGGACCGGCGGGAGGTGCCCGGCGTTGGCGAAGGTGCAGCGGCGGGTCACCGGGTCGTAGACGGCGTAGACGCAGGTCGCGAGGTAGACCTCGGAGAGTTCGGGGCCCCGGCCCTTGTGGGTGCGGGACTGCTGGGCGCCGATGGGGGCGCCGAGCCCCCGGGCGATCTCGTCGAGGTGGGAGAGGACTTCGGCGGGTTCCAGATCGAGCTGGGCGAGGGTGCGGACGGCGGTGCGCAGTTCGCCCATGGCGACGGCGGCGCGCAGTCCCCGGCCCATGACGTCCCCGATGACGAGGGCGGTGCGGTGTCCGGGGAGTTCGATGACGTCGAACCAGTCGCCGCCGACCTCGGTGGCGGCGGTCCCGGGCAGATAGCGGCAGGCGATGTCGAGTCCGGCCGCCTCCGGGTCGCCGGGCGGCAGGAGGCTGCGCTGGAGGATGAGGGCGCGCTCGTGCTCGCGGCGGTAGAGGCGCGCGTTGTCGATGGAGACGGCGGCGCGGGCGGCGAGTTCGGCGGCGAGGGCCCGGTCGCGCTCGCCGAAGGGTTCGCTGCCCTTGGTGCGGGAGAACCGGACGAGGCCGACGACGGTGTCGTGGGCGGTCATCGGGACGACCAGGGTGGACCGGACGAGGTCGCCCCCGGAGCCGGGCACGGTCCGGAGGCGGCCGGTCCGCAGGGCTCCGGCGCACGGCGAGTTGAAGGGGTAGCGGTGGACGGCGCCGACCTCGATGTGTTCGGGGCCGCAACAGCCGCTGCCGGGTTCGTGGTCGCCGTCGGTTCTCAGGGCGGCGTCCGAGACGGCGCTGGCGAAGGCGACCCTGCGCAGTTCGGCGCTGCCCGCTCCGTAGCCGATGTCGTGGGAGCTGCCCCACCGGCCCGGTGGTGCTTCGTCGCCGGTGAGCAGGCCCTGGTAGAGGTCGACGGAGGCCAGGTCGCAGAAGCCGGGGACGGCGACGTCGAGGAGGGCGCGGGCGGTGGCCTCCAGGTCGAGGGAGTTGCCGATGCGGGCGCCCGCCTCGTTGAGGAGGGCGAGGTTGCGGCGGGCGCTGGCGGCTTCCCTGGCGGTGTTGTGGCGGCGGGTGATGTCGATGCCGAGGCCCGCGACGCCGATGGGGCGGCCCGAGCCGCTGTGCACCCGGTAGAGGTTGACGGACCAGTGGCGGCGGTCCCTGGCGCCGGGCGCGGCGCCGACGATCTCGAAGTCGGTGACGGACTCCCCGGTGTCGAGGACCCTGCGGAGGGCGGCGGTCAGCCGGTCGGCCTCGGCGCGGCCGAGGTAGTCGTGCACGGTACGGCCCCGGTGGTCGTCGGCGGAGCCGCCGAAGACGGTGGCGAACCGCCGGTTGGCCCGCTTGACGGTGAGGTCGGTGCCGAAGAGGAGGAAACCGAAGGGGGATTGGCCGAATATCGCCTGTGAGGCGGCGAGGTCGGTCTCGATCCGGCGCAGGGCGCGCACATCGACGACGATGCAGAGCGCGGCCCGCTCCCCGCTGGGGGTCTCGCTGGGCATGACGTACATCTCGGCGATGCCTCGGGGCCGGTCCTCGCCGGGTACGCGGAACGGGACGAGGCCCGTCCACTCCTTGCCGTCGAGGATCTCCCGGACCCTGCGCCGCCCGCGCTCGCGCAGGTCGGCGGGCATGAAGGCTTCGACGGGATCCTTGCCCCTGGCCTCTTCGGCGGTGACTCCGAAGAGGTCGACGGCCCGTCGGCTCCATTGCTCGACGAGGCCGTCGGGCCCGATCGAGAAGGACGCCACCCGGATGTAGTCGTAGATGGAGCCGGGCGGGCTGCTGTGCCACATGACGCCGCCGCTCGCCGTCTCAGGTATCTCGCTCACGCGACCGTCCCCTCCAGCTCACCGCACCGGACCGGCCATGCCCGCAGTATTCAGCACCTCGGGCACCGGCGGCACGACGTTCACGATCACAGGGTGGTCTCGTTCGCCTGACGCCGAGTACCGGTGATCGTCGTCCCTTCCTGTTTACTCACCAGGCAGAGCCAGCTCGAACCATACGGTTTTGCCCTGACTTCCCTTACGGGTTCCCCAGCGGCGTGCGGAACAGGCCACGAGACCGAGTCCGCGCCCCCCTTCGTCCTCCGGTCCCGGGGCGCGTTCGGTCGGCGGATCCGGAAGCGGATCGGAGACCTCCACCAGGAGCCCAGGCGGGTGCGAGGGGTCGGCCCGGTCCCGGTCGGGGCGGACCAGACGCACTCCGATGGGCCCCGACGCGTACCGCAGGGAGTTGGTCACCAGCTCGCTGACCAGCAGGACGGTCAGATCTCCGAGCTCCGAGTCGAGTTTCCAGGCCCGCAGCGTCTCGCGCACGGCGTGGCGTGCCGTGCGCACGGCGTTCGCCTCCGCCGGGAAGTTCCACTCGGCGCGGTCGCCGTCGGTGTCGATCACACCCGATCACTTCCCCAGCCGTGCGTCAGCAGGAAGGCCCACGTCCTCTTCCAACGGGTCATTCAGGACATACCCGTAATTTGGTACGAGATATCGCGCTGGGCGCAACAGCGGGCGCACGGTGGCACGAACGGCGTAGGGACTCAGCCGTGTGCTCCGGTCACGGGGGTCGCGGGGAGCCCGCGCGCGGCTTCCGCGACGGCGGGCCGGTCCTGGTCGAGCCAGTCGACGGAGTCCAGTTCGGCCCGGGTCAGCCAGCGGAGTTCGTCGTGGTCCTCCAGCGGGCGGGGTTCACCGGAGAGCAGCCGGGCGGTCCACACCCGCAGGACGTAGCCGGGTTTGAGCGGCCATTCGCCGGGGATGCGCTCCCCCGGTTCGACCTCGACGCCGAGTTCCTCGCGCAGTTCCCGGACGAGGGCCGCCTCGGGGGTCTCGCCCGGTTCGAGCTTGCCGCCGGGCAGTTCCCAGCGGCCCGCCAGCTCGGCGGGGGCGCTGCGGCGGGCGGCGAGGAGCCGCCCCCGGTCGTAGAGGGCGCCCGCGACGACCACGACGGGCCCGGGGGGCGGGGTGGGGCGGGAGGTGCGATCCGTCATGGGCGCGAGCCTAGCCCGGCCACGGCCCCAGGCCCGGTCCCGGGCCGGGGCGCCCGGCCCGCGAGGCGCTCGGCGGGGCCGTCGGAGCCCGGGGCCTCGGAGCCCGGGGCCGGGCGGGCCACCGGCGCTCTCGCCCGCGCGGGCCGTCGGGGCCGGTCGCCCTGTCCGGAGCGTGCTCGCCGGAGGGGCGGGCCGGTCGGGGCCGTCAGGACCTGGGGCCGGGCGGGGTCCGGCGGGTCAGAGGGCGGGGCTGCCGATGCGCTCGACCCAGTAGAGCTGCTTGTGGCCCCGGTCGTCGAGGCTGTCGGCGATCTTCTGCGCTTCGTCCTCGGTCGCGTACCGCCCCACCCGGTAGCGGTTGCCGTTGTCGTCCTGCCGGACGACGAGCCAGACGAGGACGGGGCCGCTTTCGGTCATCTGACTTCTCCCTCCGCCGGTCCGGGCGCCGCCAAGGGTCTCCGGGAAACCTCGATCCGCATATGCCGGAGCTTACGCCTGACCTTCACACAGCGGATACGGAATTGCACGAAGAGATACGGATCGGCCGGGAACCGACGGAAGGCGGCCGACCCTGACACCGGGGGCCCCGCCCCCTGAACCGCCGCCCCCGGAGCCGGTACGTCCCCCGCGCGCACTCCTTGGCCCCTCACCGCGAACGTCCCCGCAGTTGGCGCCATGGAAGGCGCCCCATCCGGCGGCCCGCCTCCGGGACACACGAGCCGATCCCCCGCGCCGGAAGCCCGCGAAAGGTCCACCCCTCCGCCCGGAGGACGGGTGGCGCGTTCCCCGACGGGGCCGGGTGGCCCACGGGCACGAGGCGTCCGGGGGGCGGACGGGGACGACACGTGGGGACGCGGGAGACACGGGCGGACACGGGGGACGCAGGCGGACGCGGGGCGACCGTAGCGAAGGAAGACCAGGGTGGCCGAGCCGGAGGCGAACGCGGCGGACACGGGCGGGCGCGGGCGGGCGCAGCGCGACCGGCCGTCGCGGGCACCCGACCAGCGGCAGCGAGGGCGCCGACCGCCAGGCACGAGCGTGCGTGCCAGACGTCGCCAGGCAGGCGGGACTTTCGAAACACGGCCTAAAGCGTGTTGCAGAAGGTTGTGTCTGGGCAGGTCAGGGCCGGTTTCGGGCTGGTCTGGTCATGCTGCCATGGCGAGGTTGTGCATGTGGGCGACGGCTTGGACGGCGTGGTGGAGGCCGTTGCCGCGCTGTCGGCAGTCGCGGAGGATCTTGTAGTGCTTCATGCGGGCGAAGGCGTGCTCGACGCGGGCCCTGACCTTGCGGTGTTCGGCGTTGTCTTCCTCTTCGCCGGGTAGCAGCGCTCGGCCGGGGCGTTTGCGGTGTGGGACGACGAGTCCGGTGTTGATGTAGGCGCCGTCGGCCAGCACGGTCATGCCCTGGCAGACGGTGGCCAGGCCGGAGTCCCGCCAGGCCTTCGCGTCCGCGGTGTTGCCGGGCACCGGCCGTGCCGCCGCGATCACCAGCTTGGTGTCGGCGT
>NZ_JBIUZD010000006.1:0-486374 GCF_044744885.1 Streptomyces sp. NPDC087215
ATCGGCGCCCGGTACGAACTGACCAGCCAACGGGTCCACGAAGTCTCCTGACCCGCCTCCGGAACCAGTCACCACTACTGCCCCGCGAACACTCGACCGCCCGGCCTCGCTTGTGGAGCCCCGCGATGTGCTTTGTTCCGCACACGTGGATCGTGTGCCCGGGTTCTCGCAGGCCCACCGATCGCACGGAGAGCCAGCGGCCCCCTCCGCCACCCGGCGGAGTCCGTGGACCGTGGACTCCTGAGCACGGCCCAGGGCGTGGAACACCGGTCCCGGCTCACCGCAGTAGGCCGACAGGACCCCGACCGCGCCCGGATGCGACTCGAACCCGCCCCGCCGCCATCCGCGCGTCACGGTCCGCTCGGCAGCGGGGCCGGTAGGCGGCGGTGCGGTGGAGCGCATTGTCGTACCGCTCGCCGACCCCTCGCACGATGTCCGGCCGACGCGCCTTCGTCCTGCCCGAGTTCGCCCCGTGGGGGGCGATGGCGTCCGGCGGCCCGTGGGCGCCGCCCGGTTCCTCGCCGTCGAGCACGGGCGCATCCTCGTGACAGAACCGCTGGTCGGCCTGGTCCCGGAGGTGCGGACGAAGCGGAAGCCGCGCGTCTCGCGGAGGCCGAAGGACATGCCCGAGTACGAGGCGTCGCCAATGGCCGCCTCCGGGCGCTCGGCGCTGTCGAGGTCGAAGTCGGGGTCGGGGTCGGGGTCGGGGTCGGGGTCGAAGTCGAACAGCGTGTCCGGATCGAACAGGCCGCCGCACCGCTCCCCTTCCGCTCGGCCACCGCCCCTTCGGGCGCCCCCGTGCCGGGTGAGGGGTTCCGCAACGCCCGTCGCCAGGACGGACCCGGGCACCATCTATTTTCGGCTACGGTGTAGCCGTAACAATGCACCGGATCCATCGCCAACGGAGACACGGGGATTCAGCGTGACCGAGAAGCAGCACCGCCACACGTCGTACGACGCGGACGTGATCGTCGTCGGAGCCGGGCCCGTCGGCCTCACCCTCGCCCTGGACCTTGCCCGGCGGGGCATGGCCGTCCGGGTACTGGAGCGCGACCGCGGAACGTTCGAAGGCTCGCGGGCCAAGGGCGTGCAGCCACGCACCCTGGAAGTCTTCGACGACCTCGGCGTGATCGACGCGGCCCGCGCCGCCGGCGGCCCCTACCCGCCGATGGGCCTGCACGTCGGCCCGTTCACCAAGTCCTGGCAGATGCAGCGCCCCGCCCCCGCCGCCGCCACCCCCTACCCCGGAATCCTGCTTCTCCCCCAGTACGCGACGACCGCCCTGCTGTACGCGGCGGCGGTGGTGCACGGCGCCGCGATCGAATTCGGCACCCCGGTCGAGCAGTGCGTCCAGGACGCCGACGCCGCCACCGTCGGGACCACTGACGGCCGACTGCTGCGCGCCCGCTACGTCGTCGGCGCGGACGGCGGGTCCAGCCTGGTCCGCAAGTCGATCGGCGCCGCCTTCGAGGGGAACACCGACGAAGCCGATCGGATGATCATCGCCGACGCACGGATCGACGGGCTCTCCCGCGACCGCTGGCACGTCTGGCCGCGCACCGGTGGACGCTCCACGGCCGCCTGCCCGCTGCCGTCCGGCGACCTGTTCCAGCTGATGATCCCCATCCGGCCGGACGACCCCGCGGACCTCTCCGAGGAAGCCCTGGCCGCCCTGCTGCGACGCCGGGCCGGGCGCTCGCTGCGACTGCACGGCCTGACCTGGGCGTCCGTCTTCCGCCCCAACATCCGCCTGGCCACCCGCTACCGGCGCGGACGGCTGCTCATCTGCGGCGACGCCGCGCACGTGCACACTCCCGCCGGAGCCCAAGGCCTCAACACCGGCGTCCAGGACGCCTACAACCTCGGCTGGAAGCTCCACCAGGTACTGGCAGGCGCCCCCGACACCCTGCTCGACAGCTACGAGGGGGAGCGTCGCCCGGTCGCGGCGAAGGTCCTCGGCCGCTCCACCGAGCTGTACGCCGGGCTCAAGCGGCCCGCCGTCCGCGCCCTGTCGCGGGGCGACGACGAGCGTCAGCTCGGCCTGTCCTACTTCGGCGGCCCCCTCGCTCCCCTAGCAGGCCAGGTCACCGACGCCCTGCGCCCCGGCGACCGCGCCCCGGACGCCCCCGCCCCGGACGGCGCCCGGCTCTTCGACCTCTACCGCGGCCCCCAGTTCACCGCTCTCGCCTTCGGCCACCACGCCGCCGAGACGCTCGCCGCCCTCCCGTGGCCCACCACGGGCGCGGCGCTCCACCGGCACACCCTCCTGAAGACCGTCACGGCCCGCACCCCGGACGAAGAAGCCCTCCTGAGCGCCTACGGCATCACCACCGACACCCTCGTCCTGGTCCGTCCCGACGGCTACATCGGCCACGTCCTTCGGCCGGACGCCGCCCCGGCCCCCGGCCACGACCTCCTCGACGCCCTCCAACGGCTCGCCCCGCCCCGCCACACCGTCTGAACGACACCGCCGGGAACAGCACACCGCGCGTTCCCGGCGCCGGGCGGCCCACTACCGTGGGGCCCGCCCGTCGAACGCTCACGGGCCCAGGCTCCGCGAGGCAAGGAACACCGCATGACGACCACCTCCGCACACAGCGGCGGTCCCTCCCCCGCGCCCGGAAGTCCCGCCTGGTGGCTCGCCCGGCCCGCCGCCCCCGACACGGCCCGCCGGGGCAGGGGACGCCCCGCCCTCGATGCCGCCCGCATCGTCGCCACGGCACTGCGGCTGATCGACGAGCACGGTGTGGACGCCTTCTCGCTGCGTATGCTCGCCGACACCCTCGGCTCCAGCACCGCCACCCTCTATCGGCACTTCGCGAACAAGGACGAGATCATCACCCTCGTCGTCGACCTCGCCCTGGGCGAGGTCGACACCGCCTCTCCCGCGTCGTCGGGCGGCTGGCAGGATGTGCTCGCCGCCATGGGGCACGGCCTGCGCGCCGCTCTGCTGCGACACCCGGACCTGCTGCCCGCACTCATCGCGCACGTCCCCTTGGGCCCCAACGCGCTCGCCCAGCGCGAACGCGTCCTCGCCGCGCTCCTTGACGCGGGACTGCCCCCGGAACTCGCGGCCCGCGCCTTCACCGCCGTCGGCCACTACGTCATCGGCTTCGCCGTCCAGCAGCGCGAACCCGACGGGCCGCCACTCGCCGACTTCTACCGTCGGCTCGACCCGTCCACCCACCCGGCCATCTCCGGCACCGCCCACAGCCTGACCTCGGTCGCCACCGACGACGAGTTCGTCTTCGGCCTGAACCTGCTCCTCGACGGCCTCACCCGACAGACGGCCCCCTGACCGCCGCAGGTCCCGCCACGGCAAGCCAGCCCGGTCCGTCGCCGGGACCGGCCGACCGTCGCGTTCACGCTCCTCCCGGTGATCTCGTCCGCTCCGGGAGCACGGGCGCTCAGGGTCGGGAAGCCCGTCAGGACAGCCGTCGGCAGACGCTGAAGTGACCGTGTTCCGCCGTACAAGGAGCGTGAGAGGGACCAAGGTCCTTTGTTCCCGCTCATCGGGTCGGGAAGGGTGGAGCACGTATGTCACCTTGACAGCTTCCGCCCCTCTGGAAACCTGTCGCCCATGACGACCGTCCGCCCTGCCGCCCCCGCCTATCTCGACGAGCGCTCCGGCCGCACCTACCCCCTCACCGACCCGCACCGCTGGCGCGGCGACGACGGGACACCCCTGACCGTCACCCCACTCACCGGGCTCGCCCCCGCCGACGTGGACACCTCCCGCCGCTCGCTCTGGCGTTACCGGGCCGCCTTCCCCCCGCTCCTGGCCCCCGTCACCCTGGGAGAGGGCCACACCCCGCTCCTGGGGGGCGAATGGGACGGCGTGCCCGTCTCGTACAAGACGGAGTGGGCCAACCCGACCGGGAGCTTCAAGGACCGCGGTGCCAGCCTGCTGGTCTCCTACCTCGCCCATCACGGCGTCACCGAGATCATCGAGGACAGCTCGGGCAACGGCGGCTCGTCGATCGCCGCGTACTGCGCCGCCGCGGGCATCCGTGCCCGGGTCCTCGTCCCCGAGCACACCTCACCCGCCAAGATCGTCCAGACCCGGGCGTACGGCGCGGAGATCGAGTGCGTCCCCGGTGACCGCGACGCCACCGCGGCCGAGGCCGTACGCCGAGCCGAGGCCGGTGCGGTCTACGCGGGCCACAACTGGCACCCGTACTTCCTCCAGGGCACCAAGACCCTCGCCTACGAGATCTGGGAGGACCTCGGCTTCCGCGCCCCCGACAACGTGGTCACCGTCGCCGGCGCGGGCAGCACCGTCCTCGGCTGCGCGATCGGCTTCGGGGAACTGCTGGCGGCGGGCCGCATCGACCGGCTGCCGCGCCTGCTGGTGGCCCAACCGGCCCACTGCGCCCCGCTGTACGCGTCCTTCCGCGCCGGAGCCGAGACGGAGGTCCCCGTCGACACGGCCCCGACGATCGCCGAGGGCACCGCGATCCGTCGTCCCGTACGCCTCCCGGAAGTGCTGCGCGCGATCCGCGCCTCGGGCGGCGACATGCTCGCGGTCCCGGAGCGGTCCATCGAGAAGGCCGTCCTGGGACTGGCCCACAAGGGCCTGTACGCGGAACCCACCAGCGCCACGGCAGCCGCCGCCGTCACCGGCTTCGCCCGGCGGGGCGTGATCGCACCGGGCCAGGACACGGTCGTCATCCTCACCGGCTCGGCCCTGAAGACGGCTCCGGCGATGGAGCGCCTGATCGACGGAGCCCCACGCTGACCGGCCCCGTGCCGCCTCCCCGGCGCTCGGGGAACCGGCGGCCCGTACCGCCTTCCGCGACCAGGGTGGCGTGGACGGAGACGGCGGAATCTTCCGGCGTCGCCCATCGGTACGGCGTCATCGGCGCTCTGCTGGGGGCGGGCGTCGATCCGGCCCGGACCGAGGTGTTCCACGATCCCGAGGGCGGCGGCGTCTACTGGGTCGTCACCCTGGGCGGCGGGCACACGGCCGTTCTGACCGACGACACCGAGGAACACGTGGGCCACCTGGAGGGACCCTGGCCGTTCAAGGCCCTGTTCCTCGGTCCGGAGGGCATCCGTACGAAGATCGGTCCTTCGATCGATGACCTCACGGCTGACGTCGCCAGGTGGCACGCCGAGACCGTCGGGCCCCGGGACGAATCCCGCTGACGCACTGCCACACCCGCGGCGACCACAGGACCCGCCACGGCCGAGACCCTCTGAGCGGCGAACCGCGGGGCGCCTCAGCGCGTGTCGTGGTGGGGCGCGCGGGCTTCGGCGGCGGTCTTCAGGTCGCGCAGCCAGGCTTCGAGGCCCTCGCGCAGCAGCGCCGTCGCGAAGGGGACGTTCGCCTCGACCTCGGCTCCGGTGTGGGTCTCCTCGGTGCTCACCCGGACGCCTCCCCCGACCGGGGTGAAGGTCCACACGTGGACCCCGTGGATGAGGAGCCCCTCGCCGGTCGCGGGTCCGGTCCAGCGGACGCAGGAACGGCGCTCGATCTGCCGGACGGTCGAGGTGATGTCCAGACGCGTGGCGGGGGTCGCCGGGTTCGGGGGGATCGGCGTCGTCCACCGGAAGGCCGCACCGGGGCGGAGGGGGCCGTGGCCGAGGCGCTCCACGGAGGTGACGGGCCGCTGCCAGGCCGGCCAGCGCTCCACGTCCGTCTGCAGTTTCCAGATGACGGACAGCGGGGCGTCGATGACGGTCTCGGCCCGGTGCCGGACCAGGGCCCCGGGGTCGACGCCCTGGCCCCGGCAGGTGAGGGGGCGGTCCGGGCGCGGGGCGGCGGAGCCGGTGGCCCCGGCGGGGGCGGCGGTGCCGAGGAGGCCGAGGACGACCGGAACGGTCACGAAGGCGGCGCGAAGGGGGGACATGGGGTTCTCCTCCGAGGTAGATAGAAGCTCATGCGTTCGTTAGAAGTTGTAACGCACGCCCGGATGAAGGGTCAACAGGTCCGTGATAACTTCTCACTCGCACATGAGGGTGTAGCCGAATGTGGAGGGGTGGAGGACGACGATGGCGACGACGGACACGAACACGCCGAGGGAGCGGTACCGGGCCCAGGTGCGGGCGGAGATCACCCGGCACGCCTGGGAACAGATCGCCGTCGCGGGCGCGTCGGCCCTCTCCCTCAACGCCATCGCCAAGCGGATGGGCATGAGCGGACCCGCGCTCTACCGCTACTTCGCCAGCCGCGACGACCTGATCACCGAACTCGTCCGCGAGGGCTACCGGAGCCTCGCCGACACCCTCGACCGCGCCGCCGGGGACGACGCCGGTCTCTCCGGTCTCGCGCACGCCCTGCGCGACTGGGCGCTGAAGGACCCCCAGCGGTACTTCCTCGTCTACGGCACCCCCGTCCCCGGCTACCACGCGCCCCCGGACATCACCGCGGTCTCGGCCGAGATCATGACGACCCTCCTCGACGCGTGCGCCGCACTCCCCCAGGACGGGACTCCGGGCGACGGCCCCGCCGCCGAGGCCCTCCGGGCCCATCTGGAGGAGCACCGCGAGTGGACGGCCGGGCACCCCGCCCCGCCCGGTGCGCTCCACCGCTTCCTGATCCTCTGGACCCGTCTGCACGGCGTCCTGTCCCTGGAACTCGCCGGGCACTTCACCGGCATGGGCATCGACCCCGCCCTGCTCTACGCGGCCGAACTCGACGGGGTCCTGGCGCTCCGGGCCTGAGCCGCCCCGCCGAGGCCGGACCCGCGGCCGCACCGCCCCGCGCGGATCGCTCCCGCACGGATCCCACCGCACGCGGAGCGGCCCCACCGGTACGTCACCGGTGGGGCCGCTCGGTCGAAGGCATCCTGCCCGTAGGGCTCCGTAGGGCTCCGTGTGGCTCCGTGTGGTCCGGCCGGGGGGCCTACGACTCGTCGAGCATCCCGCCGCGCAGGCGCTCCAGGGCGCGGGAGAGCAGGCGGGACACGTGCATCTGGGAGATGCCGAGTTCCTCGCCGATCCGTGACTGCGTCAGTTCCTCGACGAAGCGAAGGTGCAGGATCCGGCGGCTGCGCTCGTCGAGCCGGTCGAGGAGCGGCGCCAGCGTGTGGAAGTCCTCGAAGAGTTCGAGTGCCGGGTCCTCCACCCCGATGAACTCGGCGAGCGGAGCGGTGTCGTCCTCGCCCTCGGCGCCGAGGGAGGCGTCCAGCGAGGTGGAGTTGTACCCGTTGGCGGCGATCCGCGCCTCGATCACCTCGCCCTCGGAGAGGTCCATCAGGGCCGCCAGCTCCGCCACCGTCGGCGCGCGCCCGAGTCGGGAGCTCAGCTCCTCGGTCGCCTTGGCCAGCTCCACCCGGGCCTCCTGGAGTCGGCGCGGTACGTGGACGGCCCAGGACGTGTCGCGGAAGAACCGTTTGATCTCACCGACGATGTAGGGGATGGCGAAACTGGTGAACTCGACCCCCCGGGCGAGGTCGAAGCGGTCGATCGCCTTGATCAGACCGATGGTGCCGACCTGGACGATGTCCTCCATCTCGTCGCCGCGGGCACCCCGGAAGCGGCCCGCCGCGTAGCGGACGAGCGAGGTGTTCATCTCGATCAGCGTGTTGCGCGCGTACTGGTACTCGGGTGTCCCCTCCTCCAGGACGGTCAGTCTGTCGAAGAACAGCTTCGACAGTTCGCGCGCGTCCTTGGGAGCGACCTTGCGGGGAGAGTCGAGTACGGGGAGGTCCTCCGTACCCGTCTCGGTTCCGGTCCTCGTGTCCGTCGTCACCGCGGTCGGCACTTTGATGACCTTCTCTCGTCTGTGGCAGGCGTTGTCCCGTTGAGGCCTCCGCCTACCCCCGCGTCCCCGGAACATGCCCACGAGATCGGTGGGACGGGGTGGACCCCTGCCCGCCGGGCCGCCGGACTTCGCGGTCACGCCCTCGGGGCCGTACCCTCCGAAGGCCGGGAGGCCGGGCGAAGCCACCGGCCGCGGGGCTCGGTCGGCACCGGAACGTCATGGGCAGGAGAGCGGCATGGAGAAGGATCTCTGGCTCGTCGTGGGGCTGGTTCTCGTGCTCGTCGGGGCGGGGGTGGCGGCCGTTCTGCTGGTACGGGTCTTCCGGGCCCGCAAGCTGCTGCTGGCCGCCGGTGTCCCGCTGCGGAACAAGGCGCTGTTCTACGCGGCGGTCGTCTACACGATCTCGCCGGTCGACCTGATTCCCGACCCGGTCTACCTGGACGACATCGGTGTGCTCCTGGTCGCCCTCCGGGCCCTGCACGCGGCTGCCGCCAGGAGCGGAGTGGTCACGAAGAAGCCCGCCGCCGAGCCGGAGAGCCGGATCGGCGGTCCGGCGAGGGTTCCGCCTCCCCAGTGACGGCGTCCGCCGGTCGGGCGGCGGACGACCGGCGGGCGGCGGACGACCGGCGGGCGGGTCGGCGCGGGCCGGATCGGCACGAAGGCGGAGTCGGCACGGGCGTGAGGCCCCGGACCCGACAGGTCCGGGGCCTCACGGGTGGCACGGGGCCTCAGAAGGGGCGCGGGGATCCTCACTCAGAGGAGGCGACCGCCGAAGGGGCCGCCCAGGCCGTAGTACGCGGTCAGCTCGTCGCGGTAGCCGGGCTCACCGAGGTGCTTCTCTCGGTGGAACTCGGGAGCGTCCTTGATCTGCGCCTTGGTCCGGTCGACGAAGACCTTCCGGTCGTCCAGGTCGATCCGCACCACGGTGCTCGCCGGAAGAAGGACCTCCCTGCCGAAGATCCAGGGGCCGGTGTCCACGACGAGATACGCGTCGTCCACCTCCTCGGAGTGCTTGTCCACCTTCCCGATGCCACCGTCGAGCGCCTCGACCTTGTAGCCGCTCAGGTCGGTACCGGCCAGATGGCCCGCGGTCGGCTGGTAGTTCCACAGGTGCTCAGTCACACGAAACAACTCCTCCGGTGGTCGAAGGACGGCCCGTGCTGCCGCCGTCCTCCCTTTCCGTTCCTCGTACGGGGCGGAACGCGTTCCGCCCCGGGCTCCGCCTGCCCGGCCCGCACCGATCCATTCCCCTCCGCCCCGAAGAAGCGGTGGGGCGGGCCGGGCCGGACGGCGGGGGCCCTGTGGTGCCGGTCCCCCGGGCCACCCGTCGTCCGGGGCCTTCTCAGCGCGAGCGGAACTGCCGCGACAGGGCGTCCAGGACGTCGGCCGCCTCCTCGTGGCCCGTCATCCGGCAGCGGGCCGCCGCCTCGGTGAGGCGGGCGACGGCCGCGTCGACGCGTTCCAGACCGTTGCCCTCGATCAGGGCGGCCAGGCGGACCGCCTCGGCGCGGGGCAGTTCACCGTCTCCGCCGCCCTCCTCGTGGGCGGCGACGGCCGCCTCCGCCTCGGGCAGGGCCTCCTCGAAACGCTCGGCCACCGACAGGACGCGGGCGCGCCGGTAGTGGACCTCGCCGCGCTCGAACCAGGCGGCGAAGCCGTCGTCGTCGGGCACGGCCGCGAGCACCGCGTCGGCCCGCGCCAGGTGTTCAAGGGCCGTGTCCACGCCCTCGGTCTCGCGGGCCAGCACCGCCAGCCGGGCGAACTCGCGCATCATCAGGGCGATCTGCGGCGGGTTCGGGGCCTCGGCGTGTGCGGCGACGGCCCGCTCGTACACGATGGTGGCGGCGTCCCAGCGGTCGGCCAGGGCCAGGGCCGTGGCCGCCTCGGCCGCGACCAGGGTGAGGATCGGCCGGTCCTGCTCCGGCCAGTCGGCGACGGTGTCGGCGAGCACCAGCAGCTGCTCGGCCGCCGGGAGGTACTCCTCCAGGTCGCGCAGTCCCCTGCCGAAGTCCAGACGGGCCTGGGCGAGGGCGCGCTCGTCCAGTCCGGCGGTCTCCTCGTCGGCGAGCACGGATTCGAGGACGGCCACGGCGTCGGCCCGCTGTCCGGAGCGGGAGAGGACGCCCGCCAGCTGGAGACGGGCCTCCGTGGCGCCCCGGGCATCCTCTTCCTGGTCGAAGCGGGCCGCGGCCTCCGAGAGGTGCCGGACCGCGCCGGAGGGATCTCCGAGGTGCGTGGAGGCATGGCCGAGCAGCATGTACGTCGAGGCGTACGCGAAGGTCGTGTCGTCGTGGGCGACGGCGTCTGCGAGGGCTCCGTGGAGGAGTTCCACGGCCTCCTGCGGCCGTTCCAGGCCGAGCAGCACCTGGGCGAGGAGGGCACTCGGGCGGGGCCTGCGCCAGGGGCGTCCGGCGGCTTCGATCTTCTCCAGCGCGGCACGGAGTTCCCGCTCGGCGCCGGTCGGGTCACCGCTCCGCCAGGCGAGCTCCGCGCGGAGCTGGTGGACGTTGGCGGCCTGGTGCGGATGTCCGAGCCGCTCCGCCTCGGTGTGGAGGAGCGTCGCGTACTCCTCGAAGCGGCGCCGGAGGTCCTCGGTGCCGGACGCCGTGGACCCGGCCGCCCCCTCGGGGGCCTCCTCGCCGCCGTGTCCGGCCCGCCCCTGCGCGTCGAGGAGTTCCCGGCAGGCGACGGAGGTGGCGCAGTAGCGCACGGCGAGGTAGCCGAGGGCGCGTTCGACGCGCAGGTCGGCCCCGTACGCCGCCTCCCCCTCGCCGAGCGCCTCGCCGTCGAGGGGAACGTCGACGAGCAGCTTCTCCGTCCCGCTCAGCAGGTCGGCGAGGGCCTCCCGGACCTCGGTCCAGTCGGCGGGGCCCCCGCCGACGGCGGAGTCGGCCCCGGAGTCGGTCGCGGAGTCGTCCTCGGGGTCGGCGGTGCTCCGGAGCGTCGTGCCGACGAGGAGGAGGGCCCGTCCGGAAAGCGCGTGCCAGGGCATCCGGAGGCGCTCGAACCGTTCGATCGTGTCCGCGAGCGCGGCGGCCCGCTCGTCCCTCTGCCCCTCCCTCCAGAGGTCGTGGGCGCGCTGCTCGGCTGTCTCGGCGTGGAGCAGTTCCACCGGACCGGTCTCGTCCCCGGCGACGGCGGGGTCCTCGGCGAGGCGTTCGTCGATCCGCTTCCAGAGGCGGGCGGCGCCGGGGTTCCCTTCGCGCGCCAGGCGGCGGGCCTCCCGGACGAGCGTGCCGAAGTTCCCGGGCAGCTCGGCGGGGGCGGCGGCGGGCGCGGCGACCGGGGCGAGGCCGCTCGTGGCGGCGCGCAGGCCGAGCGGCAGCGGCTCGTCGAGCAGGGGGCGCCGGTCGAGCCGGGCGCGGCGGGCGTCGCCGACCGCGCTCGTGCCGTTGCGGGCGTCGAAGGCGGCGGCCAGGGCTTCGGCCTCGGTCCGTACGTGGGCGAGGAGTCCGGCGGCGGTCCAGGTGCGGCCGGGCGGGCCCGCGACGGCGGTGTCGTCGTGGCCCGCCGCGGTGAGGCGGGCGAGGAGGACCTCGACGCCGGTGAGGAAACCGAGGTGGGAGTGGGGTGCCGCGGTCGCCTCGAAGAGGGAACGGTTCTCCGCGAGGATCTCCAGGCCCCGGCCCTCGTTGCGGGAGAGGGCGCAGAACTCCAGGTGGAGCCCGACCTCTTCCTGTGTGCCGGTGCCGCCGCGGACCTTGCGGTAGCCGGTGAGGTGGTGGGACCGGGCCTCGTCGGTGCGGCCGGACCGCAGCAGCGGGAGAAGGGCGCGGGCCTGGCTCGCCTGCGGTTCCTCCTCGCAGCTCTGGAGTCCTTCGAGGACCGGCCGCCAGGTTTCCAGGGCGGCGGTGTCGTCGCCCTGGTCGGCCCGGTGCCGGGCGTGCTGGCGGATCTCGCACGCCTCGCAGTCGCTGAGGCCGGTGCGGGGCCGGGTGGCCCAGAGGTCGTACGCGTCGGTGGCGCCGGTGCCGGTGTGCTCGGCGACGCGGTAGCGCATCGCGGCCACCGGCTGGATGCCGTGGTCCGCCTCCTCGTACCGCTCGCGCATCCGGTCGATCCAGCCGTGCACGGTGGCCAACGGCATCTCGGGCACCTGGAGGAGGGAGGTCGTGACCCATTTGAAGCGCCAGAAGACCTGGTGGCCCTCCCATTCGCTGAACAGCTCGGGGTCGGTGTCCCAGAGTTTCAGGAGGCGGGCGAAGGTGACGGGGGACTTGCGGTGTTCGCCGGTGAACTCGTACGCCGTCATGAGTTCGAGGAGGGCGGTGACGAGGACGTCCTGCTTCTCGAACGCCTCGGCGGCCTCGACGAGTTCTTCGGCGGTGACGGTGCGCGGCAGTCCGTGGGGGCGGTCGTGGTTCTCGCGGAGCGCCTCGACGACGGCCTCGGGGGTGTCCAGCATCTACGATTCCTTCCGCGGCTCGGTGTCGGTGCCCGTGGTGCCGGGGGTCGTCCCGCCGGGGTCCGTCGTGCCGGTGTGGTGCATGGCGTGGGTGAGCAGGCCGATGAAGGCCCGGTTGAGCAGGGCGCTCTCGCTGGCGCGCAGCGGGCGCCGGCTGAGGAGCAGGGCCTGTCCGTAGAGGGCCTCGGCGGTGGTGACGGCGAGGCCGCGTTCACCGATCGTGAGGGCCTGGCGGACCAGCGGGTTGAGGTGGTTGAGGACGAGCTGGGCGCGCGGGGTGTCGTCGCGCAGGGAGCCGAGGATGTCGGCCCACAGTCCGTCGCTCTCGGCCGCGAGACCGGAGCGGGTGCGCTCGTGGCGGGCGTCGCGGTTGTCGAGGAGCAGCGCGGGCGCGCTGACGGGCTGGAAGTCGCGCAGGACGACGTCGCAGTCGTGGACGCCGATGGTTTCGCGGGCGACGGCGAGGAAGGCTGCGGCGCGGAGTTCGGCGGCGGGGGCGACGGCGTCGAGATGGGCGGTGACGGTGGCCGGGTCGAGGTCGGCGACGGAGGTGCCGGGGCGGATCTCGGGCAGCCGGTGGACGAGGTCGCGGTCGTAGGTGTAGCCGCCGTTGACGACGCCGAGTCCGGCGGCCGAGGCGATGGGCGCGACCTGCCGGAACTCCTCGACGCTCCGGGTGACGAGGAGGGTGGGGTGGGTGCGGGCGAACTCCTCCAGGGTGACGTTTCCGTCGGTGGTCTCGAAGGGCAGCCAGGGCAGCACGATCCGCAGGAGTTCGTCGTCGTGGCGGGCGAGTGCCTTCACCGCGAGGTGGTGGGTGTCGACGAAGCGGTGCAGGAGGGCCGGGTCGCTCGCGGCGAGGCCGGTGAGCCAGTCGCGGATGCGGTCGCCGAGGGCGTCCCGTACGGCGGACAGCGTGCCGTCCTCGTAGAGCGATTCGCGGGAGGCGGTCGGCCGCAGGCTGGTGGTGTCGACGACGCAGCGCACGAAGAACGCCCACTCGGGGAGGAGTTCGGGTGCCTGGTCGGTGAGGAGCATCCCCTTGAGGTGGACGCGGTGGCCTGCGCGCTGGGCGGGACTGACGGCGGTGGGCAGGACGTAGGCGACGCCGCGCAGACCTGCCGCCGGGAGGTCCAGTTCGATGGTGTCGAGCGGGGTGAAGTCGAAGAGGGTGCGGCAGTAGGCGGTGAAGGCCTCGCGTCGGCCGAGCGGCGAGCGGTGGTTCCGCTCCCAGGGCGGCGCCTCGTTGACGCGGTGGCCCTCGCCTCGCGGGCCGACGACGGTGACCTCGTGGCGGAGCAGACCGCCGTAGTGGCGGGCTAGGGAGACGACCCGGTCCGGGGCCGTCCACTCGGCGTTGTCGGCGCGGGGGACGAGCTTCACCGTGGTGCCGGGCTCGGGCAGGGTGTCCGAGGGCAGTGTGCGGATGGTGTAGCGGCCGTCGGAGTGGCCGCGCCATTCGACGGTGGGCGCGGCCGGGTCGGCGGCGGACCGGCTGAGGACGGTGATGTCGTCGGCGACGACGAAGCAGGCGAGCAGGCCGATGCCGAACTGGCCGATGAACTCGCCCCGGGCCGCGTCGAGTCCGGCGCCGTCGAGGCCGCCCCCGGCGGTCCGCTTGGAGCTGCGGCCGATGGTGGCGAGGAACCGGTGGACATCGGCCTCGGTCAGCCCGATGCCGGTGTCGGTGACGGTGAGGGTGTCCCCGGTGCGGACGGTGATCGTGCCGGGCGCGTCGGGGTCGAGGGCCTGCCGGGCGGTGATGGCGTCGACGGCGTTCTGGAGCAGTTCGCGCAGGTAGACGCGGGGGCTGGAGTAGAGGTGGTGGGAGAGCAGGTCGACCAGGCCGCGCAGATCGACCTGGAAGGTGTGTGCGGTCTCGGAAGGGGACACCTGGAGCGGTCCTTCGATGCGCGTCCGCGCGCTGGTCGGCGCGGACGGATGGGCGGGTGAGTGGGAGGGAAGGAGGGAGGGAGCTGGGGGCCTTGCGGTCGCGGTCACCGGATGCGCGCGGACCTGGACGCCGTACGGGTTCGAGTGCCGGACGGGCGGCCCCCGGGGCCTCCTGGACGCGAGTGCCGTACGGGATCGGATGCCGTACGGGATCGAGTGCCTTACGGGATCAGGCGCCGTACGGGACCCGGTGCCGTACGCGTCGGTGCGGCGGCCGGTGGGGCCTGCCGGGGCCGGGGCGGCCGTCGGCCGGGCGCGGGCTGCGGGACCGGTGACGGCCCCGCCCTCTCCTCAGCGTCCGGTGTGGTTCTGGTGGCGGCGGTAGGCCTTCACCGGGTCGGAACCGTCGATGTAGTACCAGGGGAACTCGGTGACGGCGCCCCGAGTGGCCCGGAAGCACTCCCGCGCGGAGACGGCGTCCCCGGCGAGGGAGAAGGCCATGGCGAAGGTGTTGTGGACCTGGAGCCGGCCGGGTCCTTCGACGAAGTCCGGGTGCCGGTAGGAGTGTTCGGCGGCCTCCCGCAGGGAGAGGAGGACCTCGGGGTCACGGATGTAGCGGGCGTCGTCGCCCGCGTCGAGGGCGAGCCAGTGCTCCAGGTGGGCGACGGCGACGAGCTGCCCGAGCGAGGTGCCTCCGGGGGCCCCGAAAGCGGACTCGCGGGCGAAGGCGTGCATCTCCGCGTGCGAGCCGCCCCACTTGTCGCAGACCTGCTGGAGCTGCTGCTGGTGCGCGCGCAGGTGGTACGGGGCCCGGCGCACGGCGGCCTCGAAGCGGCGGCGGGCGACCTCCTGGCCGACCTGGAGGCCACGGCCGGTGACCTGGAGGCCGTACCAGGGCGAGATCCAGCCCGGTTCACGCTCGGCCACCTCGTACAGCCATTCCTCGGCCTGGGCGAGACGCTCGTGGAAGACCTTGAACTGTTCACGGGAGACGTGCTGGGCGCGGGCGCCCGTGCGGGCCTCCCAGCCCCAGCTGATGTGGCGAATGGCGGCCACGAGGACCGGCAGGACCGCGTCCGGGTCGGCCGCCCGGACATCGGCTATCCACCGCTCCGCGCCGACGGCGTCCCCGACGGCCCACAGCAGACCCGTACGGTCCTCGCTCTCGGGCCGCGCTTCGAGGATCTCCCGCACGGTGGTCCAGTCCCCGGCGTCCGCGGCCCCCCGGACGCGTTCCGCCTCCGGATCCCCGGAATTCCTGTCGAGCCGTGCGACGGACAGTCCCGTCCATCTCCCCAGCGTGAGCCCCATGTCCCGGAGCAACGCCATGTCCCCACCCCTTGCCGTGTTTCGGACGGGATGGCTGATGATCGTTCCACCCCGTGGGTGTAGTGACTATCACGCCGGACCGACAGCCGCATCTCCGAATGCGCCGGGGCGTGTCCCGTCTGACCGGCGGCGATCCCGTGGGGCGCGAAGAATTCGCTGGCGCCGTGGGGCGCGACGGCGGGAGACTGAGGGCGTGCCGAAGGGGTGTAGCTCAGCCGGTCAGAGCGCCGGTCTCCAAAACCGGATGCCGCAGGTTCGACTCCTGTCACCCCTGCCCAAAGAAGCCGGTGCACCCGTGGGTGCGCCGGCTTCCGTGATCGACGCGGCGGAACCCGGCCACGGGGGCCCCCCGTGCCCGTGCGGCGCGCCGCACGGGCGGTTCAGGTGGTCGGGCGCCAGTCGAACGGGAAGTGCTTGCTCGATCCGCCCCGGTACTGCCGTGAGAAGTCGAAGCCCTCGACCTGGTCCGCCGTGACGACGCCCCATGTGGCGACCTGGCCCGGACCGACCTCCGCGCCGGGGGCGTTGATCAGCTGCACGCGCCGGGACGGATCGGCCGTGGGGCCCGTCAGCGCCTTGGCGCCCACCTCCACCACGTCCGGCACGCTGGCGCGCCAGTACTCCAGGTCGGGTGCCGCCTCGAAGACGATGGGGGCGTACTTGACCTCGCGCACCTCGCCGATCAGGGAGCCGAACGTGCCCGGCCATCCGCCGACGTTCCCCCGGAAGATCTCCTCAAGGGCGTCCCGTTGGGAAGGCGTGCCCTTCGCGTCGATGTAGAACATCACGCTCATCGAGGATTGCGTGTTCTCCTCCCACATGTTTCCGGAGAACTCTCCCAGGGCCACGACCGCCAGACCGTCCAGGCGTTCGTCCTCGAAGTGGCCTTCCTCGATGTGCCAGACGAGGGTGAAAAGGCATGAGCCGTGGGTGGGCGCCTGGGCGAAAGTGCACGGGCATGGCAGGGAGCAGCTGCACACGTCGAACCACTCGCCCTTGATGTGCCAGTTTCCTGTGTTCATGCACGTCACCTTCCCTGTACCCCCCAGGGGTATGCAAGCCCGCTGGTTCGGCCGACCCTAACCGGCCACGACCACTCCGCTTCCTTCGAGGAACCAAAACCGCACACCCGCGCGAATCATTCGAGCCGGGACCCGAGCCGAAGTCACTGGAGTGTCCGCCCCTTTCTTCTCTGCGCGGTCGAAACCAGGGGGCGGTTCAGGACAGCGCGCCCGCCCTCCATTCGAACGGGACGCCGAATGGAGACCGGCTTCGCGTCGCGGGGGAAAGAGGAGAAGCCGCCGGGGGATTGTCCGAAGAGCACCGAGCGGAGGCGGAAAGGCCGCCCCGTGTCTCCCCGCACGGAGCGGCCTTTCCGCCGTCAGGTCACAGCCGTACCATCACCTCTTCCAGGGGTTTGCGGTGGATGTCGGGCACCTGCGCGTCGTGGGCCGGATAGCCGACCGGGATCACATAGGCCGCCCGCTCCTCCGGAGGACGGCCGCAGACCTCGTTCAGGAAACGCATCGGGCTCGGGGTGTGGGTGAGCGTCGCCAGACCCGCCTGGTGGAGCGTGGCCAGGAGCAGGCCCACGGCGATGCCGACCGATTCCTTGGTGTAGTAGGGGCGCGGTGTGCCGGGCCCCTTGTGGACCTCGAAGACGACGATCACCGCGGGGGCGATCTCGAGGAACGGCTTGCTCCAGTCCGTGCCCAGCGGTGCCAGTGCCTCCAGCCACTCGTCGGAGGCCCGGCGGGCGTAGAACTCCCGCTCCTCCTCCTCGGCCGCCTCGCGCAGCCGCCGTTTGCGCTCCGGGTCGGTCAGGACGACGAAGCGCCACGGCTGGACGTTCGCCCCGCTGGGCGCGGTGGCGGCGGTGCGGACCGCGAGTTCCACCACGCCCTCGGGCAGGGGACGGTCGCAGAAGTCGCGCACGGTACGGCGACGGGTCATCACCTCGTGGAACGTTCGGGCCCGTTCCTCGGCCTCCCCGGCCGGTACGGTCATCGGCCGGTGCGGAACAGTGGCGTACGCCAGGCTGCCGCCCGACGTCCCGTTCGACCCCTGCGGGTCCCTCGGTCCCTGCGCGTCCTGCGGTTCATTGGTCTGGTCCATGCGGGCAGCACAGCACGGGCGGTGTCCTGCGGTAAACGTCAGAACCGGTCACACGGGCGGGAACCGGCCCGACCCGTCCCGAGTGTCGCCGGGTGTCGCCGAGGGATCGCCGAGGGATCGCCCGCCGTACGGCACCTGCTTCCCCCGTCACTCCTCGGGCGCCGACAGTGCCTCCCTGATCAGCTGGACCGGGTGCCAGGCGTCGCGTTCCGTGCCGTGGAAGATCTGCTGGCGGCAGGAGACTCCCGTCGCCACGATCACCGTCTCCGGCGGCTCCGCCAGGACCGCCGGGAACAGCCGGTCCCCGCCCACGGTCATCGACACGTCGTAGTGTTCCGCCTCGAAGCCGAACGAGCCCGCCATTCCGCAGCAGCCCGCGTCCAGTTCGACGACCTCCACCCCCGGAATCCGGTTCAGGAGGGCGACCGTCGCCGCCGTGCCCACCTCCGCCTTCTGGTGGCAGTGACCGTGGTAGAGGAGACGGCGGCCCGCCGGCCACGAGGTGGCGCTGAGGGTGACGCTGCCCTCGTCGATGGCTTCGAGGAGGAGTTCCTCCACCTGCCGGACCCGGCCGGAGACGTCCGCCACGGCCTTGTCGCCGGGGAGCAGCGCACGGTGTTCGTCGCGCAGGGTCATCAGGCAGGAGGGCTCGCAGCCGACGATCGGGGAGCCCGGCGGGGTCGTCTCCGCCAGCAGGTGGGCGAGTTTGAACGCCTTGTCGTTGGCGTCGTCCAGGAGGCCCTTGGAGAGGCTGGAGCGGCCGCAGCAGCCGCCGCTCTCCAGGCGGACGTCCCAGCCCGCCCGCTCCAGGAGTTCCACGGCCGCCTGGCCGATGCTCGGTTCGGTGTACGTGGTGAAGGAGTCGGCCAGATAGGTGACCGTACCCCGTGGTGCCGCCGTCCCGGTGGCCCTCGGCCTTCCGCCGAACCAGCGGACCAGGTTGCGGCGTTCGAACCGGGGCAGCGGGCGGGCGGCCGTGATGCCCAGGGTCCGTTCCATCAGTCGGCGCAGGAGACCGATGCGGCCGGGCAGGTTGGAGAGGGGCGCGGTGGCGGAGCCCAGCCGGTTGAGGAAGCGGATCGAGCCGAAGACGCGGGAGCGCGGGGGGATGCCGTGCGCGTCGTGGTGGTGGGCGAGCGCCTCGGCCTTCAGCGACGCCATGTCCACGCCCAGCGGGCACTCGCTCTTGCACGCCTTGCACATCAGGCACAGGTCCAGGACCTCGTGGAGGCGTTCGTCCCCGAGGGCCTTCTTCGGGTCCGGCTCCGACAGTGCCTTGACCAGGGCGTTGGCCCGGCCTCGGGTGGAGTCCTGTTCGTTGCGGGTGGCCATGTACGAGGGGCACATCGCGCCCGTGTCGCTCTTGCGGCACAGTCCGATGTTCATGCAGCGGTCGGCCGCGCCCCGCATTCCTCCCACCACGTCGAAGGTGAGACGGGTGCGCAGTTCGGCGGCGGGGGGCAGCGCCGGGTCGCGGAGGTTCTCGGTCATCGCCGGGGCGTCCACGATCTTGCCGGGGTTGAGCCGGTCGTCCGGGTCGAAGAGGCCCTTCACTCCGCGCATCGCCTCGTAGAGGTCCTCCCCGAAGATCTCCCGGTTGAACTCGCTGCGGGCCAGACCATCGCCGTGTTCGCTGGAGTTGACGCCCCCGTACTCGGTGACGAGGTCCTTGACCCGTTCGGCGACCCTGCGCATCGTGGCGACCTGCTGGGGGTCGGTGAGGTCCACGAACGGGCGGATGTGGAGACAGCCCACGGAGCAGTGGCCGTAGAAGCCCGCCGACAGTCCGTGCTCGTCGAGGATCGTCTTGAAGCGGCGGGTGTACTCGGCGAGGTGCACCGGGTCGACCGCCGTGTCCTCCACGAAGGCCAGGGGTCTCCTGGTGCCCTCGCCCGCGGCCATCAGCAGGCCCAGGCTGGATTTGCGCACCTTCAGCAGCGCCGACTGCTGCTGCGGGGTGACGGCCTGGAGGGTGTGGTAGCCGTGCCCGTACCTCTTCCACGAGGTCGTGAGCTGACGGAGCTGGTCGATGAGTTCGGTCTCGTCGTCGCCGGTGAAACTGACGAAGAGGAGGGCTTCCGGGTCGCCTTCGAGGAGGGTGCCGAGGGACGCGTACTCGATCTTCCGGCGGGACAGGTCCAGGATCGTGCGGTCCATCAGCTCCACGGCGGAGGGATGGCAGGCCAGGGCTGATTCCGTCGCCTCGATGGCCGCCACCACCGAGGTGAAGTGACCCACCCCGATGACCGTGCGGCTGGGCTTGGGCACCAGATCCACCAGCGCCCGGGTCGCGAGGGCGAGGGTGCCTTCGGAGCCGACGACGAACTTCGCCAGGTCGAACGGCAGGTCGGTACGGGCGAGGCGGTCGAGGCGGTAGCCGCAGGCGCGGCGCCAGAACTCGGGGAAGCCCTCGGCGATGGCGTCGGCGTTCGCCTTCACCAGCGCCGGGAGCTCGCGGTAGAGACGGCCCTCCAGGGTGGGCAGGGCGGCCCGCCGTTCGCGCTCGGCCTCGTCCACGGGTTCGAGGCGGGCCGTGGTTCCGTCGGAGAGGACGACGTCGAGGGCGCGGACGTGGTCGATGGTCATGCCGTAGCGCAGCGAGCCGCTGCCGGCCGAGTTGTTGCCGATCATCCCGCCGATGGTCGCGCGGTTGCTGGTGGAGGTGTCGGGGCCGAACATCAGGCCGTACGGGGCGGCGGCGCGGTTCAGCTGGTCCTGGACGACTCCGGGTTCGACCAGGGCCGTACCCGCCTCGGGGTCCAGGTCGAGGATGCGGTTCATGTGGCGGGAGAAGTCCAGGACGAGACCGGGGCCGACGGTCTGTCCTGCGAGGCTGGTCCCGGCGCCGCGGGCCAGGACGGGGACGCCGTGCTCGATCGCCGCCGCCACGGTGGCCTGGACGTCTCCGGTGTGGCGGGGGAAGACGACGCCGCGCGGGGTGATCGCGTACATGCTCGCGTCGCGGGAGAAGAGGTGGCGGGTGTAGTCGTCGAAGGCGACCTCGCCGTCGAGGTCGTGGCTCAGCCGTCGCTGGAGTTCACGGTCGTCGGGGGAGGCGGAGGAGGCAGGAGAGGCGGAGGAGGCAGGGGAGGTCGGGGGCGGGGTCGTCCGGGTCTCTCCGTGGGGCGGGGTCATGGGTGCGGCTCCAGAGGTGGAGGAGGTACGGGAGGGGGCCGGGGCACAGCGCGGCCTTGAAGGTCCGGCGGGTCCGGCGGGTCCGGCGGGTCCGGCGAACCCTGACGGCTCAGACGGCTCAGACGGTCCGGACCCGCTCAGACAGTGCGGGCAGGCCGCGCGGACGTCGTATCGCCGTGGTTTCCGGACGGTCCGGGGCCGTCAGGGGTTGCGCAGGACGTCCAGGGCGGCGCCCAGACCGGCGGGGTCGGTCGGCACACCGGACAGTTCCAGGCCCATCTGGACCCCGGCGAGGGTTCCGGCGAGGGTCAGGTCGTTGAAGTGGCCGAGGTGACCGATGCGGAAGACCCGCCCGGAGAGCTTGCCGAGGCCCGCGCCCAGCGACATGTCGAACCGCTCCAGGATCACCTTGCGGACCTTGTCCGCGTCGTGGTCCTCGGGCATCAGCACGGCCGTGAGGGAGCCGGAGTGCTCGCGCTCGTCGGCGCACAACACCTCCAGGCCCCAGCCGCGCACGGCCGCCCGGGTCGCCGCCGCGTGCCGGGCGTGCCGGGCGTACACCTCGGGGAGCCCTTCGGCGTCGAGCATGTCCAGGGCCTCGGCGAGTCCGTAGAGGAGGTTGGTGGCGGGGGTGTAGGGGAAGTAGCCGCGCCGGTTGGATTCGATGATCGGCTCCCAGTCCCAGAACGACCTGGGCAGCCGGGCCGTCCTGGAGGCGGCGAGGGCCTTGTCGCTGACGGCGTTGAAGCTCAGGCCCGGCGGGAGCATGAGTCCCTTCTGGGAGCCCGCGACCGTGACGTCGACACCCCACTCGTCGTGCCGGTAGTCGATGGAGCCGAGCGAGGAGATGGTGTCGACGAGCAGCAGGGCGGGGTGCCCGGCGTCGTCGAGGGCCCGGCGGATCTCGGCGATCCGGCTGGTGACACCGGTCGAGGTCTCGTTGTGGACGACACAGACCGCCTTGAGGGAGTGGCTGATGTCGGCTTCGAGGCGCCGGGTCAGCTCGGCGGGGTCGGCGCCGTGGCGCCAGTCCCCCGGCACGAAGTCCACCTCCAGACCGAGGGAACCGGCCATCTCCTGCCAGAGCGTGGCGAAGTGTCCGGTCTCGAAGCACAGGACGCGGTCGCCGGGGCTGAGCGTGTTGACGAGGGCGGCCTCCCAGGCGCCGGTGCCGGAGGCGGGATAGATCACGACGGGGTTCGTGGTGCCGAACACCGGCTTGATCCGCTGGAGGACCCGGAGGCCGAGTTCCGCGAATTCGGGGCCCCGGTGGTCGATGGTCGGCGCCGCCATGGCGCGGAGGACCTGGTCGGGGACGTTGGTGGGGCCGGGGATCTGGAGGAAGTGGCGGCCGGTGCGAAGCGTCATGGGAAAACCCCTCCGAAAAGCCTTGTGCCGTGAGACGGCACGTCGTACCGTGATGTGGCATGGCGGAGCATAGGTTTCCCCGAGCGAGGGAGTCAATGGATGCAGAACGTCCTCAACGCGCTGCGCACCCTTGAGGAGGTCGCGGCGCGACAGCCGATCGGCGTCGCCGACCTGGCGCGCGCCCTGGAACTGCCGAAGAGTTCGGTGCAGCGCGCCCTGGTCACCCTGCACACGGCCGGCTGGATCCGGCAGACCGCCGGGACGCCCACCCGCTGGGCGGTGACCACGAAGGCGCTCCACGTCGGACGCAGTGCCACCGGTGAGCTGGGACTGCGGGACATCGCGGTGCCGGTGATGGAGGAACTGCGCAGGGAGACCGACGAGACGGTGCATCTGGCGGTGCCGGAGGGCGGCCGGATCGTGCTGATCGAGCGCCTGGAGACCAGTCGGCCGGTCCGGATCGTGCTTCCGCTCGGACAGAACCTGTCGGCGCACGCCTCGGCGAACGGCAAGGCGGTGCTCGCGGCGAGTTCCGCCGAGGCCGTGGAGCGGTACATCGCGGACGGGCTCGCCCGGTTCACCGACGCCTCGATCACCGATCCCGGGCGACTGCGGGCCGAGTTGACGGAGATCCGGGCGCGGGGATACGCGACCAACTCCGGGGAGTGGCGGGACGACGTGTCGGCGGTGGCCGCGGCGGTGATCGGAGCGGACGGTACGACTCCGGTGGCCAGCATCAGCGTGAACGTGCCGAGCAGCCGGATGACCGACACCTCACGGGCGACCCTCGGGGCGGCGGTGCGCGAGGCGGCGGACCGGGTCGGGAAGCTCCTCAGGAGGGCGGCCGGACTCTGATGATCCCGGGGGAAGTTCTGCCGCGCCCCCTTGACGCACCCAGTTCGACGAGGCTTCCATACTCCTCACTGCGGAACACGCTTTCCGCATGACGGAATTCAATGCATCGGAAACAGGTCACCGGCAGCTCTGCCGGGCCACGGCACACACCACTCCGCCCCGCCCTTCCGCCTGAAGGGCTGAGCCGGTGCGCCCGCATCATGCCCTCGACCGAAGGCGGGGAAGCCTCGTGTCAGATCATGTCATTTCCATCGTCGCATTGGCCTTGGTGTTCACCATCGCCACCTTCACCTCGGTGCACATGGGAGCGCTGGCCATCGTCGCCGCGTTCATCGTCGGCACCCTGTTCGTCCACGAGACCACGGACGAGATCTTCGGCGGATTCCCCGGAGATCTCTTCGTCGTCCTCGTGGGTGTCACCTTCCTGTTCGCCATCGCCAAGAACAACGGCACCGTCGACTGGCTGGTCCACGCCTCGACACGCGCGGTACGCGGCCGGATCGCCCTGATCCCCTGGGTGATGTTCCTGGTCACCGCGACGCTCACGGCGGTGGGCGCGGTCGTGCCCGCCGCCGTGGCGATCATCGCCCCGATCGGCATGGGGTTCGCGGCCCGCTACCGCATCAACCCGGTGCTGCTCGGCCTCTTCATCATCAACGGCGCGAGCGCCGGCGGATTCTCCCCCATCAGCATCTTCGGCTCCATCACCAACGGGGTGGTGGAACGGAACGGGCTGCCGGGCAGCCCGACCCTGCTGTTCGCCAGTTCGTTCGCGTTCAACGTGCTGCTGTGCGTGCTCGTCTTCTTCCTCTTCGGCGGGAGGAAACTGCTCGGGCGGCGGGCCGAGGACTCCCCGGAGGCTCCCGCCGGGGGTGCGGGCGGTACGCCCGTACCACGCCCCCGGGGCGGCCCGGCGGATTCCGTCGGCGGCGCCACCGCCGTACGGACCGCTCCCCCCGAGGCGGGCCCGACCGCCGTTCCCGGCACCGGCCCCACGGCGCTGCGCCTGGACCGGGTCCGCGCCCTCACCCTCGTGGGCCTGCTCAGCCTGGTCGTCGGGGCGCTCTTCTTCGATCTGAACGTGGGCCTGCTCGCGCTGACCGTGACGGTCGTCCTGTCGCTGCTGTCCCCCGAGTCCGCGAAGGGCGCCGTGGACCGCTGCGCCTGGTCGACCGTCCTGCTCGTCTGCGGGATCGTCACCTTCGTCAGCATGATGGAACGCATCGGCACCATCGACTGGCTCGGCACCAGCGTCGCCGGGATCGGGGCGCCGCTGCTCGGGGCGCTGCTGATCTGCGCCATCGGCGCGGTGGTCTCCGCCTTCGCCTCGACCACCGGCATCCTCGGGGCGCTCATCCCGCTGGCCGTGCCGTTCCTGCTCGCCGGTGAGGTCGGCGCCGTGGGGATGGTGACGGCGCTGGCCATCTCCTCGTCGGTGGTCGACTCCTCGCCCATCTCCACCAGCGGCGCGCTGGTCACGGCCAACGCCCCCGAGGACCAACGCGAGGCCGTCTTCCGAAAGTTGATGGCCTGGGGGATGAGCATGGCGGTGATCGCCCCACCCGTCACCTGGGCGATCTTCGTGGTGCCCGGCTGGCTCTGAGCGACACCCGGCCGGTGCGGGGAACGGCGAACGGGCGCCCCCGCGAACCCGCCGCAAGGCCGACGCAGGTCCGACCCAGGTCGACCCAGGTCCGGCGCGGGCCGCCGAAAGGCCGGTGCGGGGCCGCCGCCAGGCCGTCACGGAAGGGGCCGACCTCCCACGGTCGGCCCCTTCCGCCCGTCCCCGCCGCGCCACCGCCCGAACCGCCCCCGGCCACCGCCCGCAAGAGTTTTCTGAAATGCCCTGCAAGATCTTGCCGACTTGATCGGCAGGCTGCTTAACTCCGAGGCGATCCGCGGGCAGTTGCGGCCCTGTTTTCGAGAGGAACAGCCATGAACAGCGCGTACGACGTCCTCGTCCTGGGAGGCTCGGGCGTCGACACCATCGTGTACGTCCCCGAGCTGCCGCTCCCGTACGCCGACAGCTACATGATCCAGCCCGGCATCGAGACCCGCGCGGGACAGACCGGCGACTTCGTCGCCCTCGGCCTCAGCTCGCTCGGCCTGCGGACCCATCACATCGACATGATCGGCGACGACCCCTCAGGGGAGCTCGTCCGCGCCTTCCACCGCGACCGCTCCATCGACTTCACCGAGGTGCACCTGCCCGGCGGCACCAAGCGCGCCGTCAACCTCGTCGGGCCGGACGGCCGCCGCCTCTCCCTCTACGACGACAGCCGCTCCCACGCGTCCGACCGGCTCCCCGAGGACACCGTCCGCGAACTGGCCGCCGCCAGCCGCCACGCGCACGTCTCCATCACCTACCCGTGCGCCCACGCGCTGCCGCTGCTCCACGGAGCCGGGCTGACCGTCTCCACCGACCTGCACAACTGGGACGGTGAGAACCCCTACCACGAGGACTTCGCGTACGGCTCCGACCTCGTCTTCGTCTCCACCACCGCCCTGCCCGACCCGGAGGCGACCATGCGGCGCGTCCTGGAGCGCGGGCGGGCCGAGGCCGTCGTCGCCACCGCCGGAGCCGAGGGCTCCTACCTCCTCACCCGGGACGGCGGCGCCCCGGTCCACATCCCGGCCGTCGCCCCGCGCGGCCCGGTCGTCGACTCCAACGGAGCGGGCGACGCGTACGCCGCCGGATTCCTCTTCGGCAGGCTGTCCGGCGAGCCCTTCGAACGGTGCGCCCTGTACGGGGCCGTCGCCGGTGCCCATGCCTGCACCGTGCCCGCGACCGGCGGCGACGCCGTCACCCGGGCCGCGCTCCTCGCCGAGGTCACCGCCCTGACGGGGGCGGGGGCCGGGGCGTGAGCCCCGGGGCGTACGACGTCCTCGTCCTCGGCGGCGGGGTCGCCGGATGCGTGCTCGCCGCCCGGCTCAGCGAGGACCCGGGGCGCTCGGTGTGCCTCGTCGAGGCCGGGCCCGACCACGGCCCCGACCCGGCCGACTGGCCCGTCCGGCTGCTCGACGCACGGGCCCTGCCGCGCGAGGACCTGTGGGAGCGCGAGGTACCGGTGCACCGCTTCCGGGCCCGGGTCGTCGGCGGCTCGTCCTGCGTCAACGGCTGCTGGAACACCTGGGGTTCGGAGGCCGACCACCGCGCATGGGTCCGCGCGGGCGGGCCGCGCTGGAGCGCCGCCGCGATGGAGCCGTACCGGGCCGCGGCCGCCCGCACCATGGGGCTGCGCACCGTACCGGACCGCGAACTCTCCCCGTGGAGCCGGGCGGCCGTCGCCGCGGCCCGCGAACTGGGCCTGCCCGAGGTGGACATGGGCCGTCCCGGCGCCCCCGGCTACGGCTACCCGCTGCTGAACGCGCACGACGGCAGACGTCACAACGCCGCCCTCGCCTATCTCGGCGCGGCGACCCGCGCCCGCCCCCGCCTCTCGGTCCTGGCCCGCGCCGTCGCCGACCGGCTGCTCGTGCGCGGCGGCCGGGTCGAGGGCGTCGTCGTCCTCGTCGACGGGGTGCCGCGCACCCTGCGGGCCGACCGGTACGTGGTCGCCGCCGGCGCGGTCGGCTCACCCGCCCTGCTGCTCCGCAGCGGCATCGGACCCGCCGGGGAACTGCGCGCGCTGGGCGTCGACCCCGTCGTGGACCTGCCCGGAGTGGGGGGCAACCTCAGTGACCAGCCGGGGGTGTTCGTCCCGCTCGCACCGACCCCCGAACTAGAGGCGGCGCTCGCCGCGAAGGAACGCGACGGCGAACTGTACGTCAGCCGCGTCCTCCTGCGGACCGCCGGTCCGTACGCCCCCGAGGACGGCTGGAACCTGCACATCCTGCCCTCGGCCGGTCCGCCGCTGTTCGGCGGACTGCCTCCCGGCCGGTACGAGGCGGGCGTCTCCGCCTTCCTCATGAACCCCGCCTCCCGGGGCACCGTACGGCTGGCCTCGACCGATCCGCTCGCCCCGCCCGCCGTCGAACCCGGCTTCCTCAGCGATCCCGAGGGCCGCGACCTGGCGGTCCTCCGCTCCGGTCTGGAGACCGTGCTCCGGCTCGCCGGGACCGCCGCCCTCAAGGGGCTCGCCGCCCTCCCCGAGGGCACGCCCCCGCACCTGCTCGACGACGACGCGCTGCGCGCCCGCACCGGTGCCTACTGGCATCCCGTCGGGACCTGCGCGATGGGCCCAGGCGACGACCCCGCGGCCGTGGTCGACGGTCTCGGCCGGGTCCACGGCCTGACGAACCTCACCGTCGCCGACGCCTCGGTCCTGCCGACCGTGCCCGCCGCCAACACCCAGTTCCCGGTGCTCGCCGCCGCCGAACTCCTCGCCGACGCCCTCGTTTCCGGGCCCGGCGCGTGACCGGCGGCCCCGACGCCACGACGGCGTCCCCCGCGTCCGCCCGGCCCTCCCCGGGCGGGCGGCTGGTCTTCGGCTGCATGGGCCTCGGCGGCGACTGGGACACCCGCCCGTACGGCCCCGACGACATCGACCGCGCCGAGGCGGCCGTGGAAGCGGCCCTCGACATCGGCGTCACCGCCTTCGACCACGCCGACATCTACCGGTACGGCAAGTCCGAGGCCGTCTTCGGCGAGGTCCTGGCCCGCGCACCCGGTCTGCGCCGACGGATCACGCTCCAGTCCAAGTGCGGCATCCGGCTCCCGGAGAACGGGCGCCCCGGCTTCTACGACCTGCGCGGCCCGAGCGTCCTGCGCCGCGTCGAGGAGTCCCTGTCCCGGCTGCGGACCGACCGCCTCGACGTACTGCTGCTCCACCGGCCCGACCCGCTGGCCGACCCCGGGGAGCTCGCCGCCGCGCTCACCTCCCTGCACCGGCAGGGCCTCGTCGGGCGCTTCGGCGTCTCCAACATGGACGCCGCCCAGATCGCCCGCCTCCAGTCCTTCCTCGAAGTACCCCTCACCGTGGACCAGTTGGAGATGAGCCTGTACCGGCGCGCCTGGGTGGAGAAGGGCGTCCTGGTCAACACCCCGGCGGAGGCGGAGGTCGGCTTCCCCTCGGGGACGGTGGAGTACTGCGTGGAGCGCGGCATCGAGCTCCAGGCGTGGGGCGCCCTCGCGGGCGGCCGGTACTCCGACCCGGCGTCCGGCCCGGCCGCCGCGCTCGTCGGGCGGCTCGCCGAGACCCACGGCACCACCCCGGAGGCCGTGGTCCTGTGGTGGCTCCAGCGTCACCCGGCCGCGATCGTGCCGGTGATCGGCACCTCGCGGCCGGAGCGGATCCGCGCCTGCCGCGACGCGGTGCGACGGGCTCCGGGCCTCGGCCACGAGGAGTGGTACGAGCTGTGGACGGCCGCGCGGGGCACGGCGCTGCCCTGAGCCGCACCCCCGGCACCGTCCCCCGCCCCCGCCCGCGGTCAGGTGTGCGCGGGGGCGGCCGGTGCCGGTGTCTGCCGCAGTGCGTACCAGCCGACCGTGTCCGCGAGGGCGGTGGGGAAGTCGGCGCGGGGGCGGTAGCCGAGTTCGCGGCGGATGCGGGTGTCGTCGACCGCGTACCGCTGGTCGTGGCCCTTGCGGTCGGCGACCCGGGCGATCCGTTCGGGGCCCCCGCCGCAGAGGGCGAGGAGGCGGTGGGTGAGTTCCAGGTTGGTCAGGGAGGTGCCGCCGCCGATGTTGTAGATCCGGCCGGGGCGGCCCCCGGTGCGGACCAGTTCGACGGCGGTGACGTGGTCCTCGACGTACAGCCAGTCGCGGATCTGCGAGCCGTCGCCGTACAGGGGGACGTCCTGCCCGCCCAGGAGGGCGGTGACGAAGCGCGGGACGAGCTTCTCGGGGTGCTGGCGGGGGCCGAAGTTGTTGGAGCAGCGGGTGACGCGGACGTCCAGGCCGTGGGTGGTGTGGTGGGCGAGTGCCATCAGGTCGGCGGCGGCCTTGGAGGCGGCGTACGGGGAGCTGGGGCGCGGCGGGTCGTCCTCGCGGGCGGCGCCGGTGGCGAGGGAGCCGTACACCTCGTCGGTGGAGATCTGGACGAAGGTGCGGACACCGTGCCGGACGGCGGCGTCCAGGAGGGTCTGGGTGCCGAGGACGTTGGTGCGGACGAAGGGCGAGCCGTCCGTGATCGACCGGTCGACGTGGGATTCGGCGGCGAAGTGGACGAGGTCGTCGTGGCCGGGTACGAGCCGGTCGACGAGGGCCGTGTCGGTGATGTCGCCGTGGACGAAGCGGAGGCGGGGGTCGGCGAGGACGGGGGCGAGGTGGGCCCGGCTGCCCGCGTAGGTGAGGTGGTCGAGGACGGTCACGGAGACGTCGGGCGGGCCGTCGGGGCCGAGGAGGCGCAGGACGTGGGCCGAGCCGATGAATCCGGCGCCGCCGGTGACGAGGACGCGTCGGGTCATGGGTGGAGGTGCACCTTGCTGTGGTCGCCGAGGACGAGGCGGTGGGCGTACGGGTGTCGGGGGGCCGCCACGACGGTGTCGCGGCCGATGAAGGAGCGCTCGATGCGTCCGGCGCGGTCGACGTCGGCGCCGTCGAGGAGGACGGAGCTCTCGATGGAGCTGTCGTGGACGCGGCAGTTGGCGCCGATGGAGGTGTACGGGCCGATGACGGCGTCGCTGATGACCGTTCCGGGTCCGATGACGACGGGGCCGGTGATGCGGGAGCCGCGGACGACGGCGCCCTCGGCGAGGAGGACCCGGCCGACGACGGCGCTGCCGGGGTCCACCTTGCCGTCGAGGCGGCCGGTGAGGCCGTCCAGGACGTGCCGGTTGGCCTCCAGCATGTCGTCGACGCTGCCGGTGTCGCGCCACACGGAGGTGGTGGCGTCGGCGCGGACGTCGTGCCCGGTGTCGACGAGCCACTGGATGGCGTGGGTGAGTTCCAGTTCGCCGCGGGCGGAGGGGCCGATCGCGGCGACCGCCTCGTGGACGGCGGGCCCGAAGGCGTACACGCCGATGAGGGCGAGGTCGCTGCGCGGCCGGTCGGGCTTCTCCTCGACCCGGAGCACCCGGCCCCCCGGGCCGACCTCGGCGACGCCGAAGGCGGCGGGGTCGGGTACGGCGGTGACGAGCAGCCGGGCGGCGGCGGGTTCGGCGCGGGCGCGGGCGGTGAACTCGGTGACGCCGTCCTCGAGGTAGTTGTCGCCGAGGTACAGCAGGAAGTCGTCGTCGGCGAGGAAGCCGCGGGCGACGGCGACCGCGTGGGCGAGGCCGAGCGGGCGGTCCTGGCGGACGTAGGTGACGCCGAGTCCGAAGGAGCGTCCGTCGCCGACGGCACGGCGGACGTCGTCGGCGTAGGGGCCCACGACGAGCCCCACCTCGTGGACTCCCGCGGCGGCGAGGGACTCCAGGGCGTAGAAGAGCACCGGTTTGTTGGCGATCGGCAGGAGCTGCTTGGTCCCGGTGTGGGTGAAGGGGCGCAGTCGGCTGCCGGTCCCACCGGCCAGGACCAGGGCCTTCACATCGGCTGCCTTCGGTGGGGTGCGGCCTGCGGATGTCCGTGCACGGTCCCTCCTCGTGTCTCGAGGTATGTCGGCGGTCGCACCGGCGACTCAAGCAGAGCTCCCGCATCAACTGCAAGCAATGTCTGAAACTTTCTGAAACCTCTTGCTCAATATTGGCCCCAAGTGCTTCACTCTCACCTCGAAACGATCAAACGCTCGAATCAACTGGCTGAAAACCCGCGCCAGTTCATCAGCGATCCAGGGGAGATCCGGTGACAGGTCACCAGCGGGAAGTGCTGGTCAGGGAGGCGCGGCACCGGGCACCCGGCCAGTCCGAGGAAGCCGCCCTCGCCCGGCGGGTCTTCGCCGAGGGCCGCGGCGCCGTCCTCACCGACCTCGACGGCAACCAGTACCTGGACTTCGCCGCCGGGACGCTCACCCAGTCGCTGGGCCACTCCCACCCCGAGGTCGTCGAGGCCCTGACCCGGCAGGCGCGGCGGCTGTGGAACGTCCACGACACCGCCACTCCCGAACGGGCCGACTTCTTCGAGCTCCTGGCCCGGCTGCTCCCCGCGCACCTCGACACCTACGCCCTGTTCTCCACCGGCGCCGAGGTGGTGGAGGCCGCGCTGCGGGTCGTGCAGTCCACCGCCCCGCCGGGCCGCAACCGGATCGGGGCGCTGCGCCACGGCTTCCACGGCAAGACCATGGGCGCCCGGATGCTCGTCCACTGGGACGTCGGCCACCAGTCCTTCGCGGGCAACAGCGTCCTGGGATACGCCCCTTACTGCTACCGCTGCCCGCTGGAGCTGGAGCGCCCCACCTGCGGCGTCCGCTGCGCCGATCTCGTCACCCGGCACATCGCGGCCAAACCGAACGTCTCCGCCCTCGTCTTCGAACCGGTCCTCGGCGCCGCCGGGGTGATCGTCCCGCCGCCCGGCTACTGGGAACGGATCTCGGCCGCCTGCCGGGAGAACGACGTGCTCCTCGTCGCCGACGAGGTGGCCACCGGCGGCGGCCGGACCGGCGCGTTCCTGGCCTGCGAACTCATCGGGGTGGAACCGGACCTGGTGGCCCTGTCCAAAGGCATGGCCAACGGATTCCCCTTCGCCGTCCTCGCCGGCCGCCACGAGCTGCTGCACCGGCCCGAGGCCTCCCCCGCGGGCGCGTACGCCTCCACCTACGCGGCCAACCCGCTGGGCATCGCCGCCGCCCGCGCCACCCTGGAGGTCGTCGAGCGCGACCGGCTCATCGACCGGGTGCGGGTGCTCGGCGACCGGCTCGGCGCGCACCTCGCCGCCCTCCACGACCGCTTCGAGGTGCTCGGCGAGGTGCGCGGCCTCGGTCTGCTGCACGGCCTGGAGTTCGTCCGCGACCGGGAGAGCCGTACACCCGCCCCGGAGATCGCGCGGGCCGTCTACACCACCGCCCTCGACCTCGGGCTGCGCACCGCCGTCGGCGGGCACGTCATCCGGCTCGCGCCCCCGTTCACCCTGGACGACCACCTGCTCGACGAGGGCGCCCGCATCCTCGGAGAGGCCATCGGGCGGGTGACCGGGTGATCGTCGCCGAAGGGCTCACCAAGGACTTCCGGATCGCCGAGCGACGGCCCGGACTCCTCGGCAGCCTCGCCACCCTCCTCACCCGCGAGTACCGGACCGTGCGCGCCGTCGACGGCATCTCCTTCGCGCTGCGGGCCGGTTCGAAGACCGCGTACATCGGCGCCAACGGGGCCGGGAAGTCCACCACGATCAAGATGCTCACCGGCATCATGACGCCCACCTCCGGCCGCTGCCTGGTGAACGGCGTCGAGCCCTACCGGCGCCGCCGGGAGAACGCCCGCGCGATCGGCGTGGTCTTCGGGCAGCGCAGCCAGCTCTGGTGGGACCTGTCCGTGCCGGACTCCTTCCAGATCCTGCGCCGGATCTACGAGATACCCGACGCCGTGTACGCGCGGAACCTCCGCCTCTACCGCGAACTGCTCGACATCGACGCCCTCGGCACCACGCCCGTCCGCCAGCTGAGCCTGGGGCAGCGGATGCGGGCCGAGATCGCCGCGAGCCTGCTGCACGACCCCCGGGTGGTCTTCTGGGACGAGCCGACGATCGGCCTCGACATGGTCCTCAAGGAGGCGGTCCGGGCCCTGGTGAACCGGGCCAACGCCGAACTCGGCACCACCGTCCTGCTCACCAGCCACGACCTCTCCGACATCGCCGCCATCTGCGACGACGCCCTCGTCGTCGACGGCGGCCGGGTCGTCCACGAGGGGACCCTGCACGGACTGCTCGGCCGGGCCGACCGACGCTCGGTCGTCTTCGACCACCGGGGCGGCCCCGGGACGCACGACACGGTCCGCGCGATCGAGCACGGGCTGCCGGGCGCCCTCGCGTCCGTCACCCCGGAAGGACGCGTCCGCGTCGACTACCCGGCGGACGCCTTCACCTCCCGGCAGGTCCTCGGCTTCCTCCTGGACCGTTTCGAACTGGCCGACTGCTACGCCCCCGAGCCCGACCTCGAAACGGTGCTCCGCCAGGTCTACCGGGGCGGGACGCCCGCCGCACGGGCCGGGGACGCCCTCCCCGACGTACCGGACACGGGCGACGGGCCCGGCGCACCGGTCACGGACAGCGCACCGGACGGCACACCGGGCGGTGACAGCGCCCCGGCCGGGGAGCGCGTGCCCGCCGCGCGGGACGGCGGTGGAGCGTGAGGACCTCGCTCCGGCCCGGACGTTACGTGCCCTTCGCCACCAGCGGACTCCAGTCGCTGCTCCAGTACCGGTCGACCTTCCTCATCACCGGGATCACGGCGGCGGCCGGAGCGGCCGTCACCGTCTTCCTGTGGCGGGCCGTGTACGCGGACGCCTCCGGCCCCGGACCCGGCGGCTTCACCCCGGCGAGCATCACCACCTATCTGGTGGTGGCCCAGGTCCTGGCCGTGGTGCACACCAACCGGGTGGACGACGAGGTCGCCGCCGAGGTCTACCGGGGCGACATCGCCGTGACGCTGGTACGTCCGGTGAGCTACCCGCTGGTCCGGTTCGCGGCCTGTCTGCCGGTGGTCGCCACCAACGCCGTGCTGGTCGGGGTGCCGCTCCTCCTCCTCTTCGCCGCCCTCGTCCCGCTGACCGTGCCGACACCGGCGGACGCCGTCCTGTTCCTGTGCTCCGCCGTCCTGTCGGCGGTCATCGCCTTCTGCGTGAACCTGCTCACCGGCATGGCCGGGTTCGTCACCACCAACACCTGGGGCGTCCGGATGGCCAAGCAGGGCGTCGTCGCCTTCTTCGCCGGGCAGATGGTGCCGCTGGCACTGCTCCCCGAGCCGCTGCACACCCTCGCGATGGTGCTGCCGTTCCGGGCCATGGCCGACGGCCCGCTGACCCTGCTGCTCGGCCGGTACGACGGGATCGCGGGCGCGGCGGCGGTCCTGGGCCACCAGCTCGCCTGGACCGCCGGTCTGGTCCTGCTGTGCGCCGTGCTGTGGCGGACGGCCGTCTCCCGCCTGGAGGTGCTCGGCGGATGAGGCGCACGCTCGGCGGCCGGCTCCGGCTGGCGTTCTTCCTCGGCGGGGTCGGACTGCACCGGCTCGCCGCCTACCGGCTCGACTTCCTCCTCGGCTCCGGGGCCTTCCTGATCCGGGTCGGGCTCCAGACGGTGGCGGTGGGCGTGGTCTTCAGCCATGTCCCGGCCGTCGCGGGCTGGTCCTACCACCAGGTGCTCTTCCTGCTCGGCTGCGCGCTGCTCTCGCGGGGGCTCGACCACCTCTTCACCGACCAGCTGTGGGAGCTGAGCCGCAAGCTGATCCAGCGCGGCGAGTTCTACCGCTATCTGATCCGCCCGGTGAACCCGCTCTTCGCCCTGCTCTCGGAGCGCTTCTTCCACCCCGACGGCATCGGTGAACTGGCCGTCGGACTCTTCCTGGTGCTGTGGAGCGGGGCCGAGCTGGGGCTCGACCCGACGGCCCTCCAGTGGGCCCTCGCCCCGCTGCTCGTGGTGGCCGGGGCGCTGATCCACGCCTCCGTGAAACTGTTCTTCGCGTCGCTGTCGTTCTGGACGGTGACGAGTATGCCCGCGCTCCAGACGGTCACCCAGGTCTCCGAGTTCGCGGGCTACCCGCTGGACCTGTACCACGCCTCGCTGCGGACGCTCCTGACCTGGGTGCTGCCGTTCGCGTTCACGTCGTACGCCCCCGCCGTCTATCTGCTGCACGGCGACACCGGACTCCTCCGGTGGCTGCCGGTCGTGACCGGCCTTTCCCTCCTCGCCGCGCTGGCGCTGTGGCGCCGCGGCCTGTCCCGATACGAGATGACCGGGAGTTGACGAACCGCGTGACCAGCGACACCCAGCTCCACGAACTGCTGCGCGCCGCCGCCTGGCTGCCGGAGGACGGCCGCCGGGCCGACCGCCACGAGGTGGCCGACGAGGCGGACCTCGGCGACGGGCTCCGGCTCGTCCTCACCAGCGCCGTCGGCGGCCCCGCGCACGGCCGGAGGTTCCTCCTCCCCGTCCGCGCCGACACCGCGGGGCGCTCCTCGGAGGCGCCGGGCACCGAGGAGTTCGACCGGGCCTGCGTCCGGCTCCTCGCGGCCGGGGCCAGGGTCCCCACCGCACGCGGCGGACACGTCGTCTTCCGGGGTTCCGGCCCGGCCCCCAGGACCGTGCGGGCCCGGTCCTTCGACCGGGGCTGGTCCTCGAACTCGCTGTCCCTGCTGGACCTCGACGGCCGCCCCCACCTCCACAAGACGTACCGGAGCCCCGGTCCCGAAGTGCGGGAACCCGAACTGCTCCGGCTGCTGGACGGCGGCGGCCACACCCCCCGCTGGTTCGGGGACTACACGTACGTCCCGCCCGGCGGCGGCGCTCCCCTGCCGCTCGGGGTGGTGTACGCCTACACCCCCGGCACCGGCGTCGACACCCCGCTGCGGGAGAACCTGCGCGCCCTCTGGCCGAGGCTGGCAGCCGGGGACCACGGCCCGGTGCCGGACGGCGGCGGGACCCCGGACGGGCTCGACGCGCTGGTGCGGGCGCACCTCGCGCCGCTCGCCGGGACGCTCGGCGCCGCCCGCGCGTTCCTCGGCTCCTTCCACACGGAGCTGCGGGTCCGGCTCGGCGGGGACGTCCCGCCGCCCGCGTACCCGGTGGACCGGGCGCTGGACGCCGCCGAGGAGCGGATCACCGCCCTGGCCGCGCGCGGCCGGACCGAGGCGGCGCTGCCCCGGCCGGTCCTCGCCGCCGCGTTCCGCGCGCTGGCCGAGGAGACCGCGCTGCTGCGGGCCGCCTTCGCCACGGGCGTGGTGCCCGGTTCCGCCGGGCCCTGCCACGGCGACCTGCACCTGTCGCACCTGCTGGTCGACCCGCCCCGGGTGATCGACATCTCCACGCCCAGCACCGGCCCCGGCGAGCCGGGCTGGGACGAGCAGTCGCCCCTGGAGGACCTGGTGGCGCTGGGCCGGGCCCTGGAGTACTTCTCCGCCGACGAGGCGGCCGACCACGCGGCCCGGCTGCTCGGTGTGGACTCCACCCGGACCATGCTCGCCTCGCTCGACGGCGGCGCGGGCCTCCCGCCCGCCGGACGGGCCAGGCTGCTCCTCGTGTTCGAGGCGGCGGACGTGTGGCGGCGGCAGGTCGCCGCGCTGCTCCTCGGCCCCGCCGGGGCGGCGACGGCGGCCGGTGGCGGCGAGGAGCTGCGACGGCTGCTGCACCTGCGCAGGCTGCTGCACGAGCTGGACTACAACTTCGCCCACGCCCGGCCGTACCACGCGGCCATCGACCTGCGCCACGCCCTGGCGCTCGGCCGGCCCTCCCCCCTCGCCCGCACTCTCACCACGAGGAACTGACGTGAGCGACGCGACCGACGGACCGCTGCACATCATCGAGACGTACTTCGAGTGCTGCGGATTCGACCACACCTTCCTCCAGGGCGGCACCTCGGTGTACCTCTGGAACCTCTCGCGTGCCTTCGCCCGCAAGGGCCACCGGGTGTCCGTCGTGACCCCGGCGCACGGCCGCCTCGACGACCTGCGCCGCAGACACACCGTGGAGGACCTTCCGTACGAGGACGCCTACACCCTGCCCCTCGTCCTCGACCCCGAGGTGTGGCGGGGCTTCCCGGCAGAGGTGCCGGTGGAGCTTCGGACCACCGCGCACCGCATCCGGCTGGAGGGGGTGGACCTCTACTTCCTGTCCAACGACCACCTCGACCGGCTGCCGGACACGTTCTATCCGCCGTACGCGGCGAAGGGCTCCGACCTGACCTTCTTCAAGCCGCTGGTCTTCCAGGTGGACAGCGTCCGCTTCCTGCGCGGCTGGTTCGCCGACGAGCGGGCGGTCGTCCACGCCCATGAGCCGTACTACCACTACCTGCTGCCGCCCGCGCTCGCCGGTGACCCGCTCAAGAGCGTGGTGACGACGGTGCAGAGCAACATGCCGATCACCAAGAAGGTGTACGGCCCCGAGGTCAGACGGCTGCTCGGCCTCCTGGGCGCGCCGCCGCCGCAGGAGCCGCCCGCGCCCGCGGCCGGGGTGCGGGAGGCCCAGCGCCAGTACCAGAGCAGGACGCATCTGCACTACGAGTACCCGGCGGACCACCTCACGGTGTACGGGCTGGTCGCGGACCACTCCGACCGGATCGACTTCCTCTGCCCGGGGCAGCGGGACTTCCTCAACGGCTTCCGGGACACCCCCTTCGAGGAGCTGTTCGCGGCGCTGCCGGTCGCGGACACGGTCCGGCGCAACGCGCACAAGCAGTTCGTCGGCGGCTGCGCGATCTCCGACGCCTGGCTGGCGGGCGACCCGGGGGCGGTGGACCGTACGGCGGTGCTCTCCGGTCTCGGGCTCGACCCGGCGCTGCCGACCTTCTTCCACAACGCCCGGTACGCGGTGCACCACAAGGGCCAGGTCGAGCTGTTCCGGGCGGTGGACCGGGTGCTGTCGGAGGGGCTGGCCGCGAACTTCGTGCTGCGCTGCATCTCCGGCACCGGCATCGACGACCCGTATGTGCGCGAGGTCGTCGCCCGGCACCGGGGCCGGGTGCATCTGGAGTGGGAACGGGTCGACGAGGAGCGGGTGTTCGCACTCGCTTCGGCCGCCGACTTCTGTGTCTTCCCGTCCAAGTTCGAGATGGACACCTTCCTCATCGCGCAGGGCGAGGCGATGGCCTGCGGGGCGGTGCCGGTGGCCACCGCCCAGTGGGGCATGGCGCACTTCCGGCACGCGGACGAGGGCGAGGGGCGCACCGGTTTCGCCGTCAACCGGTCCTTCGCGGAGGACGACGCCCTGCTCGTCGACGCGCTCGCCGACCGGCTGCGCCGCGCCGCCCGCCTGTACCGGGAGCGGCCCGAGGAGTACCGGGCCCTCTCGGAGCGGGCCCGCGCGGTGGCCCGTACGTTCACCTGGGACCACTGCGCCGAGCTGCACCTGGAGGTCTTCCGGGAGCTGTGGCGGGGGACGGAACCGGCCCCCGCCGTGGAAGCGGCCCTGCGGCACGGCTGGTTCGGGCTGCTGCCGGACGCGGTGTGGCAGGAACGGCCGGACGAGGTTCTCGCGGCGGCCGTCGCGAGCGGGGACCTCGACGCCGTGGAGCGGCTCGGGCCGCTCACGGACCCGCTGGCGCTGCGGCTCTTCGACGCGGCCTGGGACCGGGCCGACTTCGTGACCTGCGCCGAGGTCGTGGCGCGTCGTCCGGACGCGGTGCCCGGGGAGCGGACCGCCGCCCTGCGGGAGCGCTGTCTGCCGGGCGGCGAGGGGCTCGTCTACCGCCTGGCGCACGCCGAGCGGGTCGAGCTGGTCGTCCCGGGGCCCAGGGCGGAAGGGGGCAGGGGCGAGGCGCGGGTCACCGAGTGGGCCCGCACCGCCCCGGGCGAGTTCACCGGCGCGGCTCCGGCGGGCGGGCCCGCCGCGCGGCTGCTCCTGACGCTGTCGAACGGGCGGATCGCCTGGGACGAGGTACGACATGGCTGACCGTCCGGCTTCCCCGGCCGACTCCGCCGGGGTCCGTGCCGTGCTGCTCGCCGGCGGGCGGGGCGAGCGGATGGGCCGGCTCGGCGCCGGACGGCTGAAGCCGCTGGTGCCGTACGGCGGTGCGTGCAGGCTCGTCGACTTCAGCCTGGCCAACGCCCGCGACTCGGGGTTCGGCGAGGTGCTGCTGCTCTCGCAGTACGAGGAGCGGCTCCTGATGGACGACCTGCACACCGGGTGGAACGGGTCCCCGTCCGGTTTCCGTGTCCACTTCGGCCCGTACGACGCGGCCTACCGGGCGGCGGGCCGGGGGCTGCCCGAGCGGCTCCCGGAGCGGACCTGGCCCCTGGAGCGGGGCACGGCCGACGCCCTGATCCGCAAGGCCGACCATGTCTTCGGCCCGGAGACACGGCATGTGCTGGTGCTCCACTCCGACCATGTGTACCGCTTCGACTACGGGCCGCTGATCCGGCGGCACCTGGCGGAGCGGGCCGCGCTCACCCTGGCGTACCAGCGGATCGACCCCCGGTACGTACACCTCTTCGGCATGGTCGACCTGGACCGGGAGGGGCGGCTGACGGCCTTCGTGGAGAAGCCCGAACACCCCACGTCGGACCTGGTGTTCGCGGCTTTCTGCGTCTTCGACGCGGCTGTGCTGCGGCGCTACCTGGAGGAGCTGGACGGGACGGACTGGCAGCACGACGTGAGCCGGGACGTCATCCCCGCGATGCTCGCCGCCGGGGAGCGGATCGTCGGGCACCGGGTGGCGGGGCACTGGGAGGACATCGGCACGGTGGAGCGCTACCACCGCGCGCACCTGGCGATGACCCGCCCGGACGCGACGCTGCCGGTGACCGCCCTGCCGCGGACCCTGGCGCCCGGGGTCTCACGCGGTCTGGTCGACCGGGCGCCGGGGGTGCGCCGCTCGGTGGTGCCGCTGGGCCTGGCCAACCGGGGCCTGGTCGAGGACAGCGTGGTCTTCCCCGGTGCGCGGATCGGGGCGGGGGCCCGGGTGCGGCGGAGCGTGGTGCTGCCCGGTGCCGCGGTGCCCGCCGGGGCCGACATCGACTCCGCGGTCGTCCTGGAGGACGGCTTCGTCCAGTACGTCGAACCGATGCCGTCCGCGGCACGCTGAGGGGATCTCGTGCACATCGTCAACTTCGCCTACGAATGCGGGGGGTTCGATCCCCGGCTGATGCGCGGCGGTCTCTCGCCGCTGGTGTGGAACCTGTCACGGGAGTACGCGGCCCTCGGCCACCGGGTGTCGGTCGTGACCCCCGCGCACGGGCATCTGGAGCGGCTGCGTGCCGTCCACCGGATCGAGGAGCTCGACCACCGGATCGACCACACGGTGCCGCTGGTCCTCGACCCGAAGACCTGGCCGGACCGTCCCGCCGAGCTGTCCCTGTCCCTGTCCACCCGGGCGCATCTGCTGCGGCTGGACGGGGTCGACGTGTACTTCCTCTCCGACACCCATCTGGATCTGCTGCCGGACCGGCTGTACCCGCCGCCGGACTCCGAGGGCCGGGAGCTGTCCTTCTTCAAGCCGCTGGTCTTCCAGGTCGCCGGGCTGCGTTTCCTGCGGGACGTGCTCGGCGCCGGGCACGGCGAGGGCGCGGAGCCCGCGATCGTGCACGGCTTCGAGCCCGCGTACCACCATCTGGTGCCGCTGGTGCTGCGGGACGACCCGCGCTGGCGGTGCGTCAGCACGGTCGCGGCCAACGCGCCCGTGACGCACAAGGTGTACCGGCCGCAGACCGAGGCGGTGCTGCGGCTGTTCGGGGTCGATCCGCTGCGGATCGGCGCCGGGAGCGGGGAACCGTTCGCGCTGGACGCCTGGGAGGAACCGGCCCCGCCGGAGGGCTCCGCCACGGCGGCGATGGTCCGGGCGCTGGCCGCGACCCGGCTGCACACCGATTTCGGCCCCGACCACGTGTCGCTGTTCCCGCAGCTCCTGGCCCACGCCGATCTGGTGGACTTCGTGTCCCCCGGGCAGCTCGACCACCACAGCACCTTCGAGGGCACGCCGATGGAGCGGTACGTGGCCGGGCTGCCGGTCGCCCGGCTGCTGCGGGAGCGGGCGGGCAAGCTCTTCGACGGCGGCTGCGGGGTCTCCGGCTCGTGGCTGGCGCGGGACCCGGCGGCGGTCGACCGGGACGCGGTGCTGCGCGGCATGGGCCTGGACCCGGCGCGCCCGGTCTTCTACCACGCGGCCCGGTACGCCGTGCACCACAAGGGGCAGTTGGAGCTGGTCCGGGCGGTCGAGGAGGTCCTCGCGGACGGCGCCGAGGTGAGCTTCGTGCTGCGCTGCGCGACGGGTGCGGCCGGTACGGCTCCGGCGGCGCCCGCCAACGCGTACTTCCAGCGGGTCGCGGACGCGTACCCGGACCGGGTGCGGCTCGACTGGTCGCTGGTCGGCGAGGAGGAGCTGTTCACGGAGGCGGCGTGCGCGGACTTCTGCGTGTATCCGTCCAAGTTCGAGCTGGACGGTTTCCTGATCGCCCAGGCGGAGGCGATGGCGTGCGGCGCGGTGCCGATCGGCACCGCGCAGCGGACCACCGCGCACTTCGGGCACGCGCTGCCGCACGACGACCCGGACGCGACCGGTTTCGCGGTACGGGGTTCGTTCCGCGACGACGACCGGGAGCTGGCCGGGCTGCTCGCGGACCGGTTCCGGGAGGCGGAGCGGATGTTCCGGGAGGCGCCTCGGGAGTACCGGCGGCTCTCGGGGAACGCGGTCCGCACGGCACGCGGCTTCACCTGGGGGGAGAGTGCCCGCCGTCGGCTCGGCGCCTTCCGGGAGCTGCTGGACGGCGCTCCCCGGGCGCTGCCCGCGCGGGACGCGGTGCGGTACGGCTGGTTCGGTCTGCTCGGCCCGGCGGAACTGGCCGAGCACCGTGAGGCGGTGCTGCGGCGGGCCCTGGAGACGGGTGACGCCGACGCCTACGGGCGGTGCGCGGAGCTGGACGGGGACGCGTACGGGCGCCTGTTCGCCGCCGCGTACCGGCGGGCTGACTTCGAGCGCTGCGCCGCGCTGGCCCGGGACGCGGGGCGGGACGACTGGCTGGCGCCGGTGCGGCACCGGTGCCGGATCGCCGCCGGGGCTCCGGACGCGGTCCGCGCGGTGGAGTACCGGCATCCCGGTCCGATCGCGGTGGACGTGGTCGTCGACGGCGCCGGTCCGGCCGTACCGGGCCCGGTGGACCCGGCCGACGAGCCGCTGGAGTCGGCGGCCGAGGCGGCCCGCTCCGACGAGCCGGTGCCCTCGGCGGGCACCACCCGGCTCGTCGCGCTGCGGCGGGACGCCGACGGGGTGTTCCGGGGCACGGTCCCGTCGGACGGGTCGCGCGGCGGCCTGGTGCTGCGGCTCACCCTGGGCGACGGCGGGACCGCCTGGGACCACGTGCCGGTGCCGGGGGCGCCGCCGTACCGGGTGGTCGCCACCGATCTCGACGGCACGCTGCTGCGCGCGGATCTGACGGTCTCCGCGCGGACCCGGCGGGCCCTCGGCCTGGTGGCCGCGTCGGGCGCCGCGCATCTGGTGGTGACGGGCCGTCCGGCGGCGGCGTGCCGCGAGCTCTTCGGCTCCCTGGAGTACACCGGTCTCGCGGTGTGCGGTCAGGGCGCCCAGGTGTACGACGCGGGCGCGGACCGGCTGCTCTCGGCCGAGCGGCTCGACACGGGGCTGGCCCGGTCGGTCGTGGCGCGGCTGGAGGAGCTGCTCGGGCCGCTGGAGCTGGGGGTGGTGACCTCGCCGCCGGAGAGCCGGTTCAAGGTGACGCCCGGCTTCGGGGAGCGGGTGCGGCACGGCTGGGACGTGACCGCCGACCGGGCGGGGCTGTGGGACGGCCCGATCGACAAGCTGGTGCTGCACCACCGGACGGTCGGGGACGACGCGCTCACGGAGGTTGCGCTGCGGCTGTGCGGTGACGAGGTGACGGTGGTGCACTCGGTGCGGGGCATGGTGGAGGTGCTGCCCCTGGGCGTCACCAAGGGCACCGGGGCGGCCCGCGCGCTCGAACTGCTCGGCCGGACCGGCGCGGAGACCGTGGCGTTCGGCGACATGCCCAACGACCTGCCGCTCCTCGCGCTCGCCGGGCACGGGGTCGCCGTCGCCAACGCGCATCCGTCGCTGCGGGCGGTCGCGGACGAGATCGCCCCCGGCCACGAGGAGGACGGGGTCGCCGCGGTCCTGGAACGCCTCTTCGGCACACCGGTGGTGCCTTTCACGGCGGCGACGGGCCGGGAGGGGGCAACCACGGATCGGGGGTGCGCGTCCATGACGGTCCGACCCGCACCGCCCGGTCCCGCCGGGCCGGAGGCCCCGGCTCCGCCGGGAGTGCCGGTCGCCCCGGGTGTCCCGGCCCCTCCGGGATCTCGTACCGCGCGGGTTCGGGCCGATCCGGCCGCCCCCGCCCCGCCGGGTGTTCCGGCCGGACCCGGCGCCCCGGTCTCCCCGGTCGTCACGACCGGGCCCGGTTCCCCGGCCGGGGCCGTCTCCCCCGCCGGAGGTGCCCGGTGAGCGATCCGTTGACGGCGCTCGCGGAGGCGTACGGGGTGGCGACCGCGTACCGGACCGACCGGGGGCGGGACGTCGAGGTGTCCCGCGACACCCTGGTCGCCGTTCTCGCCGCCTGCGGGGTGGACGGCTCGACGTCCGGTGCCGCCCGTGCCGCCCTGGCGGCCCGTCGCGCCGCCGGGGCCGCACGGCTGGTGCCGCCGTGCGTCGTCGTGGACGGCCCCGGCGGTCCGCTGCCCCGGCTGCCCCGGGGCGCCCGCGCCGAGGTGCGGTGCGCCGACGGGCGGGTGCGCGGGGCGGGGGACGGTCCGCTGCCGGTCGGCCGGCACACGCTGACGGTGGAGGCGGACGGGCGGCGCGACACGGCGGTGCTGCTCGTCGCCCCGGACCGGCTCGCCCCCGCCCCGTACTCCTGGGGATTCCTCGTCCAGCTCTACTTCCTGCTGTCCCGCCGCTCCTGGGGCATGGGGGACCTCGGTGACCTGAAGGGACTCGTCTCCTGGGCCGGTCGGGAGCTGGGCGCGGACTTCGTCCAGCTGGGGCCGCTGCACGCGATGGAGCCGGGGCCGCTGCCCGACCCGTCGCCGTACCGGCCGAGCAGCAGACGGTTCCCCGATCCGATGCACGTCCGGGTCGAGGACGTACCGGAGTTCACGGGTCTCACGGCCGGGCCCCGGGACCGGGTCCGGCAGCTCACCGGCCGGGCCGCCGCGCTCAACTCAGCTGTCCTGGAAGGCAGTTCGCTGATCCGGCGGGAGGAGGTGCGCGAGCTCAAGCTGCGGGCGCTGCGGGAGGTGTACGAGGTGCCGCGCACCCCGGAGCGCGAGGCCGCGTTCGCCGCGTTCACCGTCCGGGAGGGCGACGACCTCACCGACTTCGCCACCTGGTGCGCGCTGGCCGAGGCGCACGGACCGGCGTGGCGTTCCTGGCCCGTCGGGCTGCGTGACCCGAGGTCGGCGGGGGTGACCGGGGCCCGGCGGGCCCTCGCCTCCTCGGTCGGCTTCCACCGGTGGCTGGCCTGGGTCACCGACGAGCAGCTGGCGGACGCCCAGCGCGCGGCCCGCGCGGCGGGTATGCGGATCGGCCTGGTGCACGATCTGGCGGTCGGGGTGGCGCCGGAGGGCGCGGACGCCTGGTCGCTGCGGCGCTGTCTCGCCGAGGGCATGTCGGTGGGCGCTCCGCCGGACGACTTCAACCCGTCCGGGCAGGACTGGGGCCAGCCGCCGTGGCGCCCGGACGCGCTGGCGGCCGAGGGCTACCGGCCGTTCGCCGCGCTGCTGCGGGCCGGGCTGCGGCACGCGGGCGCGCTCCGCGTCGACCATGTGATGGGGCTCTTCCGGCTCTGGTGGGTGCCCGAGGGCCGTCCGCCGGGCGAGGGGACCTATGTGCGGTACGACGGGGCGGCGATGCTGGCCGTGCTCGCGGCGGAGGCGGCCGACGCCGGGGCGCTGGTGATCGGCGAGGACCTGGGCACGGTCGGGGCGGGGGTCCGTGAGGCGCTCGCGGACCGGGGCGTGATCGGGACGGCCGTGCAGCGCTTCGAGTACGAGGGCGGGTCCGAGGGCCGGCTCGGCCCGCTTCCGCCGGAGAAGTGGCGGGAGCACTGTCTGGCCACGCTGACCACCCACGACCTGCCGAGCACGGCCGCCTGGCTCAGCGGGGAGCACGTGGAGCTGCGCCACCGGCTGGGCCTGTCGGCCCGCCCGGTGGAGCGGGAGCGGGCGGAGGCGGCGCGCGAGCGGGACGGCTGGCTGGCCGAACTGGCGCGGCTGGGGCTGCTGCCGGACCCGGCGGGCGAGGTCGCGGCCCTCCACACGTATCTGGGCCGGACCCCGGCCCGCATGATCGGGGTCTGGCTGCCGGACCTGACGGGCGACCGGCGTCCGCAGAACCTGCCGGGCACGGCGGGGCTCCACCCCAACTGGTGCCTGCCGGTCGCCGACGGGGAGGGGCGGCCCGTCGCCCTGGAGGAACTGACCGGGGCTCCGCTGGCCCACCATCTGGCCGAGGCGTTCGCCGGGCGGCCGGAAGCACACCGAGACATCGAGGAGAGGTATGCCCAGCCGGGTTCTTGCTGACGACGAACGCCTGCCGGGCGTCCGGGAGGACGCCGACGGTTTCAGCCTGCTCGCGCCGGACGGCACCGGCTACCGGGCGGAGCTGATCTCCGGGGTGCTCTCCCCGGACAACCCCGCGCTGGCACGCGCGATCGGCGGCCGACGGGTGGTGGCCTTCACCGGGCCGACCGTCGGCGGTCTGTACGGGGAGGCGCTGCGCCGCTATCTGGCGGCGCGCCTCGCCCCGGGGACCTGGACGCTGCACACGGTGCCCACCGGGGAGCGGAACAAGACGCTGGCCGCGGCGGAGCGGGTCTGCGCGCTCGCCAAGGCCGACGGTCTGGACCGGCACGGGGTGATGCTCGCCCTGGGCGGCGGGATCGTCTCGGACGTGGTCGGCTTCGCCGCGTCGATGTACGCGCGGGGTGTCCGGCACGTGCGGATCAACACCTCGCTGGTCGGGCAGGTGGACGTGGGCGTGGGGGTGAAGACGGGGGTCAACGCCCTGCGCACGAAGAACATGTTCGGCGCCTACCATCCGGCGCACGCCTCGCTGAGCGATCCCGCGTTCCTGTCCACGCTGCCGGTGCGGGAGGTCCGCTGCGGTCTCGCGGAGGTCGTGAAGATGGCGGTGATCCTGGACGAGGAGCTGTTCGCGGCCCTGGAGCGGTATCCGGACGCCTTCCGGGGCGCCGGGACGCCGACGCCTCCCGAGGTGGAGACGTATGTGCTGCGGACGTCCATGCGGCTGATGATGGAGGAGCTCTGCCCGAACCTTCGGGAGAAGGACCTGGCCCGGCTGGTGGACTTCGGGCACACGTTCAGCCCCGTCGTGGAGACGGCAGGTGACCACCGGCTCGAACACGGTGAGGCGGTCGCGGTGGACATGGCCCTGTCGGCCTGTCTGGCGCTGCGGCTCGGACTGCTCGACTCGGTGTCCTGCGACCGGATCATCGGGCTCCTCGCCCGGATCGGGCTGCCCGTCTTCGACGCGGAGACCTGCACGCCGGAGCTGATGACCCGGGCTCTTGAGGAGTCGTGGGAGCGCCGTGGCCGCCGACTGCACCTGGTGGTGCCGACGGCAGTGGGCAAGGCGGTGTTCGTGGACGAGCTGGCCGACGTGCCGTCCGGGGTGCTGCGGTGGGCGCTCGGCGAACTCGCCGCGCGCGCGGCCCGGTTCGAGGCCGGGGAGGTACGGGCGTGAGCGGGCGGGCGCGACCGGTGGTGAACCTCGCGGAGCTGTACGAGCGGAAGCCGCACGACCACGGCGGGCGGGGCACGATCCTGGCGCACCGCATCCTGGCCCGGGGCGGGGGGAGCACCGGGGCGGCCTTCATCGATCTGGCGGTGCTGCCGCCGGGGACGTCCGTCGGGCGGCACCGGCACGGCCGGGACCGTGAGACGTACGTGGTGCTGAGCGGGAGCGGGGTGATGTTCCGGGACGGGGTCGAGTTCCGGGTGTCGGCCGGGGACGTGGTGGTCAACGAGCCGTACGGCGAGCACGGGCTGAGCAACGACTCGGCGGCGGACCTGACGCTGCTGGTGTTCGAGGAGGAGGTGCCCGATGACGACGTCACCGGTGGCTGAGGCGGGGTCCGGACCGTCCGGAGGGGGCACGGCCGCTCCTTCCCCGCGGGGGGTCGCGGTGCCGTCCGGGCGGCGGATCACGGTGATGGACGTCGGCGGGACGACGCTGCGCGTCGGTACCTTCGACGCCGGGGCGGGCGGGCTGCTGCCGGACGTGCGGCGGACACCCGTGGACGGCATGGCCCGCTTCCCCGGCGCGCCGGTCCCGGTGCTCCAGGAGCGGGTGGTGGAGCAGATCGCGCGCGAGGCGGAGCGGCGGGCCGGTGTCCGGGGCTCGGACGGTCTGTGCGTCGCCTTCGCCGGGCCGGTGGGCCGGGACGGGACGGTGCGGGGCGCGCCGACGGTGTGGGGCGGGGGCGGCGGTCCGCTGCCGCTCCGGGAACTCCTGGAGGCCCGGCTGCCGGTGCCGGTCCTCGTGGTCAACGACCTGACGGCGGCGGCCTGGCGGTACGGGGCGGACTCCCCGGAGGCGTTCTGTCTGCTGACGGTGAGTTCGGGCATCGGCAACAAGGTGTTCCGGGGCGGTGAGGTGCTCCTCGACGACGAGGGGCACGGCGGGGAGCTGGGGCACTGGACCTATGACCGTTCGCCGGACGCGCCGGAGTGCGACTGCGGCGGCCGGGGGCACCTCGGGGCGCTCGCGTCGGGGCGGGGCGTGCTGGCGGCCGTGCGGCGGGCCGCCCTCGCCGATCCGGACGGGTACGCGGGCTCGGCGCTCGCTCGGGCCGCCGCCGGTCCTGCGGAGGTGGACAATCCGGCGGTGGCGGCGGCCGTCCGGGCCGGGGACCCCTTCGCTACGGAGGTGCTGCGGGGCACGCTGGTGCCGTTGGCGGCGGCGATCGACGGGGTGTTCACGTCGATCGGGATCCGCCGGTACGTCCTGGTGGGCGGTTTCGCCCTGGCCGTCGGCGAGCGGTACCGCGAGCTGCTGGTGGCGGAGCTGGTCCGGCGGGGCTGCTTCGGTCTGACGGACGGGCAGGCCGGGGCGATGGTGGTGCTCGGCGAGGACGACGACGACCACGGTCTGATCGGCGCGGGGCTCCTGATGGACCGGCGCGTCGGTGCGGCGGCGGAGCGGGAGGCGGCCGGATGAGCGCGGAGGAGACGGGCCGTGGGCCCGTCCTGGTGGTCGGGAGCGGTTTCGTCGGTTCGGGGATCGCCCGGCGGCTGGCCGCCGGGGGCCGGGCGGTGACGCTCGCCTCGCGCGGTCGGCCCGGTCGGCCGCCCGAGGCGTACGGGGCACGCTGGACGTCCCTGGACGCCACGGACCCGGTGGCCTGCGCCGGGGTGGTGGCGGAGGTCCGGCCGCGCGCGGTGGTGCTGGTCCACGGCCCTTCGGACGTCACCTGGTGCGAGGCGCACCCGGCTGAGGCGGCCGGGGCGCACACGGCGGCGACGGCCTCGTTCGCGGAACTGCCGGGCCTGGAAAGGCTGGTGATGATCTCCACGGACAATGTGTTCGACGGCGGCTCGGCGCGGAACACCGAGACGAGCCCGACGGCCCCGGCCAACGCGTACGGGACGGCGAAGCTGCGGGCGGAGGAGCTGCTCCTCGCGCGGGCGGTGTCCCCGGCGACGGTGCTGCGGGTGAGCCTGGTGTACGGGCACGAGCCGGCCGGCGGCGGGAAGTGGCTGAACTTCTTCGCGTCCTGTGCCCACCGGCTGGTCCGGGGGGAGCCGGTGGACGCGCCGGACGACCAGTGGACGACACCGGTCCTGGTGGAGGACGTGGCCGAGGTGACCGCGCTGCTGCTCCGTCCCGGCGGCGGGGTGCCGGAGCTGCTGCACCTCGGGGGGCCCGAGCGGATCTCCCGCGCCGGGTGGGCCCGGGAGATCGCCCGCGCGCTGGGGGCCCCGGAGGAGCTGGTGCGGCCGGTGCCGCGGGCGTCGGGCCGTTATGCCTCCCGGCCGGAGAACAGTTGTCTGACGAGCACGCGTCTCGCGTCGGTGCCGGGGATGGACGGGGTCCCGGTCCGCGACCCGGCGACGGCCGCGGCGGCGCTGGCGGCGTCCTTCACCGGAGGCTGAGGGAATCCGGGGGCGGCCCCGCGAGGCGAGCGCGGGAAGAGGCCGCGAGCCTGCCCGGCGGAGAGGCCCGGGGCGGGCGCGGGAAGCCGCCCCCTGAGACCGTCCGTCGGCGTTTCGGCCACGGACCACCCCTGGCACCGCCCTGACCGGGCAAGGGTCGATGTATCCGGCACGAACGCGCTTTCGCTCGGCTGCGGGTCTCACGACAGGCCGAAAAACGTGTGTTCGACCGGGTGGTGTCTTTCGTTGAGCCGGGCGACACCCCCACTCACACCTCCCGGAGCTCCCCGTGCGTCCCCTGCCCCTGTACCGGAACGTCCTTCCTCCCGCGCCTCCCACCACCACCCGCCTTCCGCGCCCCGCCTCCGCCTCGGCCCGCACAGCACGTCCGGATACGAGGTGGGGCGCATGACGACCGCACCGGGCACCGCACCCACCGCCGAGGCGGACGCCTCGGAGTCCGAGCGGCTGCTCTTCGGCGGCAAGCTCACCTACGACCAGGGGTTCGCCGCGCACTCCGGTGCCTGGGCGGGCCTGGGGCTGTGGGAGATGGGCCGTTCACTGCCCCGGCAGGTCCGCCTCGCCGTGCGTCTGGCGCGGGACGCCGACGGTCGCGCCTTCGCCCTGGTCGCGGGCAGTGAGATCGCGCGCGGCCTCACCCAGGCCGTGTCCCTGGTCGCGGTCAACTCCCTCCTGATCGCCCTGCTCGCCCCCGGCGACATCCCCGGCAGGCTGCGCGCCGCGCTGCCCGCCGTCGCCCTGGTCGGGGTCCTGTCGGTGATCGGCTCGGTCTGCCGCTCGGCCTCCGCCGCCGCGACGGGCGTCCTGGAGCCGAAGGCCCAGCGGGTCGCCACCGAGCGCTATCTCGGTCTGGTGGCGCGGGTGGAGCTGGAGGCGATCGAGGACGACGCGTTCCACCGCCTGATGGACACCGCGCAGTGGGGCGCCGACGCCGCCCGGCGGATGGTCGGCCACTGCACGGCCGTGGTGACCTCGATGATCTCGCTGATCGCCGCCGCCGGTGTGCTGACCGTGCTCCACCCGGCGCTGCTGCCGCTCCTGATGCTCATGGCGCTGCCGAGCGCCTGGGGTTCACTGACCATGACCCGGCACCAGTACACGAGCTGGCACCGGTTCGTGCAGCACGTACGGGCGTCCAAGCTGCTCAGCCAGCTCCTGATCGACCAGAAGGCCGCCGCCGAGGTCCGTGTCCACGGGGTGGCCCCCCTGCTGCTCAAGCACTTCCGGCTGATGGCCGAGACCAGCGAGGTCGAGCAGACCCGGCTGGCCTGGACCGGGGCGCGGGTGAACCTCGTCGCGGACTCGGCGCGAGGCCTCGCGACCCTCACGACGTACGGGGTCCTCGGGGCCCTGCTGTGGTTCGGCCGGATGGACCTCGCCATCGCAGGTACGGCGGTGCTGGCGATCCGTACGAGTTCGTCGAGCATCACCGATCTCGTGCTGCGGATCACCGAGGTCCAGGGGGAGGCCCTGTTCCTCGCCGATCTGGAGCGGCTGTGCGAGGAGGCCGTGGACCGGGCCGTCCCCGAGGGCGGGACGGACCTGCCCGGGAAGGTGGACGAGATCCGGTTCGAGAACGTCACCTACACCTACCCGGGCAAGGACGAGCCGTCCCTGCGGAACGTGGACCTGGTCATCCCCCACGGCAGGACCGTCGCCCTGGTCGGGAAGAACGGCTCCGGAAAGACGACCCTGGTCAGCCTGTTGAGCGGAGTGCGGCTCCCGAGCTCGGGACGGGTCCTGTGGGGCGGGGTGAGCACCACCGAGGCGGACCGGGCCCAGGTCTTCGCGCGGGTCGCGATGGTCGCCCAGGACTTCTACCGGTGGCCGTTCACCGCCCGGGTCAACATCGGCATCGGGCGCAGCGAGCGGCCCTGGGACGAACCGAGGGTCCGGGACGCGGCGGAGTACGCGGGCGCCGACGAGGTCATCGCCCGCCTGCCGTACGGTCTGGACTCCCTGCTGGCCCGGGGGTACAAGCGGGGGCAGGAGATCTCGGGCGGCCAGTGGCAGAAGCTGGGGCTGGCCCGTGCCCGGTTCCGCCACGGTGATCTGCTGATCGTCGACGAGCCGACCAGCGCGCTCGACGCCGCCGCCGAGCAGCGGGTCTTCGACCAGATCCACCGGCTGGCCGACAAGGGACAGACGACCGTCCTCATCACCCACCGGCTCGCCAGCGCCCGTCACGCGGACATGATCTACGTTCTCGACGAGGGGCGTGTCGTCGAGAGCGGCACCTTCACCGCGCTCATGGACCCCGGCACCGGAACCGGCGCGTTCCGCGACGCCTACGAACTCCAGGCCCGCCAGTTCCGCCTCGCCCCCGTACCACCACAGCCCGGAGCCCCGGACGCGCCCGCATCGACACCGCCCGGCACCCCGGACGCACCGGAGGCCCGCACCTGATCTGCCGGAAGGACCGGAGAAGTCACGACGCTCCCCCACCACCTGCCATCTGACCTGCGACATGCCACAACTCACCGTCCCGTGGGCACGGTTGCGCAGCGCCCGCGGGACGGGGCACACCGTGTCCTGGTGGAAGGGAGACAGCGGAGTGGATCCGCGTCGGGCCGACCTCTCCGGGGTCGCCCTCGCCGTTTCCTCCGCGCCCCGCGTCCGTGGCGGCCCGAGGAATGGGAGTCCTTCGTCGTTCGCGCCTCGGCGCCGGAGGGGACCGAGCCCGGGGTCCTCGTCGTCACCGTGGATCCCTGTGACACCACGGCGTCGGCGGAGGCCTGACGCGCCGTGTGCCATGACGGATGCCGCCCTGCGGCTCGCGCCGGAGCCGTGGCCCGGGGCCTCCCGTCCGGTCGGCTCAGGCGAACTGGCGGGAGACCTTGCGGTGGGCGGCCTCCAGGACGGCGAGGAGGAGTTCCTTGCTGGACTCACGGGTGCGGACGTCGCAGAGCACGATCGGGACGGCGGGGTCCAGATCGAGGGCGTCGCGGACCTGCACCGTGGTCCAGGCGCGTTCCCCGTTGAAGCAGTTGACGCCGATGGCGAAGGGGATCCCCCGCTCCTCGAAGAAGTCGATGGAACCGAAGGAGGCCTCCAGCCGACGGGTGTCGGCCAGCACCAGCGCTCCCAGGGTGCCGTGGGCGATCTCGTCCCACATGAACCAGAAACGTTCCTGTCCCGGCGTGCCGAACAGGTACAGGACGAGCTCGGGGCTGATGGTGATGCGGCCGAAGTCCATGGCGACCGTGGTGGAGGTCTTGCCCTCGACACCGGCGAGGCTGTCGATGCTCTGCCCGACCTGGGTGAGCCGTTCCTCCGTCTCCAGCGGAGGGATCTCGCTGACCGAGCCCACCATGGTGGTCTTGCCGACGCCGAAGCCCCCCGCGACGAGGATCTTCACCGCCGTGGGGAGAGTGACCGGTTCAGAGCTGGCGGATGCCATCGATGACCCTTTCGATGAGGTCCACGCTCGGTTTGTCGGACTGTGAGGGAGGTGCCTGCACGATGATCTTCTCATCGACGAGGAGATCGCCGCAGAGGACCTTGACGACGCTCACGGGCAGGTCGAGATGAGCGGCGATCTCGGCGATCGCCACGGCCCGGTGGCGGCACAGATCGAGGATCTGCGCGGCCTCCGGGCTCTCGTGCGTGAGGCCCACGTCGGGTGAGCGCGTCACCACCAGAGTGATCAGCGTGAAGTGATAGTGATTGTGGCGGGTCCGGCCACCGGTGATGGTGTAGGGCCGGAGATGGCGTCCGGTGGCCGGTCCGTCGAACCCTTGTGGCTCAGGCATCCTGGCGGTGTGCTGCGAGGCCGTCGCTAATCCTCGGTGCGGCACTGAGGTACGTTCCAACCTGCTTCACCAACGTCCCCATCTCGAAGGCCATCATCCCCGCATCCACGTCCTGGGAGGCGAGCGCCGCGAGGCGCGCCCCCTGCCCCGCCGCGGTGATGAACAGGAAGGCGTGCTCCATCTGGATGACGGTCTGCTGGACCGCCCCGCCCCTGAAGTACTGCGCGGTGCCCCGGGCCAGGCTGTGCATCCCGGACGCGACGGCCGAGAGGCGTTCCGCGTCGTCACGGACCAGGCCCTGCGACTTGCCGATCAGGAGGCCGTCCCCTGAGAGCACGATGGCGCAACGGATCTCGGGAATGCGTCCCACGAGGTCGTCCAGGACCCAGTCCAGCTGCCTGCTGATGGGCACGTCAGTCATTGTGTTCCTTCACGGTTCGTCGGATCCCCCGTCTGGTCATTCTGATTGCCGACCGTCTGTGTCCGGCACTGCATGGGTTCCGGTGGCCTGGTCCATACCCCGCCGGATCGCGGCGACTATCCGGGCGGAGGCTTCGGGAGACCGCGACCCTCCGCCGACGCCGTCGATCCCGCTGCTCGCCTCCTCGTTCTCCCGCCGGAGCTGTACGGCGAGGCTGGACCCCCTGGTGCGCTGCGGCAGCATCTCCGGCTGCCGCAGCCTGGGGGTTTCGCCGGGACCCTTCGCCTGGCCGCCGCCGGGCGCGGCGGGCGCCGGGGCGTGCGGGGCTCCGGGTGCGCGCCGGGGCGCGGGGGCGGGGGTGGTCGCGGGGGCCGCGCGGGGTGGTTCGGGAGCGCGCGGGGGCGCGGGGGCGGCGTGCGGGGGTTCGTGGACCGCCGCCGCCCGGTGCGGTTGTCCGTCGAGGGGTGCGGGCGCCCCGGGTTCCGGTGAGACGAGTCCGGCGCCGCCGTAGGTGGGGAAGCCGCTGAGGTCGGGGACGCGGCTGTGGGTGTCCCACTGCTCGGGGGCGGGGACGCCCTCACCGCCCTGGCCACCGAGACCCTGGCCACCGGCGGTTCGGCCACCGGCGACCTGGTCGCCGACACCGGGGCCGCCCACGACCTGGCCGCTGATGACGGCCCCGTGGTCGGCGTGGCTCCCGGGTGCTCCCCCCGCGCCGGGCAGCGCGTCCGACCCGTGGCCGGAAGGGCGGGTGTGGGGTGCCGGGTCGGAGAGTTCGGAGGTCACGGACTCGTAGGAAGGTGTGACCTGGTGCTGCGGGGTCGGGTCGGCGGCGAGGGTTCCCGCGGACGCCTGGGCGGCGGCGGCCCGGAGCTGGTCCATGACGGGCGAGCCGAGTTCCTCCAGCATCCGGGCCGGCACGAACACGATGGCGAGGGTGCCGCCGTAGACGGAGGGGCGCAGTTCGACCCGGATCTGGTGGCGCTGGGCGAGCCTGGCGACCACGAAGTGTCCGAGCCTGGGGTCGGCGCCGAGGGCCGCCATGTCGGGCTTCTGCGGGTGGGCGAGGAGCTGGTTGGACCGGACGAGCTGTTCGGCGGGGATGCCGAGGCCGTGGTCCTCGACGTGCAGGACGACGCCCTCGGCGACCGGCACCGCGCTGACGACGACCTGGGTGTACGGCGGGGAGAAGTTGGTGGCGTTCTCGACGAGTTCGGCGAGCAGGTGCGTCACGTCGGCGACGGCCCGTCCGGCGAGGGCGAGGCGCTTGGTCGGGGGGAGGTTCTCCACCTTGACGCGGGTGTAGTGCTCGGTCTCGGCCACGGCGCTGCGCATGACGTCCGTGATGGTCACGGGTTCGGTCATACGGCGGCTGGGCGGGGTGTCGCCGAGGATGACCAGGTTCTCGGCGTGCCGTCGTACCCGGGTGGCGAGGTGGTCGACCTTGAAGATGTCCTTGAGGAGGTCGGAGTCGCCGTGCTTGCGCTCCAGGTCGTCCAGGAGGGCGATGAGACGGTGGATCAGGGTCTGCGTGCGCCGGGTGAGCTGGCCGAGGACCTTCTCGACACCCGCGTGGCCCCGGGACTGGCTGAGCACCGTGTCGGCGGCCGTGAGCCGGAGACGTTCGACGGCGGCGCCGAGGAGTTCGAGTTCCCCTGCGGTCCTGAGGTGGTGCGAGGGCGGGAAGGGGACGAAGGGCTCGCCCTTCTCCGAGCGGGCGACCGCCTCCGGCCACTGGCGGGCCATCTCTTCGGTACGGCTCTGGAGTTCGGCGAGCCCCTTGAGGGTCGAGCGGCGGGTGCGCAGTCCCAGTACGGCGCCCGCGGCGAGGAGCGCCCCGGTGAGGACGGTCCCGGCGATCAGTCCGACGAGCAGGCCGGTGGCCCGGTCGGAGGCGGTGTCGGACAGTTCGTCGAGGGAGCCCGCGGCGAGCTCCCGGAGGCCGGTGAGGAGGACTTCGGCGTCGGCGTTCCAGGCCTTCGTGGCGGCGGGCAGCCGGGTGTCGGGGGCCACGACGACGGCGTCCTCGACGGCGGTGACCGAGGAGGCCTGGGGGGTGGCGGAGAGCGCGGCGTACCGGCCCCGGGCCCCTTCGGGCAGGTCCTCGGCGGAGAGCGAGGCGCGCAGGTCGCGCTGGACGCTCAGGTACTGGACGAAGCGGTGGTGGGTAGCCGTCGGGAGGCCGCCCTTGGGGACGGCGGCGGTCAGCAGGGCGTCCTCTCGCGACAGCATCTCGACGAGCCTCACCAGGGCCGCGGTGGAGCTGCCGCCGCGTGCGAGCGGCCCGTCCTCGCTGCGTACGGCGGAGGAGATCAGGTTGGTGCCGCTCTCGATGACACCGGTGAGGTCGCCGAAGGCCTCGTCGGGGGAGACGGTACGGGTGTCGACGGCCTGGCGTCGGGTGGCCAGGGTGTCCAGGGACGCCTCGAAGGTGTGGGCGGTGCCGCTGAGGGCGGCGTCCACGGAGGGCATGGTGGCCCGGAACTCCGCGACGGCCGCGTCCGTCCTGGTACGGGCCCCGTCCAGGGCGGCGCGTGCCGCGTCCGACCGGGTGCTCTGCCACAGGGCGGTGAGGCGGCGCTCGCTCTGGAGGTGGGACACCACGTTCAGGGCCCGGCCGCCCGTGGTGCCGATTCTCTCCGCGTCGTTGCGGAGCTGGGTCTGCTCACCGGTCAGGTCGACGGCGGTGTAGCCCCACAGGCCGGTGAGGGCGATGACGGGGGCGACGATCGGCGTGATCAGCTGCGTACGGAGAGACCTGCGCGGGGCGAGCCGGTGGCGCGGCTTCGGGTCGCTGGTGCCTGACATCTGAAATGATTCCTCGTGGCGAGCTGACGACGGTGAAGTTGATGTTCAGCGGCCCGGACCGGCCTGTGGCGTGGCGCCTGGTGGTGGGGCCGCCATGCCGGTGATCAAGCGGCACCGTATCAGGAGTCCGCCTTGGGGGGCGGCCCCGGAGACCGCCTTGGGACCCCGTCAACAGGTTCGGGTGGTACGTGAGTTGATGACCGGTTCCGTCGAATTCGGTCACAGCAGGGTGAGGAGTTTCGGGGTGTAGAGATCGGTCATGGTGGCGGCCCCCGCGACCATGTCGAAGTAGATCGAGGTGAGTTCGGGGTCCTGTCTGATCGCGCGGAGCAGGGCCAGCCGCTGGGGATGCTGTTCGTCGAGGCGTCCGACGGCCAGGGTCGCCTCGTAGCCGGGCAGCAGGGCGGCGTCCCGGTCCTCCCCGTAGGCGACGAGGGCCCGGTCGAGGGCGGCCGGGTCTCCGTCGAGTCGTGTGGTGACGTGCCGGGCGAGCAGTTCCGCCTGGAAGAAGGCGTCGCTGATGCCCCGGGCGGTGATGGAGTCCTTGTGGTGTCCGGCGTCGCCGACCAGGGCCCAGCCCGGTCCGGCCGCCCGCCGGAAGTAGTTCTGCTGGTCGCCGGTGCCGCGCAGCCGCTCGACGCGGGTGGCTGCGCCGAGGCGTTCGTACAGATCGGGTGCGGTGTCCCGGACCTGGCGGAGGTGGTGGCGCTCCGCGTCGGCCCTGACCTCCTCGAAGCGGGACTGCGGGAAGTAGGTGAGGACGAGGGTGGCGTCGTGGGTGGCGACGGCCGCGACCCAGCGGCCGGGGGCCTCGTGGAGTTCGAGACCGGCCGGGAGGCCCTGCCAGTAGGAGTAGTAGGCGCAGGTGAGGCGCGGGTGGTGGACGGTGAGGGGGGCGCCGACGAGACCGGCGACGGTCGAGCGCATCCCGTCCGCGCCGACGACCAGGCGGGCGCGGGCGCGGAAGGGGGTTCCGCCGTGGATGCCCTCCACACCGACGACGCGGCCCGTGTGGTCGTGGGCGAGTCCCGTCACGCGGCAGCCCTGGCGGACTTCGGCCCCGGCCCGTGCGGCGGCCTCCAGCATCAGGTGGTCGAGGATGTGGCGGCGGGGCGCGTAGGCGGCGCGCTGGCCGTCCACGCCCCGGCCGCAGCCTTCGAGGCGGATTCCGGCGACCTCGTAGGCCACGTGCTCCAGCGGAGGGCATCCGGTGCGCCGCAGGTCGTCCAGGAGGCCCCAGCGGGCGAGGGCGGCGATCCCGGGCTGGTGGATGAGATGGGTGGAGAGGGTGTCGGAGGGGAAGGACGCGCGGTCGAGAACCAGGACCCGGTGGCCCGCGCGGGCCAGCATCAGGGCTGTCGCGGAGCCCGCGACGCGGGCTCCGACCACGATGACATCGAACATGGGCACTGCCTCGTCGAGAGTGTGGTGATGGGTGGACCGCGTCCGTACGGAGATCCGTCTCCGTTCGGCCGGACCGCACGAGGTCGGTCAGGCCGAGCGGGACAGTTCCGCCAGCAGCGCTCCGTGATCGATCTTTCCGTTCGCGTTCAGCGGCAAACTGTCGAAGACGGATATACGTCGTGGACGCATGTACAACGGGAGGCGATCGGTGAGCTGTGCGGACAGCTTCTGGGGGTCGCAGCCGCTGCCGCTGACGGCCGCGTGGAGTTCCGGCGAACCGTGGGCGTCCGGCACGGCGAGGACGTACGCCTCGCGCACTCCGGTGAGATCGCGCAGGACGGCCGCCACCTCGCCGAGTTCGATGCGGTGGCCGCGCACCTTCACCTGGTGGTCGGTGCGGCCGAGGTGCACGAGGAGACCGTCCTGGTGGCCGACGCGGTCCCCGGTGCGGTACCAGTGCTCGTCGGTGACGCCGTCCCCGCCGTCCGCCAGGGGCGGGTGGAAGCGGCCCCCGTCCTGTGCCGGGTCGAGGTAGCCGGGGAAGCGCTGGGGGCCGCGCACCAGCAGTTCGCCGGTGTCGGACGGCAGTCCGTCCTCGTCCAGGACGAGATGGTCGGTGCCGGGGTGGACGTCTCCGATCGGCACGGTGCCGTTGGGCGTGACGGGCCAGTCGGCGGGGTCGTCCGGGAGGCGGTGGCCGGTGCAGGAGACGGTGAGTTCGGTCGGCCCGTAGAGCACTTCGATCGCGCTGTGCGGGGCCGCCGTCCGCCAGGCGCGGGCGGCGGCGAGCGTGAGGGCCTCGCCGCCGAAGACGCTCCACCTGAGGGTGGGCATACTTCCCGGCGCGAGGGTCCGCAGCCGCTCGGCGAAGGAGATCAGCGAGGGTACGGAGAACCAGTGGGTGAGCCGCAGGCCGTTGACGGTGGCCACCGGGGAGAGCAGTTGCGCGCCGGTCGGGACGACCAGGGTCGCGCCCTCGGCCCAGGCGACGAACAGGTCGTGGACGGAGCCGTCGAAGGTCAGGTCGAAGGCCGAGGACATCCGGCTGTCCGCGTCGATGCCGTACCGCCCGGCCATGGTGCCGAGGTAGGCGCCGAGGTTCCGGTGCAGGACCGGGACGCCCTTGGGGCTGCCGGTCGATCCGGAGGTGAAGACGATGTACGCGATGTCGTCCGGGCCCGCTTCCCGCGCGTCCGGCGACGGAGTGCCGGACGGCCGCGCGTCGGACGGCCGCGCGTCGGACGGCGGTACGACGGTCCCGGTCGTGGCGTCGAGCGGGAGTTCCGGTACGCCCAGCGGGGATGCGGCGCCGGGGGTGTCGGTGAGCACCAGGTCGAGGGCGGCGGCCTCGGCTATGGCGGCGGTGCGGGAGGCGGGGTGTTCGGGGTTGAGCGGGACGACGGCGGCACCGGCCCGCAGGACGGCGAGGTAGCCCGCGTAGGCGGCGACCGAGCGTCCCGCGAGCAGTCCGACGCGGCGGGGCGCGGGACCGGGGCCTTCGAGGAGGCGACGGGCGATCGTGCCGGCGAGGGCGTCGAGTTCCCGGTAGGTCAGGGTCCGTCCGCCGATTTCGAGGGCGGTCCGCCGGTCGCCGTACCGGGCGGCGGACCGGGCGAACCAGCCGTAGGCGTTGCGCGGTGCGGTCATCGGACACCCGCCTCGAGCGAGCCGGTCCAGGTCCGCAGCTCTCCCACGGTGGCGAGCCGCCCGACCTCCTCGGGGTCGATCTGGCGTCCCGTCTGCTGGCTCAGTTCCACGATGAGCTGGAGCCTGGCCAGGGAGTCGATCCCTATGTCGGAGAGCCTCGACCCGTCGTCGAAGGCGGTGCGGGCGTGCTCGCGCAGCAGCCAGTCCGCCGCGCTCTCGGCGGCGGTCCCCCGGTCCTCGCCCGGCCAGTACCTGCGCAGTTGCCAGGGGTAGCGGGGCAGCGGCACCGCCGCCCCGGGTTCGTCGAACACCACCTCCCAGTCCACTTCCTCACCGGTGAGGTAGCGCCGGACGGCCGCGGCCGGCACCTCGGGCAGTTCCGTAGCGGCGGTTCCGTCGCCGTCGGCGCCCACGAGGGCCCGTACCAGTTCCTCCCGGCTGGTCCCCACGGCCACCCGGCGGTGGATGTGGTGGGTGCGGCGGACGGCGGCGCTGTGGCAGATGTCCCGGAGGGAGTAGCCGCTCCCCCGGCCGCCCTCGCCGAGGTAGCGGGTGTAGGCGGTGGCCAGGTCGCGCAGGGCCTCGGGGCTCCGCGCGGACAGCGTGAGGACGTACGGGGTGCCCGGGGCCGGTTCGGGTGCGGGGCCGGGGTCGGGGAGGACCGCCTGGCGGAGCACCACATGGGCGTTGAGCGCGGACACGCCCTGGCCGGAGACGCCCGCGACGGCCGGACGGTCCTGGACGGGGAGGTCCTGGAGCGTGCCGGGGATCGTCAGCGGCAGCCGGTCCCAGTCCACCAGGGGGGTCGGCTCCTCGGCGTGGAGGCTGGCGGGGACCTTCCCGTTCCGCAGGCAGAGCACGGTCTTGATGAGTCCGGCCATGCCGCCCGCGGCCTCCGCGTGCCCGATGTTGGACTTCACCGAACCCACGAGGAGGGGGCGGTCGGCCGGTCGGCCCTCGCCCAGGACCTCGCCGAGCGCCCGCAGTTCCAGCGGGTCGAGCAGGGGGCTGCCGGTGCCGTGGGCCTCGACGTAGTCGACCTCGCCCGGGGCGACGCCCGCGTCCTCGTAGGCCCAGCGCAGTACGTCGAGCTGGCCGGTGAGGGAGGGGTTGAGGAGCTGGCCGGTGGTGCGGCCGTCGGTGCCCACGGCGCTGCCCGCGACGACCGCGAGGACGCGGTCCCCGTCGGCGACGGCGTCCGTCAGCCGCTTGAGGACCACGACGCCGACGCCGTCGCTGGGGGCGTGGCCGTCGGCCCGCGCGGAGCCGAACCGGCTGCGGCCGTCCGGGGACATGGTTCCGGCGTGCGTCATCATGATGCCCTCGTCGGGGCGCATGACCAGGTTCACGCCCGCCGCGAGGGCCAGGGAGCTCTCGCCCGCGCGGAGGCTCTGCACCGCGCTGTGCACGGCGTACAGCGAGGAGGCGCAGGCCGTGTCTATCAGCATGCTCGGCCCCCGGAAGTCGAAGGCGTACGACACCTGGGCGGGGATGACCGAGCGGAAGTTGAGGTACTGCGCGGCGGTCATGGCCCGGGGGCCGTTGCGGAACGCCCGCTCGACGAAGTCCGCCCTGGTCCCGCCGACGAACACGCCGGTCCGGCTGCCCGCGAGGCGGTCGGGGCACAGTCCGGCCTCTTCCAGGGCGTCCCAGGAGGCCATCAGCAGCAGGCGCTGCTGGGGGTCGAGTTCGGCCGCCTCGCTGCTGGACATGCCGAAGAAGTCGGCGTCGAAGTCGGCCATGCCGTCGACGTATCCGGCGCGGCGGCTGCCGAGGGTGCCGGGTTCCGCCTTCGGCGAGTACAGGGAGTCGGCGTCGTAGCGCTCCGCCGGGGAGTCCCCGGTGGCGTCCGTGCGGTCGCACAGCAGTTGCCAGAACTCGTCTATGTCCGTGGCGCCCGGAAATCGGCAGGCCATTCCGACCACGGCCACTGAGCGCGCGTCAATGTTCGTCTGGTTCATTCGGAAAACTCCCTCGATGCCGCGCCTCAGCACGTACGATTTCGAGCAGCACCCACCAGTGGGTCGCGACTGGGGTGGCACGGCGTGCGTGGACCCGTGCTACTCGGGATGAGGCCTTTTCAGGGACCGACCCGGTTTCGCCGCAGCGGCGTTCACGTGCTTCGGGTGGAACGCGCCCGGACACGGGTCCTGGTCCCGTCGTGGCGATGCCCGACATCTCTTCCCCACCCCGACCTGACCATCCACGCCTCCTAGATCAACCCCGCACGATTGTCATATGCCTTGCCACTTTTCCTCGCCTCCCGTCAATCAGTTGGCGTGAAATAGCCGTAGGCAGTTGAAACATATGTTTTTTTACGATACAATTTGCCGCTTTATCGTCACTCAGTCGAATCGATCGTGCTCATCCGTCATGGTCTGGGACATCCCCGTCCATCACGCCGTCAACCCCGTTGCGAACGGGTCGAGGTGACGGTCCACCAGACGCGCGGATCTGCTTTCATGTGATCTCATGGACCCCCAGACAAGCGGCGAGGCCCGGCGCCAGCGACTGCAGGCCCTCGGTCTCAACTCGGCCGACGCCGAGGCCACCTTCGACCGAGTCGCCAGGGTGGCGGCGACCGTGACCGGAGCACCACTGGCCATGGTCAACTTCATCAACGACCAGACGCAGATGTTCCGGGGCATGTACGTCCCCCGGGCGCCCGACGCCTCCCCCGACGAGCGGTCGGGCACGGACGACGGCATCACCTTCGACCTGAGCAGCGCGGTGGCACGGGACGCCCCCGGCGACTACGGGTTCTGCCCGCACGTCGTGGCGCAAGGGTCCCAGCTGGCCCTCGACGACGTGCTCGACTACCCGCGTTTCGCGGGCAACCCGCTCGTCAACGACATGGGCGTGCGTTCGTATCTCGGCACCCCGCTGCGCGACAACAACGGCATGATCCTGGGCACCCTGTGCGTGGCCGACACCTCGCCCCGGACCTGGGACGCGCAGACCAAGGAGCTGATGCACGACCTGGCGCAGACCCTGGTGTCCGAGTTCAAGCTGCGCGACAGTCTTCTCGCCCAGCAGCAGGAGCTGTTCGCCGTCTTCGACGGCGCACCGTTCCCGATCATGCTCACCGAGGGCCCGCGCCATGTGCTGCGGTACGCCAACGGGCGCCAGGCGGTGCTCTTCGGCAAAGGCCGCCAGTACCAGCCCGGCGCCGCCGAACTGCCCGGTCTGCACGCGGCCGGCGTCTTCGGGGCCATGGACATGGCCTTCCGCGACGGGCAGCCGATCACCCACCGGGCCTCGCTGCCCACCGCCGACCACGGCGGGTACCAGGAGTTCGACTTCCTGTGCACTCCCGTCAGGACGTCTCCGGGGGCGCCGATCAGCGGCATCCTGACGGTGGCGATGACCGCTGCGACGGTCGCCGACCCCCGAGCGTTTTCAGCCAACATGCAGCAGCGGTTCGAGCGCCTCGGCACCGGGGGAGGTCCCAGCCCCTTCTGAGGCCGTCCCCCGCCGACCGCCGGGTCCCCGGCACGGTACGGACACGCCCCGGTGTTCCTGTGGGCCGCGAGGTCTCCCGCGCCCCACAGGAACACCGAGCGCCCTCCCGCCCCACGGGGATCCCGGCGGCGGCGGTCGGGTGCCGTCTCCCGGTACCGCACGCGAACCGATACGGTTCGGCCGGGTCGCCGTCCCGGTCCTTGACGTGGACCGCCGGAGCTGAACCCCGGGCACCCCGGCGCCGGACTCCCCCGCCCGCCGGACGTGTCACCGGGGCCGACCCCCTGACCGGAAAGTATGATGAGGCGATGTCTGATCTGACCGAGACCACGCCCGGCTGGCTGACCGAGGACGAGCTGGATGTCGCCAGGGCCCGGATGCCGATCCTCTATGTCGAGGCCGTACCCGTACGGGTGGACGACAGCGGCGAAGTCACCAGCATCGGTGTCCTCCTGCGGATCGGCGCCGACGGGACCATGAGCCGCACGCTGGTCTCCGGTCGCGTCATGCACCACGAGCGGGTCCGTGACGCGCTCCTGCGCCATCTGGAGAAGGACCTCGGACCGATGGCCCTTCCCCGCGTCCCCGCCTCCACGCAACCCTTCACGGTCGCGGAGTACTTCCCCACCGCGGGGGTCACCCCGTACCACGACCCCCGTCAGCACGCCGTCTCGCTCGCCTACGTCGTGCCGGTGACCGGCGACTGCCGACCCCGTCAGGACGCCCTGGACCTGGTGTGGTTCAGCCCGCGCGAGGCCGCGTCCCCGGAGGTGCAGGACGAGATGCCGGGCGGTCACGCCATGCTCCTGAAGCAGGCACTCGCCCACGTGGGCCACATCTACTGAGTCCGTCCGGGTGCCGGTCCTCCCGTGGGGCGGACCGGCACCCTCTCCCGCCGTCCGGAAGGTGCGGCGGTGACGTATTTCCCCGTTCATACGCTTCCCCGTTCATGTGCGTCCCCCTGCGGAGCGGCCCGGCTGCACACGCCCGGCGAACACCGGTCGCGCCGCCCCGAGGGCCGGCCCCGCCATCAGGGTCAACCCGGCGGAAGGCTTGGGGAAGGGGTCACGGCGTGTATTCCAAGGCACATCCATGCGGCATATATGCACGGCTCCCACCTGCGGTTATGCCGTCATGCAAGGGCGGGCGGCAACAGGGCGTCCGGCTCGGCGGCCCGTGCGGGACGGGCCCGGCGGGTGCCGGTCACCCGTGGCCCGCCCCGGCGGTGGTGCGCCGGAGGTCCGGCATCCTCACCGGAGGGAGTTGTTCCACCAGGAGGGACAGCCAGGTGTCCGTGTCGACCCGGCCGGTGTCCGCCAGACCGTGCGTGTGCTGGAAGTACCGGACGTCCTGGGTCGTCGTGGCGTTGAACCTGCCCGACACCGGCGTGCCGCCCTGCCCCACGTTGTTGAGGAGTTCCTGGACGGCCCGCACCGCGGAGGAGTGGGAGCCGGGCCCGACGTCGGGGACCAGTTCGGGCCAGGTCTGCTGACCCACCTTGCCGTCGGCGGGCAGGAGTCTGCGGCGCTGGAAGTCCATCACCGCCTCCTTGGTGTCCTGGCCGAAGAAGCCGTCGGCCCGTACCTCGTACCCCTGCGCGTTCAGCAGGTGCTGGAGGGCGCGGGCGCGGGTGAACTGGTCGGCGTCGTCGATGCTCAGCAGCGGCCACGGCGCCGGTGCCCCGGTCGCGTGCGCCGCTCCGGCCGCCGGAATCCTGGAGTCCCGCGCGGACAGGCGTTCGTTGACGGCGGCCCCGGCGGTGAAGGACACCGCGACGGCGGCCGTGAACAGGGCCGGGAGGAGCCAGTGGCGGCGGAAGCCGGCGGGTGCCGGGGGGACGCCCGTACCGCCGTCGGCCGTCCCTTCCGGGTCGTGGGGCGGGGGCGCCGGTGCGTGCGGCTCCTCCGCCCCGCCGTCGGGGGTGCGGTGACGGCTGTGCTCCCGCAGGGCGGTCACGCAGAGTTCCCGCGCCCTGGGCAGTTCCGCAGCCGGGGCGCGGAGCTGCGCGTGGAGGAGCTCCACGACCCTGAGGGGGGCGGTCGCCACGTGCCGGGGGTTCAGATAGCGGGACAGCGTCGTCTGGTCGACGCCGAGGCGCGCGGCCAGGGCCTGCTGCGTCGGACGCCCGCCGCCGGGCGTCCCGGCCTCCTCCCACCACCGGCGCAGCAGCCGCGCCAGTTCGGCCTCCACAGTCGGTTCCTGGTCCTGATCGCCCGGTCCCTGCGCCATGGCCGTGTCCGTGTCCCTTGCCCTCGTCGTGCGGAAGAGCCGGGCCTTCGCACACCCGCACGGCCGGGCGACAGGAGACCGGTTCCGCAAGTGACGGCGGGCATCGACGCGTCGACCCCGGCGGCGCCGATGTTAACGATGTGGATACGGGACGCGGGACCGCGCCACGCGGGTGACGCCGTTTCCCCGGGCGGTCCGGGACGTGCGCGGATGATCGACAACCGCGCGGTGAAGCCTCCGCGATCTTCGCGGGGAGCCGGTCCCGGGGTCACGCGGGGAAGGCCGCTGTTCACTCGAACGAGTCCGGCCGGGCCGGTCCTACTGCGTGTTCAGACGGAAGGGATGCGTGGGGTCGGTGGGGCAGGTGAAGACACGGATCTCTCCGGAGCGGCCGAGCAGGAGGTCCGGGTCGCGTCCGCTGTCGAGGGTGAGGAGGAGCCGCGTACGGGTTCCGCAGGCGGCGCAGTCGACGGGGACGAGATCGGTGAGGTGCCAGCTGGGCCAGCCACCGGCCTTCCAGCCGGGCAGACAGGCGAGCCTTCGGGCGTACTCCGTCCCGTGCTCCTCGGCCCACGCGTGGGCCGTCCCGACGAGTTCGCCGGGGAGTTCGTCCCTGTCGGGGAGGTCGAGCACTTCGACCGGGTCGAGCAGGCACGGCCGCGGCAGATGGTTCTCGTCGGGGTGCGCGGGCCGGGGCGGGGTGTCGAGGACCGCGCCGACGGTGTGCTCGGCGCGGTGGCGCAGGACGGCGTGGGGGCCCCAGTAGCGCGGCTGGCCGGGAAGTTCGGCGTGGTCCTCGGGGCACCACAGGAGCTGGAGGAGGTCGGTGCCGTCCGGCAGCCGCAGGCCGGGGACGTCCCGGGCGCGGAGCTGGAGCACCGGGACCATGGGGGTGGGGACGGCGGGGACCTCCCGCAGGGTCCGGACGCGCTCCCAGGTGATCATGTCGAGCGATCCGGCGCCGTCCATGATCCGGTCCAGCGTCCGGGCGTCCTCCGTGCTCATCACGGACGCGCCGCCGCCCCGGACCCGCCGTCGTTCCCTCGTCCGCCGGTCGCACGCCTCCCACAGTTCCCGCTCGTGGTCCGTCAGCCTCTCCCGCCGCTCCACGAGGTGCGGGGCGCCGCACAGCGGCCAGGCTTCGTCCACGGGCCAGAGCAGCGGTCCGCCGACGGAGCTGTCGCGCGGGCCGGGGTCACCGGCGGTCGGGCGGAGGAGGACGGCCGTGCGGGCGAGGGCGGCGAAGGCGGGGACGTCCGCGACGAGGTCCTGCGGGCCTGGGTTTTCGGCGTTCACGGTCGGGGTCCCCCCCCCTGGGGTGTGCGGACGGGTGGCGGCGGCGCGCGGGCCGGGCGGGGCGGCGGACGGCCGTCCGGCGTGGCCCTCGCGGGCAGCAGCGTACTCAGGTCACCGCGCGGGGAGGGCGGCGGGTCTGCGGCCCGGCGCTCCGCCCGCCGCGCGGCCTGCTTCCGGCCGCCCGTCTCCCCTCCGGCCCCCGGCCTCCCGGCTTGCCTCTGGCGCTCCGGCCTCCCTCGGGCACCTCGCCGCCGGAGCTGGAGGGCGGCGGCTCGGGGGGGGTACGGACAGGAGGTAGCCGCCCGCACGCGCACGTCATCCCGCGCGCACGTCATCCCGCACGCCCGCGTGTCCGGACGCCGTCCCGTACCAGGACCAGCCCCGCCCACTCGCCGCACCGGCTTCCCGTCCTGGCGCCGTTCTCCACCCCGGCTCGCTCTCCCCCCGACTTGCTTCTGGCGCCCCGGCCTCCTCCGGTCTCCCCCGGATCCTTCCGGTCCTCCCCGGCTCTCAGAGGCCCCGGAGCGTGATGTCGGCGGTGGCCCCCCGGAGTTGCGGGGTCTGGGCCTGGATCAGATGGAAGAGGGCCTCACGGGCGAGCCGCCCCGCCGTGTCGCCGTAGCGGACGGCCCGGCCGCCGGTCGCGGCCACGCAGGCGGTGGCGGCCCTGACCCCGAGGTCGAGGACGGCGGCCCGGATCTCGGTCCTGGCCGTCACCTCCTTCTCCGGCGGCTGTTCGTCGCGCAGGGCGTAGGCCTCGGTGCGCAGCCGGGCGGCCTCCTCGGCGAGGCGGAGGGCGAGGGTCTCGTAGGAGGCTCCGGCGCGGGGGGCGGCGGCGCGCAGCAGATCCACGGCGGTCCGCAGGTGCCCGAACACGGCGGGCTGGGCGTTGGCGTTCTCCAGGTCGTAGTCGCGGGCCCACCGCGTCCTGGGTTCCAGCGAGATCACGTCCTCGTGCGGCACGAGGACGTCCCGGACCTCCACGGCGGCGGTGTGGGTGCCGTCCATCGCCCAGAGCGGCGCGGAGTCCACCGCGACGAGCCCGTCGCGGACCCCGGGGCCGCAGTCGACCCGGGCGAAGAGGGCCCGGTCGCCGGGGGCGACGGCGCCGAGGACCGCCATGTCGGTGATGCCCCAGCCGGTCATCCAGGGCACGTGACCGCGCAGCAGCCAGCCGTCGTCGGTCTCCTCGGCGGTGACCGGCGGGCTGGGCTGCCGGAGGTACGCGAACCCCGCGGTGGACCGTTTCCCTCCGGTGACCAGCGCGGGCAGCCACCGGTCCCGCAGCGCGGTGTTGGCGCTCCTGGTGAGCGCCTTCACGAGCCCGAAGTGCTGGACGTGGACGAACCAGGTGGAGGGGTCGGCGGCCGAGAGGAGCTCGTGGACCTCGCGGACCACCTGCGCGTGGGTGTGTCCGCTGCCCTCCGCAGGCTCGTATCCGACCAGTCCGTACGCCCCGCACCGTGCCAGCTCCGCCAGATGGGTGAGGGGGACGCCCGTCACGGCGGTCCGTTCCGCGACCGGCCTGAGCACGGTGTCGGCGACCGCGGCGACCGCGGCGACCAGTGGTTCCCCCGCGAGTCCCGGCTCGGTCTCCAGGGCTGTTCCCCGTCCCGGCGTGCTGCGCACAGGCGATCACCTCGTTCTGGTCGCGCGATACGTTTCTTCCCGACCGGGGAACACTCCCCCGCGAAGGGAAGGCGCACGCGGGCCGGTACGCGCCGGTCGGCGCGGGCCGGGCGAGGGTCCGGGGGCGGCGGCCGGGGGAGCGGACGGTTCGTCCGCCGTTCACGGAGCGCTCAGCCGCCGGAGGCCACTCGTTCGGCCGGTGCCGGGAGCCTCGTGCCGCCCTGCCGGAACGCTCTCCCTGGACGGACGACATGACCGCACGTACTCGGGGGTGGGGCCGTGGCCCCCGCCTCGCCCTGATCGCTCCCCTGCTGGCCGCCTGGGTGTTCCAGGCGGCCCCGGCGCAGGCCGCGCCGGCCGACGGCATCCGTGTCAACGAGGTGGTGACGACGGGGTCCGTGCCGGACTCCGTCGAGCTGTACAACAAGGGGACGGCGAGCGTCGACGTCTCCGGCTGGATCCTCAAGGACGACGACGACGGCTCCCGCTACAAGGTGCCCGCCGGGACGACGCTGGCTCCCGGGGCGTTCCGCGCCTTCGACGTGCACGGGTCCTTCGGGCTCGGCTCCGCCGACAAGGCGCGCCTGTACCTGCCGGACGGCACGACGCTCGTCGACGGCTTCTCCTGGACCGGGCACTCGGCCCCTTCGTGGTCGCGCTGTCCGGACGGCGCGGGCGCGTTCGGGGCGGCGGCGCTCACCCTGGGCGGGCCGAACGCCTGCGGCGGGCCCGGTGGGGGGACGCCCGGCGCGGTGGCCTGGCCGGGCGGTGGCCAGGTGGCCACCGCCGACGGGTCGAACGTCTTCGGGGAGGACCTGAGCGGTCTCCGCCAGGAGGGCGGTGTCCTGTGGGCCGCCCAGAACTCCGGCAGGCTGTGGCGGCTGGTGAAGGACGGTTCCGGCTGGAAGCCGGACACGGCGAACGGCTGGTCCAAGGGCAAGGCCCTGCGTTTCCCGTCCGGCTCCGGCAGCCCCGACAGCGAGGGCGTGACGCTCACCGGGGCGGGCTCGGCGGGCGGGGTGTACGTGGCGAGCGAGCGCGACGGCGACGCCTCCGGGACCAGCAGGCTGTCCGTGCTCCGGTACGACACGGCGGGGACGGCGGGCACGCTGACCGCGGCCAAGGAGTGGAACCTGACCTCCGGTCTGCCCTCCGTGGGGGCGAACCTCGGCTTCGAGGGGATCACCTGGGTGCCCGACGCGGCGCTCACCGGGGCCGGGTTCAAGGACGCGTCGACCGGCGCCGCCTACGATCCGGCGCGTTACGGCGCCCACACCGGCGGGGTCTTCTTCCTCGGTGTCGAGGGCACCGCCACGGTCTACGGCTACGTCCTCGCGGACTCGGGCGCCTTCACCCGGATCGCCACGGTGGGCAGCGGGATGAGCGGGGTCATGGAGGTGCAGTGGGAGCCGGGGGCCGAGCGCCTGTGGGTGGTCTGTGACGACACCTGCGGCGGTCAGCACCGGACGTTCCGGGTGAACGCGTCGGGCGTCTTCGCGGTGACCGCGGTCCTCGACCGTCCTTCCGGCATGTCCGACCTGAACAACGAGGGCTTCTCCGTGAGCGGCGCCGAGGAGTGCGTCGGCGGTGCGAAGCCCGTCTACTGGTCCGACGACGGCAACACCGGTGGGCACGCGCTCCGCAGGGGCACCCTCAGCTGCTGAGACCGGTCCGGGAACCCGCTCCCTCCCTCCGGTCGTCCTGCTCTTCGACGCCGAGGGAGGGAGTTCCGGGTGGGGACGGCGGAGCGCCGGACGGAGCGGGCACGGGCCCAGGGGGACGCCGGTGGTACGGGCTGTTCCGACCGTGCCGGAGGGGCTGGTGGTGCGGGTCGCGCCAGTAGGGCCGGTGGTGCGGGTCGTGTGGGAGGGGCTGGTGGTGCGGGCCGTTCCGGCGATGCCGGTGCTCCGGGTGGGTCCGAGGCTTCCGGGGTGCGCGGGCGTCGCTCCGGGCGGGTCGTCGCCGGGCTCGCCGTCGTGACGGCGGCCCTCCTGGCCTTCCCCTCGCTGGTGCCCGACGCACCGGGCCGTCCGGGCAGCCTCCTGGAGTCCTTCCTGCCCTGGCTGGGCGCGGTGGTACCGCTCCTCGTCGTCGTCGCGCTGCTCCGGCGGTCGGCCGTCGCGCTGGTGGCGCTGCTGCTGCCCGCGGCCGTCTGGGGATTCTCGTACGGGCGGCTGGTGCTGCCCGCAGCCGCTCCGGGCGGGCGGGAACTCCTCGTGGTGCAGCACAACGTCGGCGACGAGAACCCCGATCCCGTCGGGACCGCGCGCGCCCTGGCCGGTGCCGGGGCCGATCTGATCGCGCTCCAGGAACTGGTGGCCCCGGCCCTCCGGTCGTACGAGACGGAGCTCGCCGCCCGGTACCCGTACCACGTGGTGCGCGGCACCGTCGGCCTGTGGTCCCGTCATCCGCTCACCGGGGTCCGGCCGCTGGACATCAGGCCGCGGGGGATCGCGGGGCCCTGGAACCGGGCGCTGCGCGCCGTGGTGCGCACACCGTACGGGGACGTCGCCGCGTACGTGGCCCATCTGCCGTCCGTACGGGTGGGGTCCGGCGGTCTGGCCTCGGCCCGGCGCGACGAGAGCGCCGTCCTCCTCGGGCGGGAGCTGGCCGCCGAGCGGATCGGCAGGGTGGTGCTCGTGGGCGATCTCAACGGCTCGGTGGACGACCGCGGTCTCGCGCCGCTGACCTCGGTGCTCACGGCTCCGGCTCGGGGTTTCGCGTTCAGTTTCCCCGCCGGTCTTCCGGTGGTCCGGATCGACCAGGTCCTGGCGCGGGGCGCGGTGGTGCCGTCGGTCCGGACCTTGCCCGCCACCGGCAGCGACCATCTGCCCGTCGCCGCGCGGATCGCCCTGGGGCCCTGACGGCGGGTCCGTCCCGGTGCCGGGTCAGGCGGGTTTGCGCGCCTCGATCAGGAAGCGGGTGGTGCGGGCGACGAAGGGGCCCTCGCGGCCGATCCGGTCGTGCAGGGCCCGCAGCCGGTCCTCGTACCGCTCGACGGTGAAGCCGGGCACCATCCAGATCACCTTGCGCAGGAAGTAGACCACCGCGCCGATGTCCGTGAACTCGGTCCGCAGGGACTCCGCACGCAGGTCCACGACGTCCAGACCGGCGGCCCGCGCCGCGTGGCGGGCGTCGTCGGGGTGGCGCCTGCGGCGGATCTCCTCGGGCTGGGGGCCGAGGAAGTGCTCGACCACTTCGAAGACGCTGGCGGGGCCGACCTGCTGGGAGAGGTACGCGCCGCCGGGCCGGAGGACCCGCGCGATCTCCTCCCACCAGACGGTCACCGGGTGGCGGCTGACCACCAGGTCGAACGCCTCGTCGGCGAAGGGCAGCGGGGGTTCGTCCTCGTCGGCGACGACGACCGCGCCGAGCGGGTGCAGCAGCCGGGTGGCCTTGGCGACGTTCGGCGGCCAGGACTCGGTGGCGACCACGAGCGGCGGCAGCGCGGGGACTCCCGCCAGGACCTCGCCGCCGCCGGTCTGCACGTCGAGCGCCGCCGTGGCCCGCGCCATCCGCTCACCCATCAGGCGCTGGTACCCCCAGGAGGGGCGCTCCTCGGTCGCCCTTCCCGCCAGCCAGGAGAAGTCCCAGCCCTCCACCGGGGCGGAGTCCGCCTCCGCCACCAGATCCTCGAAGCTCCGTGCCATGCGGAGATCGTCTCAGGTCCCCCGGCACGGCGCCGCCCGGCCCCGTGCCGACCCGGTCCGGTCCCGGTCGGTCCCGGTGTCAGGCGGGACTCTGCGGGCCATCCGCCCGTTCCGGCTGTTCCGCCGCTCGGACCGCTCGGACCGGGGTGCCGTGCCCGTCCCGGCAGTTCCACGCTGACGCTCCGCTTCGGGAGCGAGGTCCCGGCGGTCCCGGCGGGACCGGTCAGGAGCACCGCCTGGACCGGGGTGCGGCGCCCCGCCCCGTGCGGGTGTCCCTCCGGTCGCGGACCGGGAGCGGCCGGGACGAGCACGGCCGGTCACGCCGGGGACCGCCGGGGACCGCCGGGACCCGTCGTCGGTCCGGAGGACGTACACGACGGCCGGGGCGGCCTCGGGGCCGCGTCCGGCGGGCCGGTTCACGGGGAGAGCGGCCGTCGCCCGGCTCTCCTCGCTCCCGGCCCTCCTGCCGCGGTCCGCCCGGAGTTCCGTGACTCCGGGCAGCGCCGACACGGGTCTCCGGCGGCCGGGCACGCGCGGTCGGCCGGGCCCCGGTGGGTGGCCGTACCCCGGCTCCGGGCGGGTCCTCGCTCCGGCGGGCCTCCGCTCCGGGCGTCCCCGCTCCGGGCGGGGCGCCGTGGCGGGCCTGCGGGGAACGCGCCCGCCCCCCCTTGCGCTTCCGGGCCGGGAGGCCCCTGTGATTGACGCGCGTGGACCGGGCCGCCAGGCTCGGGGGACCCACGTCCGTGGGCCGCCCGCGCTCCAAGAGGTCGAGGAGGACCAGTGTTCCGACACGCTCCGCACGCGCCGCCCCTACGACTCCTGCTCTCTATTGTCATGATCATGACTGCCACCGTGGGCGGGATGGTGGCCACCACCGGCACCGCACGCGCCGACGGCTGCCACACCTGGTCCCGTCCCCTCTCCCAGGGCTCCACCGGCGCCGACGTGACCGAGCTCCAGATCCGGGTGGCGGGCTACCCCGGCACCGGCGCGGTGCTCGCCGTGGACGGCTCCTACGGTCCCGCGACCACCGCCGCCGTCAAGCGCTTCCAGACCGCCTACGGGCTGACCGCCGACGGCGTCGCGGGCCCGGCGACCTTCGCCAGGATCTACGCGCTCCAGGACGACGACTGCACCCCCCTGCACTTCTCGTACGCCGAACTCAACACCTGCAACACCACCTGGGCCGGAGGGGCCGTGAGCGCGGCCACCGCCAAGGCGAACGCCCTGCGCACCATGTGGAAGCTGGAGGCCCTGCGGCACGCCCTCGGCGACCAGAGCATCCGCGTCACCAGCGGCTTCCGCAGCAAGGCCTGCAACGACTCCGTCGGCGGCGCCACGACGAGCCGGCACCTCCACGGGGACGCCGCCGACCTCGGCGTCGGCCCCCACTCGCTCTGCGGGCTCGCCCAGCAGGCCCGCGCGCACGGCTTCAACGGCATCCTCGGTCCCGGCTACCCCGGACACGGCGACCACACCCACCTCGACCACCGCGACACCCGCTTCTGGTCCGCGTCCGCGTGCGGGATCTGACCCGACTCCCGCCGCCCGCGCGGCCGTTGTCAGTGGCCCTGGATAGTCTCCGCTCATACCGCGGTTCGGGGGTTTCGACCCCTTCGTTCGAGCTGCGTGGAATCTGACGGAACATCCAGAGGGGCACGGCTCATGGCGTGGCTTGCAGCGGGGGAATACGAGATCGCCCTCGACGACGGGCGGGTGGTCGCACGACGCTCCGGGGGGCGGCAGTTGAAGTCGCTGCCGAAGGCGTTGCGCGACCACCCCGAGACCGACCGGCTCCGGCGGCTCGCGGAGTGGCTGGACCGGCACGCGGCCGCGTGCGTGGCCCAGGTGGACAACTGGATGGTGTCCTCGCTCCCCGTACCGACCGAACTGATCGCACGGGTGTGGCCGGACGAGGCGTGGCAGTCCGCCCTCCGTGACATGGCGGTCGTCGGCGACGACCCGGACGAGGTCGGCTTCCTCCGGGACGCCACCGAGGACGGTGAACTGAAGGTGGTCGACCTCGACGGCGAGACCGTACGGATCTCGCCGCGCACCGTGACGCTCCCCCATCCCGTGCTCCTGCCGGACCTGGAGGACGTACGGGACTTCGCGGCGGAACTCGGCATCACCCAGCGGGTCGAGCAGATCCACCGCGCCACCTGGACCCGGCCCGCCACCGGGCTCTCCGGGACCGCGACGGAGGTCCGCGACTTCGCGGGCGGCACGTTCGCCTCGCGGTTCGGACTCGCCGCGCGGGCCACCTCCCTCGGCTACCGCGTCTCCGGGGGCTACGCCACGCTCGGGGTGCGCGACGGAGGCCGGACCACGGAGGCGTCCGTGTGGATCGGGGAGCCGTACTGGGACGGGGAGTCGGAGACCGGCGGGCTCGGCTGGCGCGACGGGAACGGCCGCGCGGTGCGGCTCACCGAGGTCGGGCCCGTCGCCTGGTCCGAAGGAATGCGCATGGCCGCGGCGCTCTACGCGGGCCGTACGATCGAGAAGGGTGAGGGCGCGTGACCAGCACGACCGCTACCGACGACAGGGAACTGCTCAGGGCCGGAGCCGTGCTCCCGGCCGACACCGAAGGGGCGGGCTCCTCGGCGGTCGACCTGACGGCACGGACCTACCGCCACCCCGCACTCGGCGAGGACCGGGTGGTCGTCCGGCTCGCCACGGCCGAGAGGGGACCCGCCGAGGACCTCGCCGCCGGGTTCCTCGGACTCGAACCGCAGGGCACCCCGGTCGTCGTGGGCCTCGGACAGCGCCAGGAACTGGGCTTCCCCGAATGGGTCCTCGTGCACCACCCGGAGGACGGGCACCACGCCCTCGCCGTGGTGCCCGAGCTCGACCGGCTGGCCCGGCAGGCGAAGACCAAGCCCGGCGCCGCCCTCGACGCCTGCAACGAACTCGCCGGACGGCTCGCCTCGGCCGTCCCCCACTTCCTGCCCGTCTTCTACGAGCAGGCCGCGCGGAGCTTCCTCGGCGTCGAGAACACCACCTACGCGGGCCAGTTGTTCGGCCGCGCCCGCACCGCGGAGGCGCAGCACGGGCTGCCGGTCGACGAGGACAGGACCGACGCGGTCTTCCTGGAGTTCGCCCTGGCGGGCGCGCTGCCCGTGAAGGTCCTCACCGGCTACGGCAAGGAACTCGCGGCCCGGCTCGCACCCGCCGAGGCGTACGAGCGCTTCCGGCGCCTCTGCGTCCGGCGGACCGCCGGAGGTCTCGCCCCGTCCGCCCAGGCCGCCGCCGAACTGCGGCGCCTCGCCCGCGCGGCGGGACTGCCCGGCTCCGAGGAGGAGCAGGCGTACCTCGCCGAACTGCTGCCGCTCCCGGCGACGGTACGGGCGCCCGCGGGCTGGTGGAAGGCGCACCGGACGGCGCTGGTCACCCTGGCCCTGCGCGAACCGGCCGTACGGGGCACGCTGCTCTCCCTGACACCTCCGGTGGGCGACGGCGGCATCGACGAGCTGTGGCTGGGCATCCTGTCCGAGTCCGGCGCGGAGAACGGCCTGACCGACCCGGACGCACTGCCCGAGGAGCGCTGCCCCGACGGTGCGGCCGGATGGCTGGAGCGCTTCCACACCGCACGGCACCGGGGCTGGGGTCCCCGCCCGACCCAGCGGATCCTGCTCTCACTGGTCGAACGGGCCGCCGGACGGCTCCGCGCCGACCTCGCGGAGCGGCCCGAGGGCAAGGGGTTGCTGGAGATCGGCGTCGAGGACGTCGACCTCCTGGATCTGCTGCTCGCCCTCGGCGTGCCCGTCGCCGACCCGACACCCGACGAGCGGCGCAGGGGCCACGTGTCCCTGAACCTGTCGGACTGGGCACGCGGCGAGGAGCCCCGGGACCTGCTCGCGCTCGCCGCCGACCCCCGGTTCCGCACCGCCTTCCGCAACGCCGCGAACCGCTGCGGCGGCGGGTCCTCCGACCTCGACGTGATGCGTCGGCTCGCCGCGTCGCCCGGCGGCCGGCCGATGCTCGCCGAGTGGGTGGCCGACGTCGCCCGCGACTCGGTCGCGGCCGGACTGCCCGGCGTCCCGGACGCGATCGAGCGTCTGTCGTGGCTGCCCGCCGAGGCACTCGCACTGGCCCCCGACGAGGTCGCGGCGGCCACCTCCGCCGACCTCGGCGAGACGCTGGCGCGCACCCTGCGCGGCGGGCTGTGGGAAGAGCTCCACTGGCCCGCCTGGGAGGAGGCGGTCGCGGAGCTGTCCCCGGTGCGCGGCAAGACCGAAGGACTGACCGTCGCCGAGGCCTGGCCCCACCTGATCGTGGCCAACAGCACGCAGGTGCGGGTCATCGACGCGGACTCGACCGTCCTCACGCACGACCTGCGCATACCGGCGTCGAGGCAGTCGCTCCGGCACGGCTTCCACTTCGTGGACGGCGAACTGCTGGTGTTCTGGACGACCTACGGCAGCGGCGACGCCGCACAGGGCTACTGGCACACCTCGCCCGACCGGGTGTTCACCCTGGACGGCGGCGCCAACTACTGGTCCATGCGCTCCGCGCACCCCACCCTGCCGCTGCCCGGCGGCGGCCGGGCCACCGGCGGCGGGCTGCTGCACCGGGGCGACACGAAGCTGCCCCACGAGCGCATGACGCTCTCCGACGGCACCTCGCACTGGGTGTGGGAAGCCGGTGGCCGGGACGAGGAGGGCGGCTGGACCGAGTACGACCCGGCGACCGGCTCGTACGGGCGCCGCTCGCAGCCCGGCTTCCTCGCCGACGCGCTGCGCGCCCACGGCAGCGGGGCCGAACTGTCCGCGCCCCACTCCTGGCTGCGCCCCACCCCGACGGTGGCCGGTTCCGCCCTGGGCACACCGGTGGACGGCCTGCTGGGCTGGCGCATCGTGCGCCTCCCGGGCGACGGCTGGTCCGCCGAGGACACCTCCGGGCGGCGCGTCACCCTGCCCGAGGACTCCGGCCTGCCGGTCGCGGGGCTGACCTTCCCCGGCGACGACCGCCCGAGGGCCGTGACCCAGGAATGGCGGAAGCTGTCCCTGAGCGACCCGGACGGCGTCGTCACCGCGACGTCCGACGGCGACCCGGACCAGGTGTTCCGCACCGCCGCGGGTGCGCTGCCCCCGCTGTCCCACCTGTACGCGCTGCGCCCTCGTGACACGGCCGGGTCGGCGGCGCTGCGCTCGGCGGACGCCGGGACGGCCGGGACCCTGCTGAAGGCCGCCGCCGCCGCGGAGCTCGTGGCGGACCTCCCCCCGCTGGTGAGCACCGCCCTGCCGGAGATCACCGCGCCCGAGATCGTCGCGGGTGTCGTCAAGGTGCTGCGGTTCGCCGTGCAGCAGCAGAAGGCGCTCGACGCCGTGGCCGCCCGCACGGACCCCACGGCGGAACGGTCCCCGGCCCGCGCCGAGGGCCCGGCCGACCGGCTGATCGGCGAGGCCCTGCTCGGCATCGCGGGCACCGGCTACTACCAGCGGGGCTCCGAGGAGGACGTCCTCCACCGCTTCCTGGAGGCGCTGGACTCGGCCCGGAACGACTCCGCGGCCCAGGCACGGCCCGGCCTGACACACTTCGACCTGGCACCGCTGCCCTACTCGGGCCTGCCCTTCACCTCCTTTCTCGACGTGCCCTCGGCACTCGCCTACCGGGCCGTCGCTCCCGGCAGCGTCCCGAAGCACCGGGAGGCACTGCTCGGCCTGCTCGCCCGGGTCGACGCGCTGGGACTGGGCTCCACGGCCGCCTCGGACGCCCACTGGCGCCGTGTCGTGCTCCACCTCGGGCCCGCGCAGCTCCAGACCCCCGACGGCGCGGCCCGTCCCCTCGGCCACCGCTGTGTCCTGCCGCTCGGCGGCGGCGCCGCGCTCGGCATCACCGAGTACAGCGAGAGCGTCGCCGACGGGGCGAGGTTCGGGGCACTGTTCCACGACCCGCGGGGCCGTTTCGAGGTGCCCGGCCCCTACACCGCGCAGGGCGTCGAACCGGTGGGCGACCCGGGCCGGGCCGCCGACTGGGTGGCCCGCTTCCTGCGGGAGGCCGGGTCCCGGGGGGAGATCCCGTTCCTGCCGGGTCCGGCCGAGGAGTTCGGGCGGCTGACGGGGGCCTCCGGCCCGGTGTCCCGGCTCGTGCTCGCGGGCATCCCCGACGTGGACAACTGGCAGAACAACTTCCTTCCGGGAGAGCTCCGCAAGACCCTCGGTCTGAAGGTGGGTGAGGCGGCGCAGGCCCGTGACGAACTGCGCGCGCTCTCCGACGACGTGCGGCGGGCCGTGGTGGCGGCGCTGCTGCCCGAGGACCCGGCACGGCTGTGGAGCGAGGGGCCCGACGTGGCCTCGGCCGCGGCCGTGTGGAACGCGCGGGTGGGACGCCGGACACCGGTGCCCGACTGGCTGGTCACCGAGGCCTCGCGCGCGGCGGGCAGCGCGTGGGCCGTGCTCCGGGCCCTGCCCGCGATGCTCGACCCGGCGGCCTCGCCCGAGCTGGGCACCGACATCGCCTGGCACATCAAGGACGACCGTCCGGCGCCCGTGGTCCCGAACGAGACGCCGTTCACCTCTTCCGTGCTGATCGGTTCGATGGGCCTGGCGGCGTGGCTCGCCCACCGGCTGCCCGCCGGTGACCCGGTCCGGGCGAAGCTGCCCGCCGCGCTCACCGCCGTACGGCAGCGCCTGGCCTCGCCCGAACTTCTGCTGACGGCGGGGCACTTCACGAGCCTCGCGGACTTCCGGGGGGTGGCGGGGACGCCGACCGAGACCACCGCGGAGTACGAGCGGTACGGCGCGGTGCTCATGGCCACGCACGACATGCAGCCGCAGCCCGCGCTGCGGACGTCCCTGCTCGACTTCACCCGGTCCGACCCGTACCTGGTGGCGCTGCGGGGGCAGGAGCAGCATCCGACCCCGTTGGAGGCGGCCCTGCTCCGGGCGCACGACCCGGTGTTCGCCCGGCTGCTCGCCGATCCGGGCGCGCCGCTCGCGGGCGGGACGGACCCGGACGGCACCTGGTGGCCGCAGGATCCGTCGCGGTCGGCGCCCGCGCTCGTGGACGAGGTCGCCTCGGCTCACGGGCTCGGCGCGGACGCGGCGGCGCTGTATCTGATGCTGCTCGCGATGCCCGATCCGACCGACCGGAACACGGCCCGGTGGACCGGGTGGAAGCCGGCCCGCCTCAAGGCGGCACGCGCCGAACTGGCCGCCGGGGAACTGGTCGTCACGGCCGTACGGGCGCGGGCGGGGCGTTCCCTGTTCCTGCCGGGCGCCTGGGCGGAGCAGTCGTCCCCGGTGCTGCCGGTGGAGCGGTGGAAGCTGCCGATGTACGGGCCGGTGACGGGTGTCCGGCCGGTGATCGGCACGCTGGTGCCGGTCGAACCGGCGGCGGAGCTGTTCGCCCGGTCGTGGCGGCGGCTGGCCGACGGCGACGTCCCGCGCTTCGAGGAGCTCCAGGTACGCCGGACGAGGCGCCGCCGATGAACGGCTGAGGACCGGCCGGGCTCCGGGCCGCTGGTCCGGGCCGTGCGCCGCCGGTGGGGCTGTCCGTCGGCCATGGTCCGGACGTGAACCGGGTGAACCGGGTCACGGGCCGGGCGTCCTGGTCCGCGACCCGGCCCACGGGTGGGGTGCGGCTTGTCCGTGGCGGGTCCTGGACCGATGCCGGTCCATGGTCGCGCCGTTGCCCACGGCCGGTTCATGGCCGCTCGTGGCCGCTCGTGGCCGGGCCATGGTCGCGCCGCGCCGTAGCGGGTGCCCGGTCGGTCCGGGGCCCGGTCATGGCCGGTCCGGGCGGTCCCGGCTGGCCGGATGTTCGTCCATCCGTCCGCCGGGGCCGCCCGGACCCGGACTCACCGGCCCCTCCGCTGCCCCTTCCTCCCCCTCCCCCTTACGTTTTCCCCCGTCCCGGGCCCCGGCGTCCCGGGCCCGTACTCGTACTCGTACTCGTACTCGTACCTCATGCTTCCGAAGGAACCCCGTATGACCGTCACCGAATCGTCCGTGCCCGTCCGGCAGGTCGTGCCCGCCGAGGAGCGGTACGCCGCCGAACTCGCCTTCCTCGCCGCGCAGGACCCGGGGCCGCGTCCGCCCGGCTGGGCGCTGACCCCGCGTGCGGTGGTCGCCTTCGTCTGCGGGAGCGACGGCACCGAGCTCGCGCTGCCCGCGAAGCGGACCGGGCTGCCGTCGAAGCTGACGATCGCGCCCAAGTTCGTCGGTGAGCGCGCGCTCGTCGAGCGCTGTGTCGTCACCCTCGCCGGGGAGCGCGGGCTGCTGCTCACGGGCGAGCCCGGCACGGCCAAGTCGATGCTGTCGGAGCTGCTCGCCGCCGCCGTCAGCGGGACCAGCGCACTGACCGTGCAGGGCACGGCGGGCACGACGGAGGACGCGTTCCGCTACGGCTGGAACTACGCCCTCCTGCTCGCCCAGGGCCCGACCCCGCAGGCGCTGGTCGACTCCCCCGTGCTCGCCGCCATGCGCACCGGGCGGGTCGTGCGGGTCGAGGAGATCACCCGCTGTCTGCCCGAGGTGCAGGACGCGCTGGTCTCCCTCCTGTCGGACCGCCGGATCACCGTTCCCGAACTCACCGCCACCGAGGACGCGGTGGTCTCCGCCGTCCCCGGCTTCACCGTCATCGCCACCGCCAACCTGCGGGACCGGGGCGTCTCGGAGATGTCGGCGGCGCTGAAGCGCCGCTTCAACTTCGAGACCGTGGGCCCGATCGCGGACGCCGACGCCGAGGCCGCCCTGATCCGCCGTCAGGCCGTCGCGGCGGTCCAGCGGGCGGGCGCGGCCTTCGGGGTGGACGACGCCGTCCTCGACGCCCTCGTCACCGTCTTCCGGGACCTGCGCTCCGGGCGTTCCACCGAGGGCTGGGACGTGGAGCGGCCCGGCACGGTGATGTCGACCGCCGAGGCCGTGCAGGTGGCGGCGTCGATGGGGGTCTCGGCCGCCTATCTGCCGGGCGGGGACGTCCTCGACCTGCTGCCGGGCCATCTCCTCGGTGTCGTGCGCAAGGACGACCCGGCCGATCACGCGCGGCTCCTCGGCTACTGGGACGGGCCGGTGCGCCGCCGGGCCGAGGCCGGTTCGGCGATGTGGCGCCGTCTCTGGGACCTGCGCGGGAGCCTGCGATGACCCCGACCGGTCCCCGGGAGGCCGTGGACGCGCTCGCCGCGTCGCGCGAGCCCTATCTGCTGGGGGTGCGCCACCACAGCCCGGCGCTGGCCACGGTGGTGCCCGCCCTGCTGGACGAGGCGGACGCCGACGTCGTCTGCGTGGAGCTTCCGGCCGATTTCCAGCCGTGGCTGGAGCACCTGGCCGATCCCGCGACCGTCGCCCCGGTGGCACTGGCCGGAGCGGGCGAGGGCGGACGGCTGTCGTTCTACCCGTTCGCGGACTTCTCCCCCGAACTCGCGGCCCTGCGCTGGGCGCGGGACCGGGGCGTGGAGGTCGTCTGCTGCGACCTGCCGCTGTCCGACCCCGGCTGGGGGCGCGAGGACGCCCCCCTCCCCGGAGGTACGGGCTCCGCCGACGACGGGCCCGCCGACCCGGAAACGGCCCCTGACCGGGGTACGGCTCAGGGCTCCCCGGGCCCCGACCGCGATACGGCTCCTCACCCGGGCCCCGGTCCGGGTACGGCTCGGGAAACGGGCCCCGACCGGGACGCGCGCCCAGGTCCGGGCTCCCGCACCGGCACCGGCCAGGGGGCCGGTCCTGACGTGCCGGGAAGCGCCGGTCGTGGCGGGGAGGGCCGCCGGTCCTTCGCCGCCGCGCTCGCCGACGCCGGTACGGGCCGTGACGGCGAGGACATGTGGGACCGCGTCGTGGAGGTGCTGGCCCCCGGGTGCTCCCCCGAGGCCGTGCGCCGCGCCGCCCTGGGCGTGGGCTGGGCCCTGCGCGCCGACGCCCCCGTGCCCGCCACCGACCTGGCCCGCGAGACCCGGATGCGGCAGGTGATCGCGGCGGCCTCGGAGGGGGGCCGCCGGGTCGCGGCCGTCGTCGGAGCGTTCCACGCCCCCGCGCTCGTCGCGGGAGCGACGACCGCCGGGGCGGAGCGGACCGAAGACCCGGAAACGGACGCCGTGGCGCGCGGGGGAACGGCCGGGCGGGCGGGAGCGAAGGCCCGTGCGGACGCGGGCCCCGCGGTGACCTCGCTGGTGCCGTACTCGTTCGATCTGCTCGACTCCCGGTCCGGCTACCCCGCCGGGATCCGCGACCCGTTGTGGCAGCAGGCCGTGCTCGGCGCGGCCGGTGACGCGGACCGGCTGCGCGAGGCGGCCTCCACCGCGCTGACCGGCCTGTGCGGGGAACTGCGCCGCGCCGGGCACACCGCGGGTACCGGCGAGGCCGCCGAGACGCTCCGGCTCGCCTGCGACCTGGCGGCCCTGCGCGGACTGCCCGCGCCCGGACGCGGCGAGCTCCTGGAGGCGGTCACCACGGTTCTCGGACAGGGCGAACCCCTGGGCCGGGGGCCGGCGCTCGCCCGCGCCATGGAAGCGGTGTTCGTGGGCACCGCGCGGGGCCGGGTCTCACCGCACGCCCCCCGTTCCGGTCTGGGGCCCGCCGTCGAGGACGACCTCGCGCGGCTGCGGCTGCCCGGGGCGGGCGACACCGAGCCCCGTGAGGTCCGTCTCGATCCGCTCCGCTCCCCGCTCGACGGGCGCCGCGAGGTCCTGCTGCGGCGTCTGCTCGTCATCGGCGCCTCCTACGGCGAGCCCCTGCCCGTGGCCGCGACCGGCGACGGAACCGCCCTCGGCACCAAGTGGCGTCTGCGGTGGACGCCGTCGGTGGCGGCACGGCTCGACCTGAGCGGTGTACGGGGGGTCACCGCCGCCCAGGCGGCGGCGGGCGCGCTGGGCGAGACGGCCCGCCGGGAGGCGGCCGAGGGCGGCCCCACCCCGGCGCAGACCGTGGCCGGGCTGACCGCCGCCGTACGCTGCGAGCTGCCCGAGCTGGTCGACGTACGGCTGCGCGAGGCACGGACCGTCCTGCCCGACTCCGCCGAACTGCCCGAACTCCTCGAAGCGCTGGACCTCCTGGAGGCGATGCGGCGGGGTCATCACCCGGGTGCCGTGCCGGAGGCCCTGGCCACGGCCGCCGTGCTCTCGGGCGAGCTGCTCGACGCCGCCGTACGGTCGCTGCCCGGTCTCGCGGGCAGCGACGATCCGGCCGACGCCACGTCCCTGGTGGCCCTCGCCGACCGGTCGGCCGCCCGGCACCTGGGCCTCCGGCTGGACCGGGCACTGGCCGAACTGGCCTCGGACGGGGCACCGTTGATACAGGGCGCGGCGCTGGCCGCGCGGGTCACGCTGGACCTCGACCCGGCCGCCGGGCTCGGCGAGCGGGTGGCGGACTGGGTGGACGGGGCGACCACTCCCGCCGCGCGGCGGGCCCTGACGAAACGTCTCACGGGGCTGCTGACGGCGGCGGGGCCGCTGCTCCAGGCGTCACCGGACGCGCTGGCCCCGCTGCTCGACCGGGTCGAGTCGCTGGCCGACCAGGCGTTCCTCGACCGGCTCCCCGCGCTGCGGGGCGGATTCGACGTCCTGGCACCCGCCGCCCGTGAGCGGCTGCTCACCGCCGTGACCGAGCGTCTGGGCGACCGGCTCGACCTCTCCCTGGACGCGCCGCCGGAACTGCTCGCCCTGTGGGCCGCCGCCGACGCGGCCGGACTCGCCGCCCTGAAGAGCCTGGCCCTCCCCCCGGCGGAGACGTACGGCTCCAAGGCCGGGACCGGTCCCGCGTCCGGTCAGACGTCCAGTCAGACCTCCGGCTCCAGTTCCGGCTCCGGCTCCGGCTCCGGCTTCACGAGCGGTGGGGTGTCCGCCGCCCCCGAGGCATCGGTTTCGGTGCCGACGGCGGCCGGTCAGGACACGGGCTCCGGTCCGGCGGGCGGTCAGGGCACGGGAGCCGTGACCGGCCCCGTACCGGACTCCGGGGGCGAGCCGCTCCTCGGGTCGGCCGACCGGTGGCGGCTGCTGCTCGGGCGGCACCAGGACCGGCTGGCCGCCGGGGCGCGACGGTACGCCCACGCCCTCGACGAGCTGTACGGCCGTGGGCGCGGCGAGGGCGCCGACGACCTGGACGCCGGTTCCGGGCCGGGTGGCGGGCAGGACGCCTCCTTCCCGACCGCCCGGGAGTGGTCGGAGGAACTGGAGGCGCTGTTCGGGACGGACGTACGCGAGGAGGTGCTCGCCGACGCCGCCGAGGCGGGGCGCTCCGATGTGCTCACACAGCTGGATCCGGCCTCGGTACGGCCTTCGGTCGAACTGCTGAGTTCGGTGCTGTCGCTGGCCGGAGGGATGCCCGAGGCCCGACTCGCCCGGCTGCGCCCCCTGGTGAAGCGGCTCGTCGACGAACTGTCCCGGGAGCTCGCCACCCGGCTGCGCCCGGCGTTGAACGGGCTCTCCACCCCGCGCCCGACCCGGCGCCCCGGCGGCCGTCTCGACCTCGCCCGTACGCTGCGCGCCAACCTCGCGCACACCCGGCGCACGGCCGACGGACGGGTCGTGGTCGTGCCGGAGCGGCCGGTGTTCCGTACACGGGCGGGCAAGGAGGCGGACTGGCGGCTCGTCCTGGTCGTCGACGTGTCCGGCTCGATGGAGGCGTCGGTGATCTGGTCGGCGCTGACCGCCGCCGTGCTGGGCGGGGTGCCGACGCTGTCCACCCACTTCCTGGCGTTCTCCACACAGGTCGTGGACCTGACCGACCGGGTGGAGGACCCCCTGTCGCTCCTCCTGGAGGTACGGGTCGGCGGCGGGACGCACATCGCCGCGGGGCTCGCGCACGCCCGTTCCCTGATCACCGTTCCCAGCCGCACCCTCGTCGTCGTGGTCAGCGACTTCGAGGAGGGCGCGCCGCTCGCCGGGCTGCTCGGCGAGGTCCGCGCGCTCGCCGCGTCCGGCGCGCATCTCCTCGGCTGCGCGGCGCTCGACGACACCGGGGCGCCCCGCTACTCGGTGCCGGTCGCGCGGCGCCTCGTCGCCGCCGGGATGCCGGTGGCCGCCCTCAGTCCGCTCGCCCTCGCCCGCTGGGTGGGCGACCGCCTCCGTGGAGAAGCCCGTTGAGCACCGATGTCCTGCCTCCCGTCGCTCCCGAAGTCCTGGCCGGGGCGGTGGAGTCGTTGAGCGCCCGGCTGCGCAAGAAGCTCGACGCCGCGATCGGGGGCTGCGCGGCCGGTGCCGTCCCGGCGGCGGACGGGTCCTTCGAGGTGCGTTTCGGCGAGGACGCCGTGGTGACCCTGCGCCCCGGCCCTTCGGGGGCGGTGGTGGACGCCGGACAGGCGGTCTGTACGTGTCTGCTGGCGCCGCGCTGTCTGCACCGGGCGGCGGTGCTGGGCGCGGCGCCGATCGCGGACGCGGAAGCGCTCGGCGCGCCGGACGGTCCGGAGGCGGCGGGCGCGCCGGGTGACGCCGATGTGCTCGGCGACCCGGGGCAGCCGCCGGGCGGCGGTACCGGGCCGGTGGACGGCACGGCCGTGTCGCCGGACGGCGTGCCCGGCGTGCCCGGCGTACCCGGCGGGAAAGGTGGTGCGGGGAGCGGCCCGGCCGCCACTGGTCCCGGCGCGGGCGCCCTGACGGCGGAGGGCCCCGCCCCCGTGCTCACCGCCGCGCAGACCCGGGCCGCCGCCGCGCTGTGGCGGGCCGCGGCCGAGGCCCTGTCGGCCGGTGTCACGGCGGGCGGGGCCGTACTCCAGGCGGAGTTGCTGCGGGCCGCCCACACCGCGCGGCTGGCCGGGCTGCCCGGTGCCGAGGCGGCCGCTCTCCGGGTCGTCCGGGGGCTGCGGTCCGCGCGGGAGCACGGGCGGGGGCAGCGCCTCGGGGACCTCACGAGCGCCTTCCGGGAGCTGCTGTCCGAGGCCGCCGTCCTCGCCTCCGGGGCGGCCGGTCCCGGCGCGGCCTCCTCCCGGCGGCCGTACGGGCAGGGCGGCAGCCTCCGGGTGTACGGCCTGTGCCGCGAGCCGGTGCTCTCCGCCACCGGGTACGGGGGCGTGACCACGCATCTCGTCGCGCCCGACGGCTCCTGCTACACGGTCTCCGACGTGCGGCCCGGAGGGCTCGCGCGGGCCAGGGGCGCGGGGTCCGCGTCGGTGGCGCTCGGCGGAGCGGTGCTGGACCACGGCGGGCTGGCGCGCGGGGGGCTGCGGATCGTCGGCGCGACCGTGTCCCCGGACGGGCGGCTCGGCGCGGGCCGGGGCGTGGCCGCGACCCCGCTGCGCGGGGTGGACTGGTCCGACGAGCCCGCCGCCGCGCTGTTCGCACGGCCGGTGCGGGAGGCGATGGCCGCCGTCCTCGACGCCGACGGGCCGGGCTCCGAGGTGTCCCCGGCGCCGCTGCTCGGCTGTGACGTGGTGGTGGTCGGCGCCGTCGGGGAGCACCTCGTGGTCCGGGTCGCGGGCGACGGGCCCTCGCTGCGGCTGCGCCCGGCGCATCCGCATCCCGAGCTGCCGCACTCCGCGAACCTGCGCAGGATCGCGCGGTACCCGGGTCTTGAGCTGCGGGTCCTCGGCCGCCCCGATCCGGAGCGGGCCGCGACGCTCCGGCCGCTGGCGGTCGGCCCCGTGCCGGGGTCCTCGCGGACGCTGCGGCTGCCGGAGGAGTGGCTGGGCCGGGCCGATCTCGGCTACGACCTTCTCCAGGGCGGTCACTTCCCGTCCGGGACGGCCTCCGACGGATCGTACGGACCGGTGGCGGCGGGCCCGGACCCGCTGGCGGACGCGCCCTTGTGGCGGGTGCGGCGGCTCCTGGAGACGGGCGTCGCGGGCGGGCGTCGCGCGGTGGCCGAGGCCGGTCGCGGTACGGAGACGGCGGCCTTCGCCGTACCCCTGCGCCGGGCCGGTCTCGGGGGCGCGGCGCGCCTCGCGGAGGCTCTGGTGGCGGAGGCGGACCGTCGTCCCCGCGACGCCTTCGGCCGTCTCAGCGATCCGTCGGCCGACGGGTACGCGCGCGCGTGGCTGGCCTCGGCGGTCCATCTGGCAGCCGCGGAGAGGGCGTTGGTGGTGGCGTCCTGGTGAGGGCAGGACCAGGGTCTGAGGCGCGCTGACGGTCGTGCTCGAAGGGCCGGTCGCCCTCGCGGGAGACCGGCCCTTCGCCTTCCGTCACCGCGACCGCGCCGCCCGCTGAACAGATCGTGATCTGCCCCCCGTCCGAGCTCAGGCGTCCCTCCGGGGACGGGCGGGGATGCGGGCACGGCCGGGCCCGGTACGTGGCCCTGGGCGCCGAGCCGATCGAGCCCCGGCGCCCGGACCGAAGCCAGCCGCTCAAGGCCCCACGTGCCGCGCCGCCGTGCGCGGCTCGGCCGATGGGCCGCATCGGGGCGGCTCGTGGCCCGTCGTGCGGGTCGCAGGAGACCGTCCGCCGTACCCTCGCCCCCGAGGCGCGTCCGGCCGGTGAGTTCCGGGTGTCTCCTCGGTCCACCCTGTGGAACGGTTCGGGCGGCGAAGGAGGAGTCATGGCGGGCGACGACGTGTGGGCGCTGGTGCACGCGGAGCGGGCGGCGCTCGTCGAGGATCTCTCGCGTCTCGACGGCGCGCGGTGGGAGGTGCCGTCGCTCTGCGCCGGGTGGAGCGTGCACGACGTGCTCGCCCATCTGGTCGACACGGCCCGGACGACCCGCCTCGGCTTCGTGATCGGTCTCGCCCGCGCGCGGTTCGACTTCGACCGGCAGAACACGACCGGTCTCGAACGGGCGCGCGGGGCCACCCCTCAGGAGACCCTGGAGCGCTTCCGGCGGGCGGCCCCGCGCCGCTCGACCCCTCCGGCGCCGCTCGACAGCCGTCTCGTCGAGGAGATCGTCCACGGCGAGGACATCCGGCGGCCCCTGGGCCTGACCCGGGCGTATCCGACGGAAGCCGTCGTCCGGGCGCTGCGGCTCCAGGCCCGTACTCCGGCGTCGTTCGGCGGCGCCAGGGAACGGCTGGCCCGGGTCCGGCTCGTGGCCGACGACGCCGACCTCGTGGTCGGCACGGGACCCGGGGCGACCGGACCCGCGCTCTCCCTGCTCCTGGCCGTCACGGGCCGCCGGGTCGCCCTGGGCGAACTGGAAGGCCCCGGCGTCGAGATCCTCGCGGCGGAGGTCTGACCCGGAACGCCCGCGCCTGAGCACCCGCCCGGGTCGGCCCCGTTCTCCCGGGACTACGGCGAAGCGAGGGGTGTCTCCCTGCGATCAGAGCGGCGCTCCGTCAGGGAGGGCGAGGCGAGGTCCTGGGACTTCACCAGTCCGGAGGGCGGTGGAGTCGGCGTGGGCCTGCTCGGCGGCTTCGGGATACGCCTCGCGCTCGTCAGGTCCGGGGCGATCGGCACCGGGGTGCCGGGGGCGCCACGGCCGTCCGCGGTCGGCGGGGGTGGGCACCGCGGTGCCTTCTTCAACCGGGGCACCTGGGTGAAGCGGCGGGTGCGGTGGGCGGAGGAGACGACCGCGTCACCGCGCGAGCGGCAGGGCGAGCCGGGCGCCCCGCCGCTCGGCTCCGGTCGCGCGGCCCCGCCCATCCCCCTGGCCCGGTGCACTCCGTACTGCCCCACCCCCATGGGCGAACGCGAAGTCGGACCGCTCGCACATTGTTCACATCCCACGAGCAACCCTCGTACCTCTGTGCGCATCTTCCCCCTGGGGGACGGGACCGTCGAGGTTCCGGGGGGAATCCGCGAGAACCGGGAGGCCGGAGCGCCGGGACCAGTCGGTCTCCGGCCTCACGGCGCGCTCCGCGCTGCCTCGGACGCCCCGCTCCCCCGCGCAAGCGGAGCAGCAAGCGTGCTCCGGCCGACCGATCGTGAGGAATCTCGTTTTGATACGTGTCACACGCGGCGTCGCCACCGCGACGGCTCTGCTCGCGCTGGCGGCGGTGTCACCAGGACCCGCGCTCGCGCAGCCGTCGTCCGGAGGAAGCGCGGTGCCCTCTCCCGGCGCCCGCTCCGGAGGGACGGAACTCCCCGAGGGCTGGCGGGTCTTCGGTGCCGGCGCGGACCGGCAGCTGGTCTGGACCTCGCCCGAGCCCGTCCCCATGGGCGACGCCCGGGTCGAGTTCCACACGGGTGACCGGCTGCTCGGACGGCCGGTGGCGCAGCCGGACGGCCGGTCGTTCCGGCTGCCGCTCGGAAACTTCAGGCTCCCTGACGGACCGTCGCTGCGGGTGACGGCGGCCGGACGCCGCCTCGACGCCCCCGAGCCCGCCCGCGCGAAGGGGCTCCGTCCCGCTCCGCCCGCGTCCCCCGGGGCACAGCTCCCGGTGAACCCGGTGGACCCCGGGGTGGCGGGCCGCTACCGCCCGGTGAGCGGCGCGTACACGCTCAAGTCCGTCCGTCTGCCCGGGTTCCCCGAGCCGGTGGAGATGCGCGCCACGGTGGTGGGTCCCGCGAACGCGCCGGGGAAGCGGCCCGTGGCCCTCTTCCTGCACGGCCGCCACGCCACCTGCTACACCCCGGGGACCGAGGACGTCACCGGCTCCTGGCCGTGTGCCGCGGGGACGAAGGCGATACCCAGCGAGGAGGGGTACCTGCGCGCGCAGCGCCTGCTGGCCTCCCAGGGGTACGTGACGGTGTCCATCGCCGCGAACGGCATCAACGGGCAGGACTACCTGGCCGAGGACGGCGGCGCGCAGGCCCGCTCCTCCCTCGTCCGGCAGCACCTGGCCCGTTGGGCCGACTGGTCCGCGAACAAGGCGTCCGCCCCCGCCTCCGTGCGGGGCGTCTCCTCCGCCGACCTCTCGCGCGTGCTGCTCGTCGGGCACTCGCGGGGCGGCGAGGGCGTCAACCGGGCCGCTCTCGACAGCCTCGCCCCGGCCCCCGCGGACCAGGACGGCGCACGGGGCACCGTGCGCTGGAAGATCCGGGGCACCGTCCTCATCGGCCCCACCGCCTTCGGCAACAACCCGGTCCCCGACGTCCCGTCACTGGCGGTCCTGCCGGGCTGCGACGGCGACGTGTCCGACCTCCAGGGCCAGGACTACGTCGACGGCACCCGGGGCGTCAGCAAGGGCGCCGCGCTGCACAGCGCGGTCTACATGGTCGGCGCCAACCACAACTTCTTCAACAGCGAGTGGACCCCGGGCCAGGCGAAGGCCCCGTCGATGGACGACTTCTCGTCCGAGGACGGGACCGACGCGGTCTGCTCCCCGGGGACGCCGACGCGTCTGACGGCCACGCAGCAGCAGGCGGCGGGAGCCACGTACATCGCGGCGGCGGCGCGTCTGTTCGTCGACGGCGACGACCGTGTGCGCCCGCTCCTGGACGGCACCGGACGCCGGGCCCCCTCGGCCGGTCCCGCCAGGGTCCTCGCCCACGCCGTCGGTGCCCACCGCACGCCCGCGTTCCTGCCGGGGTCCTCGGTGACCGTGTCCGGCGGGGGCAGGGTCTGCGCCCAGGTGGACCCCGATCCCGCGCGGGCCTGTCTGGCCCCGGACGCGGGCGGCCGGTCGCCGCACTTCGCGTACTGGGAGACCGATTCCGAGCCGGGCCGTGACGCCATCGCCCTGGAGTGGGCCGGTTCCGGCGCGCCGGTCTCGGTGCGGTCGAAGAAGCCGGTGTCCCTTGCCGGTTCCGACGCGCTCACCCTGCGTGTCGTCGTCCCGCCGAACAGCGGGGCCACGGATCTCGACGTCACGGTCGTCGACGCCTCCGGGCGCCGCGCCCAGCTGGGCCGGGTCCGGGTCGACGGGCTTCCCGGCACCGAGCGGACCACCTCGTACTGGGCCCGTGAGGTCCGGGTGCCGCTGTCCGGCGCCGGGCGTTCCGGTGTGGACGTGAAGCGGATCACGACGCTGGAGCTGGCCCCGCGCGGTGGCACGGGACGCGCCTGGCTGATGGACGCGTCGGGGTGGCGTCCGGGTACTCCGGCGGTGCGCCCGGCGGCGCTGGCACGGGTCGACATCGGTCGGCTCAAGGTCATGGAGGGCGACTCGGGTGTCCGGACGTACCGGGTGCCGGTGCGGGTCTCCGGCGGGAGTGCCGGGCAGGTCCGCCTGTTCGTCCCCGTGGACGAGACGGCTTCCTCGTACGTGTCCCGTCTGGTGACGGTGCGTCCCGGGCGGCACGACATCGACGTGCCGGTCGAGGTGCGCGGCAACACCCGGTTCGGTTACGACACCTCGCACGACGTGTTCGTGAAGGCGGTGCGCGGCACGGCCGTCGGCTCGCACCGGGGCGGGGTCACCGCGGTGAACGACGACGCGATGCCGAAGGTGAGCCTGACGCCGGTCGCGGCCGACGTCGCCGAGGGCGAGGCCCTGATCTGGCGCATGACCTTGTCCGAGCCCGCCGACGCCGGCGTCATGGGCAGTGTCGGGTTCCTTCCGGTGACCTCCGGCGCCGAGCTGTCCACGGCGGACGTGGACCGCGACTGGCTGGCGGAGCGCGTCTTCGAGGTGCCGGACCCCGCGGTGCCGCTGTCCGCGATCCCGGACGGCATGATCTATGTGAGCGTGTACGTCGAGCCGGGCGAGACGAGCGCGGAGGTGCGCGTGCCCACGATCAGGGACGGCGTCGCCGAGCCGACCGAGTCGGTGCGGGCGAGGCTGACGACGTACGACAGCTCCTGGGAGCCCGTCCCCGGCCCGGAGTTCACGGGCACGGTCCGCGACGTGCCGTGACACGGCCCGCCCCGGGCTCCGGGGCCGCCGCTCGTACGACTCCGAGGTGACGGACCGGCACACGGCCCCGAGCACGGAGCGGAACTGACGTACGGATCTCATGTACCGGACCGACGTACTGGGCCGAGGCGTCCGGGCCTGAGATACGGCCCGGAGCGCGGCCGGTCCCATGAAGTCCCGCGAGGCGGGCACCGGGTCCCCGGAAGGGGGTCGGTGCCCGCCTTCCGTACGTCCCCGTCCCGCGTGGCGGGTGAGAATGCCGAGTTCCAGGCAGTTGGTCCGGACCGTCTTGAGCTGGATCTGTTCGGACTCGGCGAGGGTGCCGGGGTGCCGGAGGACTTCGGAGAACCGTTTGACGGTGTGCCGGGTGCGGGTGCGGGTGCGGTCCGCGAACCGGTGTCCGGCGGCCAGGGCGAGCCGGACGGTTCTTCTTCCGGGCCGGGTTCCGGCTCGGGTTCAGGGACAGCCGGGACAAGGGCACGCAGACAACCGTTCGTGGGCCGTCGCGACGAGGACACCGGCCTCGTCGCGACGGCCCACGGACGTCGTGGTCGGTCCGACCGGCCCCGTCCGGCGGAGAGGGTTGCCGAACGGGGCCCGGACCCCGGCCGCCGGGACTGGTCCTCACCAGTCGGCCCGGCGGTCGCGGATGGGGAGAGCCGTCGCGGAGGACCGCTCCTGCCCGAACTCCCTTCTACGACGCCCTGGGGACACAGGGGTTGCAGCAGGCCGGTTCGGGTTCGACGCAGACGGTGACGGAGTCGGTGTTGTCGGTCGGGTCGGGGTCCTTCTCGACGGCGGTGACGGTGGCGGTGTTGGTGATGCGGCCGGTCCTGGTCGCCTTGGCCCGCAGGGTGAGCGTCGTGTACGCGCCCACGGCCAGATCGCCGACGGTCCACCGGCCGGTGGCGGGGTCGTAGGTACCGGGGTCGGCGGAGAGGAAGACGAGGCTGCCGGGGAGCCGGTCGGTGACGGTGACTCCGGTCGCCGGGCTGGGACCCGCGTTGTGGACGGTCACCCGGTAGGCCACGGCCTGTCCGACGGTCACGGCGGTGGCGTCGGCCGCCTTCGTCACGTCGAGGTCGGCGGCGGGCCTGACCTCGGTCACGGCCTCGCCGGAGGTGGCCGTCAGCGGCTCCGGGGTCGGTCCGAGCCGGTTCTCGTAGGCGGCGGTCGCCGTGTTCGTGACGCGTGTCCCGGCGGTCTCCAGACCGAGGAGCACCCGGTACTCGACGGTGGTGCCGCCCGGCAGCGAGGCGGTGTTGGCGAGGCTTCCGCCCTGGGTGGCGGAGGCGCCGGTGCCGAGCCGGAAGACGACCGCCTTCGCCACGGGGTCGTAGGCGGCCTGGTCGTCGCCCGGCCGGTCGGTCTTCACCCCCGCGTCGGGCCCGTCGATGACGCGGAGCGAGCCGGGGACGTACGTGGTGCCCGGGGGCAGGACGTCGGTGAGGGTGAGCCGTTCGGCGGCGCCGCCGCCCTCGTTCCGCGCGGTGACCCGGTAGGTGACGACATCGCCGACGTCCAGCGGGCCCGCCGGGATCGCGGCCTTGGCGAGCGTGACGTAGGGGGCGGTGCCGAAGAACACCCCGTCGAGGAAGTTGCCGATCCCCCGGTTGCCGCCCGCGGCCGACACGGACCGGAAGGCGAAGCGGGTGAGGGTCTGTCCGGCGGGGACGGTGTAGGTGCCGGTGTAGTGGCCCCACGCCGTGTTGCCGTCGGTGATGACGCGCTGCTCGACCACGTTGCCGGGGGCGCCGATGTCGAGGGCCATGGTGTCCTGGCCGAGGCGGCCCCGGTGGTGGAGCCGCCAGTAGAGCTTGCTGCCGGGGGTCGTCGGGAGGTCCTGGTAGAGGGTGGAGACCTCGTTGGCGTTGAGTTCGGCGAACTGCTCTCCTTCCGCCGACGGGACCCCGTTGAACCCGGAGTGCCAGATCTCGATCATGTGGTCCGTCGCGGTGGTGAGCCAACCGGGGACGTGCCGGGGAGCCTGGGTCTGGGAGGCGTCCGGCAGGAACGCCATGTCGGTGACGGACGGCTGCTCGAAGCTTCCGTTGACGAGGGACACCCGGAGCGGGGCCGGAGGAGGTGTGCTCATCGTGACGTCTCCAGTCTGTCGACGTGCGCCGTGACCCCACGGGACCCGGACGGCCGTGCTGCGGTCCGGGAGGGCGGAGCCTGACCCCTCCAGCTCACCGCCGCCCCCGTGGCTTCGTACAGTCCCGGAGGGGCCGTCCCGGCCAGCACCGGCCGACGGGTTTGCCGGGGTCCGCGCCGCCGTCGCGGCCCCGCCGCGCGCCGCCGCACCCTCCGGGAGATCCCTCCCGCCACCTCCGGCGCGGCGCCCGCACGCACACCTCCCGTACTGGCCGGATGGCGCCGGTGCCTGACGAGCCCGCGCCAGTGGCGAGAGTGAACCGGGAAGCTCGCGATTGACGCACACGCGTTCCGCCACACACGAGCACGGGCGGAGCGGACCCCCACACGGCTCCCCGCGGGTGTGGCTCAGGTGTACGGCCGTTCGCCGGGAAGGGTGGTCCGGCGCATCGCGGCGAAACCGGCGCCGCGGTCGCGCGTTGGGGTTGCCATGACGCCGTTTGCAGTGACGGTTCTGCACGGTGGGCCTGCGGTTTCGTACCGCATGGCCGAGCTTCGGACGGGGGCGTCATCCAGGGAAGCGGGGACGGCGAGGTCGTGAAGTATCCCAACGTGTGGACACATGGCGACGACTGCGGCGACGGGCCCGGCGGTCCGCCCCCGGAGCGGGGCGGACTGCTGGGGCGCTCCGGGGAGGTCGCGGAGCTGCGGGCGGCGCTGGCCGGTCACCGGCAGGTGACCGTGACGGGCGCCGCCGGGGTCGGCAAGAGCAGGCTCGCCCTGGCCGTCGCGGCTCCCCCGGGCAGCGGGCCGTGGCGGGCCATGGTCCGGGTGCGCTGGCACGACGGCGTGCCCGCCGGTCCCGGCGCCCTGACCGCACGGGTGACCCGGGCCCTCACCGCGGCGGCGGGGGCTCCACCGGGAACGGACGCGGACGCGGACGCGAACGCGGATGCGGATGCGGATGCGGACCTGGCGTCATGTACGGGTACGGGTACGGGTACGGGTACGGGTACGGGTACGGGTCCAGGAGACGTTCTCGCCGCCGCGCTGGCGGCCACCGCGCGCGGTCGGCTCCTGCTGGTCCTGGACGACGTCGATCCCGTCCGTGTCGAATGCGCGGGCCTGGTGCAGCGGCTGCTGATGGGCGTGCCCGCGCTGCACGTGCTCGTGACCGCGCGCCGCGCGCTCGGGCTCGGTGACGAACGGGTGTTGCGCCTGGCGCCGCTGGCCGTCGATCCGTCCGCGGGCGCGCCGGGGCCCGCCCCCGCCGTCGCCCTGTTCCTGGCCCGCGTGCGGGGCGGCGGGGAGTGGGACGAGGCCGGACTCGTGGACGTCACCCGGGTGTGCCGCCTGCTCGAAGGGGTCCCGCTCGCGATCGAACTGGCGGCGGGTCAGGTGGGCGGTCGGACGGTACGGGAGCTCGCCGCCCGGCTGGAGACGGACCAGTGCTGGCTGACCGGACCGGGACCGGTTCTCCGGCGCCACCGGTCGCTGCGCGCCTCCATCGGCGCGGTGCACGCGCTGTGCGAGCCCGCCGCCCGCAAGGTGTGGCGCCGGGCCAGTGTGTTCGCGGGCGCGTTCAGCGAGGCGGCGGCGGTCCAGCTGTGCGCCGGGGAGGGGGTCGAGCCCGAGCAGGTGCCCGCGTGCCTGGCGCTGCTGGGCGCGAAGGGCGTGCTCCAGGCGATCGGCGAGCCGGGCTCGGTGCGCGTGCCCCGCTACCGGATGGCGCGGGCGGCACGCGACTTCGGCGCCGAACGGCTGCGCGGGGCGGGCGAGTCACCGGACCTCCTGACCCGGCACGCGATCCACTACCGGGGGGTCGCGGCCGTCGCCGAGACCCTGTGGCACACGGGGCTCCAGCGGCAGGCGGTGCAGATCGTCCTCGACGAGCACGAGGACCTGATGACCGTGGCCCGGGGCGGGTGGCCCGCGCCGTCGGCCCCGGCCCGTCGGCGAGGAAGGCCGGACGCGGACCCGGACCCGGACCGTGGCCCGGGGCCCTCGGACCACGAGGACCCCTCGGACCGCCCGAACCACCCGAAGCCCTCGCGCAACCCGGACCGCTTGGAGCACTTGGACCACTTGGACCACTTGGATGACCCGGACCATCCGGAGCACCCGCACCACCCAGACCCCTCCGCCCAGAGGGAACCCCCGGCCCATCACCCGACCCAGCCGGACTCTCCGGCCCCGGCCGATATCTCGTACGAACTGAACGGTCCCGCTCCCTCGGACCATCCGGACCCCCCGGGCAGTCCGATCAGCCCTGAGGGCACGGACCGCCCGGACGGACGGGCCCACCCGGACGGACCGGACGCCTTTGACAGGTCCGACCCCCCGGACCGCTCGGAGCCGTCCTGTGCCCCCGCCACCCCGGCCTGGCCCCGGCACCGCCCCCACGGGGCCGACCCGGAGCCCACCCTCCCCTCGGTCTTCTCCGTCCCCACCGGCCCCACCGTGCACATCGAGCGGACGGAGGCGGCGGTGGAGTCCGTCCTGCACCTCTGGTTCTGGTGGGCGGTGCACGGGCACGACGCGGAGGGCGGCGCCCTGCTGCTGGGACTGCTGCCGCGCCTCCCCGCCGACAGCCCGCTGGTGGCGAGGGGCAGGGGCCTCGCGGCCTGGCTGGTCGCCGCGCACGACCCCGGGACGGCCCACCGGCTCGTGGAACTCGTCTGGCCCGCCGCCGTACTGACCGGGGACGACGCGCTCGTGGGCCGCGTCGCCCATGTCCAGGGCACCCTGGCGTGGCAGCGGCGGGATCTGGAGGCGGCGGCGCGGTACTACCGGCTGGCCGCCGACACGGTTCCGGAGCGGGCGTACGGCGGACCGCCGCCCTCGGTGAGCCTCGCGGCCCTGTCCGTCGTGGAGGCCCACACCTCGCCGGAGGCGGCGGTGCGGACGGCCGAGCGGGCCCTGGCCCGGCCCACCGGATGCGACGACCTCTGGTCGGCCGCCCTCGCGCAGTACGCCCGTGCCTTCGCCGAGCACCGGGCGGGCCGCAGCGGCCGGGCGGGCCACCGCACCAGGCGCGCCCTGGCCCGGCTCGCCGAGGAACCGGGGGCGGCGCCGCAGGCACGACACGCTCTCGGGCACCTGCTCGACCACATCGAGAGCGGGCAGGCCTCGGGACCGGCGGGCCAGCTCCCCGACGGATCGCGCACACCGCCGGGCTTCCGGCGGCGCCCGTTCGTCCCCATGCCCCGAGCGGGCACACCGTCGGCGCGGACGGTCGAGGACGGCGCGGGCCGGTCGTGACCATCTGTCGGCGTACCCGTGAGCGTGGCGCTGGCAGGATCTCCGTATCCGAAGATCGTCTTGTTCCAGCGGTCCCAGCATGGTCGGTGGAGCTCCGGCACGGACGGACTGTGCCGACACCCGACACCCGCTTCGCCGAGGGAGCGCGCCAGCCATGGCAGACCTCAGGGTCACCTACGACAGGACCGCGAACGCGGCGTACGTCCACCTCACCGATCCGCGGGTTCCCACCAGGTCCTCGCGGATGTACCCCTGCGATCCGGTCGAGGTCGGCGGCATGATCAACCTTGACTTCGACGAACAAGGGCGCCTCATCGGCGTCGAGGTGCTGGCGGCCGACCGCAAGCTGCCCGAGTACCTGCTCAAGTCGTCTGAGCGTCCGGACGCCGACGGCGCATGAAGCGGTTGACCCCTCCTCGCCCCGCGCCGCATCCCATCGGAGTCGCCCCGATGCGCACAGCGGCGGCGGAGATGGGCGGTCAGGACATCGCGGTCGCGGAGGAGCGAGCGGAGGAGCGACACGTCGGCGCGTCCGGCCATCAGGCGTTCGCACCTCGCCGCCGGTGGTGCGGCACCAGGCCGCGGACATGACGGAGCACCCCGGTCCGGGCGTCAGGCTGGCGTACCCGATGGATCAGCGCGAGCTCCGCGGGCACGCACCGGCAGAGCGTGCCGGGGTGACGGCGAACGAGGTCCGGGGGGTAATGACGGGGAGAACTCCCGGCGAGGGGCTGCTGCTGTTCCGCGCGCACTCCGGCGGACCGAGCCGACGCCCCGTGACCGTGACCGGGCCCTCCCGCAGATCCTGTGGTGCGGCCAGGTCGTCACCGGCGCGGTGCTGCCGACCTCGTACGACCCGGGCGACGGGATACACGGCATGGCGCCGGACCAGTGGAGGCGTCTGACGGCCCCTCGACCGGCGGTCCCGCACGGTCCCGGGACCGGTGGTGCGGGCGTGGGGGCTTCCGGAGTTGCCGAGCGGGGTGTGCGGCTGCCTGCCAGTCGGCTACGGCTTTCCCCCGGCGTCCGCGGCAGAGGTCAGTCGGCTTGCGAGCCGCTGGCACGCCTCTACGAGTTCGGGCGGCCGGGCGTCGGTGAGTTCGGTGTCGAAGGTGGCGAGGATCCCCGCGACACCGGCCCAGGACCAGGCTCCGAGGGTGAGGAGGCAGTGGTCGGTGTCGAGGTGTTCGACGACCGAGCCGCTCGGCGCCCAGCGGGCGACGACGCCCGCCGGGAGGTTGAGCCGGGCGCTGCCGGTGCAGGGCCAGGCGGCGGGGGTGTCGCCACGATCGTGGCTGCTCATGACGTAGTGGGCGAGGTCGTCGTAGGGGGCCTCGCGCGGACCGAAGCGGTGTGTCGTGGGGCGGGGCCGGAGCCGGTCGACACGGTGCACCCGCCACCGGTGGTCCCCGAGGTCGTAGGCGACCAGGTACCAGCGACCGGCCCAGACGACCAGGTGGTGGGGCTCGACGCGGCGGGCGGGCGCGAAGTCCTCGTCTCCGGTCCCGGGGCGCGAGCCGTCGGGGCGCAGTGTCTCGGTGACGAGTACGTGGCGGTGGCGGACGGCGGCTCCCACGGCGGTGAGCGCGGTCGGGTCGACGGGGGGTGCCGGGAACTCCCAGTAGTCCCGGAGCCTGGTCAGGCGCAGGGACTTCATCGATTCCCGCAGCGCGGTGGGCATGGCCTGCTCCAGGGTGATCAGCGCCCGCGCCGCGTCGTCCCCGAGGCCGGAGACCGTGCTGGGCGCGGCCTGCAGGGCCACCGCGACCGCGAGGGCCTGTTCGTGGTCGAACACCAGCGGGGGGAGGGTGTGGCCCGCCCCGAGCCGGTAACCGCCGTCGGGCCCGTGGACGGTGGTGATCGGGTACCCGAGGAGGCGCAGGGTCTCGATGTCACGGCGCACGGTGCGTTCGCCGACCTCAAGCGCGGTGGCCAGTTCGCGCAGGGGCCACAGGCGGCGCGATCCGAGCAGGGACAGCAGCCGCAACGCGCGTCGTGAGGTGCTCGCCATCGTCCCATCATGCCGGGTAGTGGCCGTTCGATGTCCACTACCGGTGCCACTGTCGACCACCCGGGCAACCCACCGTGGTGGAAAGAGGATGAGATGAGTCGTATGCGCGTTGTGGTGGTCGGCGGCGGGATCGGTGGACTCGCGCTGGGCGCGGGACTGCGTCGCAGGGGGTACGAGGTGATGGTGTTCGACCGCGACACCGATGTGGCGGCCACGGGCGGCTACCACATCACCCTCGACGGGCGGGCCCTGTCCGCGCTTCGGGAACTGGTGGCGCCGGAGGTCATGCGGCGGCTGCTGGCGTCGTCCTCGGCGCTGCGGCTGCGCGACCGCGACGCGATCTGGGACCGTCACGGCCGACTGCTCGGCCTGGGGCCGGATCTCAGCGGCGTCTCCAGCGTCGATGTCGACCGGATCACCTTGCGCACGCTGCTGGCCGAAGAGGTCCGCGACGACCTGTATCTGGGGCGGACGGTGTCCGGCGTCCGGCAGGACGACGACGGCGTGCCCCGGGTGCTGTTCACCGACGCCCCGCCCGTCCCGGCGGATCTGGTGGTCGGCGCGGACGGCGCGCACTCCCTGGTCGCCCGGCATCTGGCGGGACGCCGGACCAACAGCCCGGCGGGCATCGTCGGATTCTCCGGCCGTACTCTCCGCGCCGATCTCGGTCCCGCCGAGCGGCGACGGCTCGGGCTGCGCTCCGGGCTGGCGATCGGCCCACGGGGCGCGGCGTTGTACATCGGTTTCCTCGACCCGGTCGGCAACGCCGCGCTCGATGCCCCGGAGCTGCGGATGTCCGTCACCACCGGTCCCACCTACATCTGGGGGGCCATGTTCCCGGAGTCTCCCGGGACCGACTCCCTCCGCGCCTTGCGCGGAGGCGAGTTGCGCGCCGCGCTGTCGAGCCGGTTCCGCGCGTTCGGCTGGGCCGGGCACACGCTCGAAGTCATCGCCCGCTCCGATCCGGACGGTGTGGCGGCGTACCGCTTCAACGCGGCCTCGACCCGTGCCGCCGAGCTGGCGCCCTGGGCCGCGGGCCGCATCACCGCGCTGGGCGACGCCGTCCACGCGACACCGCCCACCGCCGGGATGGGGGCCGGTGCGGCGATCCGTGACGCCGCGGCCCTGCTCCGGCACCTGGGTGACGCCGGTGACGGTACGACGACGGTCGAGGCGGTGGCCCGGTTCGAGGCGGAGATGCGGCGGCGCGGCAGCGAGGTCCTCACGCTCGCCATGAAGACGGTCCGCCTGATCCTGGCCACCGACACCACACTCGGCGCCGCCGCCACCGCCGTGACCACCCCGGTCCTGGCCGCCGCCGCCCGGCTGTGGCATCGCGGAGCGCACGGCACCGACGACCACACGGCGCCAGGACGGCCCGCCGGTCTCTGAGCATCGGGGAGGACGGCCCCGACCGGCGCCCGCCGGACCGCCGTCAGGTGCGGCGACGCCCCGCCCGGGTTCCACGCCGGCGGGGCGTCGGTCCCGAGCAGCTACGAGCAGCCAGCACGCGTGACTAAGGACTCCCTCACGGTAGGCCCCGGGTCTGACATCGCCCCTCGCGGCGGCTTCCGGTGGGTCGGGCTCAGGCACCGGTCGGCGTACCGCGAACGTCCGTACGGCCAGCCGGAGGCTGTTCTCCATCCGCTCGGCCCGGCCCCGGGGCGGGGTCACTCGTAGACGGTGGCGGTCTGGAGGGCCCTGGCCAGGAAGGTCCGGTCGCCGCCCTCGGGGAGCTCCCTCCCGGAGTTCCGGTACCGGCCCGGCGCGTCGTCCCTCCACGCCGCGAGCGCTCCGAGGAAGTGGTCCAGGCTCTGGTTCTCCCCTTCCCACCCCCGGTGGAGGTGGTCCTGGCGCAGGTCTCGAACGAAGGCCGCCAGGGCCTCGCGGCTGCGGACCTCGTCGTCGGGGGCGAGTGACATGCGGTGAAGGCACCTCGGCTCCTCACCGCGTCGGACTCCGGGCCCTGTGAGCACCGCGGGATCGGTGGGATCCCCGGGGCTCGCAGGAGCTGCGGGCCTCCTGGCCCCCGACGCCTTCCCGGCCTTCGACACCCTCCCCGAACCCGTACGTCTCACCCCGCCCGAGCTCCCCAAACCTGCGGCGCGGAACCTTCTCGCGTCCGATACGCGGGCGGGCACCCCTCCAGAACCCGTTACCTGGTCGTTATAAATGAAGGATATGGGTCATTTCGAGGCGATTTTCCCGCCGCTCGTGAGTTGATCAACGTCATTCGGCAGCCTTGCGCGGCTACCACGCACGCTGGTCGCGCACAAGCCCTCAGCCGCAGGAAGTTCCCCGTCCCGCTCGGTAGCTTCGGCACACATGACCTTCGCCCATGTGACGCCCAGGACCACCCGACCCGACCGGAACGACGCCCCCGGTGTGACCATCGGCCGCGCCCATGCGGACGACGGCTCCGCGCTCTGGCGGATCGCACGTGACTCCGGGGAACTGGACGTCAACTCGCCCTACAGCTACCTGCTGTGGTGCCGCGACTTCGCCGCCACGACCGCCGTCGCCCGCGACGCCGGAGGCCGCCCCGTCGGGTTCGTCACCGGCTATCTGCGCCCCGACGCACCGCGCACGCTCTTCGTCTGGCAGGTCGCCGTCGATGGTTCGCACCGCGGAACCGGGGTAGCCGGAGCACTGCTCGACGCCCTGTCCGACCGGGTGGCGGCCGAGCACGGACTCGACGCACTGGAGGCGACCGTGACCCCGGACAACACACCGTCGGACCGGATGTTCCGCACCTTCGCCCGCCGCAGGGGCGCGGCCGTGACCCAGGAGGTGCTGTTCCCGTCCACGGTCTTCCCGGAGCCGCCGTCCGGCGCCGCGGGCATCGCGGAGACCGATGACGGCCACCAGCCCGAGGTGCTCTACCGCATCGCCCCCCTGACGCCCTGACGGACCGGCCCCCGCCCCGGCCGCACCCTCCCGCCGCCCCTCCCCCACCCGCACCGAACCAGGAGAACCGTGACCGCACCGACCGACATCATCGCCGCCCCCTCCGTCTTCGAGACCGTCGAGTCCGAGGTCCGCAGCTACTGCCGCGCCTGGCCCGTCGTCTTCGAACGCGCGAGCGGCAGCAGGCTCCTCGACGAGGACGGACGTCCCTTCCTCGACTTCTTCGCGGGCGCGGGCTCCCTCAACTACGGCCACAACAACCCCGTCCTGAAACGCGCGCTCCTCGACTACCTCGCGGACGACGGCATCACCCACGGACTCGACATGTCGACGACCGCCAAACGGGACTTCCTGGAGACGTTCCGCACGACGGTCCTGGAGCCGCGCGCCCTCCCGTACAAGGTGATGTTCCCCGGGCCGACCGGCACCAACGCCGTGGAGGCGGCCCTGAAACTCGCCCGCAAGGTCACCGGGCGGGAGACCGTCGTCTCCTTCACCAACGCCTTCCACGGCATGTCGCTGGGCTCGCTCGCCGTCACCGGCAACGCCGCCAAGCGCGCCGGGGCGGGCGTCCCCCTCAGCCACACCATCCAGATGCCGTACGACCACTACCTCGGCGGCCGGACCCCGGACTTCCTCCTCTTCGACCGGCTCCTCGGCGACCCCGGCTCCGGACTCGACCACCCGGCGGCCGTGATCGTCGAGACGATCCAGGGCGAGGGCGGCGTCAACGTCGCCCGGGTCGCCTGGCTCCGGAGGCTCGCCGAGCTGTGCCGCCGCCGGGACATGCTGCTCATCGTGGACGACATCCAGATGGGCTGCGGACGCACGGGCGACTTCTTCTCCTTCGAGGAGGCGGGCATCGTCCCCGACATCGTCACCCTGTCGAAGTCCATCAGCGGCTACGGACTCCCCATGTCCCTCTGCCTGTTCCGCCCGGAGCTGGACGTGTGGGAGCCCGGCGAGCACAACGGCACCTTCCGCGGCAACAACCCGGCCTTCGTCACCGCCACCGCCGCCCTGCGCGCGTACTGGTCCGACAGTGCCCTCCGCGACCGCACCCTCGCCCGCGCCGGGCGCGTCGAGAACGCGCTGCTCGACCTGTGCGGCGACGACGGCCGTACGGCCGTCAGGGCGCGCGGGCGCGGACTGGTCTGGGGCCTGGAGTTCGCCGACGGCGAGCGCGCCGGGGCCGTGTGCCGCCGGGCCTTCGAACTCGGCCTCCTCCTGGAGACCTCGGGCCCGAACGGCGAGGTCGTGAAGCTGCTGCCGCCGCTGACGGCGACGGACGACGAACTCGACGAGGGCCTCGGCATCCTCGCGCGCTCCGTCCGGCACACGGCCGGGCTCCGCGCGGTCGGCAGCCGGGCCGCCTGACCGGACCGCCACCGACCGCGACCCCACCCCTTCCGCAGAAAGGCGATCCCCCCGTGATCGTGCGCACCTTCGACGAACTCGACGGCACCGAACGGCACGTCCGGGCCGCGTCCGGCACCTGGGAGAGCAAGCGCATCGTGCTGGCCCGCGAACGGGTCGGGTTCTCCCTCCACGAGACCGTGCTGTACGCCGGGACCCGGACCTCGATGTGGTACGCGCACCACGTCGAGGCGGTCGTCTGCACCGCCGGTGAGGCCGAGCTGACCGACCACGAGACGGGCCGCACGTACACGATCGTGCCCGGCACGATGTACCTGCTCGACGGGCACGAGCGGCACACCCTCCACGTCAAGCGCGACTTCCGCTGCCTGTGCGTCTTCAACCCGCCCGTCACCGGCCGCGAGGACCACGACGAGAACGGCGTCTACCCCCTGCTCACCGAACCCGAGCCCGAACCCGAACCCGAGCCCGAATCCGGGTCCGAGCCCGAATCCGGGTCCGACTCCGGGTCCGGGTCCGGCTGATCCGGGTGCCCCGCGCCCCACCCCCGTACGAGACAAAGGAAGGCACCACCTCTCATGACCTCCGCCCCCGCCCGTCCCGTCGACCTCTACCCGACCCGTGGCACCGAGGAGCGGCTGATCGGCCGCAAGGATCCCGTCGTGTGGTCCGCGCCCGGCACCGCGGGGCCCTTCTGGGCCCGGGAACTGGAGGAGTACGAGCGCGACGGCTTCGCCACGGTGGACGCGATCGTCACCCCGGAGGAGGTCGAGGAGCTGCGGAACGAACTGGACCGGCTCATCGCCGATCCGGCGGTGCGGGAGGACGAGCGGGCCGTGGTCGAACCGCGCTCGCGGGAGATCCGCTCCGTGTTCGAGGTGCACCGGACCAGCGAGGTCTTCGCCCGGCTCGCCGCCGATCCGCGCCTGGTCGGACGCGCCCGCCAGATCCTCGGCTCCGACGTGTACGTCCACCAGTCCCGCGTCAACGTCAAGCCCGGGTTCGGCGCGAGCGGCTTCTACTGGCACTCCGACTTCGAGACCTGGCACGCGGAGGACGGGCTGCCGAGGATGCGGACGGTGTCGGTGTCGATCGCGCTCACCCCGAACCACACCACCAACGGCAGCCTGATGATCATGCCGGGGTCGCACCGCTCGTTCCTGGGCTGCGCCGGGGCGACCCCCGAGGACAACTACCGGAAGTCGCTGCGGACGCAGGACGCGGGGACGCCCTCCGACGAGGCGCTCACGACGTTCGCGGAGGCGTGCGGCATCCGGCACTTCACGGGGCCCGCGGGCTCGGCGACCTGGTTCGACTGCAACGCCCTGCACGGCTCGGGCGACAACATCACCCCGTATCCCCGCAGCAATGTGTTCCTGGTCTTCAACAGTGTCGAGAACCGTCCCGAGCTGCCGTTCGCCGCGCCGGTCCGGCGCCCGTCGTTCATCGCCGCGCGGGACGTCGCCCCCGTCGGCTGACCGTCGGCCGACCCGCGGCTGGCCGTCGGCCGACCCGCGGCGGGGCGCGTGCCCCGCGAGGTCGCCCCGGTCCGGTTCGTCCCGCGCGGACGAACCGGACCGGGGTACGCGTCCTACGCGCTCGCTCCCGTCGTACGGGGTGAGGCCGGGTGGTTCCACGGCCGGCGGTTCCACCGCATCCGGGACCAGGGCAGGGCCAGTTCGCGCTGGCCGGAGATCTCCTTCGGGGCGAGGGACGCCAGCGGGGCGGCCTCGCGGTGGCGGCTGTGGACGGTGTCGACGTAGCGGTGGCCGGTGTCGGGTGCGACGAACACGACCGTGCGGCCGGGGGCGCGGTCGCGCTCGTGGCGGGCCGCGAGATGGGCGGCGCCGGTCGAGAGCCCGGCGAAGACCGCGTGCCCGCGCAGGAGTTCGACCGTGCCGGAGAGGGCCGCGTCGAAGGAGATCCAGTGCAGGGTGTCGTACAGCTCGTGGGAGACGTTCCCGAAGGGGATCGAGCTGCCGATGCCCGCGATGATGATCTCCGGGTCCGTGGTGTGCTCGGCGCCGAACGTGAGGCTGCCGAAGGGCTGGACACCGACGAGTTCGACATCGGCGGGGTGGTCGGCCGCCTCGCGGAGGTAGCGGGTGAGGGCGCCGGTGGAGGCGCCGGAGCCGACCCCGCCGACGAGGGTGAGGTTCCGTCCGCCGGTCTCCTCCCTGATCCGGTCGGCGACCGCCCGGTAGCCGAGGTGGTGGACGGCGTCGTGGTACTGGCGCATCCAGTGGTACTCGGGGTGCGCGGCGAGGATCTCGTGGACGCGCTCGACCCGCCGCTTCTGGTCGAGCTTGAGGTCGTCGCAGGGTTCCATCTGCTCCAGGGTCACCCCGAGCACGTCGAGCTGGACCCGTAGCGTGCGGTCCACGGTGGATGAGCCGACGATGTGGCAGCGCATCCCGTGGCGGTGACAGGCGAGGGCCAGGGCGTGCGCGTAAATGCCGCTGGAGCTGTCGAGGAGCGTGTCCCCCCGGCGTACGGCCCCGGTGTCGAGCAGATGGCGGACGGCGGCGAGGGCGGAGACGACCTTCATCGTCTCAAAGCGCAGACAGACGAGCCGGTCGTCGAGGTGTATCAGGTCGGGCCTGCCGATCGCGTCCGCGACGTGCCGGTCCATGCGGGGACTCCTCGGGGGTGGGAAGGGTGGTGAAGACACGGGTGGCGGGGATGCCGTGGGCGCTCAGCGCGCGCAGACAGTCGCGGACGCGGGCTCGCGGGTCCCCGGGGGCCGCCGGGTCGAGGAGGACTCCGGCCACCGCGCCGCTGTGCGCGATCTGCACGCCCGCCGCGCCGAGCCGCCGGGCGACGGCGGTCAAGGTGCCGAACTCGGCGTGGCCGAGGGCCTCCTGGCCCCTTCGGGCGCTGGCGGTGGCGACCTCACCGAGGAGGGGTACGTCGCCGGTGGCGACGGCCCGGCGCAGCAGTCCGCGGAGCCGTTCGTACTCCCGGACGTCCGCTTCCGTCGCCTCCCGTACGGGGAGGGCGAGGGTGTCGACGGGGGCGCCGCCGCCGAGGGCGCAGCCCACGACGAGCAGGGGCGGCAGGGCCCGGCCGAGGACTTCGAGGACCCGGCCCTCGCGCTGGGCGAAGAGCACGGGGCGGCCGTCGAGCATCAGCGGATCGCTGGCCCGTTCCGCCCGGACGGCCAGCCGGGCGACGGCTCCGGGTGCGAGGCGGAGCCCGTGCGCGGCGGCGACCGCGCGGACGGCGGCGATGACATCACTGGTCGAGCTGCCCATGCCCAGCCCCACCGGAACGCTCCCGCTCATCGTCAACTCACCCCCGCAGGAGGGGAGTCCGCAGCGCGTGGCACATTCGGTGACGGCGAGGGCAGCCGCGCGGGCGGCCTTGGTCCGGTCGGCGGGGGTCACGGTCAGCGCCTCGGGCGGGGTGCCGGGGCGGCGGCGGAACGTGGCGGTGCTGCCGGGACCGGGCAGCGGGAGGGTGACCAGACCCGCGCACCGCAGGCCCTCGGCGTCGCGGAAGACGCCCTGGAGGAGCTCGCCGTGGTGGCGGGGGGCGTGGCCGGTGCCGGTGTCCGGTGGCGTTCCGGTGGCCGGGGTCATGCCCCGTCCCTCCGTGCGCCGGGGCCGGTGGGGCCGGTGGAGTGCGTCGGGTCCGTCCGGTGGCGGTACCGGTACAGGGGCGTCTCGTCGGCGCTGAACTGGGAGAAGGGGAAGGGTTCCGCCGAGAGGGCGGTCACCCCTGAGCCGAGGAAGGCGCGGGCGACGGCGGAGCCGGTCTGCGCGTACACGATCAGCGGAACGTCCCGTGCCCGGCAGCGTTCCAGGACGGTGTCGAAGGAGCCGTTGCTCAGGGTCATCCCGGTGGCGACGACGGCGTCGGCACGGTCGAGGACGGCGTGCATGTCGTCGGTGACGGGGTCGCCCCACTGGGTGGCCCTGAGGTTGAAGTCGCAGGGCAGGGGCTCGCATCCGCGCTCCCGGATGGCCGCGACGAGGGGGTTGACGACGCCGATGAGGGCGACCTCGGCGCCTTTCGGTACGTCGAGGAGTCCGGCGACCGCGGCGTCCCGCGCGACCGCGCGGACCTCCGGGGTGCCCGTGGGCAGGGTGACGCGTTCGGCGTCGCCCGCCTCGGCAGCCGCGCGGTGCGGGCGGGTCTCCGCGAGGTAGGCGTCGAGGGCGGCGATCCGCAGCGGGAGCGGGCCGGTGCGCAGCAGGACGTCGAGCGGGGCCCCGGAGGACGCGCGGCAGATCTCCGGGGTGATCTCGCCCGCCTCGAAGGCGCAGCCGCCGAAGGAGCCGCCGAGACGGACCAGGACGTACTGGTTGAGGTACGTGGTGGCACCGCCCGCGAGCCGGGTGCCGTGGTGGATCCAGAACACGCTGGTCGCGAGGAGCGAGGCGGGCGAAGGGCCGTGCTCCCCGGCGAGGACCGCGTCGACGAGCCGGGCGACGGGCCCGAGGGGGGTGGTCACGGGGGCGGCGGTGGAGGCGGGGCGGGCGGACGGGAGCGGAGGACGTGCGGGGAGGGACGGGAGGGACATGGGGTGGACTTTCTTGTCGGTGGGCGGGGTGAACGGGGCCGGGTGATCCGGCCGGTGGGGTGTGGGGGACGGGCTGGACCGCCGGTTCGGCGCGCACGGCCGTGCCGGTGGGCGGGCCGCCGGGGTGAGGCCGTACGGCCGGTCCGGGGGCAGGTCGCCGGGGTGAGGCCGTACGGCCGGTCCGGGGGCAGGTCGCCGGGGTGAGGCCGTACGGCCGTGCCCGGTGACCGGGGCCGAGGCCGTACGGCCGGGTCGGCGGGCGGACGCGGTGGGCCCGGCGGTCAGCCGGACCGGTGGACGGGGCGGGTCGGCCGGGGTGTGCGGCCGGTCGCGCCGAGTGGGCCCCGGTAGGTGACGGCCGGGTGTCCCAGGGCATCGGTGGTGAGGGTGGCGTCGACCCCGAAGACCTCGGCGAGCCGTTCGGTGGTGAGGACCTCGGCGGGTGTTCCCGCCGCGACGAGGCGCCCGTGGTGCAGGAGCAGGAGCCGGTCGCAGTACCGGGCCGCGAGCGACAGGTCGTGCAGGGCGACCAGGACCGTGCGGTCGGTGCCGGTGAGCAGTTCCATCAGTTCCAGCCGGTGGCGGACGTCGAGGTGGTTGGTGGGTTCGTCGAGCAGCAGGGCGCGGGGCTCCTGGGCCAGTGCGCGGGCGATGTGGGCGCGTTGCCGTTCTCCGCCGGACAGGGCCTTCCAGGAGCGCCCGGCGAGCGCGGTGAGCCCGAGGCGTTCGAGGGCGGCGGCGGTCACCGCCCGGTCGGTGGCGTCGGGTCCGCGCCAGCGGTCCCGGTACGGGGTCCGGCCGAGGCCCACGACCTCGGCGACGCGCAGATCGGTGTCGGCGGCCGGGTCCTGGGCGACGAAGGCGGTGTGCTGGGCGATCCGGCGGGCGGTCCAGCCGCGCACGGGCCGCCCGTCGTAGCGGACCGTGCCGGTGTCGGGGTCGCGCAGCCCGGCCAGGCAGCGCAACAGGGAGGACTTTCCGGAGCCGTTGGGGCCGAGCAGTCCGACGGTCTCGCCGGGTGCGACGTCCGCGCCGACCCCGCGCACCACGGGGGTGCCCGCGACGGACCAGCTCAGGTTCTCGGCGGTGATCCTCACAGTTCACCCCGTCTGCGCAGGACGAGGAGGAAGAGGGGGACGCCGATGAGGGCGGTGATCACTCCGACGGGCATCTCCCGGGGTGCGAACGCGATCCGGGCGAGGGCGTCCGTCCACACCAGGAAGACGGCCCCCGCGAGTGCCGAGCACGGCAGCAGGGCGCGGTGGAGCGGGCCGACGAGGAAGCGGACTCCGTGCGGGACGATCAGTCCGACGAAGCCGACGGCCCCGACGGTGGCGACGGCGACGGCGGTGAGCGCGGCCGTCACGACGAGCAGGAACGTCCTGGTCCGTGCCACGCCGATGCCGAGGGAGGCGGCGGTGTCGGCGCCGAACGCGAGTCCGTCGAGGGCGTTCGCGCAGCACCAGGCCGCCGCGAGGCCCGGCGGGACGACGAGCGCGCAGAGGACGACCGTGTTCCAGCGGGCGGGAGCCATGGAGCCGAGGAGCCAGTGGGTGACCGCCCGGGTGGTGTCCGCGTCCGCCGCCGCCATGAGTGTCAACGACGTCACGGCGGCGAGGAGTTGGCCGACGACGACCCCGGTGAGGACGATACGGACGGAGTCCGGGCCGGTGCGGCGCAGGAGAGCGAGGAGCAGGGCGAAGGCGAGGAGGGCGCCGAGGAGGGCGCCGCCGGTGACCCCCAGGGTGCTCGCGCCGACGCCGAGGACGACCACGGTCACCGCCCCGGCGGAGGCGCCGGAGGAGACGCCGAGCAGATAGGGGTCGGCGAGGGCGTTGCGGGTGACGGCCTGGAGGACGGTGCCGCACACGGCGAGCGAGGCACCGACCAGCGCGGCCGTCAGTACGCGGGGCAGCCGCAGGTCCCAGACGAGCGAGTCGAGGAGCGGGGGCAGCGGCTCGACGTCCAGACCGAGCCGGGTGCCGAGGACGCGGGCGAGGTCGGCCCAGCCGATCCCGGTGGTGCCGACCCGCACGGCGGCCACGACCGAGCAGACGAGGACGACGGCGAGGAGGGACATCCGCCACCCCCGGGCGAACACGGCCCCGGGCACGGGAGTCACGGCCCCCGGACCGCCGTACTCCCCACCGGAGTCGGCCGGTACGGCCGTCGGCCCGCCGGGCACGGATTCGGGCACGGATTCGGGCGCGGATTCGGGCGCGGATTCGGGCGCGGAGCCGGGCACGGAGCCGGGCACGGAGCCGGGCGCGGAGCCGGGCACGGAGCCGGGCGCGGAGCCGGGCGCGGGCACGGACCCGCCGGACACCACCCGGAGGCCGACGGGTACGGCCGGGCGGTCCACAGGCGCACCGCTGAAGTCGGCGGGCCCGCCGACCGCCCCGGCGGGCGCGGCCCCGGAACCGGCGGGCGCGGCCCCGGCTTCGACGCGCGCGGCCCCCGGATCGGCGGGCCCGGTCACCGGCTCGACCGGCGCGCCCACGCCCTCAGTGGGCACGGCCCAGGTCCTTCATGCCGTCCGCGAGCAGCCCGAGGGTGTGCACGGAGCGGACCGAGGGGTCCAGTTCGATGCCGGGGACCTGGAGGATGTGGTTGTCGCGGACCGCGTCGAGGCGGGAGACCACCGGGTGGGCGGTCAGTTCGGCCCGCTTCTCCGCCGCGCTGTCACCGGGGCGGCCCCGTTCGGACAGGTCGCCCACCACGATGAGGTCGGGGTCGCGCCGGGCGACCTCCTCCCAGGAGACCTCCGGCCAGTCCTCGCCGATGTCGTCGAAGGCGTTCTTCGCGCCGACGATCCGGCTCATCTCGCTGGGCAGTCCGGTGCCCCCGGCCACGTACGGCATCCCGTTGAAGACCGAGTAGAGGAAGACGACGGTCGGGCGGTCCGCGTCCCGCCGCGCGGGGGTGCCCTCACGGACGCGGAGGACGGCGGCGCGCTGTTCGGCCGCGAGGTGGCGGGCCCGCTGCGCGGCGTCGCCGCCGAAGAGCCCGCCGAGGTTCTCGTAGTCGGAGAAGAGGAGTTCGAAGGGGTTCCGGTCCGCCGGGTCGAGCCGGGGGCAGTCGACGGCGCTGACGAAGGTGGGGACCTTCAGCGCGGCCAGTTCCTCACGGGTGCCCGCCCGGTCCTTGGTGTAGAGGTCGGCCGATCCGGCGACGACGATGTCGGGTGCGGCGGCCCGGAGTTGTTCCCCGGTGGCGATCTTCGGGGCGATGACGGGGACGTCGGCGTAAGCCGCCTCGTACACGGCGGGGATCTTCGTCTTGAGGTTGGCGGTGCCGGCCATCCGGTCCTGGAGTCCGAGGGCGAGCAGGATCTCGGTGGAGGTCTGGTCGAGGGTGACGGCCCGCCGGGGCGGGGCGGCGGGGGCCACCTCCCGGCCGCAGCTGACCACGGAGACGGCTCCGGCGGGTCCGGCGGGTCCTGGGCCGCCGGTGGGTCTTCCGCCGGTGGCGGTGGCGCAGCCGGTGGCCGCGAAGGCGAGGGTCAGGGTCAGGGCGAGGCCCGTTCGGGCGGGGTGGCGCATGGGTGCTCCGGTCGGAGAGGGCGGCGGGGTGCGGGCAGGGGTGGGTGGGGCGTGCACCGGTCGGGAGTGCCGCGTTCGAAGGGTACTGTAATGGCAATCATTTTCATTAACGACCCCGGGGCGGCCCACCGCGCCGCTCCCCCGCCCTCCCAGGAGTCCTGCCGCCATGACCGTCACACCCGCGCCGACCCCGGCCAAGTCCCCGCCACCGCCCCCGCGTCCGGTCCTGCGCGACCCGGCCTTCCTGCGGCTCTGGACCGGCACCACCGCCTCCGGACTCGCGACCTGGGCCCTGCCCTTCGTCCTGGGACTCGCCGTGCTCCACCGCCAGCTGGACGCCGCGGGGCTCGGGCTGGTCCTGGCCGCGCGCACCGCCGGTTTCCTCGTCGCCGTCGCCGTGGGCGGTGTCCTGGCCGACCGGCACTCGCGCCGCGCGGTGGTGCTCTGGTCCGGCCTCGCCGCGGCGGCGGCGGCCCCGCTGCTCGCCGGGGGGCTCGACCGCTCCCTCGCCCTGATGACGGCCGCCGCCGTACTCGCCGGGGCGGGGCAGGGCGCCTGCCGCCCTGCCTTCCAGGCGCTCACCGCCGAGACCGTCGACCCGGCGGACCGTCAGCGGGCCAACGCCGCCCTGACCCTGGCCGTACGGTCCGCCACCCTCACCGGGCCCGCCCTGACGGCGCTGCTCGCGGCCTTCCTCGACGTCCGGACGCTCCTGTTCGGCATCGGGGCGCTCTGGCTCGTCGCCGCGCTGGTGCCGGGCAGGGGCGCGCCCCTGCCGAAGGACGGCACCGCGACGGAGGACGGCGCACCGGCCGACGGGCCCACCGCGCGCCCGGGGTTCCGCGCGGAGTTCCTGGAGGGCATACGGGAGGCGCGCCGCCACCCCTGGTTCCTCGCGGGGCTCGGCGCGCTCGTCGCCGTCATCGCCCTGGGGTACTCGGCGACCGGCGTGATCCTGCCGCTGGTCAGCCGGGACCGTTACGGCTCCGAGTGGGTCCTGGCGGCGGCCCTGACCGCGTACACGGTGGGCGCGCTCGGCGGGGCGCTCGTCATGTCCCGGTGGCGGCCCCGCTCACAGGGCCTGGCGGCGCTCGCCGGACTCGCGGCCTACGGCTTCGCGCCGCTGAGCCTGATGCTGCCGGTGCACCCGGTCGTCGTCGTGGCCGCCTACGCCGTCGCCGGGACCGGCATCGAACTGTTCAACGTGCCCTGGTTCACCGCGACCCAGCGGGAAGTGGCACCGGAGAAGCTCGCCCGGGTCTCCTCGCTGGACTTCCTGGTCTCGTACGGTCTCGCGCCGGTGGGCCTCGCCCTGATCGCGCCCGCCGTCGGACGGTTCGGGATCACCCCCGTGCTCGCCGTGTGCGCCGCCGCCTGCTTCCTCGTACCGGCCGCCGCGGCCCTCGTCCCCACGGCCCGTCACTTCGCGCGCACCGCGCCGACGGCGAGGGAGTGAGGGCGGCCCGGGACGGGAGGCGACCGACGCCCGCCCTCCGACCGACGCCCGCCCTCCGGCCGACGCCCGCCCGGCGGCGCCCCCGGCTCGACGGCCCGCCCCGGCCCACGCCCACCACCCTTCGGGTGGCGGCCGTGGGCCCGCGGTCACGCCCGGCGGCTCAGATCCATGTCGACAGCGGGACCGTGATCTGCTTCAGCCACGCCCCCGCCGCGAAGTCGCGCGCGCGGACCACCACCCGGTCGTGGAAGACCTCGACCTGGAGACCCTGGTTGAACGTGCCCGGCACGGTGACCTCGCCGCCCTTGCCGTCGTCCGTGTAACCCGTCTGCACGGCACCGGTGTTGACCACCGAGAAGCCCTCCGGGTTCGCCGTGCCGGGGACGACCCGGCGGACGTACCAGTCCGACAGGGCGAGGTCCCAGTGGGTGTGCCCGCAGAACAGGAAGACGTCCCGGTGGCGGCCGAGGATGCCGAGGAGACGGTCCGCCTGGAGGTAGTCGCGGGAGTACAGCCGGTTGTGACTGCCCGAGACCGTGTTCGGGAGGGGGTGGTGGGTGACGACCATGACGGGCTTGCGGCGCCGCGCCCAGTACGCGAGGCGCTCCTCCAGCCAGGCGAACTGCGCCTCGCCGATCCACACTTCGTCCCAGAGCTTCGGGTCGTGGTAGTGCATGTACTTCTCGGTGCCGATGCTCAGCACGGGAACGCCGCCGAACGAGTGCTCCGCCCGCACCGAACCACGGCCCGCGAAGCGGTAGAAGCTCCGGAACAGCGAGTCCTCCGTGGTGCCGTTGGGCCAGGTGTCCTGCGCGAGGGTCTCGGGGTCGCGCCACTTGGGGACGTAGAACTCGTGGTTGCCGATGGCCCAGGCGACCGTACGCGGGTGGCTGTGGCGCTTCAGCTCGGCGGCCACCGCCGCGTACTCGGCGTCGTACCCGCGCGGGGTGATGTCACCGGCGACGGCGAGCCCGGAACTGGCCGGATTGGTGCGCCGCATGTCGTCCAGGGCCACGCCCAGGTCCCGGAGGTCGCCCTGGATGTCGCTGATGACGTTGAACGCGGTGACCGGGCGGCGGCCCGGACCCGGGTGCGCCGGGGGCGTCGCACCGGCCGGTGCCTGCGACGCGGCGACCGCGCCCACCGCTCCTGTCGCGACCGTGAGCAGAGACCTGCGATCCACGGGGAGTTCCTTTCGTACGGGTGCGGCGCCGCCGGGCCGCGCGCGTCCCCGCGCTCCCCCACGCGTGGGCCCGCACGCGTGCCTCCCGGTCCACCGCGCTTCGATCCAGACCCGTCATGGATACGCAATCCGTCCGGCCCGCCACCCGGCGCGGGCGTGTCCGCCCGGTGAACAGGCCCCGTCGGACGGGCGCCCGGCCGTCGGAGGACGGCCGGGGAGACCGTGCGGGACAAGCCCGAGCCCGCTGTTCCTCCGGCGGAGAGCCGGAAAAGATCACTCGTTCGTGAGTTCCGGCCCCGGCCGCCGGTCGTGCGCCGCCACACTGCGCACGGCGGCGCACGATCCGCGCCGCGTGGACGAACTGCGCGGGAGTGACGGCATGACACGGGAGACGGGGCAGCACCAGGGACCGGGCGAACAGGCGGTGCTGCTCCTCGCGGGGCTCGCGGACGTCGCGGTGGGCACCCTGGGCTCGGCCCTGGGGACGGTACGGGGTCTGACGGGCCGTTCGGACGCGGCGGAGCTGGTGGCGGACGCCGAGCGGGACCTGATGGCACGGGGACGGCTGCTCCTCGACCGGTACGCGGTCGTGCCACCGGCCCATCTGGAGGTCCTCGCCCAGCACGTCCTGGCCAACCGGACCCGCGATGGCGGCTGAGGGCTGGGAGGCGGCGGCGTTCGCGGCGCGCGTCGACGAGGTGCTGCACCGGTTCGTCGCCGAGGAGGCCGACCGGCTCGCCGCGGTCGATCCGGCGCTCGGGCCGGTCGCCGAGCAGGTCGAGGCGGCGGTCGCGGTCGGCAAACGGCTGCGGGCGGCCTTCTGCTACTGGGGCTGGCGGGCCGCGCGGCAGCCCGAGAGCGACGCCCTGCTGCGGGCGGCGGCCTCGATGGAGCTGGTGCACGCGGCGGCGGTCGTCCATGACGACCTCATCGACGACAGTCCGCTGCGGCACGGGCGGCCCACCGCGCACCTGGCCCTGGCCGGGGCCGTACGGCACCATCCCCGGGCGGCGGGCGCCGCCCGGTCGCTCGCGATGCTGGTGGGCGACCTCCTCATGTCGCTCGCCGGGCAGTTGTTCGCCACCAGCGGTCTGCCCGCCGCCTATCTGGGGCGGGCCCGGCCCCTGTGGGCGGCGCTCGCCCGCGACCTGGTCGCCGGTGAGTGCCTGGAGATCCTCCACACCGGCACCGCCCCGGACACCGCCGCCTCGCTCAAGGTCATCCGCTACAAGACCGCGAAGTACACCGTCGAGCAGCCGCTGCTGATCGGCGGCGCCCTGGCCGGGGCGGACGAGCGGCTGCGCGAGGGGTACACGGCGTACGGGCTGCCGCTGGGCGAGGCCTTCCAGCTCCGGGACGACCTGCTCGGCCTGTTCGGCGACCCGCTGCGCACCGGGAAGTCCGACTCCGACGACGTGCGGGGGCAGCGGCCGACCGCCCTCCTCGCCGAGACCTGGCGCGTCGCGGATGCCGGGGAGCGCGAGCGGCTGCGTTCCCTCCTCGGCCGTCCCGACCTGGACCAGGAGGGTCTGGAGGCCGTACGGGAGGTGATGCGCGGGCTGCGGACGCCCCAACGCGTCGAGGGCATGATCGCCGCCCGGGTCGAGGAGGCCCTCGGCGCCCTGCACCGCCTGGACGTGTCCGCCCCGGCCGTCTCGGCCCTGACCTCCCTGGCGCACTCGGCGACCGTCCGCCTCTCCTGACCGCGCCCCACCCCTTCCCCCCTTGAGGAGTCCTGCCATGTCCCGCACCGAGGCGTCGATGAACGCCCTGCGCGAGAGCGGCGACGCGCTCGCCGACGCCACCGTCGCCACGCTCTTCGAGCGCGGCGAGACGGGCACGTTCAACACCCTGATGCGTTTCGTCTCCACGGCGGGCGCCCCGCTGCCGGAGGGACTGCCCGACGTCGCCCGGGAGTACCTGCGGGTCACCGCCGCCCCGCCGTCCTGGGCGGACTGGGACGAGATGGAGAAGGCGCGCCTGTTCTTCATCGACAACAACGTGCACATCTCCACGGCGCTCTCGTTCGCCTCGATGCCCGCCTGCTACCTCGTCCCGCACGTGGCGAAGCTCCTGTCCGCGTCGCACGGCCTGAACTACCCGTCCAACCGGATGGCGGCGACCGGCCAGTTCACCGTGCAGCTGATGCAGCCCGGCGCCTTCGAGGAGGGCAGCCGGTTCATCCCCGCCGCGCAGAAGGTCCGGCTGCTGCACGCCTCCATCCGCCACCACCTGGTCAGGGCGGACCGCTGGGACACGGTCCGTCTCGGGGTGCCGATCTGCCAGGAGGACATGATCGGCGGGCAGATGTTCTTCTCGATGCTCGTCCTGGACAGTCTGCACCGGCTCGGCATCCACATGTCCGAGGAGGGGGCGGCGGCCTACTACTACGCCTGGCGGGTGGTCGGCGCCATGCTCGGCGTCGACCAGGAGGCGGTGCCCGAGACCCTCGACGAGGCCCGCGAGTTCCTCGACCTCTACATGGTCCGGCACATGGGGCCGTCCCCCGAGGGCGTCCATCTCACCCGGCAGCTCGTCGACCTGTACGAGGAGGTCGTGCCGGGGACCCTCTTCGACCCCGTGGTCCCCGCCCTGATCCGCTATCTCGTCGGGGACACCTGCGCGGACTGGCTTGAGGTCCGCAGCACCCCCTGGGACTCCCTCGTCAAGGCGGTGCCGCACCTCCTCGGAGTCCTGGAGACCATCGAGGACAAGTCCCCGCTGGGCGCCTGGGCCCTGGACCGGCTCGGCCACTTCACCACGCTCTTCGAGCTGTCCTCGCTGACCCGGGGCCGGATCATGCACTACGCCGTGCCCCAGCACCTCAGGGAGGAGTACGGGGTCCCCACCGGGCCGTCCCGCACCGGGCGCTGGACACCCCCGGCGGCGACGGTCGCGCCCTGACCGGGCCGGGCGGGGACGGCCCCGGAACGTTCCACGCGACGCGCGTACGGCCTTCCGGACACGCGTCCGCGCGACGGGGACGGCGGGACGCGCCGACGGGACCGGTGCGGTCGCCGGTCCTCGTGGCCGTCCCCGTACCGGGACCGGCGCTCAGTCCGTGAGCGTGTCCAGCCGGTACGCCCGCGTCGCCGTGCCGCCGAACACCGCCGCCCGCTCCGTACGGCTCAGCGCGTCCGTGAGCCGTTCCGCCACCGCCAGCGTCCGGCCGTACGAGGCCGCCAGGGTGCACACCGGCCAGTCCGAGCCGAACATCAGCCGCGCCGGACCGAAGGCGTCGAGGAGGACGTCGGCGTACGGCCGCAGGTCCCGGAGCGACCAGGTGTGCCAGTCGGCCTCGGTGACCAGGCCCGACAGTTTGCACACGGTGTTCGGGCGGGCCGCGAACTCCCGCAGCCCGGCCGCCCAGGGGGCGGTCTCCCCGCCCGCGACCGGCGGCTTGGCCCCGTGGTCGAGGACGAACGTCAGCTCCGGCAGCTCCGCCGCCGCCCCGGCCGCGGCGGGCAGCTGGTGCGGCAGGATCACCAGGTCGTACGCGAGACCGGCACCGGCCACCGCCCGCAGTCCGCGCAGGACGTCCGGACGCAGCAGCCACTCCGGGTCCGGCTCCGACTGGACCTGGTGACGGACGCCCACCAGCCGACGGCCACCGGGCCCCTCCCGCAGCGCGGCCAGCACGTCCGCGACACCGGGCGCCGTCAGATCGGTCCAGCCCACCACCCCCGCGACCAGGTCGCTGTCGCGGGCCACCCTCAGCATCTCGGGGGTCTCCTCGGCCACGGTCACCGTCTGCACCAGCACGGTGGCCGTCACGCCCGCCGCCTCGGCCTCGGCCCTCAGGTCGCGCTCGGTGAAGGTGCGGCGCAGCGGAGCGAGCGCGGGGCCGGTGATCCACTCCTGGTCGCGTACGGCGAGGTCCCAGAGGTGGTGGTGGGCGTCGACCAGCGGCGGGGAGGTCACAGTTCCCACACCACCGGGAGCCCGGCAGCGGCGCCCTCGTCGGAGTAGTCGTGCACGACGTCGAGGAGTTCGGCCATCCGCGCCTGCCAGACCACGTTGACCGGCAGCTTCTCCAGTTCGGCCAGGAGAACGGCGTAGTCCTCGCAGTCGATCAGATGGAAGAGCTCCGTGCCGCTGCGCCAGATCGTCCAGGACGTGCAGCCCACCGCCCGGATCGCTCCGGTGAGTTCGGCGGGAACCTCGCGGTGCGCCTCCTCGTAGGCGGCGACCCGGTCCGCGCGGACCCGGGTGTGCAGGGCGATTCTCATCGGGGGACTCCAGGGGTGTCGGGTGCGGGCGGGTCCGAGGGCTTGGGCACGGGCCCTTCCGGGGCGACCAGGACGACGTCGAGGGTGCGGGGCCCGTGCACGCCCTCGACGCGGTCCAGTTCGATGTCGCTGGTCGCCGAGGGCCCCGAGACGAAGGTCAGGGGTCTGCGGGGGTCGAGCCCCGCCAGGGCCTCCGGCACGTCGGGGACGACCTGCTCGGCGCGGACCACGCACAGGTGGTGGTCGGGGATCAGGGTCAGCGCCCGGCGGCCCTGGCCCGGTCCGGCGTCGAGCACCAGGGTCCCGGTCTCCGCGACGGCGAGCGCGGCCGTCGTCAGGGCGCTGTCGACGAGGTCGAGCTCCCGGACGGTGAGGGGCGGGGCGTCGCGGACCAGGTCCGCGTCGACGCCGGTCAGATAGGCGGGCGGGAAGCCGTCGGGGACGACGACCCGCCGGGCTCCCCGGCGAGCGAGGAGGGCGGCCACGGCGCCCGCGACCTCGTCGGGGGCGCAGCGCACCACGGTGGCGCGGTAGTCGGCGACGCGTTCGGCGAAGAGCGCGACGGCGTCGTCGGGCGCGGTGGGGCGGCGGGGGCCGGGGAGGGCGGGGACGTCGTCGGGCGACTCGCCCTCGGGGACGTCCCCGAGGGCGGCCCGGACGCGGGCGAGCACGGTGGCGCGCGAGCCGTTCGCGCGATGGCCGGGGGCGGGGCGGGAGTCGGAGGCGCGGCGGGCGCCGGACGCGTGGGGGGCGCCGGACGAGCCGGGCGCGGGGGACGAGCCGGGCGCGGGGTCCTCGTTCATCGTTCCTCCCGTTCCTCTTGGTTCCGCTCGTTCTCTCGGTTCTCTCGCCACCAGGTCCGGAAGGACTCCCGGGGCGGTGGCGCGGTGTCCCGGGCGGCCGACCAGCCGCCGAGCGGGCCCGGCAGGTGTCTGAGGGGTCCGCCCCGGCCCCAGAGACGCCCGCCGGCCGAGGCGGCGCGCTGGGCGAGGCCCAGGAGCGCGGGCGAGTCGAGGACGGCCGAGGCCGCCTTCATGACCAGGGCCTCCGGCGTCGGGGCCGTACGGCTGTCACGGCGGGCTTCGACGGCCTTCGCCCGCAGGTGCACCAGGACCTCCGGGATGTCGATCTTCACCGGGCAGGCGTCGTAGCAGGCGCCGCAGAGGGTGGAGGCGAACGGCAGTGACGCGGCCCGTTCGACGCCCACGAGCTGCGGGGTGAGCACCGCGCCGATCGGGCCGGGGTAGACGGAGCCGTAGGCGTGGCCGCCGGTGCGTTCGTACACGGGGCAGACGTTGAGGCAGGCGGAGCAGCGGATGCAGGCGAGGGTCTGGCGGCCGACGGTGTCCTTGAGGACGTCGGTGCGGCCGTTGTCCAGGAGGACGAGGTGGAAGTCCTGGGGGCCGTCGCCGGGGGTGACGCCCGTCCAGAGGGAGGTGTAGGGGTTCATGCGCTCGCCGGTGGAGCTGCGGGGCAGCAGTTGCAGGAACACCTCCAGGTCCTGGAAGCGCGGGACGACCTTCTCGATACCCATGACGGTGATCAGGGTCCGGGGCAGGGTCAGGCACATGCGGCCGTTGCCCTCGGACTCGACGACGGCGACCGTGCCGGTGTCGGCGGCGGCGAAGTTGGCTCCCGAGACCGCGACCTCGGCGGTGAGGAACTTCTCCCGCAGATGGAGCCGCGCGGCCTCGGCGAGCGCCCGGGGGTCGTCGGACAGGTCGTCCGGGGCGGCCCGGCCCCACTCCCCCATGCGGGCGGCGAAGAGGTCGCGGATCTCGGCCCGGTTGCGGTGGATGGCGGGTACGAGGATGTGCGAGGGCCGGTCCTCGCCGAGCTGCACGATGAGTTCCGCGAGGTCGGTCTCGTACGCGGTGATCCCGGCGGCGGCCAGGGACTCGTTGAGTCCGGTCTCCTGGGTGGCCATCGACTTGACCTTGACGACCTCGCGGCTGCCGGTGGCGCGGACCAGGTGTTCGACGATCGCGTTGGCCTCGGCCGCGTCGGCGGCCCAGTGGACGGTGCCGCCCGCCCCGGTGACGCTCCGTTCCAGTCGTTCGAGGTAGTGGGCGAGGTGGCGTGCGGTGTGCCGTTTGATCGCGGCGCCCGCCTCGCGCAGTTCCTCCCAGTGCGGCACCTCGCCGGTGGCGTCGAGGCGTTTGGCGCGGATGGTGGTGGTGGCGTGCCGGAGGTTGTGGCGCAGCCGGGTGTCCGCGAGGGCGGTGCGGGCCGCCTCGGGGAAGGCGGGGGTGCCGAGCCAGACGCGGCCGTCGTGCTCCGTACCGCCGCCCGCCCGGCTTCCGCCGGTCCGGTCTCCGCCGGTCAGGTTTCCGCTGTCGCGCCGCTTCACCGCTCTCCTCCGGTGGCCGCGAGGATCTCCGCCAGGTGCATCACGCGGACTCCGCTGTTCAGCCGGTCGAGGCCACCACCGAGGTGCATCAGACAGGAGTTGTCGGCCGCGCACAGCACTTCGGCGCCGGTGCCCAGGACCCGGGTCATCTTGTCGGCGAGCATGGTGGTGGAGGTGTCGGCGTTCTTGACGGCGAAGGTGCCGCCGAAGCCGCAGCAGGAGTCCGCCCCGGGCAGGTCGGCGAGCTCGATGCCCCGGACGGCGCGCAGCAGGCGCAGCGGCCGGTCCGCCAGGCGCAGTCCGCGCAGGGAGTGGCAGGTGGGGTGGTAGGTCACGCGGTGCGGGAAGACGGCGCCGACGTCGGTCACGCCGAGCACGTCGACGAGGAACTCGGTCAGTTCGTGGACGGCGGGCACGACGGCCGCCACCGCTTCCCTGAGGGCGTCGTCGCCGAGCTGGGCGGCGAGCACCGGGTACTGGTGCCGGACCATGGCCGCGCAGGAGGCGGAGGGCGTCACGATCGCGTCGTGACCGGCGAAGGCGCGGGCGAACCGCTCCACCAGGGGCAGGGACTCCGGGCGGTATCCGGTGTTGAAGTGCATCTGGGCGCAGCAGCTCTGCTCAAGGGGGAACTCGACGGCGTGGCCGAGCCGTTCGAGGAGGGTCACGACCGCCTTGCCGGTGCCGGGGAACAGGGTGTCGTTGAGGCAGGTGACGAAGAGCGCGATCCTCATGGGCGGCTCACCCCCGGTCCCGGTACGGGGACGTCGGCGGACAGGTGGCGGGCGGTCCGCAGTTCGTCCCAGAGCGCGTCGGGCACGGGGGTGTCCAGCAGGTCGGCGGCGTCGGTGACCTCCTCGGCGCTGCGGAGTCCCAGGAGGACGCCCGCCACGGCCGGGTGGCCGAGCGGGAAGCGGGCGGCGGCGGCCCTGAGCGGCACGCCGTGGCGGGCGCAGACCTCCCGCAGGCGGAGGGCGCGCGCGAGGGTGTCCGCCGGGGCGGTGGCGTAGTCGTACGGGGCGCCCGGACGCGGGTCCGCGAGGAGGCCCGAGTTGAACACCCCGCCCGCGACGACGGACACGCCCCGGCGGCGGGCGGCGGGCAGGAGGACGTCCAGACCGCTCTGGTCGAGCAGGGTGTAGCGCCCGGCGAGCAGGACGACGTCGATGTCGGTGTCGGTGACGAAGCGGGCGGGCACCGCCGTCTGGTTCATGCCGATGCCGATGGCCCGCACGACGCCCTCGGACCGCAGTCGTTCGAGGGCCGGGTAGGCCTCGCGCAGGGCCTGGTCGGCGTGGTGGTCGGGGTCGTGGAGGTAGACGGTGTCGACGCGGTCGAGGCCGAGCCGTTCCAGGCTCTGTTCGAGGGAGCGCCGGACGCCGTCCGCGGTGAAGTCCCAGGCCCTGCGGTGCGTGGCGGGTACGGCGAAGCCGTTGGCGAGGTCGTCGCCGGTGCCGCCGGGGGCGGGCACGAGGAGGCGGCCGACCTTGGTGGAGACGGTGTACGCGTCTCTGCGGCGGTCCCGGAGGAAGGCGCCCAGACGCCGTTCGGAGAGTCCGAGGCCGTAGTGGGGCGCGGTGTCGAAGGAGCGGAGGCCACGGTCCCAGGCGGTGGCGAGGGCGAGGGCCGCGTCCTCGTCGGTGACGGGCCGGTAGAGGTTCCCGAGCCCGGCGGCGCCGAACGCCACCCGGGTCGTCCAGGCGGTGGACCTCCCGAGGGGGACGCGGGCGGCGAGGAGGGCGGGGGCCTTGCCGGGCCCGGTGTCACGGGCGGGGCGGGTGGTGTCGGCCGGACGGTCCTCGGAGGTGCCGGGCCCGGTGTCACGGGCGGCCGGGGTGGCGGGGCGGGCTCCGTCGTCCATGGGGTCGGTGGGGCTCATGTGGTCGCCTGCCGCAGCCGGAGGCCCGCCATGCCGCCGTCCACGGCGAGGGAGGTGCCCGTGACGGACGCGGCGGCCGGGGAGGCGAGGTAGGCGACGGCCGCCGCGACCTCCTCGGCGCTCACGAGCCGTCCGGTGGGCTGGCGGGCACTGAGCGCGGCGCGTTCGGCGGCCGGGTCGTCGGCCGCGTCGAGGAGGCGGGCGACCCACGGGGTGTCGACCGTGCCGGGGTTGACGCAGTTCACCCGGACGCCCTCGCGGACGTGGTCGGCGGCCATGGCCAGCGTCAGGGAGAGCACCGCGCCCTTGCTGGCCGAGTACAGCGCCCGCTGGGGCAGTCCGGCGGTGGCGGCGATGGAGCAGACGTTGACGACGGCCGGGTGCGCGGAGCGCCGCAGATGGGGCAGTGCGGCCCGGGTCGTACGGACGACGCCGAGGACGTTGACGTCCAGTACGGCGTGCCACTGTTCGTCGGGGTTGTCCTCGACGGTCCCGGCGGCGCCGATGCCCGCGTTGTTGACGAGGACGTCGATCCCGCCGAGCGCGGTGGCCGCCGCGCCGACGGCCGTACGGACGGAGGCGTCGTCGGAGACGTCCGCGCGCAGGGCGGTGAACGCGCCGGGTACGGCGTCCGGGTTCAGGTCGAGGACGGCGACGGCGGCGCCCTGCGCGTGGAGCAGCCGGGCGACGGCGAGGCCGATGCCCGAGGCGCCGCCGGTGACGACGGCACGCAGTCCGGCGAACGGGGTGGGGGTCGTCATGCCGTCACCTCCAGGGTGTTCCCGGCCGGGGCTCCGGCCCCGGTCCTGATGGCGGCCTGTTCCGCGAGGTCGGCGGCCCAGAAGGGACCGTCGGGGTAGGCGAAGGTGGCCAGCGAGTCCGGGCGCATGTCGGCGGAGAACCCGGGTGCCAGGGGGGCGGTGTAGTGGCCGTCGCGGATGACGGCGGGGTGCGCGAAGTGCTCGTGGAGGTGGTCGACGAACTCGATGACCCGGTCCTCGGTGGTGCCGCTGAGCGCCAGGTAGTCGAACATGGCGAGGTGCTGGACGAGTTCGCAGAGCCCGACGCCGCCCGCGTGCGGGCAGACCGGGACGCCGAACTTGGCCGCGAGGAGCAGGATGGCGAGGTTCTCGTTGACCCCGCCGACCCGGGCCGCGTCCAGCTGGACGATGTCCACGGCGCCGGCCTGGAGGAGCTGCTTGAACACGATGCGGTTCTGGGCGTGCTCGCCCGTCGCCACCTTCACCGGGGCGACGGCGGCGCGTACCCGGGCGTGGCCCAGGATGTCGTCGGGACTGGTCGGCTCCTCGATCCAGTACGGGTCGAACTCGGCGAGGGCGCGGGTCCATTCGATCGCCTCGGGCACGTTCCAGCGCTGGTTGGCGTCGACGGCGAGGCGTACGTCCGGGCCGACGGCCGCGCGGGCGGCACGGCAGCGGCGGACGTCGTCGGCGAGGTCGGCGCCCACCTTCAGTTTGATCTGGGTGAATCCGGCGGCGACGGCCTCCTGGGCCAGCCGGGTCAGCTTCTCGTCGGAGTAGCCGAGCCAGCCGGGCGAGGTGGTGTAGGCGGGGTAGCCCCGGGCGAGCAGGGTCCTCTCGCGCTCGGCCCGTCCCTCCCTGCCGTGTCGCAGCAGGCCGAGGGCCTCCTCCGGGGTGAGCGCGTCGGCGATGTACCGGAAGTCCACCTGGGAGACGAGCCACTCGGGTTCGGCGTCGGCGAGCAGCTTCCACAGCGGCTTGCGCCGCCGCTTGGCCGCCAGGTCCCACACGGCGTTGACGACGGCGCCCACGGCCATGTGCATGACGCCCTTCTCGGGGCCGAGCCAGCGCAGCTGGCTGTCACCGGTCAGCGCGCGGCTGACCAGGCCCGGGTCGGCGCAGAGTTCTTCGACGGAGCGGCCGATGACGTGCGGGCGCAGGGCCTCGATGGCCGCGACCTGGACGTCGTTGCCCCGTCCGATGGTGAAGGTGAAACCGTGGCCCGCGAGGCCGCCGGGCTCGTCCGTGCGCAGGACGAGGTAGGCCGCGGAGTAGTCGGGGTCCGGGTTCATCGCGTCGGACCCGTCGAGTTCGCGGGAGGTCGGGAAACGGATGTCGTAGGTGTCCATCGCGATGACCCGTGTGATGTCAGTGGACAACGGGGTTCCTTTCACACCTGGGCTGCCTGGCTCCGTGCGCGGCTCGTCCGGCCGGGCGATACGGAGCGGCCCCAACCATCAGCACAGATCGGGTGATTGGCCTGTTGAGCGAGAACGATACGGCGCTCGCGAGAGGCGGGGCAAGTAGACATCGGATGTTTCTTGGGATCGGAGGCCGGTGACAGCGGGCGCCGGATCCGGGCACGCCGAAGGGGCGTCCGCCGCTCGGGGCGGACGCCCGTACATCACCGCTCGAAGCCGCTCGAAGCCGCAGGGGGCCGCCGGACGCCACCCGTACGGCGCGGGAGACGGCCGCGGCGACGGACCCCTCGGGCCCGCCGCCGCGTCTCACAGCACGCTGTCGAGCCACCTCACCACGTTGGAGATGTGGATCGTCGCCCACGCCTCGGCCGTACGCGCGTCGCGCGCGGCGAGCGCGTCCAGGATCGCCCGGTGCTCCGCGACCGTCCTGGCCACGGCCGTCTCCTCGGTGATGCCCCGCCACAGCCGGGCCCGTACGGTCGCCCCGGAGATGCTGTCCAGGAGCGAGCACAGCAGGGGGTTGCCCGAGGCGGCGGCGATGCGCCGGTGGAACTCCAGGTCGCTGGCGACGAGTTCCTCCAGGCTGGGGCTCTCGCCGAGCCCGTCGAGCAGCTCGGACAGCTGTCTGATCTCGTCCTCGGGGATGCGGTCCGCCGCCAGCGCCGTCGCCGCAGGTTCCAGGATGCCCCGCACCTTCAGCGCCTGGAGCGCCTGGTCGTCCTGGTGGAAGTCCAGGACGAACGAGACCGCTTCGAGCAGCAGCGGCGGCTCCAGGCTGGAGACGTAGGTGCCGTCGCCCTGCCGCACGTCCAGGATGTTCAGCAGGGACAGTGCCTTCACCGCCTCCCGCAGGGAGTTGCGGGAGAGCCCCAGTTCCGCGGCGAGGTCCGCCTCCTTGGGCAGCCGGTCCCCCGGCCGCAGCGCACCGGAGACGATCATCTCCTTGATCTTCCCGATCGCCTCGTCGGTCACTGCCAAGGCATCCTCCTGTGCGCGGCAAAATACATCGGATGTGTGTGTTGGCGGACACCCTACTCCAGGGTGACGCGGGGCCGGTCCGGTGCGCCGGGGCCGGGGGCCGTGGGCGCGGGGTCCGGGGACGCCGCGCGGCGGAGCGCCGCCGCCTCCCGGTCCAGGACGGCGGGGTCGTCGTCGGGTACGAACTCCAGGAGCGCGTCCCTCGGCCGGGGGTGGGCCGCGAGGAGGGCGAAGGCCCTTCCCCAGAGCCCGTCCCTGGCGGTCAGGGGCAGCCGCCGGTTGCCCGGCCACCAGGAGAAGACGTGCACGGCGCTGACCCGGTCGGCGAGGGCGGCGAGACCGGTGAGCGCCTCGTCGTCCGGGGCGTCCTGCGGCGGCTGCCAGTAGGCGGTGACGTTGTCGGCCGCCGCGCCCCCGGTGCGGGAGGGTCGCTCCAGTTCTTCGAGGAGGCGGACCGTGGAGGGGACGGAGTCCGTCAGGGTCCTCCCGTGGAACTCCAGGGCGAGTTCGAGTCCGTGGTCGCGGGCGACGAGCGCGGCCCTCCGCAGCCCTTCGGTGGTGCGGGCGCGTTCCTCCTCGGTGGTGGCGGCCGATCCGGTCGTCCCGGCCCAGACCCGGACGCGCGGGGCGCCGAGCGTGACGGCCGCGCGGGCGACGCCGGGGAATCCGGGCAGTTCGTCCGGGAGGCCGTGGAAGTAGGAGCCGTACGAGCAGCGGACGAGCCCGTGCCGGTCGGCGGCGGCACGGGCCGCGGCCAGGGCGGCGGGGTCGTCCGGCGGGGCGTGGACGTCCGCGCCCCATTCGACCGCCGTGAGGCCCGCCCGCGCGGCCCGGCGGGCGAGTTCCTCGACGGGCAGCCGCCGGAAGGTGACGGAGCAGATGCCGGGCCGGGGCGGACCGTGGAGGGTGCCCGGCCCGTGGGGACGGTGGTGCGGCGGGTCCTCGGACACGTACGGGCCTTCCGGTGGGGAGGGTGCGGGGGGGCGGGGAGGGCGGATGCCCGTACTCCCGTACTCCCGTACTCCGGGAATCCGGGTCGACAGGGCCCCGGGGGAACTGAGTCCGGTGCGGGCGCTCTCCCCGTGCGCTCCGGAGCGGACGGAGGCACGGGGAGAGCGGGCTCACGGGCGGCCGACGGCCCGAGCGGAGCGGCCGACGGCGGTGGGCGGTGGGCGGTCGGGGGTGCGTCCCCGGTCGCCCGCCGGTCAGCGGGCCGGGGTCACGGGGCGTGCGGGCCGACGTCCGCCGGGGTCAGCGGCCGGTGCCTCGGGGGCGCGGTCGTGTACTCGTCGGCGCCGACGTCCCGGCAGCTGCCGCGCGGGTCGCCGTCGATGTCGTGGGTGACGGGCGCGGGCCGCAGTGTGGCCGCGCCGATCGCCCGGCTCGTACGGGAGAGGCGGTGCACCCCGTCGGAGCCGGCGACGAGCCGGGGGTCGGCCCGCAGGAAGCCGCCGGCGGGGATGTTCCCGTCGGCCGCGGCGCCGAACAGGATGTTGCCCTGCCAGACGAAACGGACCGTGTTCGCCATCTCGACGAGGTTCCCGGTCTGGCCGACAAGGAGGTTGTCGGCGACGGTGACGTCCCGGGGCTCGTGCGGGCGGTGGCTCTCGCCGGAGAGTCCGCCCGCGTTGTCGAGGAGCGTGTTGTGGGCGATGAGGACGCGGTCGGGGGCGTCGTTGCCCCGGCGGTCCGCGGCCGACTCGCCGGGGACGTGGTCGCGGGCCGTGCCGCTGCCGACGACCACGGCCCGGCCGGAGAGTCCGGCGAGGTAGTTGTTGACGACGACGTGGTCGTCGCCGTAGATCCGTATCCCCTCCTCCCCGCCGATCAGGTAGTTGCTGTCGACGCGGGTGCCGTTGCCGTGGCGCAGCACGATCCCGCCGAGGCTGTCGCGGATGGTGTTGTGCCGGATGACGTTGTCGGAGCTCTTCACCGAGATCGCCTCGGGGTCGCCGTTCGTCCGCTCGAACAGGTTGTGCTCGACGAGGGCGTGGGCGCTGGACAGGGCGCGGGGGCTGACGCCGAGGCGGATCGGTTCGCCGCCGTTGGAGCCGGGGAAGGTGTGGTCGGAGAAGTGGTTGCGGTGGACGTGGACGCGCTGGGCCATCGCGTCGCTTCCGGCGCCCTCGATGCCGAGGTAGATGCCGAGGGTGCTCTTGCCGTGGAAGTGGTTGCGGTCGATGACGGTGTCGTCGGCGCGGACCATGAGCCAGTGCAGGCCCTCGATGTCGGCGAGCTGGAAGTCGTTGCGGGTCAGCCGGATGTGGTGGCAGTTCGGGGGGATGTCCAGGGTGGTGCTCTGGCGGAAGGAGAAGCCGCTGACGGTGATGTCGCTGGAGTCGTCGAAGACGAAGCTCCGTTCGCCGCGCAGGACGGCACCGCCGCGGGACGCGGCGGAGACGGTGACGGGGGCGGTGCGGGTGCCGTGGCGGCCCCGGACGGTGAGGGGCTTGTCGGCGGGGACGGTGTAGTCGCCGTCGGCGAGGACGATGTGGGTGCCGGGACCGGCCGTTTCCAGCGCCGCCCGGAGTTCGTCCAGGGTGTGGACGTCGACGGTGGTGCGGCGCCCGCGCCGGGCGTGGCCGGGGTGCGCGTACGCCGTGCCGGTCAGCGGCAGGGCGGCGGCGGCCGCTCCCACCGCGGTGCCGGTGAGGAACGTGCGTCGTTGCATGGTGCCTCCGTGCTCTCGGTCGGGGTGGTGCTGGGGAGGTCGGGTGCGGCGGGGCCCGTGCGGTCCCGCCGCGCGGTCACGCGGGGTCCGTCAGGAACAGCTCGATGACGGGTACGGGGGTGTCGGGGCGCCGTACGGGGAGCTGGAGGGTCAGGGTGCCGTGCGGCTGCCCGCCCATCTGGGTGTTCATGGCCCGGCGCTCCGGGGCGGGCGGCAGCCTGATGATCTCGGAGGCGTCGTGCAGGAGTTGGGCGTAGCGCACCCGTCCCTGGAGTCCTGGCAGGTGCAGATGGCGCAGGGGCCAGGCCAGGAGGTGGACGTAGAGGCGGTCGCCGCGCCGGGTGTACCGGCAGTCGGCGGGCGCGGTGAACCCGGCGGGTCCGCAGCCGCGCACGGACCGTTCGTGGAGGTCCATCCAGCGGCCGATCTCGTCGAGCGTGGCGGTGTCGCGGGGGTCGAGGTCGCCCCGGCCGGTGGGTCCGACGTTCAGGAGGAGGTTGCCGCCCTTGGAGACTCCGTCGACGAGCATCCGGATGAGGAGGTCGGGGCTCTTGTGGTCGAGGTTGTCGCGGTCGTAGCCCCAGCTGCCGTTGAGCGTCTGGCAGGCCTCCCACAGGACGGGGGCGCCGTCGGGCGTGGTCATCGGGGCGGAGGGCTGGTACTGCTCGGGGGTGGCGAAGTCCCCGGGGAGTCCGGCGCGGTCGTTGACGAGGATGTGCGGCTGGAGGGCGCGGACCGTGTCCAGGAGCCGGGGGGCGTCCCAGTCGTCGGGGCCCTTGCCGCCCCACCATTCGCGGCCCTCGTAGGAGAAGTCGAAGAAGAGGTAGTCGATCCGGCCGTACTCCGTGAGGAGTTCGCGGACCTGCCCGTGCAGATGGCGCTGGTAGTCGCGGATGTCGCGGTCGGCTTCGGCGGCCTTGAACTCCTCGTCGTCCCGCTGCGGGTGGGTGCCGTCGACGGGGAAGGAGGGGTGGTGCCAGTCGATGAGGGAGTGGTAGAAGCCGACCTTGAGGCCCTCGGCCCGGCACGCCTCGACGAACGGTCCGATCAGGTCGCGGCCGTACGGCGTGTTCGTCACCTTGTAGTCGGTGAGGGCGCTGTCCCAGAGGCAGAAGCCGTCGTGGTGCTTGGTGGTGAGGACGACGTAGCGCATTCCGGCGGCCCTGGCGGACCTGGCCCAGCGGCGCGGGTCGTAGCGGTCGGGGTCGAAGTGGTCGAAGTACACCTGGTACTGCTCGTCCGTCAGCCGCTCCCGGTTCTTGACCCACTCGTGGCGGGCGGCGAGGGAGTACAGGCCCCAGTGGACGAACATGCCGAAGCGGTCGTGGGTGAACCAGGCGGTGTCGGGGGCGGGGTCCCCGGCAGCTGCGGGACCGGCGCTGGTGGTGGTCACGGGGCATCGTTCCTGTGCGGTCGGAGGCGGGCGGGGCGCGACGGCCGGGCGGGCTCGTGGACGTCCTCGCGGAGCCGTACGGTGGGGGCGGCGCGGGCCAGGTAGCCGGTGTCGTCGCGGTGGGTCAGGCCGCAGGCGAGGTACTGCTCGTGCAGCCGGGCCAGGGCCTCGCGGTCGAGTTCCACGCCGAGGCCGGGGGTGCGCGGGACGGTGAGCGCGCCGTTCTCGAAGCGCCAGGGGACGGTGACGACGTCGTCCTCGGGGCGCTTCCACGGCCAGTGGGTGTCGAGGTCGTGGCCGATGGCGGGGGTGGCGGCGGCGAGGTGCACCATCGCGGCCAGGCTGATCCCCAGGTGCGAGTTGGAGTGCATGGACATGCCGATGCCGAAGTGGCGGCAGCAGGTGGCGAGGTGCTGGGAGGCGCGCAGTCCGCCCCAGAAGTGGTGGTCGCCGAGGAGGACGCCGACGGCTCCGGCGGGGACGGCCCGGGTCAGGTCCTCCCAGGTGACGACGCACATGTTGGTGGCGAGGGGCATGGGGGCGGCGCGGGCGACGTCGGCCATGGCGGGGATGCCCGCGACGGGGTCCTCCAGGTACTCCAGTACGCCCGCGAGTTCTTCGGCGACCCGGGTGGCGGTCGCCGGGTCCCAGCTCGCGTTGGGGTCGAGGCGCAGGGGGTGGCCGGGGAAGGCCTCGCGCAGTGCCCGGACGGCGGCGACCTCCTCGTCCGGGGGGAGGACACCGCCCTTCAGTTTGAAGGAGCGGAAGCCGAAGCGGTCGGCCATGAGGCGGGCCTGGGCGACGAGTCCGGCGGCGTCGAGGGCGGGGCCCCACGCGTCCGGGGCGTGACCGGGGTGGGCGGCCCATTTGGCGAAGAGGTAGCCGCAGAAGTCGACGCGGTCGCGGGTGGCTCCGCCGAGGAGGTCGGAGACGGGCCTGCCGAGGTGTTTGCCCTGGAGGTCGTGGCAGGCGACCTCGAACGGCGAGGTGACGCTCGCGACGGTCTTGGCGGCGCCGCCCGCGCCGATCAGTCCGTGGGCGTCGGCCGCGGTCCGGCCGCCGACGGCGCCCTCGGCCCGGCGGGACAGGTCGTTGAGGTCGAAGGGGTCGAGGCCGGTGAGTTCGTCGGCGACGTGCCGCAGCAGTTCCAGGTGGGCGGCATCACCGTAGCTCTCGCCGAGTCCGTAGGCGCCGGTGTCGGTCCTGACCTCGACGACGGCCCGCAGGGCGTACGGCTCGTGGACGCCGACGGCGTTGAGGAGCGGCGGGTCGGCGAAGGCGACGGGGGTGATGACGACGGAGGTGACCTTCATCGGGCCACCGCCACGGGCGCGGCCGGGGTCCCGGCGAGGGCGCGTCGCCCTCGGTCGAGCAGGTCGCGGAGGAGTTCGACGTGCTCGGGGGCGGCGTCCACGAGGGGGGCGCGGACATGGCCGACGTCGAGGGAGCGGAGCCGGGCGCCCGCCTTGACGAGGGAGACGGCGTAGCCGGGGACGCGGTCGCGGAGTTCGGTGAGCGGCAGGTAGAACTCGGCGAGGAGGCGGTCGGTGGTGGCGGTGTCGCCGTCGGTCAGGGCGGTGTGGAAGGCGCGGGCGAGGTCGGGGGCGAAGCAGAGGACGGCGGAGGAGTAGTCGTGGACGCCGATGGCGCGGCAGGCGGTGGCGCTGATCTCGGCGGTGGGCAGTCCGTTGAGGAAGGCGAAGGTCCCGGCGCGGGGGTGGTCGGCGGTGCGTACGGCGGTGACCATGCGGGCCAGGACGTCCAGGTCGCCCCTGCCGTCCTTGATGCCTTCGACGTGGGGGACGGAGAGGAGGCGCAGGGCGGTGGAGACGCCGAAGGAGGCCAGGCCCCTGCGGTAGACGACGAGGGGCAGCCGGCCGGTGCGGGCGACGGACTCGACGTAGCCGAGGTAGCCGTCCTCGGTGCCGCCGACGAGGTACGGGGGGAGCAGGAGGAGGCCGTCGGCGCCCGCTTCGGCGGCGGCGGTGGCGGCGGCCCGTGCGTGGCCGAGGCCGCCGCCCGCTCCGGCGAGGACGGGGACGCGTCCGGCGACGACCTGGACGGCGTGCCGGACGACCCGGGCGTACTCGGTCGTGCTGAGCGAGGCGTACTCTCCCGTGCCGCAGGCGACGAAGAGCGCGGCGGGTCCGTGGGCGAGCTGGTCCTCGATGTGGTCGGTGAACACGGCGGTGTCCACCTCGTCGGCCGGGGTGAACGGCGTGAGGGGGAAGGACATCAGTCCGGACGGGATCACGGGAGGTGGTCCTTTCGGGGTGCGGGCCGGGTGCCGGGGGTCAGCCCTTGAGGGCGCCGCTGGACAGGCCGTGGACGAAGGAGCGCTGGAAGAAGAGGAAGACGATGACGGACGGCAGCAGGGCGAGCAGGGAGGCGGCCATCACGACGCCGGGGGTGACGAGGGGGTCGACGCGCAGGGTGCGCAGGGCGAGCGGCAGGGTGTAGGAGCCGGAGTCGGTGGCCACGAGCAGCGGCAGCAGGTACTGGTCCCAGATCATGGTGAAGCCGAAGACGCCGATGACGCCGAGTGCGGGCTTGCACATGGGGAGGATGATCTGGGCGAAGATCCGCAGGTCTCCGGCGCCGTCGATGCGGGCGGCCTCCTCCAGTTCCCGGGGGACCTCCTTCATGAACTCGGTCATGACGAGGATGGAGAACGCCCAGGCGCCGAGGGGGACGATCATGCCCGCGAGGGAGCCGATGAGGTTGATGTGGACGACCGGCAGGTCGGCGAGGATCACGGAGAGCGGGATGGCCAGGATCTCTTCGGGGAGCATCAGGGTCGCCAGGATCGCGACGAACGCGAGGCTCATGCCCCGGAAGCGTTTCCTGGCGAGGGCGTATCCGGCGAGGACGGAGACGGCGACCTGGAGGAGCAGGCCGAACCCGACGACGAAGAACGAGTTGAGCAGGTACTTCAGGACGCCCTGGTCGAAGGCGACGGTGAAGTTGTCGAGGGTGGGGTCGGAGGGGACGACGCTGAGCTGTGTCGGATCCTTGACGTGGTTGAAGGCGCTGACCAGGAGGGCCAGGAGGGGGCCCGCGAACACCAGCAGGACGAGGAGGTACGTGACGGCCCTGAGGACGCGGCCGCCAGTGCTCCGGCTCTCGGTGAGACCCAGCGCGGTCTCGGTCGGCGCGGTCATTCTTCATCCCTCCGTCGGAACAGGTGGACGCCGATCGTGAGGACGAGCGTCGCCAGGAAGAGCAGGACCGCTCCGGCGGCGCCGACGCCGAGCCGGTTCTGTTCGAGTCCCAGCTTGTAGATCAGGGTCATGACGACCTCGGTCGAGCCGTCGGGGCCGCCGTTGGTGAGCAGGAAGACCTCGGTGAAGACGCGCAGGCCGCGGATGGCCGCGAGGATGCAGAGGATCGTCAGGACGGCCCGCAGTCCGGGGACGGTGACGTGGCGGATGCGCTGGAACCTCGACGCGCCGTCGACCTTGGCGGCCTCGTACAGGCCCCGGTCCACTCCGGCGAGACCGGCGAGGAAGATCATCATGTCGTAGGGGGCGCCGCGCCAGATGCCGGTGACGATGAGGGAGGCCATCGAGCTGTCGGGGTCGTTGATGAAGCCCGAGGGGCCGAATCCCACGAGGCCGAGCAGGGAGTTGATCATGCCGTCGGAGGTGGGGTGGTACATGATCCGCCACAGTTCGGCGACGACCGCCATGGGCACGACGACCGGGAGGAAGGCGGCCGAGCGGACGAAGCCGAGTCTGCGTCCCTGGCCCTCCATGAGGAGGGCGAGGCCGAGGCCGAGCAGCAGCGAGCCGAGGGTCTGGCCGACGGCGAGGACGACGGTGTGCCAGGCGGCCTCGCGGAAGCCGTCGGAGGTCAGCACGGTGGCGTAGTTCTCGCCGCCGACCCAGCGGCTGCCCAGGTAGGGCTGGACGTCCTGGAAGGACATCGTCAGCGCGCTGGCCATGGGGATGAACTTGAAGTAGAGGAAGAGGATCAGGGCCGGGGCGAGGAAGAGCCACGGGGTCCACCAGCGGCCGCCGCGCCGGTCGCGTACGCGGCGGGGGACGGCCGGTCCGGCGGCCGGTGCCGCGGCGGGCTCCTTCTCCGGCGGTCCCGCCGTGCGGAGGGTGGGACCGGCCGCCGCGCGGGTGGCCGGTCCCGTCCGGCCGACGCCGGTCATCCGGCGATTCCCTGCTCCTGGAGGATGTCGGCGAGCTTCTTGTCGAGTTCGCGCAGCTTCTCCCCGGCGTCCAGGGAGCAGTCGGCCATGAGCGCGTTGACGGTGTCGGCGGTGGCCTGGCGGACCGGGGTCCAGTTGGGGAGGGAGGGGGCGTAGCGGCCGGAGGTGCGGTAGACGTCGGCGTACGTCTTCCAGCGCGGGTCGGGGCGGACCTCGGTGACGTCGACGGTCTTGTTGACGGGGAGCTGGACGGTGGAGCCGTCCGTGCCCTCCATGCCGAGCTTCTGGCCCTCGGGGGAGATGGCGTATCCGGCGAAGGCGTCCTGGCCCGTGCGGTTCTCGGAGCCCGCCATCAGATAGACGGAGCCGCCCTCGGCGAGCACGGTGGCGTCCTTGGGTCCCTTGGGCATGGGGACGACCTCGTACTTGTCCTTGCCGAGGGACTTGTCGAAGCGGGGCATCAGGTAGGGGCCGACGACGAACATGCCGGTCCTGCCCGCTTCGAAGGTCTCGTTGGTGGGCGGGGTGTCCATGGTGACGGCGCCCGGCTGGATGACCTTGCTGTCGCAGCCGAGGGAGCGGAACCAGCGGACGGCCTCGGTGGACTCCTTGCCGGTCATCGCGGGCTTGTAGGTGCCCTTGCCGGTCTCGGTGACGAAGTCGCCGCCCGCGGCCCAGAGGAAGTTGGAGAAGTACCAGGAGGCGTAGCCGCGCTTGGTGGAGAGCGGGGCGGCGAGGCCGTAGGTGTCGGCCTTGCCGTTGCCGTCGGGGTCCCGGTCGGTGAACGCCTCGGCCAGGGCGGCGAGGTCGTCCCAGTTCTCCGGGGTGCCGAGCTTGAGCTTCTCGCGCCAGTCCTTGCGGATGAGGAGGGCGCCCGCCTGGGCGGAGTACGGGATGCCGTACTGCTTGCCGTCGACGCTCTTGCCGGAGTTCAGCCCCTGCTCGACGAGGTCCTGGCTGCTCTTGATCTTGCTCAGGTCGATCTCCCGGAGGAGTCCCTGGCTGTGCATGGCGCCGAGCTGGGTGACGTCGTTCATGACGATGTCGGGCAGGTTCCGCTGGGCGGCCCGCTGCTGGAGCTTCGTCTCGAAGTCGTCGAAGATCGCCGTGACCTTGACCTTGTGGCCGGTGGCCTTCTCGAATCCGGCGACGAGCCGCAGCGTGGCCTTCTCGCCCGGTCCGCCCGGTGTGGTCCGGGTCCACAGTTCGAGCTCGGCCTTGGAGTCCTGCTTGGCGTCCGTGCCGGCGGGGCCGGTCGTACAGCTCGTGAGGGCCAACGCCGAGGCGAGAAAACCCGCACCGATCCATCGCGTTCTCTGCATCACCACTCCTGTTCGCCGCCCTCGGCAGCTGGCCTGTAAGCGCTTGCCGGGGACGCTAACGCGCGGCCGAACGGGGGTCAATAGTCCGATGACTGAAAAGAGTTGAGAGCGTGAATCCGCGCACCCGCATACGGCCCCGAGAAGGGTCCTCCACCCGCTTGAGCAGTCAGGGAGCGGACGCGGAGGGTGAAGTACCCACTCTCGACGGCGGGATGACCTCGGGGTCCAGACCTGCAGGGGTCGATCAAAGGTCCGATGAATGACGTGTGGCTGGATTCCCGGGTACCGGAAATCCAGCCACGACGTGCGTCGGAGAGGCGCGGGGCGCCCCGGGTCCCTACGCCCGGGTCGCCGCCCGGGACGGTTCCACCGCGTGCCGCAGGGGCTCGCCGCGGACCAGGCGCCGCAGTTCGTCGCGGACGAGTTCGCCCAGCCGGGCGCGCTCCCGGCCCATGGCTCCGGCGAGGTGCGGGGTGAGCAGCACGTTCGGCAGGGCGTACAGCGCCGAGTCGGGCTCGGGAGGTTCGGGCCAGGTGACGTCGAGGACGGCGGTGAGGTCCGGCCGCTCCCAGAGGACCCCGATCACCTCGGGCTCGTTCAGGACGGCGCCGCGGGCCGTGTTGACGAGGGTGGCGCCCTCGGGGAGCAGGGACATCAGCCGTTCGCCGACCAGCCCCTCGGTCTCGGGCAGCAGCGGGGCGTGGACGCTCACCACGTCGGACACCGCGAACAGTTCCTCGATCCCCACCGGGCGGACGCCGAGCGCGCGGGCGTCGGCCGGATCGATGACGGGGTCGTGGGCGAGCACCTCGACCCCGAAGCCGCGCAGGTGCTCCGCGACGAGCCGTCCGATCTCGCCGAGGCCCAGCAGGCCGACCCGCGAGCCGTACGCCCCGGCGACCGGGGGGTCGTGCGGGAAGCGGCGGTAGGCGGTGACCTGGCGGCCCAGCCGGTGGGCCTGTTTGAGGCCGAGCAGGATCTGGGCGAGGCTGAACTCCGCGACGGGCACGGCGTTCGCGGCGGCGGCGGAGACGATCGGGACGTCCCTCGCCCAGAACTCCGGGCTGACCAGATGGCGCACCGAACCGGCCGCCACCATCACCGCCTTCAGCTCCGGCGCGTGCGCGAGGAGTTCCGCGCCGAGGACCGGGGCTCCCCATCCGGTGAGCAGCACGTCCACGTCCGCCAGGACGCGGGGGTCGCGGTGGAGTTCGTCCCGGGTGAGCGCGGGGGTCCGCAGGTTCACCAGGCGGGCGATGCCGTCCAGGACGGGCGCCGGGTAGACATCCGCCCTGCGTCCCTCCTCCATGACCAGCAGCGCGTTGAGCATCCTTGTCGTATCTGCCATCGGCGGGGCCTCCCGGGGGCGTGCGGTTGCGGCGCGGCACACGATACATCGGATGACATCTCTGAGCGATGGGTCAAACATGCCCAACTCGCCCCTCCCTCTGGACAAAAGAGGCGTCGATTGGTTGCATACCCGCGTTGATACATCCGATGAATGATGTAAAGGGTGGCTGACATGCGTGTGCTGAGAGTCGGCGGGGCGGGCGCCGAGCGCCCCGCCGTCCTGGACGCCTCGGGCGAACTCCTCGACGCGTCGGGCGTCCTCGACGACATCGACCACCGCTCCCTCGCCGACGGCGGGCTCGACCGTCTCGCCCGTGCCGTGGCCGGGGGGACCCTGCCCCCGCTGGGGCTCCCGGCGGACGGCGTACGGATCGGGGCGCCGGTGGCCCGCCCGGGGAAGGTGGTGTGCATCGGCCTCAACTACCGCGACCACGCCGAGGAGACGGGCGCCGCGATCCCCGGGGAGCCGGTCGTCTTCATGAAGGACCCGTGGACGGTCTCCGGGCCGTACGACGAGGTGCTGGTCCCCCGTGACAGCGTCAAGACCGACTACGAGGTCGAGCTGGCGGTGGTCATCGGCAGGACCGCCCGGTACCTCGACGACGACGCGGACGCGCTCGCCTGCGTCGCCGGGTACGCCGTCTCCCACGACGTCTCCGAACGCGCCTTCCAGCTGGAGCGCGGCGGCCAGTGGGACAAGGGCAAGAGCTGCGAGACGTTCAACCCGCTCGGCCCGTGGCTCGTGACCCCCGACGAGGTCCCCGACCCGCAGAAGCTCGCGCTGCGGCTCTCCGTGAACGGGGTGGAGCGCCAGCACGGCACCACCGCCGACATGGTCTTCCCGGTCGCGGAGGTCATCCGTTATCTGAGCCGTTTCATGGTGCTCCACCCGGGTGACGTCATCAACACCGGGACCCCTGCGGGTGTCGCCCTCGGCCGCCCCGAGCCCCGGCCCTATCTGCGGCACGGAGACGTCGTCGAGTGCGGCATCGACGGCCTCGGCACCATGCGGCACTCGTTCCGACAGGCCTGAGAGGAGCACTCCCATGCGGTTCACCCGGGAGGACCGGCTGCTGTTCGTCGGGGACTCCGTCACCGACTGCGGACGCGACCGCGAGGACCCCGCGTCCCTCGGCGACGGCTACGTACGGCTGGTCGCCGATTCCCTGCCCCCTTCGGTGACGGTCCTCAACAAGGGGATCAACGGTCATCGCGTCCGGGACCTGGAGGCGCGGTGGACCGACGACGTCCTCGCGCACGGCCCCACCGCCGTCACCGTCCTGATCGGCATCAACGACACCTGGCGCCGCTACGACCAGGGGCTGCCCAGCCCGGTCCCGGACTTCGAGGCGACCCTCGGCCGGCTCCTCGCCGACGCCGGGGAGAAGTGCGGCGCCCGGCTGTTCGTCATGGTCCCCTTCCTGCTCCCGGCCGACCCCGGCCAGGAGGCCTGGTTCGAGGACCTCGGCCCCCGGGCGGAGGCCGTCCTGCGGGCGGCGGACGCGCACGGGGCGACGCCGGTGCGCACGGATCTGGCGCTGCGGCGCGCCGCCCGGGAACACGGAGCGGCGGCCCTCGCCCCGGACGGCGTCCACCCGAGCCCGCTCGGCCACCGCGTACTCGCGGAGACATGGCTGACGGCGGCGGGTGCGACGGGCTGAGGCCGGGGGGCCGGGCCCGCCCTTCGAGTGGGGGTGGCCCCCGCTGTCTCCTGGGCCGGGCGGGCTCGGGTGGACGGTCGCCTTCCGGGGGCGGGCACCGCCCGCCCCCGGCATCGAACCCGCCGGATGGCACCAGGACCCCCGGCCCGCCCCGGGCCGCGTACCCTCGCTCTCGAACGGCCTCCGGGCCCTGCGGGTGACGGCGGGCCCGGAGAGGACCACGGGTCCGGCCGGAGCACGGAAGCCGGAAGACCGGACGCGGGGCGAGCGGGGAACGACGATGACAGGACCGGACGGGCGACGGACGGAGACGGACGGGCGGGAGCGGGACAGGACCGCGACCGTCCGCGTGTTCGTCGCCCTCGCCCCGCCCGACGCGGCGAAGGACGAGCTGGCCCGCGCCCTCGGACCCGCGTACGGGACCCACCCCCGTATGCGGTGGAACCGGATCGAGGACTGGCACGTCACCCTGGCGTTCCTCGGCGAGCTCCCGGCCGGTACGGTCCCGGCGCTGCGGCGCCCCCTCGCGGAGCTGGCCGCCGCGCGCCCGCCCGTCGTCCTGGCGCTGCGGGGCGGCGGACACTTCGACGAGCGGGTGGTGTGGAGCGGGATCGACGGCGACCTGGACGGACTGCACCGGCTCGCCCGGGACGTCCGTACGGTGATCGGGGAGTGCGGTGTCCCCTTCGAGGAACGGCCGCTGCGCCCCCATCTGACGCTGGCGCGCGCCCGGCGGGACGACCCGACCGGCGCGGCGGAGATCGCCGCCGGGCTCACCGGGTTCGAGGGCCGCCCCTGGCGGACCGAGCGGCTGCATCTGGTCGGCAGCGACTTCGGACGCGGCCCGGGGCCCATCCGGTACCGCGACATCGAGTCCTGGGGCTTCGGCGGGCACTGAAGCCGTGCGGAGGGGGCGGGGACGAGGTGGCCCTGCATGGCATGGCATGGCATGGCATGGCATGGCCCGGCATGGCTCGGCATGGCCTGACTCGGCATGGCTCGATCCATGGCCGAAACCCTTCGTAAGGGTGAGGTGCCGAAACCGGCAGGGGTCCTCCTGGCGTGGTTCCGTGCAGTGATCACTGCGGAAGGAACCACTGTGACCGGCACAGGATTCGACCCGTCCCGTCGTACCGCGCTCGCCCTCGGCGCCGGTGCGGCCCTGACCCTCGCCCTGCCCCTCGGGGGCGGCAGCGCGTACGCCTCGGGCCCCGGGAGCGAAGACATCACGGCCCGGCTGCGGGAGCTGGAGCTGCGGCACTCCGCGCGCCTCGGGGTCTACGCCCACGACGTGCGCGACGGCCGTACCCTCGCCTACCGCGCGGGCGAACGCTTCCCGATGTGCTCCGTCTTCAAGACGCTCGCCGTCGCCGCCGTACTGCGCGACCTCGACCACGACGGCACGTTCCTGGCCCGGCGGATCCACTACACCGAGGCCGATGTGCGGCGGGCGGGCTGGTCCCCGAAGACCGGGCTCGCCGAGAACCTCGCCCAGGGCATGACGGTCGCCGAGCTGTGCGACGCCACGCTCCGCTTCAGCGACAACACCGCCGCCAACCTGCTCCTGAGCGAGCTGGACGGGCCGACCACCGTCACCCGCTTCGTACGGTCGATCGGGGATCCCACGACCCGCCTCGACCGCTGGGAGCCCGAGCTGAACTCGGCGGAGCCCGGCCGCCTCACCGACACCACCACACCCCGTGCCATCGCCCGCACCTACGGTCGTCTGCTGCTCGGCGACGCCCTCCCCCGCCCCGACCGGGAACGGCTCACCGCCTGGATGCTCGGCAACACCACGAGCGGCGAACGGCTCCGCAAGGGGCTGCCCGCCGACTGGGCCCTCGCCGACAAGACCGGCGGCGGCTGGTACGGCACCAACAACGACGTCGGCGTCACCTGGCCGCCGGACGGCGGCCCCGTCCTGATCGCGGTGCTCACCACCCGGTCCGGGAGGGACGCTCCGGTGGTGGACCCGCTGGTGGCCGAGGCGGGCGCCCTGGTCGCCGCCGAACTGCGCTGACGGCCTCCGGAGAGACCGGAGGACGGCGGCCGGAGGGACTGGGGGGCGGCGGCCGGAAAATCCCGCGAATAAATGGGTTGAGCGTCGCCCCGGGCCTTTCCTAAGCTGTGGGCACACGCTGAAAGGAGGTGATCCGAGAACATGGTTTCTTTTCGGATTCGTGAGGTGACTGCGGGCTAACGGCCTGCCGTCGCACTCTGTGCACCTCGGCAGGTCCTCTGCCGAAAACCACGCAGTCACCCGACCCGTGGGCCGCCGGCTGATCCGGCCGGCTCCCGTCCGAACTCGAGCGGACGGGACCAAGGCCCACGGGTCGTACGCGTTCCCGGCCCCCGCACCGGGGCGGTCGTACGGCTCGGACCGGACCGGAGCCGTGCCCCGCCGAGCGGGCGCCCCGGCCGCCCACCGGGCACACGCACGACGGAAGTTGGGTGTCAGCACCCATGCCGGACCGTCCCGGAACCTGGGACGGTGGGTCCTCACCTCTGCGGCGCGAAGGAGTCAGCGGCCATGTCCGTCGTACCGCGGCGGGTCACACGTCGCCGAGCCCCCCTCCCCGCGCCGCCGGAGGGCCACATGGTGGTGTGCGGGGACGACGCCCTCGCCCACCGCATCGCCGCCGAACTCGCCGAGGTGTACCGGCAGACCGTCGTCCTGGTCACGCCCACCGGCGGTGGCCCGGACACCTCCCGGCCCGGCGTACGGGCCCATCTCCTCGGCAGTGTGCCGCCCGACGAGCCGACCCTGGTCGAGGCGGGGGTACGGCGCGCCCAGGCGCTGGCCCTGCTCCACGAGGACGACGAGGTGAACATGCGGGCCGCGTTCCTCGCCCGCCGCCTCAACCCGCACATCCGTCTGGTCCTGCGGATGTACAACCGCAACCTCGGCCTCCGCATGGCCGAACTCCTCGACCAGGCCCGCGACCGGACCGGCCCGGACCTGCCGCCGGAGGACGACGACGGCCATGACGCCACCACCATCGTCCTGTCCGACGCGGACACCGCCGCGCCCGCCCTCGCGGCCACCGCCGTCGTCGGCACCCGCAAGATCGTCCAGGCCGACGGGCTGCTGCTGCGCGCCGCCGAGCACGTGCCCACCGGCCCCGGGGACACCCCGGGGCCCGGTCTCGTCACCCTCGCCCTCCTCTCCTCGACGAGCAGCGACCCGGCGGGCGCGGACGGCTCCGACCGCAGCGGACGGCGGGCGCCCCGGCTGCTCCCCGACGACACCGAGGTCCGGGCCGCCGCCGGGCACGGCACCCTCGTCCTGGAGACCGTCAGCCACGAGCCGGTCCGCCCGCCGCGCCGGGAGAGCCGGGGCGCCTCGCCCCGCGAGCTCCTCTCCCCCCGGGTCCGCTGGGCGCTCGCCGGGGTCTGCGCCGCCGTCGTCGCCCTCGCCGTGGCCTCCTGGGCCACCACCGGGGACCACCCCCTGCACGCCGCGTACCTCACGCTGCTCGACCTGTTCGCGATCGGGGATCCCGCCGTCGGGGAGCCGACCGCGCGCCAGGTCCTCCAGCTCCTCGCCGGACTGCTCGGGCTCGTCCTGCTGCCGCTGCTGATCGCCGGGTCCCTGGAGGCGTTCGGCGCGTACCGCAGCGCCGCCGCGCTGCGCCGCCCGCCCCGGCGACTGGCCGGGCACGTCGTGCTCCTCGGACTGGGCCGCGTCGGCACCCGGGTCCTGGTCCAGCTCCATGAACTCGGCGTCCCCGTGGTGTGCGTGGAGGACGACCCGGAGGCCCGGGGCGTGGCGTACGCCCGGCGGCTGCGGGTCCCGGTCGTGCTGGGCGACGTCACCCAGGCGGGCGTCCTGGAGGCCGCCAAGATCCACCGGGCGCGGGCCCTGCTCGCTCTGACCAGCGCCGACACCACCAACCTGGAAGCGGCCCTGTACGCACGGACCCTCAGCGCCGAACTGCTCGTCGCGCTGCGGCTGTACGACGACGACTTCGCGTCGACCGTCTACCGCACCCTGCGCGCCGCGCACCCCGGGGCGCTCACCCGCAGCCGGAGCGTGTCGACGCTCGCGGCGCCCGCCTTCGCCACCGCGATGATGGGCCGTCGCATCCTCGGGGCGATCGCCGTCGAACGACGGGTGCTGGTCTTCGCCGCGCTCGATGTCGCGGAGCACTCCCAGTTCGTGGGCAGGACGGTGTCGGAGGCCTTCCGGCCCGGCGCGTGGCGGGTGCTCGCCCTCGACACGGGCGTCCGGGACGCACCGGCCGCGGACGCGCCCCCGGCCATGCCGGAGCCGTCCCGGCTGCTGTGGGAACTGCACCCGGGTCACCTCCTGCATCCCGAGGACCGGGTGGTCGTCGCGGCCACCCGCGCGGGCCTGGCGGAACTCCTCGGCCGCGCGGCCCCGCCGCCCCCACCGGCGGCGCGGCGGACGCCCCCTCACCGCGACCGCCCGGAACCGACCCGCCCGAGCGGGGCCTGAAGGGGCGCGGAGCGCGGGTCCCGCCGACCGGACGGCGGGACCGTCCACCGTGCGGGACGACACGGCCGGGCGCCCCGGCGCGGCCCGCCGCCCCTCCTCCCCGGCCTCCCCGCCGGTGTCCCCTCAGTCCCACCAGAACTGCCAGGTGTAGGCGTCGACGAGCCGTTCGGCGTAGGACGCCAGGGTGTGGGGGCGGGCGCCCTGCCAGATGTTGTCCGGGCAGAACGCGAAGTGCTCGGCGGCGACGAGGAGGGCGTCCTCCGGCCGTTCCGGGGGTGTGGCGACGCTCAGGTGGAGGGTGTCGAGCCCGAGGGCGACGACGCGGGCCCCGAAGCGCTGTTCCCAGGTGCGCAGGACGGCGGAGAACTTCGCGGTGTCGTTGTCCTGGTTGACGGGCCCTTCCCATCCCGCGACGGTGAGCGCGTCCGCGCCGCACTCCGCGGGGACGAGGCCGAGCCGGACGTGGGGCCGCAGGGAGGCGAAGAACTCCGCGTACTCGGCGGCCTCCTTGTCGGGATCGGGTCCCGCCGGGCGGGCGGGGGCGAGGCCCGGCCATCGCTGCCCGAAGGGGGCGGTGACGGCCGCCCGCCCACCGGGCGGAAGCGGGTCGTCGTCCTCGTCCGCATGGGTGTGCTCGCGCCACCACCCCGCGAGGAGCGCGGCCGGGTCGTGCTCACCGGGCGAGGTCATGCGTCCGGGGGACAGCTCGCCCGAGGCCCAGGGCCGGAACTCGCCGTCGCCGGGGTCCCCGGAGTCGAGCAGGAGCGGCCACAGCCCGGTGCGGGCGTGCTCCGCCCGTGTCCGGGCCCACAGCCCCGGGGATGCGGGACCGTCACTCAGCCAGAGGGCGGGGCCGTCCGGCCCGGCGGGGACGATCCGGCCGGGCGGCCGCGGTGCGTCGAGGAGCGCGTCGAGTTCTGAGATCACGCACGGATGCTAGGCCCGAGGTCCGACACCGGGTCCCGAGCCCGTGGGGAGCGGACGGACCGCGTCCACCGCGCTCTCCCCCGGCCCGCCGGGGACGGCACGGGCCGGGCGGGCAACTCGGGGAAACGGGAACGTCACCGGGCCGAGCGCCGGACCTGCCCGCGCTCGGCATCGCCATCACCGCCGTCCGGACGCGTCCGGCTCGGGTCCGGGGCACGGCTGCGGCTGCGGCTGCGGCTGCGGCTGCGGCTGCGGCTGCGGCTGCGGCTGCGGCTGCGGCTGCGGAGGGTCATCGGGAAGCCTTTCTGGCTTCGTGGAGGGCCTTGTGGGGTCTTGTACGAGTCGGGCGCGTCTGCGGGCTTCCCACCCCCGACGCTCCGGACCGCCCCCGGGCCTCCCCGGACCGGTCGGACCCGGCCCGTCGGCCGGGAACATCACGCCCCCACGGGCCCGGCCATACGCCGCAGTCCCGCATCGGCACCCCCGATGAAGCGGGCCGCTACCGCGACGGCGGCGTCCTGGAGGACGTGCTGCGCGTGTCGGGTCGACCGACGATCCGGCAACTCCCAATCAAGTCAGGCAACTTCATGCGGCCTGCCCCCCCTTGTGCGGGTCCCCGCGGATGCACTAGATCTCTTCTCACGATTGGTACAGACCATCCGACCCCACTCAGACAAGGCCACCCGCATGTTCAGACGTACCTCCACGCTCCTTGCCACGGCTCTGCTCGCCTCCCTGGTCGCGGCCCCCGCCACCGCACAGGCCGATGACGACGGCAGTCGTCGGCTGACCGGTCAGCGGGTCGCCTACTTCACCCAGTGGAGCGTCTACAGCGGCTTCTCGGCGAAGAAGGTCCAGGACTCGGGCCAGGCCGCCAAGCTCACCGTGCTCAACTACGCCTTCGGCAACATCTCCCCCGAGGGCACCTGCTTCGAGGCCAACCAGGCCGGCCAGGGCGACGCCTGGGCCGACTACCAGCGCCCGGTCGGCGCCGCCGACTCGGTCGACGGCGTGGCCGACACCTGGGACCAGCCGCTGAAGGGCAGCTTCAATCAGCTGCGCAAGCTGAAGGCGAAGAACCCGCAGCTCAAGACGGTCATCTCGATCGGCGGCTGGTCCTGGTCCAAGTACTTCTCGGACGTCGCCGCCACCGACGAGGCCCGCAAGAAGTTCGTCTCCTCCTGCATCGACCTCTACATCAAGGGCAACCTGCCGCAACTGGGCTCCCTGGAGGGCGGTCCGGGCACCGGTGCGGGCGTCTTCGACGGCATCGACCTCGACTGGGAGCACCCGGGCGGCGGCGGTTTGCCGGACAACGCGGTGCGCCCCGAGGACGGCCGCAACTACACCCTGCTGATGGCGGAGTTCCGGCGCCAGCTGGACGCGCTGAGCGGCAAGAAGCGCGGCCAGCGCTACCTGCTGACCGCCGCGGTCGCCGCCAACACCACCATCGTGGACCGGCTGGAGCTGCCGAAGATCGCCCGGCACGTCGACTTCCTCAACCTGATGGCGTACGACCTGCACGGCGCCTGGGAGCCGCAGGGGCCGACCAACCACCAGGCCAACCTCTACACGGACAAGGCCGACCCGTCCGGCGTCAACAACGGCTACAGCGCCGACCGGATCGTCCGGCACTACCTGGACCGCGGCCTGCCGGCCCACAAGGCGGTGCTCGGCGTGCCGTCCTGGGGCTACGGCTGGACGGGCGTCCCCGCGGGACCCGAGAACGGCCTCTACCAGCCCGCCACGGGCATGTCGCCCCGCGGCAGCCAGTTGCCCTACAAGGCGATCAAGGACCTGCCCGGAACCGTCCACAACGACTTCCGGCACGGCGGCAGCTGGAAGTACGACGGCACCGAGTTCTGGACCTTCGACACCCCCGAGGTGGCCGCCCAGAAGGCCCGCTACACGCGCCGCAACGGTCTCGGCGGTGTCATGGTCTGGTCGCTGGACGGGGACGACGCGCAGGGCTCGCTGATCGCCGCACTGGACCGCGGCCTGCGACGCTGACCTGGGGTGACGGCCGGGGACAACGGGCGGCGGCAGGCGGCGGCGCTCAGGGGAACTCAGGCGGAACTCAGGTGGAGCCCGGTGGTGAACCCGCCGCGCGAACGGCCCAGGCCCTCCCCTCCACCCCCACCAGGCGGGCGGGCGACGAGGCTCCGCCCCGCCGTTTCGCCCCGGTGTTCCAGCGCTTGGGCCCCCTCTGAGCCGGGTGCCGGAGGCGGACCGGCGCGGGCGCCAGCCGCGTGCCGATGAGCCGGGACGACGGTGGAACCGACCGGGATGTCCCCGGTCGGTCTCCCCAGCGACGTCAGCGGCGGCCTGGGCCTGCCGGAGCAGCGTTCCCGCTCCGCGTCAGTCGGATCACCCCGCCCCGCGTCCCCGCCGAATGCCCGCACCGACGACCCGGGCACAGACAGTCGAGTGATCGCCCGGATCAGGTCCCTAGCAGGGCTTCGCGAGGACGTGGGCGGCGCCCGGGATGCCGATCTCCAGGAGGGCGTCCTCCTCCGGGGTGGTCGGCGCGCCCATCTCCTGCTTGAGGATCGCGCGGGACATGGCCTGCACCCACATCGCGCGGGGGCGGCGGCGGGCCTCCCAGGCTTCCAGGGCGGCGGGCACGGAGTCCGCGGCGTCCAGGGACTCGGCGAGGACGAGGGCGTCCTCGACGGCCATGGCCGCGCCCTGCGCGAGGTGCGGGGTGGAGGCGTGGGCGGCGTCGCCCGCGAGGACCACCCGGCCCACGTGCCAGGGCTCCTCGACCGTCACCTGGGAGATGCGGGAGTAGACGACGGCCGACGGGTCGGTGACGGCGGCGAGCGCCTCCGCGACGGGACCGGAGAACATGGGCAGACGGGCGGCCAGTTGCTCGTGGGCCCGCTCCGGGTCCGGGCGGAAGCCGGGCTCCTCGGCGAACACCGCGCCGAGGTACATGAGTTCGTCGGTGATCGGGGTGAGGAGGGCCTTGGCCTCCTGCCCGGCGGTGGCCATCACGACGCCCCGGACGTCGGGCTGCCGGGGCACGGTGACCCGCCAGTTGGCGAAGCCGGTGTACTCGGGGGCGTACCGGTCGCCGTACAGGCGGGTGCGGAGCGGCGAGCCGATGCCGTCGAAGCCGACGACGAGGTCCCAGCGGCCGGTGGACCCGTCGGAGAGGGTCACGGTGACGCCGGTGCCGTCGTCGTCGAGCGCGCTGATCGTGGTGGCGAACCTGATCCTGGCCCCGGCGGTGACGGCGGCGTCGCCGAGCACCGCGGCGAGGGCGGGCCGGGGGATGCCGTTGCTCGCGGGGACGTCGCCCGCGCGCGGCTGCGGGATGCGGGCGAGGGCCTTGCCCGTGGGGTCCGCGATCGTCAGGACCTCCCACTCGAACCCGGCGTCCAGGCAGGCGTCGAGGACGCCGATCTCCCGCATGACGTGGAGGGCGTTCGACGGCTGGATGATGCCGACGCCGAGCGCGTCGAGCGCGTCGCGGAGTTCGGCGACCTCGACGGTGTGGCCGCGCCGGGCGAGGGCGGTGGCGAGTGCGAGGCCGCCGATGCCGCCGCCGTGGATCAGGACGCGCAGGGGTGATGCCATCTCGGGTGTCTCCAGGAACGTGACGGGGTGGGGCGGGACGCGGCGGCCCGGGAGCGCCGGACCGTGGGCCGGTCCGGTGCTCCCGGAAGGGGGCTCAGGCCGGGGCCGGGAGCCGCATCAGGTGGTCGACCAGGGCCAGCAGGACGTCCTTGTCGAAGCCGCGCTGCCGGACGTCGCCGATGAGGAGCGGGACGTGCGGGTCGAGGTCGAGCGCGGCCCTGATCTCCTCCGCCGTACGGGAGTTGTGGCCGTCGAAGCAGTTGATGGCGACCACGAAGGGGATCTCGCGGCTCTCGAAGAAGTCGATGGACGCGAAGCTGGTCTCCAGGCGTCGGGTGTCGGCGATGACGACTCCGCCGAGGGCGCCGTTGACCAGGTCGTTCCACATGAACCAGAAACGTTCCTGGCCGGGCGTGCCGAAGAGGTACACGACGAGTTCGTCGCTGACCGTGATGCGGCCGAAGTCCAGGGCGACGGTGGTCGTCTCCTTGGCTCCGATGCCGGCCAGGTCGTCCACGCCGATGCTGGCGCGCGTGAGGTACTCCTCGGTGCGCAGCGGCGCGACCTCGCTGACCGCGCCGACCAGGGTCGTCTTGCCGACGCCGAATCCACCGGCGACGAGGATCTTGACGGCGGCAGGGGCCGCCTGGGTGCTGATCATGTGGTTCAGAGTCTCCGGAGTCCGTCACGGACGGCGGCCAGCAGGCCGCCGTCGGCGCCCCCCGCCGCCCGCGCCACGAGGAGTGGCGCCCGAGCGGTCAGCAGGCCCTGGCCGACGAGGTCGGCCAGCAGGATCTTGGTCACCGACACGGGCAGGCCGAGACCGGCCGCGACCTCGGCGACCGCGGCGGGTCGGCGGCAGAGTTCGAGGATCAGCCGGTGTTCCGGCTGGAGGCGTCCCGGACGCGACGGCCGGCCGCGCTCGTCGAGGGGGTGCTCCACCGCCGTGAGGACCGTGATGAGCGTGAGGTCGTCGCGGTCGGGGGCGGTGCGGCCCCGGGTGATGGTGTACGGGCGCACCATCGTGTCCGCGCTGTCCTCTTCGGGGTCCTCGTGGTCCCAGCCGGTGTTCACGCGCCCTGCCCGGCCCCGGTGCCGAAGGCGTCGAACTCGGAGCGCACGGGGGTGCCGAGCTTCTGGCCGACCTGCTGGACCAGGTTGTGCATGGCGAGGGACATGACCTCGGCGTCGACCTCCTGGGAGGCGACGACGGCCAGGTGGGTGCCCTGGCCCGCCGAGATGATGAAGAGCCAGAGGTCGGCGAGTTCCACGATCACCTGGTGGACCACGCCGCCGTCGAAGAGCTGGCCGACACCGCGGGCGAGGCTCTGCTGGCCGGTGCAGATCGCGGCGAGGCGTTCGGCGTCGGCGCGGGCGACGGTCCGCGAGTGGCTGACGACCAGGCCGTCGTCGGAGAGGAGGACGGCGTTGCGGGTCTCGGCCACGGAGTCCACCAGGCCGTCGAGCAGCCAGTCCAGGTCCTGGTGGGTTGCGGTTGTGCGTGTCATGACCGTTCTTCTCTCGTGGGGTGGGTGGGTGCGGCGGGTTCGGGCCCGGTGCCGGGCACCGGGTGCTGTCCGGTGTCCTGGTCCGCCTGGGTACGGATGGCCCGTGACCGGCGCTGGAAGGCGCCGATGGTCGCACTGGCGCGGCGCGGGACGGGCCGGAGCAGCGGGTCGTGCTGCCAGTTCAGCGGTGCGGCCGGGGCGGGTGCGGCGGGGGCCGGGGTGACGCGGAGTTCGTCGACCAGGCTGGCCTGGCGCACCCGGCGGGGCAGCGGCGGGTCGGTGACCGGGCCGGTCGGCGGGACCGGCGGCGGCTGCTCGGCCCAGGCGGGTCCGGGCTGCCCGTAGGGGTGGTTCCCGGGGGTGGCGGGGTACGCGGGAGGTGTGGGGGCCGGGTACGCGGGCCGTACGGCGTGCCCGGGGTGCTCCGCGTACGCGGGCGGCACGGGCGGCCGCGTCTGGTCCGGGGCCGCGTGGCGGGGCCGGTGCGGACTGTTCAGCGCCGTCACGTCGGCGAGCGCCCGCCCCTGGACGCGGGTGGGCAGGGCGCCGTCCGGTCCGGGCTCGGTCCGTCCGGCGTCCTGCCGCGCGGGCAGCAGGGGGGTGATGACGGGGGCGGGGGCGTGCTCGGGCGTCTCCGGGAAGCCGTGCCCGGCCGCGTCGGACGTCCCGGGCGGGAACGTGAACCCCGACGGGGCGGGCGCGTGTCCGGGGACCGGGTCCTGGCCGTGTCCGGGTACGGACTCGGGGCCGTATCCGGAGAGCAGGTCCAGATCGGGGCCGTGTCCGGGTACGGCGTCCGGGACGGGCACGGGACGGGGGCCGGATTCGGGCCCGGTCGGCTCGGTCTCGGACGAGGGCGAGGGCGAGGGCGAGGGGACCGCCACGGGTCCGGAGCCGGGTCCCGGCACGGGGCCGGTGACGACGTGCTCCTGGGGGACGAGCACGACCGCCCGGGTGCCGCCGTAGGCCGAGGTCCGGAACTCGACGCGCAGCCCGTACTGGTTGGCGAGGCGGGAGATGACGTGCAGTCCGAGGCGGATGTCGTCGCTGTGGGCGAGCAGGTCCATCCGGGGCGGTCGGAGCATCAGCTCGTTGGCCTCGGCCAGCTGCTCGGGTTCCATGCCCAGGCCCCGGTCCTCGACCTCGATGGCGAGGCCGTGGCTGACCTGCGCGACCCGGATCTCGACGGGGCTCGGGGGGCGGGAGAAGGCGAGGGCGTTCTCGGTGAGTTCGGCGAGGATGTGGGTGACGGGGCCGATCACTCGGGCGGCGAGCCAGGGGCTGCCGTCGAGGTCGAGCACGACGCGCCGGTAGTCCTGCACCTCGCCCTGGGCGGAGCGCAGTACGTCGAGCACCGGGACGGGCTTGCGCCAGCGGCGGTGCGGGGAGCCGCCCGCGAGGACGACGAGGTTCTCCTCGTAACGGCGCAGGCGTGCGGTCAGGTGGTCGAGGTCGAAGAGGCCGTCGAGGATCTCGGGGTCCTCGTGGCGGCGTTCCAGTTCGTCGAGCTTCTTCAGCTGCTGGCCGATGAGCTGCTGGGTGCGGCGCGCGATGCGCTGGAGGAGGCGTTCGAAGCCCCGGTGCTGGTCGGCCTGGCGGACGGCGGCCTGGATGGCGCTGGCGCGGGCGAGGTTGATGGCCTCGGCGAGGCGGGTCAGCTCGTCGGAGGCGCGGTCGCCGGTGTCCTGCGCGAGGGCGCGCGCCTCGGCCTCGGCGTCGATGCGTTCGCCCTGGCCGAGCCGCTCGACGACGTCCGGGAGGGCCTTCTCCAGGGCCTCGGCCTGCTCCTGGAGCCTGCCGATGCGCAGGCGCAGGGTGCGGGTGAGGCGCCAGGTGGTCCAGATCACGACGACGACGGCGAGCAGGCCGACGAGCGTGGTGAGGGCCATGTGGGTGAGCAGTGAGATGACGCTGCTCTTGCCCTCCTCGACGACGTAGGCGGTGCGGTGCTGGAGGAGCTTCTGGACCTCGGGGCTGAGGGCGTCCATGGCGTCGCGCCAGCGCTTCTCCCCGTCGGGGAGGGCGACCGAGCCGTCGGCGGTCGGCGCGGCGGGGCGCAGGACCGTGTTCTCCAGCTCGGTCTTGGTCTTCCAGGCGGGACTGCCGACGATCGCCCGCCACATGTCCTTCTCGGCGGCGGGCAGGACCGGCAGGACATGGCTGTCGGACAGGAAGGTCTGCCCGGCCACGGCCTGGCGGAACTCCTTCAGTTCCTCGGGGTTCAGCTTCCGGTCGGGCCAGCCCCGGGTGAGGAGGGCGTCGGACCGGGACACCATCTCCTTGACCCAGAAGAGGTCCACGAGGGGCTGGGAGAGGGCGGTGATGTGACCGTTGTCGACGCGGCTGAGGGCGGAGAAGAGTTCGAGGTCGACGGCGATCAGGTCGGTGTAGTAGTCGTACACGGCCTTCTGCTGGTCGGCGTCGCCGCCGTCCACGAGGGACCGTTGCACGGGGAGTTGGCCGATGGCCGCGCGCGCGGCGGCGACGGCGTCCCTGACCTCGGTGGGGGCGTCACTGTCGGCGGCGACGTCGGAGAGTTCCCGGAAGCGTTCGACGGCCTCGTCGGTCCGTACCCGCTGGGTGGTCAGGGCCTCGGCGGCCCCGGGGGTACGGGCGAGGGTCTCGGCGCTGAGCCGCCGCTCCTCCTGGAGGTTGAAGTACACGACGTTGGACGGCTGACCGGCCTTCTCGGCCAACAGCCCCTGACCCGCCTGCCGTTGGAAGTCGAGGAAGGTCTGGCCGCTGGTGACGCCCCACAGGACGATCAGAGCGATGCCAGGGACGAAGGCGAGGATGAGCAGGGCGGTTCTCAACGACATGGACGATGTCGTACGGGTCCGCCGAGACGCGCGCGTGCGCAGGGCATACTCCTTGAGGTGGAGCAGTCTGACGACTGCTCGGGTGCTCTGATGCTGCGGAGTGCGGCCCATGCCCGTCATCTGACATGTACCGATCTCCAACGCGTGCATATTAGTCACGTCCTGGCCACATGTGATCCTCGGGTCCATCACAATTGATCACAAGCCGGGCCATGTCGACAGGGGTTCGTGCGGCGGACCCGTACGGACGCCCCGGCTCCGGCGGACAGACCGACAGGGGGAGCCGCCCTTCACGCGCGGGGAGGGCGGCTCCCGGGGCGGGCGCCGCTCCCGGAGGGCGCCGCTGGAGGACCCGCCTCGGGGACCGCCTGCATGACCCGTCTCCCTCCGTGCGCGCCCTCGCCGCCGGGCGGGGCCCGGTGGCCGCCGCGCGGGTCCCGTGCCCCCTCCGCGAGCGCTCGCCCGGCCGCGAGCACCGGGGGCCGCGCCCGGGACCCCGGTCGTGCGGTCCGTCCGGGCGCGGCCCCGTATCCGTACGCAGGGTGCCGTCTACACCCGGACGGCCCGCAGGGCTCCCTCGGCGCGGAGCGAGGCGAGGGTGGGGTAGCCGTCCACCGCCATGATCAGGTCCGCCTCGGCCAGGAGCGAACGCAGGACGTGGACGATGCCGTCCGTACCGCCCAGGGCGAGCCCGTAGGCGTACGGACGGCCCACGCCGACCGCCGTGGCCCCCAGCGCGAGGGCCTTCACGACGTCCGCGCCCGTACGCACCCCGGAGTCGAAGAGCACGGGGAGCCCCTCGGCCGCGGCGACCACCTCCGGCAGGGCGTCCAGGGCGGGCAGCCCGCCGTCGGCCTGGCGCCCGCCGTGGTTGGAGCAGTACACGCCGTCCACCCCGCCGTCCCTGGCGCGCCGGACGTCCTCCGGGTGGCAGATCCCCTTGAGGAGGATCGGCAGGTCGGTGAGCCCACGGAGCCACGCCAGGTCCTCCCAGACCAGGGGCTTGCCGAAGACGCCCACCCATTCCAGGACGGCGGCGCGCGGATCCTCCTCGGGGGGCTTGGCGAGCCTGGCCCGGAACACGGGGTCGGAGAAGTAGTTGGCCAGCGCGTGGCCGCGCAGCTGCGGAAAGTTGGAGGTGGCCAGGTCACGTGGCCGCCACCCCGTGATCCAGGTGTCGAGGGTGACGACGATCCCCCGGAATCCGGCCGCTTCGGCGCGGCGCACCAGGCTCTCCGCGAGGGCCCGGTCGGTGGGCGTGTAGAGCTGGAAGAAGCCGGGGGTGCCACCGGATCCGGCCGCCACCGCCTCCAGCGGATCGACGCTGAGCGTGGAGGCGACCATCGGGACGCCGGTACGGGCCGCGGCACGGGCGGTGGCCAGATCACCGTGCCCGTCCTGGGCGCACAGCCCGATCACCCCGACCGGTGCCATGAACAGCGGCGACGGGAGGGTGAGTCCGAAGAGGTCCACCGACAGGTCGCGCTCGGCGGCGCCGACCATCATGCGCGGGACGAGCCCCCACTGACGGAAGGCCCGGACGTTGGCCTCCTGGGTGGACTCGGCGCCCGCGCCCCCGGCCACGTACGACCACAGCGACGGCGGGAGCGCCGCCTCCGCCCGCTCCTCCAGTCCGGCGAACGTCATCGGCAGTTCGGGCAGGACGCCGAAGAGCCCGTCGAAATAGATCTCGTGCTGGTAGTCGCCGTACTTCTGGGCCATGGGGAGGCTCGTCCTTCCGGTTCGCTCGGCACCCGCCCGGTCACCCCGGCGGAGGTGGCCCCCATCGTGCCCGCCCCGCCCGCTCCTGACCACGGCCCGGCGGGACCTTCCGGGACCGGTTCAGGAACGCGTCGCCGTCCCGCAGCCGCGGTCCCCGGCGCCGGTCGTCTCCGCCAGCGAGCCGCTGCGGTCGTACGGGTCGACGGTGACACCGTTCGCCGGTCCGGTGGTGGGCCGGTCGGACGCGAACACCGGGACGAAGTAGCCCGTGTGCCGGTCGCAGGCGGTGTTCGTCATGTCCGTCAGATACGAGACGAGACTCAAGGTCCCCGGCTCGGTGACGACCTTCGCCGGGTCGTCCCAGCTCAGGACGGTCTCACGGCGCACGATGATCCGTACGACCTCGTCGTCGGCGCCGCTCCCCCGGGCGACCGGATAGACATAGGTGACATCGGCGGCGACCCGGAGGGCGCCCCGCTCCCCCTCCTCGTACGTGATGCGGCCCCGGGTCCTGACCACGTCACCGACCAGCTGGGCGGAGGCCGGATCGAGGCGGCTGAAGAGACGCAGGGGGTCCTTCTCCTTGCCTGGCGTCCGGAGCGAGGTCGCCAGGAACTCCTGGACGTCCCGCTGGTGCGGGTTGACCAGGGCGATCGCCTTCGCGGGGTGCCCGCCGCGCAGCACGCCCGGGTCCAGGTTCGACGCGGCGAGGAAGTCCAGGGAGCGCCGCAGGGCCTTCTCGACCTGTGCCTCGTCCATCCAGCCGGTGGCGCGGGCGGCGGGGACCGTGATCCCGGCGGTGCCGTCCGCCCAGCGCTCGGCGGGTGAGCCCCTGAACGGTTCGGCGCGCGTGGGCCGCCCGTCCGGCCCGGCGGGCGGAGCCCCGGTCGGGCGCTCCGACTCCTGGGCGAGCGGCCGTTCCGCCCGCCCGCCGTCACCGGACGGCCGGACGAACCCCCAGGGGTCGAACGCCACCACCATGAGGGCCAGGGCCGCGGCGAGCCCCACCGCGTACCGGCCCTTGCCCCGTCGTCGCGGCGGCGGGGTGGGGGTCCGGCCGCCCGTGTCCCCGGGCCGGTCGCGGAGCCGTCCCGCCGCCTCCCTCGCCCGCGCCGACGGTTCCTCGGGCGCGCCCCGCACACCGGCGACGGACTCCTTCAGGAACCGGTCCCATTCGTCGTCCGGCACGGACGAACCGTCCGTCCCCCCGCCCACTCGCACCCCGAACCTCCCCTGCCGAACAGTCATTCGCCCTCGCGGGCGTCAGCATGATCGCACGGCGTACGGCACACGCGGACCGGCGTTCCCGGCCGGTCCGGACGGACACGCCCGGGAGGGGAGTCGCCGGAGCGAGACCTCCGCCACACCGCCGGGGCCTACGCTGTCGACGAGCCGCCGCAGCACGCCCGCCACCCTCCGGCAGCCCGGTGCCCCGCATCGGCCGTATGCGCGTTCGGTTAGGCTGGCCTTGCCTGGCATACGGGCGGGCAGGTTCGGGTCCCGGCGTCGTGCGCGGGCACCCGGAGGACGGCAACGAGACAGAGGCGGGCGCAGGTGAGAGACGGTGACCGGGACCGTGCGTGTCGTACGCCCGCCGGAGCGGACCGCCCATGCGGGTGACGGGATGCGCGGGTTCCGGTACGGCGCCCGGGACGAGGCGCCGTGGATAAGATCGCGCTCACCGCGGGAACCCTGTACGTCATCGTCCTGCTCCGCGCCGGAGGGACGTTCGCCCTCGGGTGGCTCACCGGTGCCGGTGCCCGGCGCAGCAGGTTCGCCGGACGGATCTCCTCGGCGAAGTTCCTGCGCGCCGAGCGGGCGATCCAGCGCTGGGGCGCGCCGGTGGTGGCCGTCTCCTTCCTCACCTTCGGTTTCCAGACCGTCGCCAACTTCCTCGCGGGCAGCATGAGGATGCCGCTGCCGCGCTACCTCCCCGCCCTGTTCCTGGGCGGAGCCGCCTGGGCGCTGATCTACGCGACCGTCGGCCTCGGTCTGTTCGAAGTGCTGGGAAGGCTCTTCGCCGAGCGGACGGCCCTCGGGGTGTCCGCCGTGGCCGTCCTCCTCCTCGCGGTGTGCGGGGTGGTCGTGTACCGCAGGAGGAGGGCGGCGCCGCCCTCCGGCGGCACCGTTCCCGAGGAGTCGTGAGCCCGTCCCGCGAGAGCGGGCGGGACGCACGGCCCTCCTCCGGAGGATGACGGTCCCGGCCGCACCGGCCCGCCGGTCGGGGCACACGCGCTCCCGCCGCCGACCCCCGCCCTGCCCGCCCGTGCGCCTCAGCCGGTCCGCTCCGGACCGGCTGCTCCGGACCGGACCGGCGCGGCGACCGGGCACGTGAAACCCGCTCTCCGGGCGGTGCGCGTTTCGGCGCCCGTTCCGGCGGAGTCCGGCCCGCACCGGGACCGTTTCGCCGGACGCAGTCGGAAAATCGTTCCTCTCGGGGTGTCCGGGGGCATCAGAATGGCGCGATGGATCATCGCTTCGCAGGCATCCCCGAGTTGACCGGCGTTCCCCGTGTCGCGGTCGTCATCGATGTCATGCGCGCCTTCACCGTGGCCGCCTGGGCCTTCTCCCGTGGCGCGGAGAGGATCGTCCTGGCCTCGACGGAGAGCGAGGCGCTCGCCCTGAAGGACAGCAATCCGGGGTGGCTTGCCCTGAAGGACGGGGCTCCGGCGGCGGGCTTCGACGCGGTGAACTCACCCGGCCTGCTCAGGTCACGCGATCTCACCGGTCGCACACTGGTGCAGAAGACGACGGCGGGCACCGTGGGCGCGCTGGCCGTCGCGGACGCGCCGCTGGTCCTGTGCGCGAGTTTCGTGGTGGCCGGGCCGACCGCGCGGTTCCTGCGCGCCCGGGACTCCGGTCCGGTCACGTTCGTCGTCACCGGCGAGGAAGGGCGGGCCGACGAGGACCTGGCCTGCGCCGAGTACATCGGCCGGAGGGTGGACGGGGGCGATGTCGAGGCGGCCCCCTACCTGCATCGCGCGAGGACGTCCGGTGCGGCGGCGGATCTCGCGGCCGGGCTGCGGAGCGGATGCCACCCGGACGATGTCGACCTCTGCCTGGAGATCGACAGGTTCCCCTTCGCGATGCCGGCCCGCCGAGAGGACTCCCTGACGGTGCTCCGTCCCGTCACGGTGCTCTGACGATCCGTCCGTACCGTCACGATGGCTCGACATCCCGTGCCGTCACGGTGGTTCGACGTGACATCCGGGCCGCCAGGGCTCGGGGTGCCCTCCCCCGGCTCCGGCGGCTCCCCCGGCTCCGGCGGCCTTCACGGACTCGACACGGACGACCGGCTCGACCAGGCTCCCCTGGCCGTTTCCCCCGGGAGGCCGCCGCGGCCGACGCGGCACGGGCCGCGCGATCGGCGTCATGAGCGCCGGACGGCCCGTCAAGGACGGGCGAGGCGTTCCCAGAGGCCGACCAGATGTGCGTGCAGGACGTCCTCCGCCTCCTCCGTGGTCAGGTGGCCGATGAGCACATGGCTGGTGAGGCCGTCCGTGAGCGCGAGCAGGGTGCGGGCCTCACACCCCGGGTCGGGCGGCGCGGCACCTTCCTCGGCCGGGGCGCCTTCCTCGGCCGGGGCGCCTTCCTCGGCCGGGGCGCTGTCGGCGGCCTCCGTGATGAGCCGGGCGAGGAGGTCATGGAGGGCCGCGTAACTGGTTCTCAGCGGTCCGGCGAGCGTCTCGCTGACGGCCGCCTTGGCGACGAACGCGAGCCAGACCCGCGCTTCGGCGCGGTGTTCCTCGCGGAGCAGGGCGATCTCGGTGGCCACGTGCCCCAGGCTGGTGCCCGCCGACTGGGCCGGACTCCGGGCCAGTCGGGCCCGCGCGCGTTCGGTGACGCGCTCGCCGACATGGTCGACGGCGAACAGGAGCATCTCCTCCTTGTTGCGGAAGCAGCGCTGAACGGCGCCCACGGAGACCTGCGCACGGGCGGCGACGTCCCGCATGGTCACCCCTTCCGGCCCGTGCTCGTCGGCGAGGAGACAGACGGCCTCGGCGATCTGGCGGCGTCGGCCCTCGTAGTTCACCTGCTTGGGCATGATCGGCCCCTCTCCTTATTCCGATACGATCGTATCGCTTCCGGGGTATGGTCCCCGCACCAGCACATCGACATGTGGACGGGAGCACAAGGATCATGCGAAACGCTCTGTGGGAGTTGTCGGCCACCGCCCAGGCGGCGGCGGTCCGAGGGGGAGAGGTATCGGCTGCCGAACTGGTCGACAGCCACCTCGAACGCATCGCCGAGGTCAACCCCCGGGTCAACGCGGTCACCCAGCTGTTGGCCGAGCGCGCCCGTGAGGCCGCCGCGCGGACGGACCGGCGGCGGGCCTCGGGCGAAGAGCTCGGACCTCTGGCCGGAGTGCCGTTCACGGTGAAGGAGTCCACCCCCGTCGAAGGCGTGCCGACCACGTTCGGGGCGGCGCGCTTCCGTGATCTGGTGGCACCGGCCGACGCCCCGCCGGTGGCCCGGCTCCGCGCGGCCGGAGCCATACCCGTCGGGCACAGCAACATGCCCACCCTGATCCTGGCGGGGATGCACACCCGCAGCGAACTGTTCGGCGACACCGTCAACCCCTGGGACCCGAGCCGGACTCCCGGGGGCACCAGCGGCGGCGACGGGGTGGCCGTGGCCACCGGCATGGCCGCGCTCGGGCTCGGCAACGACTCCGGTGGCTCCGTACGGATACCGGCCTCGTTCTGTGGCGTGGCGGGGCTGAAGCCGACCGCCGGACGCTTCCCCGCCGACCATCGCGTCTTCGGTCCGGACGACCCAGGACCGGCCTCGCAGATACTGGTCACCGACGGGCCCCTGGCCCGCCGGGTCGCCGACCTGCGGCTGGCGTACGAGGCACTGGCCGGGACCGACCCCCGGGACCCGCGGGCCGTACCGGTGCCCGTCGACGGCGAACCGCTGCCGGGGCGGATGAAGGTCGCGGTCGTCACCGACCCCGGCGGCCACGGAGTCCACCCCACCGTCCGCGCGGCCGTCACGCGCGCGGCCGACGCGCTGCGCGACGCCGGGTACGACGTACGGGAGGTGGCGGACGTGCCTCGGCTGGACGAGGCGCTCGACGCGTACGGCAGGATCACCGCGACCGAGTTCGCCCCGGCCTGGCCGGTGGTGCGGACACTGCTCGGCGAGGGCGGGGACCGCTACATCCAGATGGCGATGGAGAGGACTCCGCCCGCGACCGCCGCGGAGTTCATGAAGCTGATGGGAACCTGGCTGGGCATCCGCCGTTCCTGGGCGGAGTTCCTCGACGAGTACCCGCTGCTGCTCGGGCCGGTGTTCACCGAGCCGCCCGTCGAGCCGGGGCTGGAGTCACGCGACAGGGCGGGACACGAACGGGTCGGCACCGCCATGCGCCTGTGTACGGTGACCAGCTTCGTGGGCGTGCCCGGGGTCGCCGTGCCGACCGGGGTGAGCGACGGGCTGCCGTCGGGCGTGCAGATCATCGGGCGCGCGTTCCGGGAGGACCTGTGCCTGGCCGCCGCCCAGGAGGTCGAGGACCGCCTCGGCGTGCTCACACCGATCGACCCGCGCTCCGGAACCACGGCAGCCGCGCGGTAGGCGGCGCCACCGCACCGGGCGGGAGGCGGTGCGCGAGGTGTCTCGGTCCGCGACCGAGGCGATCCTCCGTACGGTGCGGGCGCCTCGTGGGTCGGCCGGCCCGGTGCGGCCGGAGACCGTCCGACGGCTCGCCGCGGACCGGCGCGGCGAACCGCGCGGCCGTGGGCGGCGGTCCGGACCTCCACCGCAGGAGACCGGCACGGACCCGTCGGCGGCGGTCTGGAAGTCCGCCGGACGACGGTCTCCCGCCGCCACCGGGTGCGCCGCGAGGCGGGCGTCACCCGGACCCCGTCGAGGGCCGGACCCGGCTCGGTGCGGCTGGCGCGGCCGCGCCGCGACGACACGCACACGCACACGCGACACCCCGGCCCGCTCGGCTCCGTACCGAACCCGCCACCCGCGCACAGCCACCGGAGGCCGTGCGCGGGTGGCGGCGAGGTGTGCCCGCGCGGTGACCACCGTGGGACGAGCAACGGCACGGGCCGGTGGGCGAGCCCTGACGTCCCCCGCCGCGCGACCGGGGCCTCCCTCCCGAGGGAAGACCTGGAACCGGGGAGATCCGGTCGCCCCGGTGAGCGCGGCTCCGCCACCGGCCCCGATACGTGACCGACACAATTTCGCGCGCCCGTGGACGTACGGCCCTGATCCCGTGGACGTGGTCGCCTTCCAGGCTTCGGGGTGTGCGCGGAACCCCGCGTACGCACCGAGGACGAGGGGAACGCCGATGGACGCCGGTCGGAAGCACTGGGGCGCAGCGGGCGGCGGGCGGAGGCTGGTGTGCGGGGCCGCCGCCGCGCTCCTCCTGATCGGCACGGGCGGCTGGGTGGCCTGCGCCCCCGGGCCGGGCGGGGCGCCGGCCGCGCCCCTCGCGCCCGGCGCCCCCGGCCCGGCCGTCGCTGCCCGGCTCGACCTGCCGTGGCCCGAGGAGGGCCAGGCGAGCGTCATGGTCGAGGGTGTCGGCAGTCTCGGCAGCAGGGGCGGACGGGAGCCCCTGCCGATCGCGAGCGTCACCAAGGTGATGACGGCGTACGTGATCCTCCGCGAGCACCCGCTGAAGCCCGGAGAGGACGGGCCCGTGATCGAGGTCGACGAGACCGCCGCCCAGGAGTCGTTCACCCTGAGCGAGTCCACCGTCCCCGTCCGCACCGGCCAGCGGCTCTCCCAGCGCAAGCTGCTCGAACTGCTGCTCCTGCCCTCCGGGAACAACATCGCCCGGCTCCTGGCCCGCTGGGACTCCGGCAGCCAGGAGGCCTTCGTCGTGAAGATGAACCGGGAGGCGGCGGCGCTCGGCATGGACCGGACCCGGTACACGGGCGCCAGCGGCCTTGAGGCCACCACCCGCAGCACCGCCGAGGACCAGCTCAAGCTGGCCCGCCGGGCCATGCGGGACCCCGTCCTCCGGGAGGTGGTCGCCCTGCGCCGCACCACCGTCCCCGGGGTGCCCGGCACCGTCGCCAACACCAATCTGCTCCTGGAGAAGCCCGGGGTGATCGGTCTCAAGACCGGTTCGAGCACTCCGGCGGGCGGCAACCTCCTGTGGGCCGCCGAGGTCGGGTCGGGGGCGGCCCGGCACCTCGTCCTGGGCGTGGTGCTCGGGCAGCGCGCCCGCACCACCCCCGCCGAGGGCCTGCGGGCCGCGCTGGAGAGCAGCGGACGGCTCGTCGACGCCGTCCTCCGCGACCTCCCCCCGGCCCTCTCCGTCCTCGGCGACCGGCGGGCGGGGGCATGAGCGCCGCCGCCGACCCGGCCGCTGGACGGATCAGGGACATCACGGGTGGCACGGGCACCACGGATGTCACGGATCCCTCCGGCGCCACAGACATCAAGAGCATCTCGGACATCAAAGGCACCGCAGCTATCAAAAGCACCGCAGGCATCACGGACACCACAGCCGCCACAGATACCACAGGCATCACCGCCACTGCAGGCAGCACAGATATCTCAGACATCACCGACACCACCGATTCCAAGGACTCGGCCGGTACCGCGAGCCGGACGGGCCGACGCCCGGGAGGACGCGGCGGGGACGGCCGGACGGCCGCTCGCGCGGGGCGCGACGGTCCCGCCCCGCACGGGCCCTGGCGGCGCGGCCGGGTCGTCGCCGCCGGGGCGGTGCTCGTCGCGCTCTGCCTCGCCGGGCACTCCCTCGTGCCGAACGCCGGTCTCCGGCTCGGCAGTCTCCTGGAGACGTTCCTGCCCTGGCTGGGCGTGGCCGTACCGCTGCTCGCGGTCCTCGCCCTGATACGGCGCAGTGCCGTCGCCGGGATCGCCGTACTGCTCCCGGCCGTCGTGTGGTCCGCGCTGTTCGGCGGGACCCTGGGCGACAGAGCCGGGGCCCCGGGCGGCGGAGAGGCATCCGGCGGCGACCTCACGGTGGTGAGCCACAACGTCGGCGCCGCGAACACGGACCCGGCCGGAACCGCCCGCGCCCTGGCCGCCACCGGAGCACAGGTGGTGGCCCTGGAGGAGCTGTCCGCCGCCACGGCGCCGGGGTACGAGCGGGTGCTGGCCGCCTCGTACCCGTACCACTCCGTCCAGGGCACGGTCGGGCTGTGGAGCACGTACCCGCTGAGGGACGTCGAGGCGCTGCCGATCATGCCGTGGACCCGTGCGATGCGGGCGGTCGTCGAGACCCGCGAGGGACCCCTCGCCGTGTACGCCGTCCATCTCGCGTCCGTCCGCGTCCACCCGCTCGCCGGGTTCACAACGGACCGCCGGAACGAGGCCGCAGGGAACCTGGCCGCCGTCCTCCGGGCCGAGGCGCTCCCCCGCGTCGTCGTGGCCGGTGACCTCAACGGGACCACGGAGGACCGCGCCCTGCGGCCGGTGACGGCGGGGCTGCGTTCGGCGCACGAGGAGGCAGGTGACGGCTTCGGCTTCAGCTGGCCCGCCTCCTTCCCGGTCGCGCGGATCGACCAGATCCTCGTGAAGGGCGTCACCCCGGTCTCCGCGCGGACCCTGCCGCGCACCGGCAGCGACCATCTGCCGGTGGCCGCCGCCCTCCGGCTGTGAGGCGGGTGACCCCCGTGACCTGTGATCTCATGGTTGTCCCCCTCCCGCACGACCCGGCCCGATCCGGCCTTCGGACCGGCCCCCGCCCCACCCCGACCCGACCCCAGGTGACCCGATGCAGCAGCCCCACGACGCCACGAGCGGACAGGACGACGCCCCCGGCGAGGTGCGCGTGCTGCTCGTCGAGGACGACGAGACGATCCGCCGGTCCGTCGGCATGGCCCTGGAGCGCTACGGCTACCGGGTGTCGGCCGCGCCCGACGGGCTGACGGGTCTGGAGATGTTCCGGGACGGGACGCACGACCTGCTGCTCCTCGACGTGATGCTGCCGCACCTCGACGGCATCGGACTGTGCCGGAGGATCCGGGAGACGAGTCAGGCCCCCGTCCTGATGATGTCGGCCCGGGGCGACGCCCTCGACGTGGTGGCGGGTCTCGAAGCGGGCGCCGACGACTACGTCGTGAAGCCCGTGGACACCGCCGTCCTGGTCGCCCGTATCCGTACGCTGCTGCGCCGGGCCGCCTTCACCGCGCCCGGCACGGACCCCGGCGGGGACGACGTGGACGACGGGGTGCTGGTCTTCCGGGACCTCAGCGTCGACACCCGGGGGCTGGAGGTCCGGGTGGCCGGGCGGCCCCTGGCGCTCACCCCGACCGAGCTGCGGCTGCTCCTGGAGTTCGTGGCCGCCCCGGGCATCGCCATGGAACGCCAGACCCTGCTGCGGAACGTGTGGGACTACGGCTGGGACGGGGACATCCGGGTGGTCGACCTCGCGGTGCAGCGGCTGCGCAGGAAGATCGGCGCGGACCACGTCGAGACCGTGCGCGGTTTCGGCTACCGGTTCAGGCGCTGAGATGACGACGACTCCCGCGTCCTCCCGCACCAACCGCGGCCCGGCGTCCGGGGCGAGCGGTTCCGGCGCGCTGCTCCGCCTGGCCGACCCCCGGTCCCTGCGCTGGAAGATCTCCGCCGTGGTGGCCGCCGCCGCGTGCGCCATGGCGCTCGGCATCGGTGTCCTCGTCCACAAGGCCACCGAGGACCGGTCGATGCACGTCAGCAAGGGGTACGTCCTGCGGGAGCTGGAGATGGCCCTCGTGGCGACCGACCGGCGTCCCCAGCCACCGGCGGACCCGGACCCGGACCCGGCAGCGCTGCCCGGCTTCGACAGCGGCGAGAGCCTGCCCGAGGGGCTCCTGGAGCAGCTCGACGAGGTCCCCGAGGACACGCCCGTGACCTGGTACGAGACGGGGACGCGGCAGGGGCCCTGGATGTGGGCGGCGCAGCGGGTCGACGGGCAGGTGCTCTCGACCAACGTGCACATGGGCAGTCAGCTGCGGAGCATCGAGGCCCTCGACCGGCACGTGCGGTACGCGGCCTTCGCCACGCTCGCCGTGGTCGTGCCGCTGACGCTCCTCGCGGCCGAGCTGGTGCTGCGCAGGCTGCGGCGGGTGGCCGGGACGGCCCGCCGGATCAAGGGCGGTGACCTGGACGCCAGGACGTACGGCCGGGGCGGCGACGAGATCGCCGAGATCTCCTCGGCGGTGGACCTGATGGCCGACGCGCTGCGGGACCGGCTGCTCGGGGAGCAGCGGTTCACCGCCGACGTCGCCCATGAGCTGCGGACCCCGCTCGCCGGGCTGGTCGCGTCGGCGTCGCTGCTGCCGGAGTGCGAGGCGACCGGTCTGGTCCGGGACCGGGTGCACGTGCTGCAGGGCCTGGTCGACGACCTCCTGGAGATCTCCCGGCTCGACGCGGGCACCGAGGAGGCCGATCTGCGTCCGGTGCCGGTCGGGGAACTGGTGGCGGAGTCCGTGGAACGGGCCGGGCTCGACGCCCGGGTGACGGTGGCGGGCGACCCGATCGCGGTGACCGATCCCCGGCGCCTGGACCGGGTGGTGACGAACCTGCTGGTCAACGCCTCCCGGCACGGCACCGGCACGGTCGAGGTGACCGTCACGGCGACCGGCGGCGGAACGACGACACTGGTCGTACGGGACCACGGTCCCGGTTTCCCCGCCGATCTGCTCGCGCACGGCCCGCAGCGCTTCCGTACCGGAGCGGCCGAACGGGGACGCGGCCACGGCCTCGGCCTCACCATCGCGACGGGCCAGTCCGAGGTGATCGGAGCGCGCCTCACCCTCACGAACGCGACCGCCCCGGGCCCGGCCGGAACGGTCCGCGGGGCGGTCGCGACGCTGGTGCTTCCCCGGCGGACGACCCCCGTGCGGGACTGAACCTCCCCGGGCTTCCCTGGACGGCCACCGCCTCTGGCTGAGGCGGTGGCCCGGTGCTGGTCAGACGTAGATGTACCACTGGGTGTGGTACAGCACGCTCTGGGGGGAGGTGTCGGTCCAGGGCGGCATGGTCTCGTTCAGGTCGATCACATCGGGGGTGGCGGCGGCCGGGAGGTACTCGGCGCTGGTGGGGTGGAGGGCGTGCCAGTCCGCCCAGAGCTTGTCGACGAAGGCGTGATGGAGCCAGAACACGGGGTCGTTCGGGGAGACGCTGGTCTCCATCTGGCCCCAGATCCAGGTGTGCACCCGGTTGTGCATACTCATATAGCCGTCCGAGCCCTCCAGCCGGGAACGGAAGCCGGGTGAGCCGCTGCTGAAGGGGGCGGAGTCGTAGGTGGGGATGGCGAGGGCGGCGTCGACCTCGGAGCGGGGCGGCAGGTTGGGGACGCGGTAGCCGAGGTTACGGGCGAGGAAGGGGCGGCTGTCGACCTGGATGTTGATGTTCCAGTTGCCTGCGGAGTAGGCGAAGGGCCCGTCCATGACCTGGTCGTCCAGGGGGCGTCCGGTGCCCCCGAGGAAGTCCGGGGCCCAGAGGGAGGAGCCGACGGTGTTGTCGGCGGTCCAGTCCCAGTAGGGGATCGACACGTTCGGGTCGATCTTCTTGAGTTCCCGCTCGAATTCGATGAGGTACTTGCGGTGCCAGGGGAGGAACGACGGGCCGAAGTGGCCCACGTATATCCCGGTGTTCATGTCCAGCGCGAACCGGAGGCGGTGGGCGGCGACGAACTCGTCGTAGATGCCCCTGCGCTTGACCTCCAGTACGGCGTCGACGAACGCCTTCTTCTCCGCGGCGGTGAGATTCGCCTGGTTCTTCCGTACGGTCATGACTGACTGCTCCCGGCTCAGGCGGTGGGGGTGAAGGGGACGACGTGGGCGCCCTTGAGCGCGATGACCGCGGTGCGCGCGGCGTCGAGAGGGGTCTCGAACCTCTCGTAGTGGTTGATCGCGCTGCTCCAACCGGTCTTTCCGTGGTGCATGACATGAAGCTCGCGGCCGTCGATCAGGACGCGGTAGGTGGTCCCGTGCCCGGCGCGGGCATGGGCGTGGTGACCGCCTTCGACGGGCAGGCCCTGGATGCGGCGCCCCTTGTAGACCTCGTCGAAGGACGCGGGCCCTGCGGGCTCGGCTCCCTGCGCGCCGGCCCCGGGCCGTGCGTTGTCAGCGGTTGCGGTAGCGACACCGACGAGTGCGGTGCCCACGGCTACGCCGGTCACGGCTCCGATGGCCTGCCGACGGGTGAATCCGGACATGGCGAATGAACCCCCCTGAACATGACTGAGGCGGCCCCCCAGGCTGGTCAACGGGCCGCCGTGATCATCTAAACCCGGACGGGGGCCGCCACAGAAGCATCGTGCGTTCGGTTGGCTGTCATACGGACACGTTTACGCAGGCCACACCGGGCGCGCCCGACCCCGATCTCACTGCGCGTCAGGGTTCGCCGATCATGAACCGAAGATTCCATGGCACATGTGCCGCATTCGTGAAGATCTTTTCAGGGCGACGGGGAGAGCCGGGGCTCGGGGCCACGCATCGAACACGGCCGGAAACAAGGGCATCCGAAGGCGACCCCGGCCCCCGGTCGCGTTTGCGGGAGCGCATACGAGGGACCTCGACGCCCGGCCAGCGGTGCCGGAACGATTCCCGAGGGATTCCCCGCACGGTACCGACGGAGCGCCGCACACAGGGCCGCACCTCCGAGATCGACCCCGCGGGAGTCACTTCGGCCTCCATGACATCGCCCCCCTTGAGAGCGGACCGCCGGAAGCGCTCGACGGAATTGATTAGACGATACGTATCGTCTCGCTTAGGGTGTCGTCATGACCGCCACCCCGTCCCCCGCCCACATCGCCATGTTCTCCATCGCCGCCCACGGCCATGTGAACCCCAGCCTGGAGGTCGTCCGCGAGCTCGTCGCCCGGGGCCACCGCGTCAGCTACGCCGTTCCCGCCTCCTTCGCCGCGAAGGTCGCGGAGACCGGCGCCACCCCCGTCGTCTACCGCTCCACCCTCCCGACCGACGAGGACCCCGACGCCTGGGGAACGGAACTCATCGACCACGTCGAGCCGTTCCTCGCCGACGCGATCCAGGCACTGCCGCAGCTCGCCGAGGCCTTCGAGGGCGACCGGCCCGACCTCGTCCTCCACGACATCACCTCCTACCCCGCCCCCGTCCTCGCCCGCCTCTGGGGCGTCCCCGCGGTCTCCCTCTGGCCCAACCTCGTGCCGTGGGAGGGGTACGAGGAGGAGGTCGCCGCCCCGATGTACGCCGGGCTGAAGGCCTCGCCGCGCGGCCGGGCCTACTACGAGCGCTTCGGGAACTGGCTCGCGGGGCACGGCGTCGAGACCGACCCTGACCGGTTCGTCGCCCGCCCCCGCCGGGCCCTCGTCCTGATCCCCCGGGCGCTCCAGCCGCACGCCGACCGGGTCGACGAGTCCGTCTACACCTTCGTCGGCGCCTGCCAGGGCGACCGCGCCGAGCAGGGCGACTGGCAGCGGCCCGAGGGGGCGGGGAAGGTCGTCCTCGTCTCGCTGGGCTCCGCCTTCACCAAGATGCCCGGCTTCTACCGGGACTGCGTCGCGGCGTTCGCGGAACTGCCCGACTGGCACGTCGTCCTCCAGATCGGGAAGCACGTCGAACCGGCCGAGCTGGGCCCGCTGCCCTCCAACGTCGAAGTGCACTCCTGGGTGCCGCAGTTGGCAGTCCTCCGGAAGGCCGACGCCTTCATCACCCACGCGGGCGCGGGCGGCAGCCAGGAGGGCCTGGCGACGGCCACGCCCATGGTCGCCGTCCCGCTGGCCACCGACCAGTTCGGCAACGCCGACATGCTGCGGTCCCTCGGCGTGGCCCGCCGTCTGCCGCTGGAGGAGGTCACCCCGGAGCGGCTGCGCGAGGCGGTGCTCGGCCTCGTCGCCGACCCCGGGGTGGCGCGCCGCGCGCGGGAGGTCCAGGAGTCGATGCGCCGCGAGGGCGGGACGCTCCGCGCGGCCGACCTGATCGAGGCGGAACTGAGCTGATCCGCCCCCGTGTTCGCCCACGCCCCCGGGCTCGGGCGGCGGGACCGGCCCGGGGAACCCTGCCCGAGGGACCAGGGACCAGGGACGAAAGAGCCGGAACAAAAGAGCCGGGCGGGCCGGGACCCGGCCCGCCCCGCCTCGTGGACGCCCCGGCCCCGGCCCCGGTCCGCCTCCGATGGGCAGGGCCCCTCGACGCGCGGAGGCCCTGCCCGCTGCCTGTGTGCGGGGGGCTCCTGCCCGCAGGCCGCGTGGCGAGCGCCGTCAGCGGTGGGCGTCCGGTCAGACCACCGCTCCCGCCCTCGCGCGGGACGCGCCTGCCCGGGCCGGGCGCGGGGGCGGCGCCGGGTGACGGGTGTCCAGGGAGACGGCCAGCGGCATCGCCGTGAACACGGTCGACGCCATGCCCAGGACCACACCCGCGAGCAGCGCGACGGAGAAGTCCGTGAGCGAGTCACCGCCCAGGAAGGCCAGCGCGACCAGGACGAAGAGCGCGCCCATGCCCGTGTTGACCGTCCGGGGCAGCGTCTGCGCCACCGCCCGGTCGGCGAGGTCCGCCAGCGGCACTCCCCCGCCCCGGCGGCGCAGCTCCCGCAGCCGGTCCAGGACGACGACCGAGTCGTTGACCGAGTAGCCGACGACCGTCAGGAGCGCGGCGAGGAAGACGCTGTCCACGGGCTTGCCGAGCCAGGCGAACAGGCCCACCACGAGCAGCACGTCCTGGGTCATCGCCGCCACCGCCGCCGTCGCGTACGTCCACCGGAACCGCAGCGTCAGATAGAGGAGTTGCGCCGCCACCGCGAGGCCGAGGGCGATCACCGCGTGGGTGCGCAGCTCACCGCCCAGACTGGGGCCGATCAGGTCGTCGCGCTCGACCTCAACGGGCCCGGCGACCCGGGTGAGGGCGGCCTCGATCTCCCGCTGCGCGTCGTCGGCGGTCTCCCGTACCCGTACGGACACGTCGCCCCGCGCGGAGCCGTCCCCGACGGTTCCGCCGTCCGTGGTCTGCACGACCGCGTCGGGGAAGCCCGCGTCGGCGACCGCGGCGCGCGCCGCGTCGGCGTCCACCGGTCGCTCGGCGGTGTACTGGACCACCCGGCCACCGGTGAACTCGACGCCGAACTCCAGGCCCCTCACCCCGACTCCGGCGAGCGCCACCATCAGGAGACCCGCGCAGGAGAGCAGCCAGCGGCGCCGGTGGACCATCAGGCGCGGGACGCGGCGGGTCAGCCGGGTGCGGAGCCTGCCGAGCCCGGCGATGCCGGTGACCGAGGGGCGGCGGCGCACGGCGGGCAGCCGGAGCGTCAGGTCCGCGAGGAGCCGGGTGATCACCATCGCGGTGAGCAGCGAGGTCAGCACGCCGATCGCGAGGGTCACGCCGAAGCCCTTGACCGGGCCGGTGGCGAAGACGAACAGCAGCCCGGCCGCGAGGAGGGTGGTGACGTGGGAGTCCGCGACCGCGCTCCACACCTTGCCGAAGGCCGTTCCGAGGGGCCTTCGCGGATCGTGTGCCGCGACCCGGCCCAGAGCGGCGTACTCCTCCCTGGCCCGTTCGAAGACGAGGACGTTGGCGTCGACGGCGATGCCGATGGCGAGGACGAACCCGGCGAGGCCGGGCAGCGTGAGCGTGGCGCCCAGGGCGACCACGGCGGCGTACGAGATCAGTCCGTACAGCAGCAGCGCGACGGTCGCGAGCACGCCGAGGAGGCGGTAGACGACCATGACGAAGAGCCCGGTGCAGGCGAGGCCGATGACGGCGGCCAGGGCGCTGGCCCTGATCGCCTCGGCGCCGAGCGTGGGGCCGACGGTGCTCTGCTCGACCGTCGTCACCGGCACGGGCAGCGCGCCGCCCCGTACGAGCGCCGCGAGGTCGCGGGCCTCCTGGCCGGAGAAGCCGCCGGTGATCTGCGCGGACCCGCCGCCGATGCCCGAGCCGCACGCCACGCCGGTCTCCATGCCGGGGGCGGAGACGACGCGGTCGTCGAGGACGATCGCGACCCGGCGGGCCGGGTCGCCGGGGGCCGCGCAGGCCGCGTCGCCGGTGAGCCGCGCCCAGGTGTTCGCGGCGCGGTCCCTGAAGGAGAGGTCCACCGTCCAGCCCCGGGCGCCCGTCGTGTCGAGGGCGGCCTCCGCGTTCTCGACGCCGTCGCCGGTCAGGGCGGGCGGTGCCAGGGCGAGGAGGGCGCCGGGCGCGTCGGGGTCGGGGAGGACGCGCGAGCCGTCCTTCGCCGCCGGTTCCGCCGGGCCCTCGGGGGCTCCGGTGACGGCGTGGAAGGTGAGCTGCGCGGTACGGCCGATGACCTCGGCGGCCTCGCGCGGGTCGCTCAGTCCGGGGAGTTCGACGACGATGCGCCGCTCGCCGGAGCGGGCGAGGGACGGTTCGGCGACACCGAGGCCGTCGACCCGCTTGCGGAGCACCTCAAGGGCGCGGTCGGTGGCCGCCGCGTCGGCGCGGGTGGTGGGTCCGTCCTCGGTCTGGAGGACGATGCGGGTGCCGCCGCGCAGGTCGAGGCCGAGGCGCGGCGGGGTGGTCAGGGTGATCCAGAGGGAGAGGGCGACGACCCCGAGGGCGAGCAGCGCGCGCCAGAGAACGGCACGGGAGGGGCGCGGCCGGGGGGCGGAGGGGCGCGGCTTGGCCGGATGCGGGAGGGACGGGCGCTCGGTGGACGGGCGCGGGGTGGGCGGGCGCGGGGAACGTGAGGACACGGACTACTCCACGGGCAGCGCACGGCGGCGGCGCGGCGCCCACGCGGAGCGTGGGGGCGCTCGGCCGCCGTGCCGGACGTACGGGCGGACACGCGTCGTGGACCGTTCCGGCCCGGGGCTGCCGATGGCATACCGAGGGCCCGGACGGTGACGCGGGGGAACGTCAGCTGTGCCGGGTGGCGGGAGGGCCGCGCGGGGCGCGCGGGGTGGGGGTTCCGCCGGGCGGAGCGCGCTCGCGGCGCGGGTCACCGGCCAGGAGCCCCCGCGCGGGAAGGGTGTGGTCGGCGGGAACGTCGGCCGTGGCCACCGGCGTTCCCGGCAGCCGTACGGGGTTCTCGACGGCCGCCGGAAGGCGTACGACGGCGGTGGGCGCGAGGTGCGGTTCCGGGAGTACCAGGTGCTGGGCAGCCGGGGTGGAGACCGCACCGGGGCCCGAGGGGCCGCCGGTGGCGGGCGGAAGGGACCGGCCCGGCCCGGTGGGCGGGGGCGCGGCGGGGGCGTGCGGAGACACGGCTGTCGAGCCGGTCGGGTGCGGGCTCTCGGCGGCGGTGACCGCCGTGGCCGTCGTCGTGGCGCACCGCGCCTGTGCGGTGGGGAGCGGCAGGACCGCCCAGAGCAGACAGAGCAGCGCCGGAAGGAGGGCCGCGAACCGTCGCGCGGAGCGTCCCGTCACCTCGTCCTCCCCCTGTCGTGCCCGTCGGTCGGGATCAGCGTAGACGGGGTGGTGGGGCGTCCCGCCACCGAGTCCCCTCCCGGGCTGAGTCGCCGGGCGCGGCGGAGTGAGTACGCGTGCTCATGCCGGGTTCCCGCACCGCCCCGCACGATGGGCGGGTCAGCACACCCGTCGCCATCAGGGAGCCCGTACGTGCTCAGTCGCATCGCCGCCCGTGTCGTCCCGTTCTTCGGCCGGCTGACCGTCACCGCCGACCCCGGCGCCCGGGTCGAACCGGGCAGCATCCTGGTCGTGAACCACACGTCGACGGCCGACCCGGCGCTCGTGCTCGCCGCGCTCCGCGTCCGGCTGGCCGTGGAACCGGTGGTGCTCGCCACCGCCGGGCTCTGGCGGATTCCGCTGCTGGGCCGGGCGCTGACCCGGGAGGGGCACGTGCCGGTGCACCGGAACACGGCGCGGGCGGCCGTCGCGCTCGACCGGGCCGCGGTCGCGCTGGCCTCGGGACGGCACGTGATGATGTACGCGGAGGGGCGCATCCCGCCGCGCCCGGACTCCGCCGAGCGGGGTCCGGAGTCGTTCCGCACCGGGCTGGCGCGGCTCGCCGGGGCCACCGGGGCGCCGGTCGTGCCGATCGGTCAGGCCGGGGCCCGGCGGATCGTCTCGGGCGGCCGGACGAAGCAGCTCGCTGGGCTGCTCACGGCGCCGGTCCGCAGACCGGGGCTGCATGTGCACATCGGGAGCGCGATCCGGCTGCCGGACGACGTGGCCGCCGCGACCGAGCTGGCCCACGGGGCGGTCACCGAGGCGTGGCGGACGGCCGCCGGGGCCCTCGGTGAACCGGCGGCCGTCCGCCCCGGGCCGTACGGCGGGTGAATCCCGTACGGACGGACGCCGGGGCGGGGGGCCGCGGGCCGGTCGGAGTCAGAAGACCGAGAGGCCCGTGATGGTGGTGAAGCGGTCCAGGGCGGTCACGCCCGCGACGGAGTTGCCCCGGTGGTCGAGTCCGGGACTCCAGACGCAGAGGGTGCAGCGGCCGGGGACGACGGCGACGACGGCTCCGCCGACCCCGCTCTTGCCGGGGAGTCCGACCCGGTAGGCGAAGTCGCCCGCCGCGTCGTAGGTGCCGCAGGTGAGCATGACGGCGTTGACCTGTTTGGCCTCGCTGCGGGTGAGCAGGCGGCTCCCGTCGGCGCGCAGGCCGTGCCGGGCGAGGAAGCCGGTGGCGAGGGCGAGGTCGGCGCAGGACGCTTCGAGGGAGCACTGCCGGAAGTACTCGCGGAGCAGCACGGGGACGGATCCCAGGATGTTGCCGTAGGAGGCCATGAAGTGGGCGAGGGCCGCGTTGCGGTCGCCGTTGGCGGCTTCCGAGGCGGCCACGGCGGTGTCGAAGGCCAGGTCCGGGTTGCCGCTCTCGGTACGGAGGAAGTCCAGCAGGGTGCCGGAGGCGTCACCGGTGAGCAGGTGCAGGTGGTCGGTGACGACGAGGGCCCCGGCGTTGATGAAGGGGTTGCGGGGGATGCCCTGTTCGTACTCCAGCTGGACCAGGGAGTTGAACGGGTCGCCCGAGGGCTCCCTGCCGACGTGGGCCCAGAGCGACTCGCCCTCTCCGGCGAGGGCGAGCGCGAGGGTGAAGACCTTGGTGACGGACTGGGTGGAGAAGGGGCGCCGCCAGTCGCCCACCCCGTAGACGGTTCCGTCGAGTTCCGCGACGGCCATGCCGAAGTCGTTGGGGTCGGCGGCGGCGAGGGCCGGGATGTAGTCGGCGGGGGTGCCCCGGTCGGCCAGGGCGGCGATCTCCTCGGCGATGCGGTCGAGGACGGGCTCGAAGGAGGTGTTGGTGCTCACGCGCCGCCCCGGAGGCCGGAGACCTCGCCGCCGGGCCGGGGGGCTCGGGCCGGGGCGCCGGGCGGGGGTCCTGAGGCCGCGTCCCCGGAGCCGGGAGCCGTCCCGGTGCGGAGGGGCACGGCGAGGCCGAGGTCGCCGCCGGGCGGCGGGGCGAAGAAGCGGGCGACGTCCGCGTCCGTGACCTCGGGCAGGGTGGCCGGGGTCCAGCGGGGGTCGCGGTCCTTGTCGACGACCTGGGCGCGGATGCCCTCGACGAGGTCGGGGGTGGCGAGGGCGGCGCTGGAGACCCGGAACTCCAGGTCGAGGACTTCTTCGAGGGTGGCGAGGGCGCGGGAGCGGCGCAGGGTGGCCAGGGTCGCCTTGAGGGCGGTCGGCGACTTGGCGAGGAGCGTGGTGGCCGCTTCCTTGGCCGCGGGCACCCCGCTGTCGAGGAGCCGTTCGACGACGGTCTCGACGGTGTCGGCCGGATAGCAGGCGTCGATCCACGCGCGCTGCTCGGCGAGGACGCCGGGCGGCGCGGTGCCGGTGTGGCGGGCGACGGCCTCGGCGGCGGGCAGCACGGCCAGGTCCCGGACGAGGGCGGGGAGTCCGGCGGCGGGGACGAAGTGGTCGGCGAGACCGGTGAGGAGGGCGTCGGCGGCGCCGACGGGGGTGCCGGTGAGGGCGAGGTGGGTGCCGAGTTCGCCGGGGGCGCGGCCGAGGAGGCGGGTGCCGCCGACGTCGGGGACGAAGCCGATGCCGGTCTCGGGCATGGCGACGCGGGAGCGTTCGGTGACGACACGGACGGAGCCGTGGGCGGAGACGCCGACGCCGCCGCCCATGACGATGCCGTCCATGAGGGCGACGTAGGGCTTGGGGTAGCGGGCGATACGGGCGTTGAGCCGGTACTCGTCGCGCCAGAACGCCTGGGCGGCGGAGCCTCCGGCGCGGGCGGCGTCGTGGATGGCGCGGATGTCTCCGCCCGCGCACAGTCCGCGTTCCCCGGCGCCCTCGATCACGACGGTGTGGACGGCGGGGTCGTGTTCCCATGCCGTCAGGGCGGTGTCGACGGCGAGGACCATGGCGTGGGTGAGCGCGTTGATGGCGCGGGGGCGGTTCAGGGTGATGATTCCGGCCCGTCCCTCCGTACGGAGGGCTATGTCGGCGGTTCCGCTCGGCACGATGGCTCGGTCCCTTCGCGTGGCGCTGTTCGGTGTATCGGCCACGGTACCGGTCGGGTTCCGGCGGGCCTCCCGGAGTGCGCGGAGGTGAACGGGGGGCGTGCGGAGGGACGGGAAGGACCCATCCGCTTCTCGCGGATCCTGATTGCACGGTGCGCGGCCGGTGAGGGCCGCTACTCCGTGTCCTCGCTGTCGGGTCCTTCCCGTCCCTTCCATGGAACCACCGCTCCGGTGGGGGCGCGAGCGCCCGTCGGAGGGCGCGAGCGCCCGTCGGAGCGGTGGCGGGGAGGGTCAGGCCGGGAGCAGGTCCTGCGGGACGCGCACCTGGCGGGGGGTGGACATGCGGAGTTCGATGATGTCCCGGACGGTGGGCCATTCCTCGTCGAGGACCGAGTAGAAGGCCGTGTCGCGGACCGCTCCGTCGAGCCCCCGTGAGTGGGCGCGGCGGACGCCTTCGCAGCTGGCCCCGAGGCGTTCGATCGCGATTCTGGAGCGGGTGTTGCGGGCGTCGGCGCGGAGGGTGACGCGGCGGACCCCCCAGGCTTCGAAGGCGTGCCGGAACATGAGGTACTTGGCCTCGGTGTTGATGCCGGTGCCCCGGGCGGCTCCCGAGATCCAGGTGTTGCCGATCTCGGCGGCGTCCGGGACGGCGGTCAGGGGATCGCCGTGGGGCATTCCGGAGACCGGCGGCCAGACCAGCGGTCCGCGCCAGTAGTCGAGTTCGAGGAAGCGGGTCGAACCGATGACTTGTTCGTCGGCGGTACTGATCAGGGCGAAGGGCAGGCAGCGTCCTGCCGCCTGATCGTTGAGGGCGCGGGCGATGTAGTCGAGGGCCGGTTCGAGGCCGTCGGGTACGGGGGTGAAGGCGTAGGCCGATCGGTCCGCCCCGCCGGCCCGCGCGAGGGCTTCGGCGTGCCGCATCGCCAGCGGCTCCAGGCGCACGGAGCGCCCGGTCAGGAGAACAGGTACTGGCACGGGTCCTCGGGTCTTCCACGGGCAGGGAGAGCTCCCGCCGTGGGGAGACCGCGGCGGTGGCTCGGGGGAGGTTCTCGCCGGGTCCCGATCATGTCGTGAGAACGACGGATGAGCAGGTAAAACGGTTCGTCACCGGTGGCGAGGAGGACAGTATGCAGTCCCGAGCCCTCGGAGAACAGAACCCCGGGCGAACCCGGGTACACGCCTGGGTGAAGGGTGGCGCGCACCCGGATCGGCCGGTCTCAGACAACGGACGGTGCCGCCCGCCAGTCGGACGGGCGGAGGGGTCAGACGCAGGCGGGGTGGCCCCAGCCCTCGGGGTTCTTCGTGATGGTCTCGCCCTTGTCGTAGGCCTTGCCGCAGCGGCAGCGGCCCGCGAACCGGGCCTTCAGGGTGGCGCCTCCGGGGCGGGTCGCGCGGGTCGCCGTGGCGCCTTCGGAGGTGCTCCGTGAGGCGGACGGCGCGGAGGAGCGCTTGCGGGGCGCGGAGGCGCGTGTCGGCGCCTCCGGGGGCGGCAGCGGGGCTCCGGCGGCGGAGCTCGTGGGCTCCTGGGTGCGGGCCGTGTGGCTGGCCGCCCGGTCGGCGGCGTCGTTGAGCGGATCGCCGTCCACCTGGTGGGCCGGGGTGTAGACGAAGTCGACGTCCCGGCCGGTGAGCAGGGCGTCGATGCGGACGACCAGTTCCTTGTTGGCGACGGGGCTGCCCGAGGAGGTCTTCCAGCCCTTGCGGCGCCAGCCGGGGAGCCAGGTCGTGACCGCCTTCATGGCGTACTGGGAGTCCATCCGGACCTCGGCGGGCACGGCCGGGTCGAGCGTTTCGAGCAGTCGTTCCAGGGCCGTGAGTTCGGCCACGTTGTTGGTCGCCCGGCCGAGCGGTCCCGCCTCCCAGCGGTCGACCGTACCGTCGGCGCCGCCGATGACCCACGCCCAGGCCGCGGGGCCGGGGTTTCCCTTCGACGCGCCGTCGCACGCCGCAATGATCTTTTCCACCATCCCACGATCCTGACACGGCGGCGGGGGTGGATCGGCCACTCCCGCCGCCGGGCGGCGCGGGGTCAGAAGGCGCCGTAGTCGACCTGCCAGGTGGGCAGGCCCATCCGGCGCCACAGCTCGACGACCCGGTCGCGGTCGTCGAGCGAGACGCGGACGGCGTACCGGTGGCGGACGTGGGCGTCGAAGAGCTCGGCCTTCACCAGGTCGTCGGCGCGCCCGTCGCCGGAGGGGCGCATCCACAGCTCGTCGTAGGGCACCTCGTGGTGGGCGAGCCAGCCCTCGGTGAGGGCGCGGTGGTCCTCGCTCCGGCCGGAGAGCAGCACGATCCGGTCCCGCTGGGTGTGCCGGAAGGCCAGCAGGGCGTCGCGCACGGGCGGGTTGAGCAGGTCGCGGTCGCAGCGCGTGAAGTCGTACGGGCCCCGGTCGACGCGCAGCGCGAGGGTGCCGTCGATGTCGCACATGACGGCCGAGGGCAGCGCGGGATCGGGGACGTACGGCTCGACGGCGGGCCGGTCGTTGAGCCAGTCCGCGGTGAGCCGCCAGCCGCCCCTGGTGGCCTTGGCGTGCTTGTCGGCGAGGATCCGGACGATGGCCTCGCCGACGGGCCGCTCGCGGGCCGCGTCACGCCGGACGCACTCCTCGACGGGGACGGACGTGAAGTCGTGGACGACGAAGGTGGCCAGCCCCGCGACGGCGGCCTTGAGCCGCTTGGGGATGTGGGGGGTGAGGTGGGTGTTGTCGACGACGACGTCGAAGCCGCCGTCGACGGCGGCGCGGACGGCCGCGTCCTGGACGGCGAGCACGGTCTGCTCGTGTCCGTGGGAGCGCCCTCCGTCCGCCGTGGGCAGGTCGAGCATGGTCCGGAGGTCGTCGAGGTTGACGCGGCGCAGGCGTCCCTCGGCGGCGGCCTGGAGGGCGCGGGCGGCCGTGGTCTTCCCCGAGGCGGGGAGACCGGTCATGACGTGGACGACGGGCACGGGTTCAGTTCTCCTGGTCGTGGGCGAAGGGGTCCGAGGCCTCGGGGCGCAGCTGCCGCCAGACGAGGAGGTCGGTGGGGCGGCCGTCGAGCCGGAGGAAGAGGGCGGCGCGCAGGCCCCGGTCGGGTTCCCGGGCGGCGGCGCGGGCGAACGCGGCACGGTCCCCGGCGAGCGGCGCGAGGAGGGCGTACGCCTCGTCGACGGCCCGTTCGCGGTCGGCGGCGGCGGTCTCCAGGCGGGCGATCACCTCGCGGACCCAGGCGTCGAACTCGTCCGGCACCTGTTCGAGGAGGGCGTCGAGGGGCTTGCCTCCGTGGGCCTCGGCCTCGGCGACGGAGCAGCCGAGGCCCTTGGCCGTCACGGGGGCGGGCAGGGCGGCGAAGCGCTGGATGCCGTGGCCGCGCCAGATGTCCCGTTCGGTGACGCCGGTGAGCACCTTGTGGAGGCGTACGTACTCGGCGAGCTTGGCCTTGGCGCGCAGACCGGAGGCGAAGCGCAGGACGAAGCCCTCGGCGTCGGTTCCGGTGGCCCGGCGTCCGTCGGGGAGGGTGTCGGACTCGGTCAGGGCCCTGAGGTCGTCGACGCTGGTGGCGGGCCAGGTGCGGACGACGGAACCGATCGGGTCCCAGCCGTCCGCGGCTTCCGCGAGGGGCGTCTCGGTGCCGTCGGCGGCGAAGGCGGCGAGCAGCACGAGGTCGCGGCGGTCGCCGTAGTTCACGACGATGCGGTTGCCGGGGTGGAGGATCTCCGCGAGGTAGGTGACGCCGGGGGTCAGCCGTGTGGTGTCGGCGGTGTTCAGCCGGTGCTGCGCCCAGGTCGCCTGGGCGCTGGTGAAGGACGCCTTGGAGGCAGCGTGCCAGCGGTCGGCGTAGTGGAAGACCACGGCGAGGCTGCCGTCGACCTTGTCGTACACCTCGAAGGGCTCGTCGGGCAGCGGCGGCGCGTAGGGGCGTCCGCCGGTGTGCTCGGAGAGGTTGAAGAACTTGGGGAGGGGGAGCGCGACGATCCGGCCGCTGTCGTCGGCGACCAGGCCCCGGCACCGGGTGGTGACCCGGTTCCAGTGCTGGGCGTACTGGCACGCGCGGGTGTACGTGTAGATCGACAGCGGCAGCTCGGGGTGGCGCTTGCGCGTGACGTGGCCTTCGGCCAGCGCGGCGGAGAGCTCGTCGGGCGGCATCAGGTCGTGGAGAGTCAGGGTCGCCTGGCTCATGGGGTCCCTCCCGTGGGTTCGATGGTCCATTCTCCGTCGGCGGAGCGCGGGAGCCCAACCGTTTTCCCTGGCGGGCGGCGGTGCGGGGGTTCGCGCGCGGGCGCCGCAGGGGGGCGTGTCGGTGGCGCCCCGTAGACTCCCCGTCGGCCTGTCGGTGATGTCACCGGCACAGGAGGAGGAAGCGAGCCCCATGAACCACGCGGACGGCACGGCACCGATCTACGCCCAGCTCATACGGGAGCGGGGGGATGTTCCGGGTGACGTCCGTCAGGTCGCGGAGGCGGTCCTGCGGGACCTGAGCCGGTACTTCCAGCTGCCGCCGCAGGGTGCTCCGGGCCCGCAGGGCGGGATCGCGCCGCACGGTGTCGTGCCGCACCAGGCCGCGGGCGGGCCGATGGGCGTCGGTGGTCCGGTGGGCGTGGTGGGCCAGGCGGCGGCCGTGGTGCCGCACCGGCCGTTGCGCTGAGCCGGACTCCCCGCCGGGCCCTCGCCGGGCCCGGGGCGTTGTCGGTGGGGTGCGTCATGCTGCTCGGCGAACGGCCATGTCCCGGGGTGGCACGGCCGTCACCGACGATCAGGGGATGGCGACATGGCCGAGGTTCTGCTCTTCCACCACGCGCTGGGACTGACGGAGGGCGTGCGCGCCTTCGCCGGGGAGCTGCGGCGGGCGGGACACACGGTGCGGGTGCCCGATCTGTACGAGGGGCGTACGTTCACCACGCTGGAGGCCGGAGTGGGGTACGCCCGGGAGACCGGTTTCGACACGGTCCTGGCGCGCGGTGAGCGCGCGGCCGACGAACTGTCCGGGCCCGTGGTGTACGCGGGGATCTCGCTCGGTGTGCTGCCCGCGCAGAAGCTGGCGCAGACCCGGCCCGGGGCGCGCGGGGCCCTGCTGATCGGCGCCTGCGCGCCGGTCGGGGAGTTCGGGGCCGTCTGGCCCGAGGGGGTGCCCGCGCAGGTGCACGGCATGGACGCCGATCCGTTCTTCGCCGGTGAGGGCGATCTCGACGCGGCCCGCGCGCTGACGGCCGGGGCGGCGGACCGGGAGCTGTTCCTGTACCCGGGGAGCGCGCACCTGTTCACGGAGCCGGGCACCGCCTCGCACGTACCGGAGGCGGCGGCGCTCTGTGTCGAGCGGATGCTGTGCTTCCTGGGGCACGCGGGCGGCTGACCGGGCGCTGCCGGGAGCGTACGGGCCCCGGGGCCGGGGACGGCTCCGGGGGCGCGCGGGCGGCCGACCGCGCTCTGTCCGGGCGCGCTCTGTCCGCCCGCGCTCTGTCCGGGCGCGCGGGCGGCTGGGATCGGACGCTTCCGGAACGCCGTGACGTCCCCGGCCGGGCATGGTCCCCCGCCCGGTGGGCGGTGCGGGTCAGCCGTTCGGCCGACCCCGGTGTCGTCCGGACGGCTCCTCGACGGGGGCCGGGCGTCGGACCGTGCCGGTCCCGGCGGGGGCGGAGGATCGGGGCAGGGTGCGGGCCCGTCCGGGACGTGTCCGCCCGTGTCCGCCCGTGTCCGTCCGTGTCCGTCCGTGTCCGTCCGACCGAGGAGTCCGTCATGCCGAAGTTCCGCCGCGCGTCCCGCGCCGCCCAGGTGCTCGTCCCGGCGGCGGTCTCCGTCGTCCTGCTCGCCGGGTGCGCCGGGGCCTCCGGAGGGACGGGGGCCGCGTCGCCGAGGGGCTCCGCCGCCGTGCCGTCCCCGGCCGCTCCCTCCTCCGGCGGGCCCGCGACGGTGCCGGGGGCGCCCGCCCGGCCCGTGTCCGGCTCGCTGCTCGTCGCCGACTTCGGCGCCGACACGGTGACGTTCGTCGATCCGGCGAAGGGCGCCACGGGTTCCGTGCGGGTCGGCACCGCGCCCTACGGCCTCGTGGTGGGCGGGGACGGGCGGGCCTGGGTGGCGACGGCCGAGGGGGTGGCGGTGGTGGACACCCGGACCCGGCAGCGGCTCGCGCTCGTCCCGTACGAGACGGACTCCGGGCCCGTGACGACCGGCGAGTACCGGGGCGGGGGCATGGGCATCGCGCTCTCGCCGGACGGGCGCCGGGTCTACGTGGGGGTCAACGTGCCCGGCGGGAACGGCGTGTTGGAGGTCGTGGACACGACGGCGCTGCGGGTCACGGGCACCGTGCCGGTGGGCCGCCGTCCCTTCGACGTGGACGTGTCGCGGGACGGCCGGGAGGTGTACGCGACGAACCACGACTCCTTCGACGTCACCGTGGTCACGGCGGGGACGCTGGAGTCCCGGCGCGTGGAGGTCGCACCGTACGGCACCGGGGGCGGGCTCGGTTCCTGGCTGAAGCCGCACTACGCGGCCGTGCGCCCGTCCGACGGGAAGCTGCTGCTGCCCTTCGAGGGCGAGCGGCTCGCCGTGATGGACCCCCGGACCGGGCGGACCGCGATCGAGCAGATGACGGCGGACACGCATCAGCACGGCGCGGTCGTGACCGCCGACGGAACGCTGTTCGCGGTGGGTACGGGTCCCATCGACCCGGCCGAGGACCGGGGGCCGTCCCTGACGGTGCGGAAGCCCGACGGGACCGAGCGGGTCTACCCGCTGGAGGGGCCCCACGAGGACGTGGCCGTCTCCGCCGACGGGCGGACCGCCTATGTGACGGGCGGGTTCACCCGGGACGGCTACTGGGACGGTCTCAGCGTCGTCGACCTCGCCTCGGGCGACACGCGCCGGCTGCCCGCCGGCTCCCGGCCGCTGGGCGTCGTGGTCCTCTGACCCGCGCGGCCCCGGGGACGCGGTCTCCTGCCCCGAGGGCCGAGGACACGGGCACACCCGGCCGCACGGGGGCTTTCCGGCCCCCGACGTGCCGGACCCCGGGCTCGCGGGTGCCCCACCGGGGGCTCAGAGGCCCACGATCAGCTGGATGCAGACGATCTTGACCAGGATCGCGAGGGCGAACAGGGTCGCGTACCCGGTGTTGACCCGGCTGTCCGAGACCCGGCTGTTGGCGTACGCGGTGATGGCCGGGTTGCCCACGTACCCGGCGAGGAGGCCCATCGTGCGGGGCCTGCTCTGGCCGAGCAGCCGGGCGACCAGGAGCATCAGGGCGTAGCTCAGGACCGCGCTGACGAGGAGCACGACGAGCAGTTTGAGGCCGAAGAGGGAGAAGGCGTCACGGCGGAAGGCGTAGCCCGAGGTGAGTCCGACGCAGGCGAGGAAGACCAGCAGGCCGATCTGGCGGAGCGTGAGGTTGGCGCGGGTCGGCAGGACCCACACCAGGGGGCCGGTGCGCCGCACCCGGCCGAGGATCATGGCCATGACGAGGGGTCCGGCGGCGGTGCCGAGGGAGAGGACCGTGGAGCCGAGGGTGAGCTTGGGGATGCCGATGAGGAACCCGGCGGCGAGACCGAGGCCCATGCTGACGGCGCTGACCTCGCTGACCTTGGCCTCGGTGTCGCCGAGGAAGGCGGTCACCTCGGAGGTCCGCTCCCGGGGCATGACGACCCGGACGCGGTCGTCGAGCTGGAGCAGCAGGTCCTCGGCGGCCAGCAGGTCCTGGTCGCCCCGCCGGACGCGGGTGGCCTTGGCCCCGTAGTGCTTCCCGAGGTCGAGTTCGGCGACGGTGCGGCCCGCGAGGTCGGGGTTGGTGAGCAGGATGCGCCGGTAGTCGACGGTGTCGCGCCGGTCGAGGAGATGGGCCGGGGACTCGCTGCCGAGCGCGGCGGTCCCGGCGGCGACCGCTTCGGGTCCGCCGACCAGGACGACCTGCTCGCCGGGGGCGAACGTGCCGGGGGCGAGGGCGACCCGGGGCGCGCCGCCGCCGGTCCGCAGGACGCTGACGAGGAGGCGCCCGTCGGCGGAACCGGGGACGTCGGCCCAGTCGACCGGACGGGTCACGTCCACGGTCCGGGTGACGAGTTCCTTCGGGAGGCCGGTGCCCGGGTCGCGGCGGCCGGGCCAGTTGCGGACGGCGGCGACGGCGGCGACGAAGAGGATGGTGAGGACGACGGCGAGGGGGTAGCCGATCGCGTAACCGGTGGCGGCCTGGGCGGGGTCCGCCGAGGACGCCTGGGCGGCGGCGAGGCCGGGTGTGGTGGTGCCGATGCCCGCGTAGCCGCCCGCGAGGAAGGGACCCGAGATGCCGAAGACCTTGTTGCCGAGGACACCGACGACGAGCGCGGTGACGACGAGGGCGGCGACGGCTCCGATCATCACCGCGAGCTGGGGCCGCAGTTCCCGGAAGAAGGCCGGTCCGGCCTCCAGCCCGACGGTGTACACGTACAGGGCGAGGCCGAGCACCGGGAGTCCCGCGGGCACGGCCGCGCCGATGTCCGGGTCGAGCGCCCCGAGGAGCAGCCCGACGAAGAGCACCCCCGCGGCACCGAGCTTCACCGGCCCGAAGCGGACCATGCCGAAGAGCGATCCCGCCGCAATGACGATAAAAAGGGTGAACCACGGATAGTCAGCGAAAAATTGCCACATAGCGATACTCAGCCATATTTCACGGCGTCTTGCACGCTCATACGGCAGACGGAAGGCGGACAGCGTGACGCGACCGAGGATTCTCGTGGTGGGCGCCGGTTTCGCCGGAGTGGCCTGTGTACGGCGGCTCGAACGGCGGCTCACGGAGCGGGAGGCGCAGCTGACCCTGCTCTCGCCGTTCTCGTACCAGCTGTATCTGCCCCTGCTCCCCCAGGTGGCGGCCGGGGTGCTGACCCCCCAGTCGGTGGCGCTGTCGCTGCGGCGCAGCGAGCGGCACCGGACCAGGATCGTGCCGGGCGGCGTGGTGGGGGTGGACACGGCGGCGAAGGTCTGTGTGGTGCGGACCATCGCCGGGGAGTACGTGACGGAGCCGTACGACCATCTGGTGCTCTCGCCCGGCAGCGTCACCCGCAGCTTCGACATCCCCGGGCTCGCCGAGCACGCGCGCGGGATGAAGACGCTGGCGGAGGCCACGTACGTCCGTGACCACGTCATCGCCCAACTGGACCTGGCGGACGCGAGCAACGACGAGGAGGAGCGGGCGTCCCGGCTGCGGTTCGTGGTGGTCGGCGGCGGCTACGCGGGCACGGAGACGGCCGCCTGCCTCCAGTTGCTCACCACCAACGCGGTCAAGCGGTACCCGAGGCTCGACCCGAAGCTGATCAAGTGGCATCTGGTGGACATCGCGCCGAAGCTCATGCCGGAGCTGGGCGACAAGCTGGGCGCCGCCGCGACGGACATCCTGACCCGGCGGGGCATCGAGGTGTCGCTCGGGGTGTCGGTGGCTTCGGTCGACGACGAGGCGGTGACGCTCACCGACGGGCGGGTGCTGCCGAGCCGGACCCTGATCTGGACGGCCGGGGTGGCGGCGAGCCCGCTGATCGGGACGCTCGACGCGGAGACCTTCCGGGGGCGGCTCGTCGTCTCCGCGGAGATGGCGGTGCCCGGTCTGGACGGGGTGTGGGGGCTCGGTGACGCGGCGGCCGTGCCCGACCTCACGAAGGACGACGAGGGGGCGATCTGCCCGCCGACCGCGCAGCACGCGATGCGGCAGGGGAAGGCCGTCGCGGACAACCTGGTGTCGACGCTGCGCGGGGAGCCGACGCACCCCTACCGGCACAAGGACCTGGGGCTCGTGGTCGACCTCGGCGGGATGGACGGGGTGTCCAAGCCGCTCGGCGTGGAGCTGCACGGGATGCCCGCGCAGGCCGTGGCCCGCGCCTACCACTGGGCGGCGCTGCGGACGAACGTGGCGAAGACCCGGGTGATGACGAACTGGCTGCTGAACGCGGTCGCCGGGGACGACTACGTGCGGACCGGGTTCCTGTCGACGCGGTCGGGGACGCTGAAGGACTTCGAGTACACCGACGCGTATCTGACGCCGGAGCAGGTCCGCGTCCACACGGGCGCGTTCCACGGGGCGGTCGGATCCACCGGGGGGAAGTGACCCACGGGCGGTCGGGTCCACCGGGGCGAGTGACCCCACGGGGCCGGGACCACGGCCGGGCGGGGCCGGGACCACGGGCGGGCGGGGCCGCCCGGCGGACCGGGACGACCCTTCCGGTAGCGCCCCCGGCGGCGTGCGCCTCGGTGGTGCGCGCCTCGGTGGTGCCCTCCTCAGAGGGCGAGTTCGGGCGCCGGGCCCATGACCACGACGGGTTCCCGCACCGGGTCGAGGGCGCGGAGCAGGCCGCGGAGCGACTCGCGGTCCAGGGCGACGCACGCCTGGGTGGGGCCGCCGTGGTCGACGTGGATCCACACGCCGCCGCCCTTCCCGTCGCCGAGCGGGCGTTCCTTGTCGAGCGGGGTGCGGCCGGGGACGCGGTTGTAGTCGATGGCGATCACGTGGTCGAAGGAGCCTTCGAGGGGTTCGCCGCCGAATCCGGTGCCGCTGATCGCGAACTGCTCGTCCTGGTCGTACGGGAGACGGGCGCCGGGGTCGGGAAGACGGCCGCCCGCGTCACCGAGCCGGAAGACCCCGATCGGGGTGCGCAGGTCCCCCGCGCTGTGGTCGGAGGTCCAGCCGCGCAGCGCGTTGTGGGCGGACCACGGGCCCCCCGTGAGGGTCCAGCGGCCCTGGGGCCCCCGCTCGTAGAGGACCGCCGTGGAGGTGGACGAGTCGGCGGTGGCGCCGGTGACGACGAGCACCTGGGTGGTGCCGTCGGGGACGAGCGCCTGGGTCACCGGGCCGATGCCCGGCAGCCGGGGCGCGGGGAGGGCGGCCCGCCGTCCCGGCGCGCCCGGCGCGGGTTCCGGACGGGCGTCCCCGGTGATGGCGGCGGGAACGACGGGGGCGGACGGCGCGGTGACCGCACAGCCGGTGAGCAGCAGGGCCGCGCACAGCGCGCCGGTGCTCAGCAGGGCGGGGACGCCCTCGCGGACGGGCATGACGGTTCCTCCTGGCCGGGGGCGGTGCAGCGATCCGTACCCGCTCGCCGTGGGGCGCTACGGGAGCGCCGACGCCCTCACCCGTCCGGGCGCATCCGTTCGGGGAGGAGCGCTCCGGGCCTCTCCGAGGGGGCCCGGAAGCGGCTGACCCGTCCGAGGCGGGCGCGGTTTCCTGCCGCCATGAACGATCTTCATAGGGAGCGGGTGGTGGACGGGGCGCGGCTCGCGGACCGGCGGGCCGTCCACCACGCGATCGTCCCCACGGCGCCGCTCTCGGCGGCGGAGGTGCGGGAGCGGGCGGGCCGCGACCGGCTGGACGCGGCGTACCTCGGGGACGTGGTGGTGGGCTGTTGGACGGTGCGCCCGCCGGACACGGAGAGCCCGGCGGCGGCCCGTGATCGCCCGGACGCCGCCCGGTTTCCGGCGGCGGGGAATCGGGACGGCGCTGTACGAGCGGGGGCTGGCGCCCGCCCGGACGCCGGGCGGTGACGGGGTGGAGACCGTGGTGCTCGCGACCGGCGCGGAGGGGCTGCGGTCCGCGCGGGCGCGGGGCTTCACCGAGGTGGAGCGGTACGTCCTGCCGGGCGACACCGTGCCGTTCGTGACGCTGCGCCTGGGATGACGAACTCCGTTCATGGAAAGCTATTCTGACGATTCGTCAGATCTGTTCGGCACAGGCCTGGGAACCTCCGCGGCCCGGCGCTACCCTCCGCGCATGATTCGGACGGTGGTGTGGGGTACCGGGAATGTCGGGCGCGCGGCGATCCGTGCCGTGGACGCCCATCCAGGGCTGGAGCTCGCGGCCGTGCTGGTCTGCGATCCGGCGAAGGTCGGACGGGACGCGGGCCGTCTCGCGGGGCTCGGCCACGACCTCGGGGTGACGGCCGTCGACGACGTCGGCGCCGTCCTCGGCGGGCGCCCGGGGGCGGTGGTGTACGCGGCGTCCGGCGACACCCGGCCGGACGGGGCGCTGGAGGACGTGGCGCGGGCGGTGCGCACCGGGGCGGTGGTCGTCACCCCCGCGCTGTACCCGTTGTACGACCAGCGCAACGCGCCGCCCGAGTTCCGCGAGCCGGTCCTCGCGGCGGTCGCCGAGGGCGGCGGCTCGCTCTTCGTGTCGGGGGTGGACCCGGGCTGGGGCAACGATGTGCTGCCGCTGCTGGTGAGCGGTCTGGGGAGCACGGTGGACGCGATCCGCTGCCAGGAGATCTTCGACTACTCGACGTACGAGCAGGAGGATTCGGTCCGGGACCTGATCGGGATGGGCCGCCCGCTGGCGTACGAGCCGCCGATGCTGCTCCCCTCGGTGCCGACGATGGTGTGGGGCGGGCAGGTGCGGCTGATGGCCCGCGCGCTGGGCGCCGAGGTCGAGGAGATCCGCGAGACGGTGGACCGGCGCCCGCTGGAGTCGACCGTGGAGACCCGCACGATGGGCGTGTTCGAGGCGGGGACGCAGGGGGCGATCCGGTTCGAGGTGCAGGGGATCGTCGGCGGGGAGCCCCGGATCGTGATCGAGCACGTGACCCGCATCCATCCCTCCTGCGCGCCGGACTGGCCGGTGCCGCCGGACGGGGCGGGGGCGCACCGCGTGATCGTCGAGGGGAGTCCCCGGATCGAGGTGACGGTGGCGGCGACGGCCGAGGGCGAGAACCGGTCGGCGGGCGGGAACGCGACGGCGGTGGGACGGCTCGTCGGGGCGATCGACTGGCTGGTGGCGGCGGAGCCGGGTCTGTACGACGCGCTGGACGTGCCGCTGCGTCCCGCGGTGGGCAAGCTGGGAAGGAGCGCACGGTGATCATCGACATTCCCGGGGGCCAGGAGCCGATCGGGTACGTGTGGGGCGACATGGTGCCGGAGATCGGGACGGCGGCGGCGAACTTCTCGCTGTCCGTGTACGCCCATACGACGCTGGGGCTGCGCGAGTTCGAGGCGGCGCGGCTGCGGATCGCGCAGATCAACGGCTGCGGTTTCTGTCTGGACTGGCGTACGGACCGGGACGGGGTGAAGGTCGAGGAGGGGTTCGACACGGTCGTGGCCGCCTGGCGGGAGACGGAGGTCTCGGAGTCCTTCGACGAGCGGACCCGGCTCGCCGCCGAGTACGCGGAGCGGTACGCGCTGGACCACCACGGTCTGGACGAGGAGTTCTGGGCGCGGATGACGGGGTGCTACAGCCAGGCGGAGATCGTGGAGCTGACGATGAGCCTGGGGTCGTGGCTGGCGTTCGGGCGGCTCAACCGGGTGCTGGGCCTGGACGAGGTGTGTGTGCTGCCGACGCACTGAGGGACGCGCCGGAGGGGCCGGCCGGGTGTCCGGCCGGCCCCTCCGGCGTACGGGTGGTGGGCGCGGTTCAGAAGTCCTCGGCGACGATCCGTTCGATGTTGCGTTCGGCGAGGGCCGTGATGGTGACGAACGGGTTGACGCTGGTGTTGCCGGGGATCAGTGCGCCGTCGATGACGTACAGCCCGTTGTAGCCGTGGAGGCGTCCGTGGTTGTCGGTCGCGCGGTCGAGGACGGCGCCGCCGAGCGGGTGGTAGGTGAGGTGGTCGCCCCAGATCTTGTAGAGGCCGAAGAGGTCGGTGCGGTAGATCGTGCCCTCCTTGGCGTTGATCTTGTCGAAGATGGTCTTCGCCGCGTCGATGGAGGTCTGCTTCCAGGCCCGGTCCCAGCTGAGGTCCACCGTGCCGGTGGCCGGGTTCCAGGTGAACTCGGCCCGGTGCGGCGTCTTGGTGATGGAGAGGTAGAAGGAGGCGTAGGTCTCGATGCCGGTGGGCAGCGGGGCGACCTCGGCGAAGGCTCCGCCCGCGTCCCAGTTGTCGATGCCCGCGGTGGGCATGGCCGACTGGAGTTTGCCGGTCGCGTCCCACATGTGGTTGGCGCGGCCGCACATGACGTTGCCGTTGTCGCCCCAGCCCTTGCCGATCTGGTCGTTGAGGGCGGGGAGCGCTCCGGTGGCCTTCAGCCGGGTGAGGAGCTTGCTCGTGCCGACGCTCCCGGCGGCGAAGAAGACCTTGTCGGCGGTGACGGTCTTGCTCGTGAGGGTGGCGCCGGTGGTGTCGATCTGGTCGACGGCGACGGTGTAGCCGCCGCCGGGCGCCGGGGTGACGGAGGTGACCTTGTGGAGCGCCGTGACGGCGACGCGGCCGGTGGCCGCGGCCTGGGCGAGGTAGGTCTTCTGGAGGTTCTTCTTGCCCGCGTTGTTGCCGTAGATGACCTCGCCGTCGAGGGCCGACCTGGGTACGGCTCCGGCGGCCTCCTGCTTCATGTAGTCCCAGTCGTAGACGTTGGGCACGAAGACGAAGGGGAAGCCGGAGCGTTCGGCGTGCTTGCGGCCGACGCGGGCGTACTGGTAGCAGGAGGCGTTCTCCCACCAGGTCCGGTCGACGGAGGTGACGCCGAGTCCGGCGTTGGCGCGCGGGTAGTAGGTGGCGTACATCTCGGCGGTGTCGACGGTCGGGAGGATGGCGGCGAAGTTCTCCCGGCGCGGGGTGACGGCCATGCCGCCGTTGACGAGGGAGCCGCCGCCGACGCCCCGGCCCTGGTAGACGGTGATGCCGGAGAAGTCCTCGGCGTCGAGGATGCCGGTGTGGCGGGGCACGTCCTTGTCGAGGGGGAAGCCGAGGAAGTTGCTGAGCGGCTGCTTGGTGCGGGTGCGCAGCCAGAAGGAGCGGTAGTCGGGGCGGGTGGTGTTGGCGAAGATCTTGCCGTCCGGTCCCGGGGTGTCCCAGGCCATGCCCATCTCGACCATGTGCACGTCCACGCCCGCGCGGGCGAGCCGGAGCGCGGCGACGGAGCCGCCGTAGCCGGTGCCGATCACGAGTGCGGGAACGTGTGTGCCGGTGGGGAGGGGTGAGGTGGGGATCGCGGTGGGGCCGGTGTCGGCCTGCGCGGAGGTGATGGTGCCGGCCAGGGCGGCGGCCCCGAGAAGAGAACCTGTTCCGGCGAGGAAGCGGCGGCGGCTGACACCGCTGTTCCCCCTGTCCGACAGAGGATTTTCACTCATGTGCTGCCCCTCACTCGTGAGCGAATGGGAACACGTTCTACTGTCGCCGGTCGGGGAAGTCACGAGAAACCGACGGGTAACTTACGCCCGTCGGGAAGGTACGGACCGGGCGGTGGCCGGTCCGGGAAATGGGTCCGGCTCGCGGGCGGGCTGGGGGGCGCCGTCCGCGAGCCGGGATTCGGGGGGGTGCCGTACCGCGTCAGGCGCGGGCGGCGACGGAGGCGTCGGCGACGGGGTGGGCGGTGTCGGCGGCCCAGGCCGGTTCGTCGCGCACCGGTCCGTCGAGGAGGCGGCGCAGCAGGGCCGTACTCCGGGCGGAGCCGGTCACGGAGGGCCCGGCTCCGGGGCGCCCGGCCTCGGCGGGGTCGGCTCCGGTCACGGCGGAGCCGGTCGCGGCGGAATCCGTCCCGGAGCGCTCGTCTCCGGCGAGGAGCGCGGCGAGGACGGCGATCCTGGCCTGCGCGGCCCGCAGGGTTCCGGTGAGGAGCGCCCCGGCGGCGACGAGGTCGACGGCTCCGCCGCCGGTGTAGATCTCGGCGAGGGGTCCGGCCGGGACCCGGGTGGTCACGGCGACGAGGACGCCCCGGGCGACGGCGGCGGCGACCGCCTCGACGACCTCCGGGGTGGCGTTGCCCGCCCCGGTGGCCTCCAGGACGATCCCACGGGCGCCCGCGGCGAGGGCCGCCTCGAAGAGCACCGTGTCGCCGCCGGAGTGGTGGGTCACGACGTCCACGCGCGGCAGCGGGGTGGCGCCGGGGTCGTCGGGGCTCGCGGTGCGCGCGGCGGCGGGCAGCGGCAGCGGCTCCGGGCGCCGGGGCCGCCGGGCGATGTCCACCCGGGAGAAGCCGACGCGGCCGAGACGCGCGGCGGAGGGGTCGGAGAAGGCGTCGGCGTCCAGGGTCCGGGTCTTGACCGTGCCCCGGGCCGCGTGGACGCGCCCGTCGAAGACGACGAGGACACCGAGGTCCCTGACGGTGGAGGCGACCTGGAGCGCGTCGTACAGATTGCCGGGGCCGTCCCCGTCGCCGGTGCCGAAGGGGCGCTGGGCGCCGGTGAGGACGACCGGGCGGGGGTCGGTGTGGTGCAGGTCCAGGAGGAAGGCGGTCTCCTCCAGGGTGTCGGTGCCGTGGGTGACGACGACACCGTCGACGCCGGGGTCGGCGAGGGTCTCGTGGACGGTGCGCAGCAGGGCGAGCTGGTGGGCCGCCGTCATGCGGGAGCTGTTGACGTTGAACAGGTCGACGACCTCGACGGTGACGCCCTCGGGGAGGGGCGCGGTGGCGAGGACGGCGTCGCCCGAGGCGTCGGCGGCGTAGCCGGTGCCCTGCCAGCGGCTGGCGATGGTGCCGCCGGTGCTGATGACGACGATCCGGCGCGCTCCCCCGTCGTCCGTCCGCTCCATGCCCGCTGTCCTCTTTCCGCTTTCCGTCCTGAAATCACCTGGTCCCGCAACGATAGGCGAGAGCACGCGCTAGACGATTGCTAAATTGCCCGCTGAATTGTTTCATCGTGGTAGATGATTGCGTCATGGACCGAATCGATCTCCACATCTTGCGTGAGCTTCAGGACGACGGGCGGCTGAGCAACCAGGAGCTGGCCCAGCGGGTGGGCCTCAGCCCCTCGCCCTGCCTGCGGCGGGTGCGCCAGCTGGAGCAGGACGGGGTGATCCGGGGGTACCGGGCGGTCATCGACCCGGCGGCGGTGGGGCGGGGCTTCGAGGTCCTGGTCTCGGTGGAGGTGCGCCGGGACCGCGAGACGGTGGAGGCGTTCGAGGCGGCGCTGCAGGACGTGCCGGACGTGATCGAGGCGTACCGGCTGTTCGGAAGCCCCGGCTGTCTGCTGCGGATCGCGGTGGCGGACCTCGCGGCGTACGAGCGGCTGTGGATCGAGCGGCTGACGACCCTGGCGGGGGTCACGGAGGTCAACTCGCAGATCATCATGAAGCGGATCAAGGAGCCGAAGGGGATGCCGGTGGACGTCCGGGGCGGCTGAGCGGACGCGGCGGGGCCGCGGCGCGGAGCGGGAGGTTCCCGGTCGTCGCGGGGCGGACGGGCGGACCGGCCGGCGCCGCGGGAACGGGGCCTTTCGCGGCTACGGGTGACAGGTTCCGCCCGATGCCGGAACGTCACGGAACAGCCTCCTCCCCGTTACATGTCAGGTACCTGACGTGTGCCACTCTCCCGGTGACACGAAGTCAACACGCGTAGACAGCGGTGGCGTCGAGCCCGTCCCGCCGTCCCGCGCGTGCCGTCCCCGGGAAAGGGCCCCCCATGTCCGTTGTGCGGATCGGCAGAGTGAAGGTGTGGGCGACGGCCGTCGCCGCCGCCCTCGTCGGCGTCACGCTCCCCGCGGTCACCGCGACTCCCGCGAACGCCACCACCACCGCGTACGACACCACGTACTACAAGAACGCCGTCGGCAAGACCGGTACCAGCCTCAAGTCCTCGCTGCACACCATCATCAGCACCGGCACCACGAAGATCTCGTACGACGCCGTCTGGAACGCCCTCAAGGCCACCGACCAGGACCCCGCCAACACCAGCAACGTCATCCTGCTCTACAGCGGCACCTCGCGGAGCAAGAGCCTCAACGGCGGCAACGTCGGCAACTGGAACCGCGAGCACACCTGGGCCCAGTCCCACGGCGACTTCGGCACCTCCGCCGGGCCCGGCACCGACCTCCACCACCTGCGCGCGGCCGACGTCCAGGTCAACAGCACCCGGGGCAACAAGGACTTCGACAAGGGCGGCAGCCCGGTCGGCGGCGCGCCCGGGAGCTACACCGACGGCGACTCCTTCGAGCCGCGCGACGCCGACAAGGGCGACGTCGCCCGGATGATCCTCTACATGACCGTCCGCTACGAGGGCGGCGACGGCTGGGCCGACCTGGAGCCCAACGAGTCGACCGGCAACGGCAGCGTCCCGCTGCACGGCCGTCTCTCGGTCCTGAAGCAGTGGAACGAGCAGGACCCGCCGAGCGCCTTCGAGGAGCGCCGCAACGACCTGGTCTTCACCACCTACCAGGGCAACCGGAACCCGTTCATCGACCACCCCGAGTGGGTCGAGGCGATCTGGTAGCGGCTCACGGCACCGCCCCGACCTGTTCGCCGTCGGCGGCGGGGCGGTGCTCCGGCAGCGCGTGGAGGCTGACGGCCCCGGGCCCGGCGGCGCAGTGCCGGGCGGCCCAGGACTCCAGGGCCGCCCGGCAGGCGTGGTCCAGTTGATGGAGCCCGGAGAGGTCCAGCTCGACCGGCCGGTCCTTCGGCAGCGACTCCAGGGCGTCGAGCATCTTCGGCAGCCGCAGGAAGTTCGCGTTCCCCGACAGGGACACCCTGACCGGGCCGAAGCCGTCGTCGGTGCGGACCGTCCGCAGGTGGGAGGCGTCCCACGCGGCCTTGCCCACGGAGAGCGCGAGCCCCACCAGGACCCCTTCGAGCATACTGACGGAGACGATCGCCAGCGCCGTCACCACCAGGATGAACGCCTCTCCCCGGTGGCCCCGCCACAGCGCGGCCACCCGCCCGAACGGGATCAGCTTCCAGCCCGCGTGGACCAGGACCCCGGCGAGCGCCGCGAGCGGCACGAACCGCAGGGTCGCGGGCAGCAGGGCCGCGAACAGCAGCAGCCACAGCCCGTGCAGCACCCGGGCCGCCCTCGTCCTGGCCCCCGCCCGCACGTTGGCCGCGCTGCGCACGACCACCGCCGTCATGGGCAGGGCGCCGAGCAGACCGCAGATCGTGTTGCCGACGCCCTGCGCGACCAGTTCCTTGTCGTAGTCGGTGCGGGGCCCGTCGTGGAGCCGGTCCACCGCCGCCGCGCCGAACAGCGACTCGGCGGAGGCGATCAGCGCGAAGGCCAGGGCCGTGCCGAACAGCGCGAGGTCGCCGAACGCGGCGAAGGCCTCCTCCCCCGGCGGACGGACGGCGGCCAGCACCCCGTCGATCCGTACGGTCACCACCGGCAGCCCGAACAGGGCGGTCACGAGGGCCGCGAGCACGATCGCGACCAGCGCCCCCGGCACCGCCCGGACCCGGCGCGGCGCGTACCGCCAGCCGACGATCACCAGGACCGTGCCGGTGGCGACGGCGAGCGGCGCCAGGGCGTCGGTGTCGGTCAGCACCCGCGCCAGGGCGCCCGGAAGACCGGCGACGCGGTCCAGGCCGGTGGCCGGGGCGACGGCACCGGCAGCGGCGTACAACTGGCCGGCGACGATGACGAGCCCGATCCCCGCCAGCATCCCCTCGACCACGGAGAGGGAGATGGCCCGGAACCAACGGCCCCACCGCAGCAGGCCCATGAATATCTGGAGGAGGCCCGCGAGGAGCACGGCGAGGCCCAGCACGGCGACCCCGAGGGTCCGGACCGCTTCGAGGACGAGCACGGTGAGCCCGGCGGCCGGGCCGGACACCTGAAGGCTGCTGCCGCGCATCAGGCCGGTGACGAGACCGCCGACGATGCCGGTGATCAGACCGAGTTCGGCGGGGACACCGGAGGCGACGGCCACGCCTATGCAGAGGGGCAGGGCCACCAGGAAGACGACGAGGGACGCCGCGAAGTCGTGCCGGAGATGGGGCATGGAGGACGGCATACGGTTCTCTCCCCTGTCACTGCACCGGGCGAGGGCGGTTTCACCGCGCCGGGCGGGGGCGGGACATGGCCCGTGCACGGTAGTACGGTCCCGGGGCGGGGCTCCGTGGCCGGTACACGCCACCGGGCCCTGCGGCCGGAACCGCGCGGAACTTGACCCGATCACCCACGAGGACGGCGCCCGGGAGTGCGGCGCGCGGGGGCGCACCGGACCCGGGCGCCCGCTCACCAGCGCGGGGAAGGGCGCACGGCCGCACGGCCGTGGCACCGGACCCGGCTCGCCCCCGGCGGACGGGGTCCGCCCCGGAGGGAGTCACCCCTCCCTCCGGGGCTCGGCGTAGAGGGGCGGGACGGGCCGGAAACCGCCGTCGCCCGGACGCGCCGCCGCCCCGGACCCGACGCCCGGCACCCGCCGCCGTGCCCGCCCCGGCCGGACCTCTGGGCCCGACACCCGGCGCCCCGTCAGACCCGCTCCCCGCCCCGCCCCGGCGCCCCGCCGGACCCCGGGTCCCGCTCTCATGCGTTCGGGTGTGCCGGAGTGGCCCGGTGGCGGGGTGCCGGACAGGCTGGGGGCGGTCCCGTCCCGGATCCCGTCCCCCGAGGAGAGCGCAGATGACCGTGCCCGCATCGCCCCCGTACCGGTACGACGATCTCAGCGCGCTCTACGTCAACTGCACCCTGAAGCGCTCCCCCGAGGTCAGCAACACCGACGGGCTCGTCGAACGCAGCCGGTCCGTCATGGAGGCGCAGGGCGTGACGACCTCCGTCGTGCGGGCGGTGGACCTGGACCTCGCGCCGGGCGTGTGGCCGGACATGACGGAGCACGGCTGGGCGGCGGACGCCTGGCCCGAGCTGTACGAACGGGTGATGGCCGCCGACATCCTGGTGCTGTGCGGGCCGATCTGGCTGGGCGACAACAGTTCCGTGACGAAGCGCGTCATCGAGCGGCTGTACTCCTGCTCGGGGCTCCTCGACGACGCCGGGCAGTACGCGTACTACGGGCGGGTCGGGGGCTGTCTCATCACCGGCAACGAGGACGGGGTGAAGCACTGCGCGATGAACGTCCTGTACAGCCTCCAGCACCTGGGGTACGCGGTGCCGCCGGGCGCGGACGCGGGCTGGATCGGGGAGGCGGGCCCCGGGCCCTCCTACCTGGACCCCGGCTCGGGCGGCCCGGAGAACGACTTCACCAACCGCAACACCACGTTCATGGCCTGGAACCTGATGCATCTGGCCGGGCTGCTCAAACGGACCGGCGGCATCCCGGCGTACGGGAACGTACGGGCGGAGTGGGACGCCGGGTGTCGCCCGGAGTTCGCCAACCCCGAGCACCGCTGACCCTCTTTCAGGGTCTCGCGGCCACCCCGGTTTTGGATTGTCCGAGGATCATCAATACGATCCGGCGATGATCACGAGAAAACGGCTGGCGACCGGGGCCTGCGCGCTGCTCGCCGCCCTGAGCGTCGCGCTCACGCCCACGAGCGCGTCCGCCGACGAGCCGGTGGCGAAGGAATCCCCCAAGGTCGAGCTGGTCCTCGACGTCAGCGGCTCCATGCGGGCCCGCGACATCGACGGCAAGTCCCGCATGGCGGCGGCCAAGCAGGCCTTCAACGAGGTCCTCGACGCGGTGCCCGAGGAGGTCAGACTCGGCATCCGCACCCTGGGCGCGGACTACCCGGGCCAGGACCGCAAGCGTGGTTGCAAGGACACCCGGCAGTTGTACCCGGTGGGACCGCTCGACCGGACCGAGGCCAAGGCGGCCGTCGCCACCCTCGCCCCGACCGGCTGGACCCCGATCGGTCCCGCGCTGCTCGGCGCGGCACGGGACCTGGAGGGCGGTGACGCGACCCGCCGGATCGTGCTCATCACGGACGGCGAGGACACCTGCGCCCCGCTCGACCCCTGCCAGGTGGCCCGGGAGATCGCGGCCAAGGGCATCCACCTCGTCATCGACACCCTGGGCCTGGTGCCGGACGCCAAGACCCGGGCGCAGCTGACCTGCATCGCGGAGGCGACCGGAGGCACGTACACCTCCGTCCACCGCACCGAGGACCTGTCCCGCCGGGTACGGCAGCTCGTCGACCGCGCCGCTGACCCGGTGGTCGTCCCGGTGGCCACCGAGGGCACCGCGCGGTGCGCCGACGCCCCTCCGCTCAAGCCCGGTCTGTACACCGACCGCGAGTCCTTCGGCCAGCACCGCTGGTACCGGGTGGACCTGCTGCCCGGCCAGGAACTGCGCGCCTCCGTCAGCATCTCCGCCGACCGCGCGGTCGACAACGACTACGGGGTGCTGCTGCGCGCCGTGACCCTGCGCGGCCGGGAGATCGTGCGCGGCTCGGAGGCGGGCGACGGGCGCACCGACGTGATCTCGACGGGGCTGCGCTACCCGAAGCCGGACCTGGACGACGGTCCCGGTGACGCGAAGCCCGCCGCCGAGACGGTCTGTCTCCAGGTCAGCAACTCCTTCTCCGCTCCCCCCTCGGTGAAGACCACCCCCGGAATGCCGGTCGAGCTGACCGTGGACGTCGTCGACGGCCCCTCGGCCGCGTCGGACGTGGCCGCGTACGGTCTCGGACGCGGTTGGTGGCTCCTCGGCACGCTGGTCGTCGTCGGCTTCCTGGCCGGTCTGATCTGGGGCTGGCTGTCCCGCTGGCGCGTCGCTGTCTGGAGGACCCACTGATGCGTACCGTCCGCACCCTCGTCACGGCCGCGCTCGCGGGCGCGGCACTGCTCGGCCCCGTCTCCCCGACGGCCCTCGCCGACTCCCCGTCCGCGTCGGCGACCCCGGGCGGGGACGCGGCGGGGCCGACCGAGGCGGGCACCACGTTCCGCACGGCCGCCCGGTTCCTGCCCGGCCAGCAGGCGACCGCCCAGGGTTCCTCGGGCGACTACCTGTACTGGGTGTTCCCGGCGGACACCGGTCAGCGGCCGACGGTGAACGCCACCGTCACGCTGCCCGACGCGGCCCTGCGGCGCGGCCCCGCCACCTGGCGGATCGATGTGTACGACGGTCTGCGGCGGCGTCAGCCGTGCATGTACGGCGTCCAGTCCCGCACCGCCGCGAAGGAGACGGCGACGGTGGGGCTGGCCTGTGTGCTGCGGCCGGTCCGCGCCTCGGCCGACACCTGGGCGAACGATCCGCTGCCGGGCAGCTACTACGTACGGCTGACGGTGAGCGCGCTGCCCGATGAGGACCTGGGCCAGCCGTTCACCGCCCGGATCGGGGTGACCACGCTCGACAAGAGCGGTGCCTACGCGACGGACGGCTCGCTCGCCGCGCCGCTGGTGCCCGGTGCGACCACCGCGGACCTGGCGGAGGCGGAGACCTCGGCCGGCCGGACCACGGCCGTCGAGGCGGCGGCCCCCGAGGACGGCTGGTCCTCCGGCTGGTGGTCCGACCGCTGGCTCTGGACCGGCGCGGGCGCGGTGCTCGCCGCACTCGCGGGCATCGGCGGATACGTGCTGACGCGCGGCGCCGGACGACCCTCCCGCGTGCCCCCGGCCGTCTGACCGGCCCTGCCGGGCCGTACCGGGAAGGGCCCCCGTCGCTCCGGGCGACGGGGGCCTTCGCGCGCCCGGAGCGGGGTCACCGGCGGGCGGGTTCATCGACGGGCGGTTCACCGGCGGGCGGTTCATCGACGGGCGGGGAAGCCGTGGACGCGGGCGCCGGTGACGAGCGCGGCCACCGGTACGAGGAGCAGGAGCACGCTCCAGGGCAGGGTGCCCGCGCCGAGGCCGTCGAGCAGGACGCCTCCGGCGACGCCGCCCGCCGCCATCGCCGCGTTCCAGAGGCTGACCAGCATCGTCTGGGCGGTGTCGGCGTGCTCGCCGCCCGCCTCCGCGACGGCGGTCTGGAGGAGGGCCGGGGCTCCGCCCCAGCCGAGGCCCCAGAGCGCGGCGGCGGTCAGGACGAGGGCGGTACCGGCGGCGGGTGCGGCGAGCCCGGCTGCCCCGGCCGCGAAGAGGAAGGTTCCGGCGAGGGTCAGCGCCCGTGGTCTGCGGTCGATGTGACGGCCGGTGAACCAGATCCCGGCGAGGGAGGCGGCGCCGAAGACCAGCAGGACGAGCCCGGTGGAGCCGCCCAGACCGAGGTGGGCCAGATAGGCGGCGACGTAGGTGTAGAGCACGGTGTGGGCGAGGACCAGGGTGAAGGTCACGGCCAGGACGGGGAGCACACCGGGCACCCGGAGGGTGCGGGCCACCGGGGCGCGTCCGCCCCGGGCTCCGCCGGGCAGGTCGGGGACGGCGAGCGCGATCCAGCCGAGGAGTCCGGCGGCGATCACGGTCATGGCGGTGAACGCGGCGCGCCACCCGACCGCCTCGCCGAGGAAGGTGCCCGCCGGGACGCCGAGCGAGAGCGCCAGCGGGATGCCGGTCATCGCCACGGCGACGGCCCGTCCCTGGAGGTGCGGGGGCGCGATCCGGCGGGCGTATCCGGCGAGCAGCGCCCAGGCGACGCCCGCCGCGACCCCGGCGAGGAACCGGGCGCCCAGGGTCAGGGCGTACGACGAGGAGACGGCGGTGACCGTGTTGGCGGCGGCGAACCCGGCGACCGAGGCGAGGAGCAGCGGCTTGCGGCGCAGTCCCGCGGTGCGGGCGGCCAGCGGCACGGCGGTGAGGGCCGTACCGAGGGCATAGACGGTGACGGTCTGGCCCGCCGCCGCCTCGCCGACGCCGAGCCCCGCGCTCATCGAGGGCAGGAGCCCGGCGGGGAGGGTCTCGGTGAGGCTGGTGACGAAGACGGCGGTGGCGAGGGCGAGCAGCGCGGCGAACGGCAGCCCGCCGGAGGAGACGGGAGGTGCGCTTGAGACAGGGAGTGCGCTGGTGCCGGAAGGGTCCGCCGGGGCGGTGGGTTCGGTGGGTTCGGTGGGTTCGGTGGGTTCGGTGGGGACAGGGGTACGGGATGTGGGGGACGTGTCGGAACGGGCCGACGCCCCTGGGTGGTTGGCCATGGATCTATGCTCAGACCCTCACATTGATGTGAGGGTCAAGCGAGTCCCGGAAGGGGGCGTCCCATGCGGATCGGGGAGCTGTCGGAGCGCACCGGCACACCGCGTCGGCTGCTGCGCTACTACGAGGAGCAGGGGCTGATCGTCACGGACCGGCTGCCGAACGGCTACCGGGTCTACGACCCGTCGAACGTGGACCGGGTCCTCCAGATCCGGGGCCTGCTCGACGCGGGGCTGCCGACCCGGCTGATCAAGCAGATCCTGCCCTGTCTGAACAAGCCCCGGATCATCCACTTCCCGGACGCGACCCCGGAGATGCTGGCCACCCTGGAGGAGGAGCGGGACCGGATGACCGAGCGCATCCGCTGCCTCACCCGGAACCGGGACGCGGTGGCGGAGTATCTGGACGCGGTACGGGAGAAGCTGACGTCACCGGCCTGAGCCCGGCGGGCCGCGAGGTCCGCACGCTCCACCGGCCGCCGTGCCGTTCGAGGGCGAGGGGCAGCCCGAAGCAGGCGCCGACCCGCTCGCCGGTGAGCACCCGGTCGACGGGGCCCGAGGCGAGGACCCGGCCCCCTCGCAGGAGCAGGGCGTGCGTGGTGCCGGAGGGCAGTTCCTCCAGGTGATGGGTCACCAGGACGGTGGCGAGGGTGGGGTGTCCGGCGCCGAGCGCGTCGAGGGCGTCGAGCAGCCGCTCGCGGCCGGGGAGGTCGAGCCCGGTGGCGGGTTCGTCGAGGAGGAGCAGCCGGGGCTCGGGCATCAGGGCGCGGGCGATGAGGGCCCGGCCGCGTTCCCCCTGGGAGAGGGTCGGCCAGCGGGCGGCCCGTCTGGCGTCGAGCCCGAGGGTCCCGATCAGCCGGTCCGCGCGCTCCTCCTGCTCGGGGGCGGGCGTCCAGCGCGGGGGGCGTTCCACCGAGTTGGTGGCCCCCGTGAGGACGACGTCCCGGACCGTGAGGGCGGAGCGCAGCGGGTGCCGGGGCGTGACGTGGCCGATGAGGGTGCGCAGTTCGCGGAGGTCCACCCGGCCGAGCCTGCGGCCGAGGACCTCGACCCGGCCTCGGGTGGGGTGGGTCAGGGCTCCGAGGAGGCCGAGGAGGGTGGTCTTGCCCGCGCCGTTGGCGCCGAGGAGCGCCCAGTGCTCTCCCGGCCGGACCGTGAGCGTGACCTCGTCGAGGAGGACGTCGCCCTCGCGGACGACGGTGGCGGCCTCGACACGGAGCACGGGCCGTGGGGGCTGTACGGATGTCATGGGTGAGGCGGGCGGCACGGCTTCCGGCGGGGCCTCGACGGCGGCTTCGCGTGCGGCTTCGGGCACGACTCCCCGCCCGGCTCGGGACCCGGCCTCGGGGCGGCTCCCCCGTACGGTGCCGGTCATCGGGCGGACCCCGGGTCCACGGCGGAGAAGACCGCCCGCACGAAGGCGGTGCGGACGGAGATGTCCGGACCGGCGTCCCGGGCGGTGCGGTCGCCGCCCCGGCAGCGGGCGTATGCGGCGGCCTCACCCGCGCTGCCGGTGGTGACGGCGGTGAGGGCGTGCTCGGTGAGGTCCAGGACGTCCACGGCGATCCCCGCCCCGGCAAGAGCGTCGGTGAGGGCGTCGGCGAGGGCGTCGGTGAGGGCGGAGAGGGGGCCGTCGCCGTGGCCCTCCGCGCGCGTGGAGCGGAGGTCGGTGCCGGGGCGGACGTCGGCGGGTCGGACCATCGGGGCGGCGGCCTCCCGGACGGCCCGGAAGACCTTGTCGCGGTCCCGCACGAGGCCGTTCTCCCGCCGGACGGGCGCGGTGGCGGTGGAGAGGTGGACGACCGCGCGGAGCGGCCCGTCGGGGGAGGGCAAGGTCCGCTCGATCAGCTCGGGACGGGCGGTGAAGACGACCGGGGTGATGTCTCCGGGGAAGGCGCCGGTGGCACCGGTGGCGGCGGGCCCGGCGAGCCGCCGGACGACGCCGGAGTCGGCGCGGCTGGCGAAGGGGCGGCCGACGGAAGGGTGGCCGACGGGGCGGCCGACGGAGGAGTGGCTGACGGGGTGGCCGACCTCGATCTCCTCGGAGCCGGTGCGGACCCGCAGGCCGAAGAAGTGTCGCTTGCCGCCGGTGCTGCCCATGGGCTCGACGAGGGGCCCGGTCGCCGTCGCGCAGATCCACGAGGACCCGAGCGGGGCGCGCTCGACGCGGGCGGAGAGCCGTCGCCGGTCGAAGACGCGGGCGTGGTCCCGATGGGGGCGGTGGCAGTGGTACGGCATGGTGCCGGAACGCTGGCGATCGCGGATCATGGCCGGTACGGTATCCACCCCTCAGCTCCTCAGACAAGTGCTCCTCAGACAAGTTCCGGGCTAGATTCGCGGGTAGCGTTCCCGCGTTTCCCGCGATCCGGAGAATCAGGTGACCCCCGTGCCGCTCGGCGTCCTGCGTCCCAGCCCCCTCGTCGAACAGGCCGCCGAGCGGCTGCGCGACCAGATCGTCCGGGGCCACTGGCCCGTCGGCACGAAGCTCCCCGGTGAGACGACGCTCGCCGGGGAACTGGGCGTGGGGCGCTCCACGGTCCGCGAGGCGCTGCGCGCGCTCGCGGGCGCCGGACTCGTGCGGCCCCGGCAGGGCGCGGGCGTCTTCGTGATCGCCACCCGACCGGTGGAGGACTGGCCCGCCCGGCTGCGCGCGGCGGAGGTGTCCGATGTGTACGAGGTGCGGACGCTGGTGGAGGTGGAGGCGGCCCGGCTGGCCGCGCTGCGCAGGACCGACGAGGACGTCACGGCGATGCGGGCGGCCCTCGCGGGCCGACGGGCGGCGGGCGGGGGCGACGACGACACTGCCTTCGTCGACGCCGACATCACCCTGCACACGGCGGTCGTGGCGGCGGCCCGGAATCCCGTACTGACCGATCTGTTCGCGGAGTTCACCCCGGTACTGCGGCAGGGGCTGGTCGACCTGCTCGACCTGCTCGCGCTGCGCGGCGCCGACCCGCAGCACGGGGACGCCGCCCACGCGGCCCTCGTGGAGGCCGTGGCGGCGGGGGACGCGGACGAGGCCGCGCGGGTGGCAAGGGCCGAGCTCGCGGAGACCCTCGCCCTGCTCAAGACCCACGGCACGCACCCCCCGGCGGACTGACCCGCCCGGCCGGGCCCCTGTTCGGGTATCGCCGCATGAGCCGGATCATCGGATCGGAAACCCGGATCACGTCAGAGGATCACGCCGGAGGATCAGGTCAGCGGATCAGGTCGGCGAATCACGCCAGAGGATCAGGTCACCCGGGCAGGCCCTCCGCCAGGGCCCCCACCCGCCCGGCCGGTCAGGGCATACGACGGGCGCCCTCCAGGACGGCCTTGCGGATGCGGTCATAGGTACCGCAGCGGCAGATGTTGCGGATGGTGTCGAGATCGGCCTGGGTGATCTCCCGGCCCTTCTCACGGGCCCGTCGCACCTCCGCGACCGCCGTCATGATCTGGCCCGGCTGGCAGTAGCCGCACTGGGCGACGTCGAGGTCGAGCCACGCCTCCTGCATCGGGTGGAGCTCACGGCCCACCGTGTCGGGCAGGCCCTCGATGGTGGTGACCTCGTCCTCCGGGGCGAGGTCCTGGACGGGCACGGCGCAGGGCGTGAACGCCTTGCCGTTGAGATGGCTGGTACAGGCCCGGCAGACGCCGACCCCGCAGCCGTACTTGGGGCCGGTGACGCCGAGGACGTCCCGGAGGACCCACAGGAGCCGGACGTCGCCCTCGACGTCGGCGGTGACGGCCTTGCCGTTCAGGATGAAGGTGTGCTGCGGCACGGGGACTCCAGGTCTCTACAGGGCGCGGGCGCGGCCGTCGACCGGCGAGGCGGGGACGGGCGGGACGGTCGGCAGCGGGGTGAAGGCGAGCGGCTCGGCGTGGTTGACGGGGAAGAGCGTCGGCATCGTGCCGGTGGCCCGGCCGTAGGCGCAGGCGACGGCGGCCATGGCCCCGGCGACCGCCAGCTCGCCCGCGCCGCCCGGCCGGTCGCCGCTCGGGGGCATGACGATGATCTCCAGCTCGGGCGGGGTGTTCCACTGCCGGGTGTAGAAGTACTGGTCCCAGCTGCCTTCGAGGAAGTGCCCGTCGCGCAGGTGCAGCCCCGACGTCAGGGTGAGGGCGATGCCGTCGGAGATGCCGCCCATCATCTGGGCCTCCAGACCGCGCGGGTTGACCGCGAGACCGACGTCGACGGCGCAGACCACCCGGGTCACGCGCGGCCCCGTGTACGCGCCGGGGATCTCGCGCCCGGTGGTCCGAGGACGGCAGTCGATCTCGGCGAGGACCGCGACCGCCGAGTGGTACTCGGTGTGGACGGCGATGCCCTGGGCGGTCCCGGACGGCATGGTCCGGCCCCACTCCCCCACCTCGGCGACCTTGTCGAGGACCGCGCGGGCACGGGCGTCCTTCACCAGCCGCCGGCGCATCGCGTACCCGTCCTGTCCCGTCCTCTTCGCCAGCTCGTCCATGACGAGTTCCTGGGCGCAGCGCACGTTGGGCGAGTAGATGTTGCGCATCGAGCCGGTGTTGAAGCCCTTGTCCGTCTCCGCGAGGAGCTGGGTGGTGACGCCGAGGTGGTAGGGGCTGATCTGGGTGAGCTGGAACATCGCCTCGGAGAACGTCAGGTCGGCGACGGGCAGCCGGGCCGCCTGCGCCGTGAGGACCTCCCCGAAGCCGTGCCCGAAGTCGGTGGCCACGCTGGTGTGCCGCTGCTCGTACGTGAGGACCTCGCCGAGCGTGTACGTGGCCCGCACCCGGGACGTGGACATCGGGTGCGTACGGCCCTGACGGAAGTCGTCGGTGCGGTGCCACATCAGCTTCACCGGCTTGCCGACGGCCCGGGAGATCTCGACCGCCTCGTGGGCCGCGTCGTGGAAGAGCTTGCGGCCGAAGGAGCCGCCGCCCTCCGTGACGTGGACGCGCACGGCGGAGACCGGCAGGCCGAGCGTGAGGGCGATCTCCTCCTGGGCGACGATCGGGGCCTTGAGCGAGCCCCAGATCTCCGCCGAACCCGGCCGGACGTCGGCGATGGCGCAGTTGGTCTCCAGGGCGCCGTTGCTGGCGAAGTGGAAGGTGAAGCGGGCGTCGACCGCCTTGGTGAGGAGCGGCAACGGCGGCACGACGAGGGGGAGTTCGGCGCGGCGCAGCTTCGCGAGGACGGTGGCGTCGGAGGCGCCCTCGGCGGTGCCGGGGCCCCAGTCGACCCGGAGGGCGCGCACGGCGTCCACGCACTGGCCGAAGGTGCGGCCCCGGACCGCGACGCCGGTGGAGACGGTGACGACGTCCGTGACGCCCGGCATGGCCCGGACCTCGGCGAGGTTGGCGACGGAGCGGACGGTGCCGTTGATGGTGGGCGGGCGGCAGACCATGGTGGGCAGGGCGTCCGGGACCTGGAGGTCCATGGCGAACTTCTTGCGGCCGGTGACCGCGTCGAGGGCGTCCACCCGGCGCTGTCCGGTGCCGATGACCCGGAAGCGGGCCGGGTCCTTGAGGGTGACGGCGACGGCGGTGTCGGAGAGGGCGGCGGCCCGCACGGCGAGTTCGCCGTAGCCGAGCGCCCCGCCCGCCGTGGAGACGACCGTGCCCGCCTTGGTGGTGAGGGTCTCCACGGCCTCGCCGAGGAGGAGCCCGGCGGCGCGCAGCAGTCGGCCCCGGGCGACCGCTGCGGCGACCCGGATCGGGGTGTACGTGGAACAGGTCGTGTTGGAGCCGCCGGTGAGCTGGTTGAAGAGCAGTTCGGGACGGGCGTCGGCGAGGGTGACCTTCACCTTGTCGAGCGGCAGGTCGAGTTCCTCGGCGACGATCATGGCGCTGGAGGTGGTGACGCCCTGGCCGACCTCGGCGCGCGGCAGCGCGAAGTGGGCCGTGCCCCCGGTGTCGATCCGGATCGTGATCAGATTGCTCGTGGGCAGGGCCGCGAGGGTCAACAGCTCGTTCAGGTCGATGAGTTCGGCCGGGCCGGGCAGCGAGGGGATGAGCGCGGCGGCCTCGCGGGGCGCGAGGACCTCCGCGCCGAGCTGGGCGGCGACGGTGAGGGTGGGGGCGGCGAGCACGTACCCGAGGAAGCGGCGCCGGTCGATCCCGGGCGCCCGGCCGGGTTCCGCGCCGCACTGGCGCGGGGCTCCGTCGCCCGTACCGTCCGTGGGGTGTTCGTCCCGCACGCGGTGCCGCCTCGCCATTCGGTGTGCCCTTCGCCATGGCCCGGCGCACTGCGCGCCGGGCCGCCTCGAAAGGCTTGATCATCGCGCATCCGGACGGCCCCGACGGACCGTTCGACCCGACGGCCCGTCAACACGCGGACCGGCTTGCACGGTGACGCTCGGGGCGGTACGGGACCGGGCGGAGCGAGCGGCGGCGGGCCGGAGCGTACGTGGTGCTCCCGCCGGGTCGCGCCAGGCGGGGGCGGACCGTACGGGACCGGGCCGGGAGGCACCACGGCGGGAGCAGACGTAGGCAACCCGGTCGCGTCACACCACGGCGCGGAGGTCTGACGTACGGGACCGGGCCGGGACACATCACGGCGCGGGCTCGACGTACAGGACCGGTCGCGTCACGCCACGGCGGGAGCACGGCGTACGGAACGGGGTCGGGACGCGCGCGGGCGCGGGGACCGGCTGCTGGAGATGTACGAGACCGGGCCACGCCATCGTCGGACGTTCGCGGCGACGGCGCCTCACGGGGTACGCCCACGGGCCGACGGGCGGAACCGGGCACGGAGGGGACGGACCCGCGCCGGACTCGCGGCCCCCCGGGCAGCCGGACCCGGGAGGGGCGGGCCCCGGTGAGCCACGCGTCGGGAACCCGGACCCGTGAGGAGCTCGGATCGGTGAGCCGCACGCCCCGGTCACCGATCCGCGAGAGAGGGACCCGGGCCAGGCGCGCCCCGGACGCGCGTACCCGGGAAAGCTGGGCGCGGGAGAGGCGGGCGCGGGAGAGGCGGGGCGCTGACCTCCGCCCGCAATCAGCGCGTTGACGGAGACCATCGGGCCATCGCCTACCGGCCGGGGCGGCAGAGCACCCAGGACCAGGGGTCCGACGGCCACCGCGAGGGCGGCGCCGGTGATGGTGACGTGCCGGAACGGGCGGGTGCACCGGGCTTCGGGGGTCATGGCCCCGGTCCAGCGGCGCGGCCCGTTCCCCGTATCGGCCGACGTACTCGGCGGGGCGCGGCGGCGTACCCAGATGTGATCTTCCCGTCCCCCTGCGGGGCTTCCGCGCGGGCGGGGCACGGGAGATCCTCGGACGGCGGACGCGACGGCGCGTCCCGGGAACAGGGCGGGAGCGGACGACCGTGACGACAGGGAACCGCGCGGCGGGAGACGGCGCCGCCGTCCTCGTGGTGCAGCACGAGGAGGACGCCGGGGCCGGTCTGGTCGGCGAGCGGCTCGCGGCCACCGGGCTGCGGCTCGACGTGGTGCGCGCCTGGCGCGGCGAGGCCCTCCCGGACGATCTGCGCGACCACGCCGGTCTCCTGGTGCTCGGCGGCTCGGTCAACTGCGAGGACGACGGGGCCGCCCCGTGGCTCCCCCGGGTCCGCGCCCTGGTCCGCGAGGCGGTGGCCGGAGAGACTCCGCTGCTCGGGATATGCCTGGGCGGGCAGATCGTCGCGCACGCCCTGGGCGGTTCGGTCACGACCCGGGCCCCAGGGCCCGAAGTGGGCGCCGTACCGCTGCGCGGGCTGCCCGCCGCCGAGGACGATCCGGTGTTCGGCGGTGTGCCGGAGGGCGCTCCGGCCGCACAGTGGCACTGGGACGAGGTGGACCGGCTGCCGCCGGGCGCCGTACCGCTGCTGACCGGTGACGACTGTCGGCACCAGGCGTTCCGGGTGGGGAACGCGGCGTGGGCGGTGCAGTTCCACCCGGAGGTCGGCGGGGACACGGTCGCGGCATGGGCGGCGGCGGACGGCGCACGCCTGCGCGCGGAGGGCGGGGACCCGGAGGGGGCGGTGGCATCGGTCCGCCGGGCGGAGCCCGCACTGCGTACGGTCTGGGGCGCGGTGTCCGAGGCGTGGGGGACGGTGGTCCGGGCCCACGCGGAGGAACGCACCCCCTCGAACGGTCCGGGCGCGCCGGTGGGGTGACGCGGGGACGGTGAGGACCGGGGGGCGACGGCCGGGGGCGTCGACGCCTGGAAGCTCAGAGCTTGGCGTACACGATCAGGTTGTCCACCGGATGCCCCTCGGCGTCGAACTCGCCGTCGCAGGTGACGAGGCGCAGCTCCGGCGTGGCGGTGGGGCCGTAGACGCGCTGGGTGGGGAAGGCGGTCTTCCGCACGGTCTCGGTCGCGGTGACGGTGAAGGTGAGGTTCTTGCCACGGGCGTCGCGGACGGTGATCTCAGCGCCTTTGGTGAGCTTGTTCAGATCGTGGAAGACGGCGCGGCCGAACCTGGTGTCGTTGTGTCCGATGAGGACCGCGGCGCCCTTCTCGCCCGGGGCCGCTCCGCCGGTGTACCAGCCCGCGGTCATCCCCTGCTCGGGCGGCGGCACCTCGACCGTCCGATCGCTGTTGAGCCCCAGGCGCATCAGGGCACTGCTGACCTTGATGGCGGGGATGGAGAGGTGGACGGGCTCGGCGGCGGCTTTGCCGGGGGACGTGGTGGGCGTGGCGGGCGCGGACGGCGGTGCGGGGTCCCTCGCGGTCCCGGTCCCGGTCCCGGTCGCGGCCTCGGTTCCGGCTCGGGCTCCGGCTCCGGCTCCGGTCCCGGTGGAGCAGCCCGTCGCCGCGAGGGCGAGGGCCAGCCCGACGGCGTACCAGGACGGCAGGCGGCGACGGTGCATGGGGAGGCCTTCCGGTGACACGGGTTGAGGGGAGGTACGGCGGCCGACCCGGCCCGCGACGGGAGCGACTCCGCAGCGGACCGGACCGGCGTACAACTGTTGGTGCTGTTGGTGCTGTTGGTGCTGTTGGTGCTGTTGGTGCTGTTGGCGCTGTTGCTGTGGCTCAGCGGGCGTCGTGGTGCGCGGTGCGGCGGCGGATCACGACTGCGCCCGCGGCGGCCAGGGTGACGGCGGCGGCCGTGGCCCCGACGATCACCGTGGTGGGGCCGCCGTCGCCCCGGGCGGCGACGGGGCGCTCGCCCGCGGCGACACCGCCGCGCGGCATCACCCCGGCCGACCGCCCGCGCTCGGAGGGCTGGTGGAGGCAGACGACGGCGCCGTCCTTGCCGACGACACGGCTCTTGGCGTTGCCCTTGCCCTGGTCCGACGGCGGCTTGCACTCGGCCTTGTCGGCCACGACGATCTTCACCGGGGAAGGGGCGCTGTCGGCGGACGCACCGCTGCCGGAGACCAGGACGGCGCCGAGGGCGGCGGTCGTGACGGCGAGGGCCTTCAGGGCACGGCGCGAGGACGCGGCTGTCATGGGGGACTCCATTCGGGAGGCTGGGATTCGGTACGGCGCCCAGGCTGGCCGAGACGTATGAAGAACCTGTCAGGGTTCTGTCGCCTCCGGGTCAGCGCTGCGCCGCAGCCGGACCCGCCGAGCCGCGGTACATCCGGACCCTGAGAGGGATCCGGCCCCACCGCGTCCGTACCGCCGTGCATCCGCCCGTACCGCACGGCGACAGCGCCCCGGCCGAACCCTCCCGGCTCGACAGGTCGCCCGGCCCGCCCGCTCAGCCCTTCCCCACCACCGGCAGCTCCAGGATGAACACCGATCCCTCCCCCGGAGTGCTGCGTGCCGTCGCCGTACCGCCGTGCGCCTCGGCCAGTTTCCGTACGATCGCCAGCCCGAGCCCGCTGCCGCCGGTCCGCCGGTTGCGGGATTTGTCGGCCCGCCAGAACCGGTCGAAGACATACGGCAGATCCTCGGCCGGAATCCCGCTTCCCGTGTCCTCGACCTCGACGGTGAGCCGGGATCCGGCGGCGCGGGCGCGCAGGGTGACCGTGCCGCCGTGCGGGGTGTGGCGCACGGCGTTGGAGACCAGGTTCCCGACCGCCTGCCGCAGCCGGACCGGGTCTGCGGTGAGGTCCGGCAGCCCGTCGGGGAAGGTCACGGCGAGGCGGACCCCGGCCGTCTCGGCGCGCGGTGTCTGCGCGGCGGCGACCTGGGCGAGCAGTTCCCCCACCCCTACCGGCGCGGGGCTCAGCCGCAGTTCGCCCGCATCGGCCTGGGCCAGGTCCTGGAGGTCGTCGATGATGTGCTGGAGCTGGATCGCCTCTTCGAGCAGGGACGAGACGAAGGCGGGGTCGAGGTCGGCGACGCCGTCCTGGGCGCCCTCCAGCCAGCCCCGGATGGTGCTCAGCGGGGTCCGCAGTTCATGGGCGACGTCGCCGACCATCTCGCGGCGCTGGTGCTCCAGCCGGGCGCGGTGCGCGGCCATGTCGTTGAAGGCGGCGGCGAGTCGGCCGATCTCGTTGTCGGAGCGTACGGGGACGGGCGCGGTGGTCTCCCCGTCCTTCATGAGCTGCGCGGCCGAGGTCAGCGCCCGCAGGGGCCGCACCAGCCGGGTGGCCGCCAGCACGGAGGCGCCGACGGTCAGTGCGAGGACCAGCGCGGCGACCCCCGCGATGCGGGCGGTGTCGTCCGGGGAGAGGTCGAAGCCGGGCGCGGTGGGGCTCCCGTCGGGATCGCTGATGTAGAGCTCGGCGGGGGCGGCGACATGGGAGACGAGCTGCTGGCGGCGGGCGTTGTCGACACAGTTCTCGACCGTGCTGTCCACCCGGTGGGGCACCATCTTCGCCTTCACCACATCGATCCGGACCTTGGCCGATTCCGGGGCCCGCCCCGGAATCACCTGATCGAGGGGGACGAACATCGACTCGGCGGGGCCCTTCCGGTCCCCGAAGACGATCCGGGGCTCCCCCTGTGCGCCGTGGATCAGCCACAGGGGGATCGCGGTGCGCTCGCTGCGCCGCAGGCAGGTGTTGGAGAGCTTGTTGAGCGCCGCGACCGCCTTCTTCTCGGTGGCGGTGGGCTGCGCCAGCTCGGTCAGGCCGCAGAAGTGCTGGTACTGCTCGGTTTCCAGACCTGCCGTCCGTATGTAGGAGCGACCGCTGGGGGTGGTCATGCGCTCGGCGTTCAGGGAGTACCTCGCGCGCAGGCAGGAAACCACCCCGTCGGCGAGTTCGCGCAGGACGGCCCGCTCCGTGCCGGGCAGTTGGAAGGGGCCCACGGCACGCGGGTCGATGCTGCCCTTGCTGCCGCTCGCCCCGGCCAGAGCGCCGGGCGCGTCGCTCTCGGTGGCATCGCCGAAGGCGGGGTCGACTCTCAGGGGGTCGATGGACGCGGAGGGCGTCTCGGGGAGCGCGGGCGGGTTCTTCCCGGTCGAGGAGTCGGCGACGACGAGCCCGCTGCGCGGGTTGACGAGCACGATCCGCCGGTCGTTGGCGGCGGCCAGTTCCCTGACCTTGCGTTCGACCCCGTCCCACTGGGGGTTGGTGGCGGCATGGCCCAGGAGTTCGCGGTAGATCCGGGCGTCCTTGGCCAGATCGCGGCCCTGCTCGCGTTCGATGGCGCCGGTGGTGGTCTGCGCGGCGAGCCAGGCGGTGGCGGCGACGGAGCACACGGCTACGAGGGCGGAGACCGCGAGGAGCCGGACCAGCAGGCTCTTGCGCAGGGGCAGGCGCCGGGCGCGGCGCGCGTCCCGGGCCCCGGTCGTCCCTCCCGTACCGCTGTCTTCTCCCATCCCACCGGCCCCTTTCGTACTGCCCTGGCTACGGCGTCGCACGGCCACCACGTCCCGGGCCCGCGTCGGGGTCGACCAGCTTGTAGCCGACGCCGAAGACGGTCAGCAGCTTCTCGGGCCGCTTCGGCTCGGTCTCGACCTTCTTCCGCAGGTTCATGATGTGGACGTCGACGGTCCGGTCACCGATGTAGCGCGTGTAGCCGTGGAGTTCCTGGACGAGTCGCTGGCGGGTGAAGACCCGGCCCGGCTCGGCGGCCATCGCGGCGAGGATCCGGAACTCTCCGGGTGTGCAGTCGACGCCGCCGCCTCCGACCGTGACCTCGTGTTTCTCCGGGTCGACCACCAGTTCCCCGACGGTCAGCAGATGCTCCTCGGCCGGCGGGGCGGTCCCGCCGCGCGGCGCGGTGCGGCGCAGCAGGGTGCGGACCCGGGCCATCAGCTCGCGCGGGCTGTACGGCTTGGTCATGTAGTCGTCGGCGCCGAGGTCGAGCCCGAGGAGCAGATCGTCCTCGGTGGAGCGGGCGGTGAGCATCAGTACGGGGAGTTCGTACGCTTCGGCGCGCAGGATCCGCAGGACGTCCAGGCCGTCCGTCCTGGGCATCATCACATCCAGGACGATCAGGTCGGGAGGCCGGTGACGGACAGCCTCGACAGCGGTGCGGCCGTCCGCCACCAGAGTGACGGAGTGCCCTTCACGCAGGAGGTAGCGGCGAACCAGCTCGGCCTGTTTGTCGTCATCCTCGGCGACCATCACATGTGCACACACGACACTGATCGTAGACAGACACGGGTGACGAACGGGCGTACGGTACGGAGCCGGTGGCTCGTACCGCACCCGCCCGCGGTGGTCGCGGAGGGGAACCGTGGCCGGTGAGCGCGCTGTACGCGGCGACCCACCCGGACTCCCGGACCGGCGATCTCGCCCCGCTGCCGGCCGGGGTGGGCAAGAGCCCTTCTGACCGTGCCCGACGCGTACGTCACCGAGACGGCCGACGAGGACCGGGTATCCGGATCAGCTGGATGCCTCCGAGGCGACCGGCGTGCGGGCGGGGCATACGGCGAGATGGGCGGCGTGTGCGGACCCGAGCGGGTTCATGCGCTGCCGGGCCGCACGCCGGGAGTACGAGGCGACGGCCTGGAACGGCACTCGCTCGCTACTCCTGAGCACGACTCCCGGGAGAGTGCTCGCAACACCGGCGGCGAGTACTGCCCGTGACGCGGTCGGGCGGGCGCCGGAACGGCGGAATCCTCACGGGACGGAAGCGGGACGGGTCGCCGCACCTGCGAAGGACCGGCACCGTCGTCGCGGTCTGGTGCGCGCTGCTCGTGGTGAATCCGGTGCTGCTTCTGGCCGGTCTGGCCGCCGTCGGGGAACGCGGCGTCCGGGGCGTGGGGATCCGGGTGTTCCTGGGGTGCGGGAACGTGTTCTTCGTACGGGCCGGGATACGACCTGGGATCGTCCTCTGTCCGGATGGCACCGTGCGGGACGTGACACCACTGCCGGTCGCCCCCGTACGGATCTCGAAGAAGGAGGACGCCGTCTCTTCGAGAAACGGCCTCGCCTTGACCATGAGCCGTGGTGAGGTCTTCTTCTGGGCCTTCTCGCCGAGCGCGATCGGAGGAAGATCCACGCGGAACGCTGTCACGCAGGTACGGCAGTGGACCGTCTCGGCACCACCCTCAGCGGGACTGGTCTGAGCACCAGGGAAGGCAGGAGGGGCGTCTACGCGACCTGGAGCGACGCGGTGATCACTGCCGCTCCCCCGGTCCTGGGTCTGATCGTGGCCCTGTGACTGAGTCTTTCCTGTCGGCAGCCATGGGGCAGGTACCTGGGAGCCGGGGCCCCGACTCGCACGGCGCTACCCGCACCCGCCGCCCGCCGCCCGCCGCCCGCCTGGAGAAGGAACCTCCGTGACGACAAGCACCCGTCCCGAGTAGCACCCCGCCCGGATCGAGGCCGACTTCGGGATATCCGTCGGCACCGTCTCCCGCCTTTTGGACGCTGTCGCCGTGGCGGGCCGAGGACGAGGGCATACGGTTCGAGAAGGCCTTGTGCGGACGGTCGGAACCGCCACCGGTGTGACCGTTCCATACTCCTCCGTCCGAAACGGAATGGATCGCCTCTACCTGGGTGGCGGTTCGATCGAAAGCGCGTGCCGGAAGACGTCGAGGGGGTCCCAGCGGGCCTTGATCCGCTGCAGACGGGGGTAGTTGGCCTTGTAGTACAGGGTGTGCCAGGGGGTGCCGGAGGTGTTCCAGGCAGGGTCGGCGAGATCGGCGTCGGCGTAGTTGATGTAGGAGCCGTCACTGACGTCGTTGGGGACGGGGACGCCTCCGGTGTCGCGGTACACGTCCCGGTAGAGGTCGCGCACCCAGGCCAGCCTGGCCGTGTCGTCCGCCTCGTCGGCCCAGACGGTGTAGTAGATGGCCTTCATCACCGAGTCCCGCTGGGCGACGGCGGTGGCGTGGGGGGCGACGGCGTTGACCTGGCCTCCGTATCCGATGAGGAGCATCCCGCTGTCGGTGCCGACCGCGTCGTTCGTCAAGTGACGGTAGATGGCGGCGAGTTGGGTATCGGTGAACCCGCGGCGCAGGTAGCCTGCCTTGTCCTTGTAGCGGCGGGTGCCGACATCGCCCGCTTCGCCGGTGCCGGGCCAGGTCATGACATGCAGCCACGGCAGGACGCCCCGGAGCGTCACGGACGGGGTGACGCCGGTACCCGCCGTCATGGCGGAGACGAAGCCGGTGAGGAGGGCATCGGCGTCCGGGAGGCCCGCGTCGATCTGCACGGTCATCTGAAGGCCGCCGGTGGCGCGGTGCCTGGCGACGAGAACCGCGTAGAGGCTCGCGGCGCGCGAACCGGGCGCACTGTTGCGCTCGTGCCAGGTCCCGAAATTGCGCAGCAGGGTCGTGAACGCACGCTCGTCCGTCCCGTCCCAGCTCCAGACGACCAGCCCCTCCAGCAGCCCGCTCGGGGCGGACGGCAGAAGGCGCGCGGGGTCGGCCGATGGCCGGGTGCCGCCGCCCTCCGGCCGCGGGGAGCGCAGCCAGTAGCGGGTGACGACACCGAAGTTGCCTCCCCCACCGCCGGTGTGGGCCCACCACAGGTCGTGGTGCGGATCGCCGGGATCACGGGTGGCGACGACCGCGCGGACGGTACCGTCCCGGTCGACGACGACCACCTCGACGGCATGTAGATAGTCCACGACCGAGCCGTATCGCCGGGACAGCGGACCGTATCCGCCACCGGCCAGATGCCCGCCCGCACCCACCTCGGGACAGCCACCGGCCGGGATCGTCACACCCCACCCCTGGAACAGGGTCCGGTACACGTGCCCGAGGGTCGCCCCCGGCCGTACGACGAAGGCACCCATACCGGGATCGAAGCCGACGGCCCCCATCGGCGAGAGATCCAGCAGCACCCGCACGTCCGGACCGGCGGTGAAGTCCTCGAAGCAGTGACCGCCGCTGCGCACCGCGATACGGCGCCCGGAACGGACGGCGTCGGCCACCGCCCGCACCACCTGCCCGGTGGAGCCGACCGGACGGATCTCCTCCGGCCTGCCGACGAACCGGAAGTTGTCGCCGCGCCGCAGACTCTCGTAGCGGGAATCGCCGGGACGGACCACCACCTGCCCGAACGGTGTCCCTCCGCCCTCGTCCTCACCGCCGGCCCGCCCTGTGCCCGTACCGCTCAGCGCCTCGGCGGCTCCGGCAGCAGCGCCACCGGCCGTCCCGCCGACGGTGAGCACAGCAGCTCGGGCCAGCAGGTGGCGCCGCCCGAACCTCTCGTCCGTCGAGCGTTCCATCGCGTGGTCCTCCTCCGCCGGGGCGTCCTCCGGCGCCCGCACGCTACCCGCGCACCCGGACCGAACCGGCCTGCCGCACCCGGCCACCGACACGGCTCACCGGATCGGCCCCGAGCGTCGACGGCCGCGACCAGATGGACGGCGCCCTTCCGGATGGTCAGCTCCCGGGTCGGTGCGAGCCCGCGGGCGGTGATCATGTCGCCGGGGCAGATCGCCGAGCCGATCATGCTGTCACCGCCGTGAACACGAACAAGTCCCCGACCGGGAGAGCGGGAGGGGAAGGACGTCTCCCGTGTCCTCCCGGGCCAGGAACGGCGGGCCGAAGGCTACGCGGCCCCTGGAGCGGTACATGGACCGCTTCCGGCGCCGCATCGGGTGCGGGCCGGTGCCCGGCCCCGCGGAGAGATGCCCGGGTCTTCGGCGGGACGGGTGAGGTCGGCATGTCCGGTGACGGTGAGCAGGTGGCGCGGGTGGCGGAGTTTCCAGGGGCCGTAACCCAGCTATAGATGTCATCTATAGCTGGCATCGATACTGGGTCTTGGACGCTATAGGTGCTGGTCATGCATGGTGGATCTCGTCAGCCCCACGGGGCCGGCAACCACGAAGGGAGTGACCATGCAAGACCTCACCGAGGGCGTCGCGCAGTTCCAGCGGGACGTCTACCCGGCCAAGGCGGGCCTCTTCGCCCACCTGGCGACCACCCACCGCCCCTCCACGCTGTTCATCAGCTGTTCCGACGCCCGTGTGGTGCCGGAGCTGATCACCCAGAGCGAGCCGGGCGAACTGTTCGTGATCCGCACCGCCGGGAACCTCGTCCCCGCCCACACCCCCGGTCCGGACGGGGTCGCGGCCAGCATCGAGTACGCCGTGTCCGTCCTGGGCGTGAGCGACATCGTGGTGTGCGGCCACTCGGCCTGCGGCGCCATGACCGCCCTCGCCGAACAGCACGACCTGTCCGGCGCGCCGGCAATCGCCGACTGGCTGCGGCACGCGGACGCCTCTCTCGCCCGCACCGCCGCCGAGCCCGGCGCGCAGAAGGTGGATGCCCTGGTGCGGGAGAACGTGCTCGCCCAGTTGGCCAACCTGGCCACCCACCCCTCGGTCGCCCGCGCCCTGGCCGCGAATTCGGTCACCCTGCGCGGCTGGGTCTACGACATCCCCTCCGGCACCGTCGCGGAACTCCGCACCGGCGGCCCGCAGCCCGCCCTCGCGGCCTGACCGGACCACTCCTGATCCCCCCTCCGCGTACGGGATCACCCCCTGATCCCTGCAACGCCGTTCCCCTTCCCCCTGGCGAGCGGCATCACCGAAAGGAAGCCCATCTCATGGTGCACGCCCAGTTCGACAACACCGCCCGTCAGGCCCTGGCCGCCAAGGCCGTCGACGCCAAGATCCGCAAGGACCTGTCCTGGCAGCAGATCGCCGACGCCGCGGACCTCTCCGCCGCCTTCGTCACCGCCGCCGTACTCGGCCAGCACCCGCTGCCCAGGACATCGGCCGAGGCCGTGGCCGAGCTCCTGGGCCTGGACGCCGACGACACGATGACGCTGCAGACCATCCCGACCCGCGGTTCCATCCCCGGGTCCGTCCCCACCGACCCGACCATCTACCGCTTCTACGAGATGCTCCAGGTCTACGGCACGACCCTGAAGGCCCTGGTCCACGAACAGCTCGGCGACGGCATCATCTCCGCGATCAACTTCAAGCTGGACGTGAAGAAGGTCGCCGACCCCGAGGGCGGCGAGCGCGCCGTCATCACCATGGACGGCAAGTACCTGCCGACCAAGCCCTTCTGAACCCGCCAGCCCCGGGGCGGGCCCGCAGCAACGACACCGGCCCGCCCCACCCTGCCGGGCGGGCCGCCTGTCCGCCCCACCTCCTGTGAAGGAACACTCATGGACTTCGCACAGCGCACGATCGACATCGCCCGCCGCAACGTCGAAGAAGGCGGCCGCCCCTTCGCGACCGTCATCGTCAAGGACGGCGAGATCCTCGCCGAGTCCCCGAACCTGGTCGCCCAGACCTCCGACCCGACCGCACACGCCGAGATCCTCGCGATCCGCGACGCCTGCACCAAGCTGGGCACCGAGCACCTGACCGGCGCCACCATCTACGTCCTCGCCCACCCCTGCCCCATGTGCCTGGGCTCGCTGTACTACTGCTCCCCGGACGAGGTCGTCTTCCTCACCACCCGCGACGCCTACGAACCGCACTACGTCGACGACCGCAAATACTTCGAGCTCGACTCCTTCTACGGCGAGTTCGCCAAGGACAGCACCGAGCGCCGCCTGCCCATGCGCCACGACGAGCGCGACACCGCGGTGGACGTCTACAAGCTCTGGCAGAAGCGCAACGGCGGCGAACGCCGCGTTGCCGGTGCCCCCACCGCCTGACCCGCAGCAACCGGACGGTTCGGATGCGCGGCCGGTCTCACGGAAGACGGTGCGGGTGGCGTTCTTGCGCGAGTCGGCGCGCGGGCGCAGCAGCGGCGTGGAGGAGATGGCGCCCTCGCGCACGGAGACGGCCACCCGGTGACGGAACCGGGACTCGATCAGGTCGAAGTCGATGACGTCGTGGCCCGGCTCCCCGGACAGTGCGTCGACATGTACGTACTCGGTCTGCTTCGCAGGCCGGTAGAAGGCCAGAGCCTTCCAGTTCCAGCTCCTGACCCCGATCCTGGGCATCAGGTCGAAGCCCAGGACGCGTGCGCACGCGAAGACCGGGAACGGCTGGCCTCGTGTGTCCGCGTGCACCGTGGTCGGCTTCCTCCCGGAAGGGTTCTTCAGCAGGCCCTCGATGATGTACGACGACCTCCCGCACCCCGCACGGGATGAAGCGCGTGAACAACACGATGCGGGTGCCGGAGATGTGGTGGTAGGCGATGCCGCCCGGCTCGCCGTAGCGTCCGGACGTCTCGGAGGGCAGGTTGTTGAGGTACGACCCCTGCTGGGTCCAGCGGGGGTGGGCCCGGAGGGGGCCGATCAAGACCGAGTCCCGTATCGACACCCCCAAACCCTTCGCCAACCCCCCGACGGGCACCGTCATGGTCGCGGGCGTCGCCTGGGCCCAGCACCGAGGCGTCGAGCGCGTCGAGGTACGCGTCGACGACGGCCCCTGGAACCCGGCCGACCTCGCCGCCCAGGACACCCCCGACACCTGGCGCCAGTGGTCGTACCGCTGGAACGCCACCCCCGGCACCCACAGCCTCGCCGTCCGCGCCACCGACGGCACCGGACAGACCTGAAACGACGACGCCGGAGCAGCGGGGAGGGCTGCATGAGGGCCTTCAACGGTCTCTTCCTCGGAGATGCGCATGTCTTCCGCTCCGGTTGAGCGAGGTCTGCCCGTCTCGAACAGTGCAACCGGCCAGGGGCAGGGCTCGTCATGAGCCGGATGCCGCGGGGCGAGAGCGCCGTCAGGGCGCCACCCGGGCAACCCTCCTTCGGTGGGGGGAAGACATCGTGCTCGCCGGAAACCACTGCTCCTGATCCTGCGCGCGATGAAGCGTCCGGCCAGATGGAGGAGGAGACCACCCCTTCGAGGGAATCAATCAGCGGAGGCCAAACCGCCCCACGGTCGCCCCGCGAAGAGACCGTGCGGGCCCGGTCCGGGGCCGTCGGCGCGTAGGCGCCGCTCGTTCACGAAGGAGACCCCATGTCCCGTCTTCTGAAGGGTGCGGGCCTCGCACTCGCTGTGGGTACGGCCGTCGTCGGCGGCGCGTCCGCGGCGTCGGCCGACGCCGGAGCCTCCGGTGCGGCAGTCGGATCCCCCGGAGTCCTGTCGGGAAACCTGGTCCAGGTCCCGATCCACCTCCCGGTCAACGCGTGCGGCAACAGCGTCAGCGTGATCGGACTGCTCAACCCCGCCTTCGGCAACACCTGCGTCAACACCTGAAGGCACTGATCCCGGTACGCCCCCGCACTCCGGCCCGGACTGCTGGGGCGTACCGGCCCGTTCCTCTCCGGTTCGAACGGGTCCCCCCGCTGCCACCAGCCCACCCGAAGTCCGGCCGGAGCGGAACTCTCCGGGTGGTGACCAACGAGGTGTCACCACCCCTCATCGGCACAGGGCTCAACCCCGGCAAGCGGCAACCCCGACCGCACGCGGCTCACCCCTGAAGCCACCGAAGTCCCTGAAACCGCTGAAGCCCCGAATCGAAGAAACGAAAAAGAGAAAAACAAACCGGCAGACGCTTCCCCAGCGAGGCAATGCACAAGATCCACAGAAGGCAATTCATCTTTCTATCCGGACATTTAAAGAAACCTTTCTTCGAATCCTTTCCGAAATGACCGCGCGGTCGCCCGTGAATCCACTCCTCCCGCCCGGCTCATTTTTCCCATCGAGAACCCCACGCCCGGCCAGTCCGGCTTCGCACCCTCAGGCCGAGGCCCCACAACGGCGTACTTCCAGCCCAGAGGCCCCTCCATCTGCCTCCACCCCCGAAGCCGTCCCTTATTGCACATGGGTTGCAATAACAGTGCAAACCCGATCGGCCTAGCATTCTCATCGCGTGTCGCCGCAAAATAATTCCCCTTTCATCTCTCCCCCGCGCGGCTGTGGTCAGGCCGTTTGTGTCAGCTGCGCATGACATTCATTGGCGGTGCCGGGAATTTCGGCCACGCACGGCAGGCAACACATGCTTTCCTTCCGACTGCGCGGTCTGAGCACAAGAGCACGGCGCAGGGTCGGCGGGCCTTGCTTCTGCCGATACCTCAGGGGCCGCGTCGTCCGACCCAGTGGTCACCCCACCTCAGAGCTCCTGTCCGACCTCGCCGGTGTGCGGGGTGGCGCAGGGGCCGCAGTCGAGAGGAACACCCTTGAAGTCCATCTCCGCACGGCCTCGTTCGCGGCGTGCGCTCGACCAGTCCCTCCTCGTCCTGGGCGCCGGCGCGCTCGCGACCGGCATCGCCGCACTCACCCTCACCCCAGGGGTCAGCGCCGCCTCCAGCCACCGCGAAGCGCCGCTGATCGCGGGCGACCCCCGTGCGGACAACACCGACGTGTACGCGTACACCAGCCTCGACCGGCCCGACGCCGTCACGTTCCTGGCGAACTGGATCCCGTTCGAGGAGCCCAACGGCGGCCCGAACTTCTACGCGTTCGGTGAGGACCTCCGCTACAACATCAAGATCGACAACACGGGTGACGGCGTCTCCGACATCACCTACACCTGGCGCTTCCGCAACAGCTACCGGGACGCCGCCAACCAATTCCTGTACAACACCGGCCCGGTCACCTCGCTGAACGACCCCGACCTCAACTTCCGCCAGGTCTACGACCTCGTGGTCTCCCGCGGCGCCGAGAGCAAGGTGCTGCTCTCCGGCGTGCCCGCGGCCCCCTCCCGCGTCGGCCCGGCGTCCATGCCCGACTACACCGCCCTGCGCACCCAGGCGGTCCGCAACGTCCCCGGCGGCGGCAAGACGTTCGCGGGACAGGCCGAGGACCCGTTCTTCGCGGACCTCCGGGTCTTCGACCTCCTCTACGGCGGCAACCTGTCCGAGCGGGGCCAGGACACCCTGGCCGGCTACAACGTCAACTCCGTCGCCCTGCAGATCCCCAAGGCGCAGCTGGCGCTGAAGGGCGACCCGGGCCGTAACCCGGTCATCGGTGTGTGGTCCACGACCGACCGTCAGGGGGTGCAGGTCTCCGACTCCCGTGACACGCGCCGCGGCGAAAAATGGAAGCAGGTCTCCCGCCTGGGCAACCCCCTCGTCAACGAGGTCGTCGTGCCGCTGAAGTACAAGGACGCCTTCAACACCCTCAACCCGGACCAGGACCGCACCGTCCAGCCCGTCGTGGACAAGGTCCTCGACCCCATCCTGCCCAAGCTGATCCAGCAGGTCTACGACGTTCCGGCTCCGGCGACCCCGCGGCGGGACCTGTTCGAGATCTACCTCACGGGGATCTGCAAGGCGTGCGGACCGATCAAGGCCGACCTCAACGCCCACAGCCTCAACAAGGACGCGAAGAGCAAGAACATCGTGCCTGCTGAGGAACTGCGCCTGAACATGGCGGTTGCGCCCACGGCCAGCCCGAACCGCTACGGCGTCCTCGCCGGTGACCTCGCGGGCTTCCCCAACGGCCGCCGTCCGACCGACGACGTCATCGACATCTCCCTCCAGGCCGTCGAAGGCGCGGCCCAGACCGGCCGACTCGTCCCGGCCCTGGCCGACGGCGACAAGGTCGACGCCAACGAGGTGCCGTTCGGGACGTCGTTCCCGTACCTGGCGCTGCCGCACACCAAGTCCGTCAACAGCGGACCCGGCGGCACGGAGCGCTCCGGAGACGTGCAGGCCGGTTCCATCGGCGCGCTGGGCGCCATTCTCCTGGGAATCGGCGGATACCGCCTGCGCCGCAACCGCAAGACCGGCTGACCCAGCCCTTCCGGGCGGGGCCGAGGCCGGTCCTCCGGTGCCCGCCCGGAGCCCTTCGACGATTCCACCAGGGAGGATCCCGTGCACCGGCCCGCAGACAAACCCGCCCCCACGATCCGGCACCGCAGACACGTGCGCAGCGCCGCGATCACCATCGCCCTGGGCGTGGTCATGTTCACCGTCGGCGCCGTCGGCCTGTCCCCGTCAAGCTCCAGCACACCGGACATTCCCTCGTCTGCCCCGTCCTCGACGGGCCAGGGGCGCGGCATCGAGGCGCTGCGCGAGCGCGTCAAGCGGCTGCCGAGGGATCCGGTCAGCTGGGCGGACCTCGGCATGGCCATGGTCCGGCAGGCCCGCACCACCGCCGACCAGGCCGCCTACGCCCAGGCGGAGACGGCATTGCGCCGCTCCCTGGCCCTGCGGCCGACCGAGAACCTGCACGCCGAGTTCGCCATGGGCGCCCTCTGCGCAGCCCGCCACCAGTTCCGCGACGCACTGACCTGGGCCCGCAAAGCTGTCGCGACCAGCCCCCTCACCCCCGCCCCGTACGGGGTCCTCGCCGATGCCCACACCCAGCTCGGCCAGTACGAGGAAGCCGAGGAAGCCATCCAGAAGATGGCCGACCTGCGCCCCGACAGCTCATCCCTGGCCCGTGCCTCCTACGCGGCCGAGCTCCGCGGCGACACTCGCCGCGCCACGACCCTGATGGAGCGCGCGCTGCGGGCGGCAGGTACCCCGGACGAACGTGCCTTCGCCCGTACCCACCTGTCCTCCCTCGCCCTGGAGAGCGGCGATGCGGCGACCGCCCTTCGGCAGGCACAGGCCGGGCTGGCCGTCGCGCCGCGTGACGCGGGCCTCCTGGAAGCCCGAGCCAGAGCCCACGCTGCCACGGGCAACCGGGAGCAGGCGGTCGCCGACTACACCGCGGCGGTCTCGGCGGCCCCGCTGCCTCAGTACCTCCTGGGACTCGGCGATCTCCAGCAGTCCCTCGGACACCAGGATCTGGCCCAGGCCCAGTACGCGGTCCTCCGTGCCCAGGAAACGCTCCGCCAGGCCGCGGGCACGCCCGCCGACGTCGACGCGATCCTCTTCGAAGCCGACCACGGCAACCCCCGGCAGGCCGTCACCATGGCCGAGTCAGCGGTCCGTGAGAGGCCGTTCGTCGCAGTCCACGACGCCTGTGCCTGGGCCATGCACCGCGCGGGCCGCGACCAAGAGGCGCTGGCCGAATCCGACAAGGCCCTCGCGCTCGGTACGCCCAGCGCGCTCTTCCTCTACCACCGCGGCGCCATCCACCGGGCGCTCGGCGACACCACGGCCGCCCGCCGCGACCTTGAGCGGGCTCTGGCCCTGGAACCCACCTTCCACCCGTTGCACGCCCCCGCGGCGCGCGAAGCGATCCGGCGAATCGACGAGACCCCATGAACCTCCGCACCCGGTGGCGCGCAGCCGCCGCCCCGCTCGCGGCCACCCTGCTCACGCCGCTCGCCCTGCTCGCCGCGACCGTGCCCGCGGCCGCGCATCCGCTGGGCAACTTCACCGTCAACTACGCGACCAGCCTGACTCTGCGTCCCGACGCGGTCGAGACCGAGATCGTGGTCGACCGCGCCGAGATCGCCACGGCACAGGAGCGCCTGTTCATCGACCGCGACCACGACGGGAACATCACCGCCGACGAACAGGACGTCTACGCGGACCGGGCGTGCGGCACGCTGTCCGGGCAGGTGGCTGCCGATGTGGACGGTGCGGGCCTCCGGTGGAACCGGGGTACCGACAGGCTCACCTTCCACCCGGGCGAGGCCGGGCTCGAGACCAGCCGTCTCACGTGCCGACTCACCGCCGGAGCCCACCTCACCTCGCCGTCCCGTGTCCGTGTCACCACGCACTACGACACCCAGCGCATCGGCTGGCACGAGATCACCGCCCGCGGCGAAGGCATCACCCTCACCCGCTCCACCGTCCCGGCGCTCTCCGCCACCGACCGACTGCGCCACTACCCGCAGGACCCTCTCTCCGCCCCGCTCGACCAGCGCACCGCCGAGCTGCGGACCACACCCGGGCAAGGGCCCGCGGCCCGGATCGTGCCGCCGGGACTGCCTGGCGCAGGTCCCGTCACCGCGATGCTGAACCAGGTCTCCGCGGTCTTCGGCGACCTCGTCGGAAGCCGCGAACTGACAGTCCCCGTCGGCCTGCTCGCGCTGCTCCTCGCCATCGTCCTCGGCGCATCCCACGCCGCGATGCCCGGTCACGGCAAGACCATCATGGCCGCCTACCTCGCCGGCCGCCGCGGCACACCCCGAGACGCCCTCACCGTCGGCGCCACCGTCACCCTCACCCACACCACCGGCGTCCTCGCCCTCGGCCTCGCCCTCCCACTGGCCACCCACCTCGCCGGGGAAACCGTCCTGACCTGGCTCGGCCTGGCAAGCGGTCTCCTCGTCACCGCCATCGGCATCCAGCTTCTGCACTCCGCCCTCCGAGGACGGGAACACCAGCACGGACACCACCGCCACAGCCATCACCACCGTGCCGGACACGGCCACACCCATGGCGGTCACACCCACGGCACCCGCCACGGGCACGGTCACGCCCCGCAGCCCACGCTCCCGTCCTCACGGCACGCCCCCGACACCGTGCCGGCCGCCGGAGCCACCGCCGTACTGACCAGGACCAGCACAGCGCCTGAGCACGACCACCACCACACCCACCACGGCGAAGCCCACCACCACGGCCACGCCCCACGACGGCGTTGGCCCTTGGTCGGGATCGGCATCGCAGGCGGTCTCATCCCCAGCCCTTCGGCTCTGGTCGTCCTCCTCGGAGCCGTCGCACTCGGCCGAACGGCCTTCGGGGTCCTTCTCGTGATCGGCTACGGCCTCGGAATGGCGGTCACCCTCACCCTCGCCGGACTCCTCCTGGTACGACTGCGCGACCGGATCAGCTCCCGAACAGCGGGGAAGGCCTCCGCCCTGCTGAAAGCCTTCGGACGCATCGGCCCCGCCGCCACCTCGGCCCTCGTCCTCCTGGTCGGCATCGGCCTCGCTGCCCGCGCCGCCTCCAGCATGTGATCGAAGCCGACCACGACTCGCCAGCGAGGCCGGGGTGCCGACGGACATCTGTCGGTCGGCACCGCGAGGGCGCTCCGCGCCGTGGCCGCGTGAGCCGCGACGAAGTCGGCGCGCTCCAGGTCCCCTGGTGAAGGTGCGAGGCCGTAGAGGACCAGGCGGTGGTGGGGCAGACCGAACCGAGGGCCCGCGGGTTCTGGATCCCGTCCCGCGGCTTCTTGCCGTTCTCCGGGGCAGCCACCACATCGGGATGCGTGTCGGCCTGAAAGGTCTCCGCCTCCTTGGTGCCGGCTTTCTCGTTGAAGGTGACGGCCCGTTGCCTGAACACGGACTGCCCGGCCGGGTCGTCCGCCTTCGCGGCGGCGGTGATGCGCACGCCGTCCATGGCGGCGACGGCCCGGCGGAGTTCGGTCTCGTCGGCCTCGCGCAGAATGCGGTGGCCGAAGAAGACCGTAGCCAGGCGCTCGTACGGGCTCGCCAAGGTTCCGGGGCTCCCCGGTTCGGGGGCGAAGCGCATGGCCCCGCGGGCGCGCGGGCGCTGGTGCACGGCGTCCGCGACCGCGCTCTTGCCGACGCCTTCGTCCCCGTACGGTCGGACGCTCGTGCCTTCGGTCGGTTGGGAGACGACGGTGTCCGCAAGTGCCCTACGGCCGAACAGCTTGACGTCGGCGGGCGCGGCCAGCACCTCGGGCTGACGCGGGGGAACCTGGGCCTAGCCGTCCTCCTGGGACACCAGATCGACGGCGTTGTCATCCTGGCTGACGATGCCATGGTTGACGTCGGCCACAGCTTCGCGGGCACCCGGGACGGAGGCGGCCACGTCCGCCGGAGCAGGCCTCCGGGTCCGGCCCTGTGGCGGGGTCCCGGCGGTACTCATCGGCGCACGATGTTCGTCACGCCGTCCCCGGTGGAGACGATCCCCGTCATGTCCCCGCCCACGGCCATCGTGCGCTCACCGCTCGTCTCCGCCCTCGGCACGGGCAGCAGAGCCGCTGGCTCCGCGCGGTTCGGGAGGAGTGTCGCAGCGCCTGCCGGATCCGCAGGCACAGGGCGGCCACTGCGTCCCGGTCGCCGTCCGTCTCCGCCAGATCCGTCACCGCCGCATCCCGCGCCGGGCGATCAGGGTCGTTCCGGCGCAGCCGATTCCAGCAGGCGCCGCCCGAGACGCACGGTGGCGTCGACGGCCTCGTCCTCGGCTCGGGTCAGCACCGTGGCGCGGTAGGCGCTCACAGCCGCGCTGACCGCCGGGACGGCTTGACTCAAAAGGATCTCGATCTCGAACACCGACACCCCCGTAGTCGTGTCGACCCATCCGACGTGCAGGAAGAGCGACTGACCATCCCATCGCCGCAGTGACCGACCTCTGTGCGCCGAGAACCTTCCGACGTCGCACCCCTTCCTCTCACATGGGCGAGAAATCGCTAAGATGCCCGCGCCCGGGGGCGGGTCCGTCTGCCCCCCGGTTCCTCGTCGGCACCGAGCGGTTCGTCACCGGGCACGCCTTCGGCTTCGCCGAGCACTTCGGCCCCCACCTCGCCGCCGGAGACCAGGGCGCGTAGACCTGACCGTCGGCGTCACCCGGCTCTTGCGGATCGCCCGGGAGGGACTGCCGGGCGGTCCCGACGCCGTCGGCCACGGCACCCCGGAAGCCACCCGCGCCCGGCCCGGTTCCCGGCCATGTCCCGCACATCCCGTCCGGCCGTCCGGAGGGTCCGCACCGCGCACCGGGCGGCGACATGCCCACGGCGCACCACGATGACCCATCGGCCGCGATGGCATTTCCGGGCGGGCCACCGGCCGGCCGCGGGCACCGCCGCGCGGTGGTGGAGCGGGACCGCTCTCCCATGGCTGAAACCCCGTCGCCCGGCCCTACGACTCATTGACCGCACAGCGCCATCGCGCTTGCATACCCGTGGTCCTCCAGCAGTGAAATGGAGGAGGAATCATGCCCTGAGTGGGGGGAAAATGAGGAGAAGGACGAACAGGAACACCACCAGACGCGTGCGCGTCGCCCTGAGCACGGCGGTTGTGGTGTGCGCGGTCACGGCGGTGCTGCCGGGAGCGGCCTCGGCCGAGACCAGGGCGGGGGCGGACGTCGCGACCGACCGCGCCACCACGGTCGGGCTGATCACTGCCGCGCCCGGCAGCGTCCCGGCCAACGGCGACTCCACCGGCGCCTCGATCACACCCGATGGCCGCCACATCGTCTTCCAGTCGGGGGCGACGAACCTCACCTCCGACACCCCGTCAGCGGGGGACGCGCCCTACCTCCGCGACCAGCAGACGGGGCTGACCAAGCGGGTCAGCTCCCAGACACCGCTACAGCCCCCGACGGTCAGCGGTGACGGTCAGTACGCCGCCTATCCGTTGCAGTGGATGAGGAACGTCCGGATCCGACTGGAGCAGGTGGCCACCGGAAGCAACATCAGCGCCGACTGCCAGGCCGACAGCTGCAACCAGGTGTCACTGAGCGCGGACGGCCGCTACGTCGTCCTCGTCGTCCTCATCAAGAGGCCGGGATTCTCCGACCGCCAGCGCATCGAGGTCCAGGACCTGGTGGGCGGCGGCAAGCAGACGATCTTCAACCTCCCCCACACCTTCCCGTCCCTGCCCTCCATCAGCGGTGACGGCCGCTACGTCGCCTACCAGGACGCCGAAACACATGACGTCTACCTGCGGGACCGGGTCGCCGAGACCATCGCCGGCCCGATCGAGGGCCCGGCCGTGAACGCGTCGTTCGTCCAGCTCAGCGACGACGCCAGCAAGATCGTCTACCGCGTGGGTGTCGACACGTACGTCCATGACGTGGCGTCGGGCGCCGCCCAACTGGTGCCGAACGTACGCGGTGTGGCCATCGACCCCACCGGCCGCTACCTGCTGTACGCCCCGACCGGCACCACCGGCCCCTCGTCCCTCACCCTGCGCGACCTGCGGACAGGCGCCGACGAGAGCGTCTCGGACCAGCCCGCCTCGGCCGGCGTCGACGCGGTCAGCTCCGGCGGCCACGACGTCGTCTTCCATTCCACCGCCGATGGCATCGTGCCCGGCGACACCAACGGCAAGTCGGACGTCTTCGTACGCCACTTCTCCTGACGTCCCGGCCGGTTCCGGTCGGGACGGCCGCCGCACCCTCACGACGCTCCACTGCCTCCGCACACGGGTTCCGGTGACCCGTCCGCGAACCGCAGATCAGGACCCCGGCCGGGATCCTGGTCACCAGCCAGTGACTACACGGCACCCCTGCCCACGCGCCCTGCGCCGCGCTGCGGTCGGCGGCTCGGTGACAGGGCCGTCGAAGGCGCGGCACAGCCTGCTCAGCTCGGTTGCGAGGGCCGGAGCGTCCAGTTCGTGGTGCCAGGCGGCTGCACTGCCGAAGAGGCTCTCGGCGTTGTCCCGGATCCGGTCCCCGTGAGCCGCGCACCACGCGTCGGCGGCCCCCTGGCTCGCCCTCTCCACGCACTACCCGGCAACGTCACGGCCCCTGCCGCGCCATCGATCGCATGTCCGAGCCGAAGTGCCCGCCCCTCGGCGGACCGCCGCACCCCCGGACCCAGAGCGTCGGCAACCTTCCGCCAGGACGCCCCACGCTCACGGGCGGCACGGATCAGCTCCAACTCCTCGCGGTCCAACCGCTCGCGGGCCTCGGCCACCCGAGTCAGCGCGGCAAGGACATCCCGGGCCGGGACCTCGCAGGGCGGCAGCAGCCCCCGAAGCCGTCGAGTGCCACCGCCGCCTCGTCGACCCTCTCCGGCCTGTGACCCATCGGACCGCCAGAACTCCCGTACCGTTCCTGCAGAGCAGCCTCCGCCCGCCACTTCCGCTCGGAGTGCTCCACGCCGTCGATCGCCATGCGTGTCGGCATTCCGCTGAATTCCGCCGACACGCCACTCGCGTCAGCGGAACACCGACACCACACCGGAGAAGGGCCGTCGGGCCACGCCCGTCCCGCGCCCGTCGTCCGCACGGCTCCGCGCCGCCGAGCCGGTGAAGATGCGGCAGGACACCCCTTCGGGCGGTACCGGCACGCCCTCGGCGCACGCCGGTCACCGTCCGGCCCCGGCAGCAGGACCTGGCGCTCACCGAAGTCCGCCGTACGGCAGGAGTGGGCTCGGCGCGGCCCCGCGAGGGCGGCACCTCAGCCGAGTGGGTCAAGTTCCAGCAGATCACCGGCCCGGCCGACCTGGAGGCAGCCGGTCCTGAGGCCGCGGAGGACGCGTCAGCGCACAAGGTCTTCCCAGCAGCCGAGGGCGCGGTCACGACCCACCACCGGCGCGCACCGGTGATGCCGGGCCGGAGAGGGGCCGCCCGGGTCTCCCGCCGCCCGGACGCGACCGCCCGAGTTCGACATGTGCCGATTCGATACGTGAACCCATAGTCAAGAGATCTTAAAACTTAGGTTAGGCTCACCAAAGCAAGATCTTCGTGGTCCCCTCGCCTTCCGGCGCCGGGGCACCTGTCTGACTGAGGAGTCGTCCGTCGTGCGTACCGTCCGTTTTCACAAGAGCGTCGTTGTGACCAGTACGGTCCTGTGCGCGGGTCTGCTGCTCAGCGCCTGTGGCACGTCCGATGAGAAGTCGGATTCGGCCAAGCCCCAGGGCGAGGTCACCATCACGACCGCCAAGGGCGAGATGAAGGTCCCGCTGAAGCCCGTCCGGGTCGCCGCACTCGACAACACCTCCTTCCTCACGCTGAAGGCGTTCGGGATCAAGCCGGTCGCCGTGCCGAAGGGGCTGCTGCCCAACGAGGGGTTCGAGGACTGGAAGAACGACTCCTCCATCAAGGACGTCGGCACCCACCGCGAGCCCAAGTTCGAAGCCCTGAACGCGAGCGAGCCGGACCTGATCGTCGGTGGCTACCGCTTCACCGACCACCACGCCAAGCTGGCCAAGATCGCAAAGACGATCGACGTGGCTCCGTCCGACGAGGCCAAGGGCGGCTACGTCAACGCCCTCAAGGTCCAGACCGAGACCCTCGGCAAGGTCTTCGGGCAGGACGCCAAGGCCAAGGAGATCGTCGGCGCCCTCACCAAGGCCGAGCAGGACGCGGTCACGTCCACCAAGGGCGAGACGGTCTTCCTCGCCGTCGCCAGCGCCGGGAAGGTCGACAACGGCGCCAGCCGGATCGGCCGTCTCTCGCAGCCGCTGAACCTGAAGAACGTCCTCGGCGCCGAGGGCGAGGACAGCACCTCCGTGCACAACGACTCCGGCCTCGCCCCCGAGACGATCGCCAAGCTCAACCCCGACTGGATGATCGTCCTCGACCGTGACGCCGCCGTGGGCGCCGAGGAGGGCACCGAGGCCGTCGCCGCGAAGAAGGTCATCGAGGGCATGGACGCCTGGGACAAGACCACCTTCCGCACCAAGGGCCAGGTCATCTACCTGGACAACGACTTCTACCTGACCGAGGGCATCCAGGCGTACACCGACGCCTTCGGCCAGGTGGCGACCGCCTTCGACGCCGCCTGATTCCTTCCACGCCGGCCGTTCCGGCCCCCGACACGGGGCCGGGACGGCCGTACACCTCCCCCCGTCCCGGAAGCCCGATGCGCCGAATACCCCTGTTGCTGGCCACGCTCGGTGTCCTCGCCCTGGTCACCGCGTCCCTCTTCGTCGGCGGCTACGACATCGACCTGCGCGGTCTGTTCACCGACGCCGACGAGCGGGAGATGTTCTTCATCTCCCGGGTGCCGCGAACCATCGCCCTGGTCCTGGCGGCGGCCGCGATGGCCGTCTCCGGTGTGATCATGCAGATGCTGGTCCAGAACCGCTTCGTGGAGCCGACGACCACCGGCACCAGCGAGTGGGCCGCCCTCGGCATCCTGCTCCTCACCCTGTTCACCCCGGCTGCCTCGCCCCTGGTGAAGATGGCCACCGCCAGCGCCTTCGCCTTCGCCGGAGCCCTCGTCTTCCTGATCGTGCTGGGCCGGATCGCACTCACGTCCCGGGTCATCGTGCCGATCGTCGGCATCATGCTGGGCGCGCTGGTCGGCTCGGTGACCCTTTACATCGCCTCGTCGCAGAATCTGCTCCAGATGCTCGCCACCTGGCGCTCCGGCGGATTCAGCTCCATCGTCCGCGGCAACTACGAACCCCTGTGGGTGGTCGGCGCCATCGTCGTCGGGCTGTACTTCCTCGCCGACCGGTTCACCATCGCCGGTCTCGGCAGGGACACGGCCACCAGTCTGGGGCTGCCGTACCGCCGGATCCTCTTCACCGGCCTGGTGATGGTCGCCCTGGCCACCGGTGTGACCACCGTCGTGATCGGCTTCATCCCGTTCCTCGGGCTGATCGTCCCCAACCTGGTCTCGATGGCGCGCGGCGACGACGTCCGCGCCAATCTGCCGTGGGTGGTGCTGTCCAGTGTGGCGCTGATGATCGCCTGCGATCTCGTCGGGCGGACCGTCGTCTTCCCGCTGGAGATCCCGGCGACGGTGGTGCTCGGCGCCGTCGGTGCGCTCGTGTTCGTCGCGATGATTCTGCGTCAGCGGGAGAAGGCCCATGTCTGAGACTTCAGCGTCCGCCGCCGCCCCGGCGCGCGTGGCGGATCCCGCTGCCCCGGGCCGCCGGAAGCTTCCGCCGGTCGCGCGGATCGCCCTCGCGACCGTCCTCGCCGCCGTCGCCGCGCTCGGCTATCTCTTCCTCTTCATCGAGGGCTCGTTCGACTTCGCCTTCGAACGACGGCTCACGATCTTCTGGACCATGGCCGTGGTGGCGTTCTGCCACGCCGTGGGCACCGTGGTCTTCCAGACCATCACCCACAACCGGATCCTGACCCCGTCGATCATGGGATTCGACGCGGTCTACATCCTGATGCAGACCTTGATGGTGGCCTTCTTCGGCGGTGGTGTGCTCGCCGTCACCGACGGTATGCCGAAGCTGGTCACCCAGACCCTGCTGATGGTCGGCTTCACCATGCTGCTCTTCCGCTGGCTCTTCTCCGGCCGCAACGGCAGCCTCCATGTGCTGCTGCTGGTGGGTGTGGTCCTCGGCCTCGCCTTCCGCGGCCTGTCGGACTTCCTCCAGCGGCTGCTGTCGCCCGCCGAGTTCGATGTGCTGTCGGCCCGGCTCTTCGGCCGGCTCACCAGCGCCGAGCCGGGGTATCTGCCGGTGGCGACCGTGGTCTGCGTGGCCGTCGGCATCGTCGTCCTCCGGCGCTGCTACCGGCTCGACGCCCTGCTCCTCGGCCGGGACACCGCCACCAACCTGGGCATCTCCCACAGGCGCGAGCTGACGGTGATGCTGCTGATGGTCTCCCTGCTGATCGCGATGGCCACGGCGCTCGCCGGCCCGATGACCTTCTTCGGCTTCGTCACCGCGATCCTGGCCCACCAGATGGCGGGCACCCACCGGCACGCCGTCGTCCTCCCCCTGGCGTTCCTCATCGGCATACTCACCCTGGCCGGCGGCCAGTTCGTGATGGAACACGTCTTCTACGCCTCCGGCATGCTCACCGTCGTCATCGAGTTCCTCGGCGGGGCGGTCTTCCTCCTCCATCTCCTGCGGAAGGGCACCCTGTGATCGAGTTCACCGGCATCAGCAAGTCGTACGGCGACCACACCGTGCTCGGACCGGTCTCCGGGACGATCCCGGCGGGCGGCGTGACGTCCCTCGTCGGCCCGAACGGCGCCGGGAAGTCCACCCTGCTGACCATCATCGGCAGGCTCGACGAACCGACCTCGGGCACCGTCACCGTCGACGGCGTCGACGTCCACCGGGCCAAGTCCCGCGACGTGGCCCAGATCCTGTCCATCCTCCGTCAGGAGAACCACTTCACCGCCCGCGTCACCGTCCGGGAGCTGGTCTCCTTCGGCCGCTTCCCGCACAGCCGGGGCCGACTCACCAAGGACGACATCGTCAAGGTGGAGGAAGCCCTCGACTTCCTGCACCTCGGCGACCTCCAGCACCGCTATCTCGACCAGCTCTCCGGCGGCCAGCGCCAGCGCGCCTACGTCGCGATGGTGCTCGCCCAGGACACCCGCTACGTCCTGCTCGACGAGCCGCTCAACAACCTGGACATGAAGCACTCCGTCCGGATGATGAGCCAGCTCCGCAGGGCCGCCGACGAACTGGGCAAGACCGTCGTCCTGATCGTGCACGACATCAACTTCGCCGCCACCTACTCGGACCAGATCATCGCCCTGCGCGACGGGAAGATCGCGGCGTCCGACACCGTCGACGGCATGATGCGGGCCGAGATCCTCAGCGAGGTCTTCGACACCCCGGTTCAGATCCACGAGGTCGAGGGCAGGCGGACCGCCGTCTACTACCGCTGAACCGGTCCCGGAGGACGCCCGCCTGGACCCGGAGGGCGTCGCGCGTCACCCTCGCGCCGCCGGACACCACCGACACCGGCCCCTCCGGCACCGACCTGGCCCGCGTGATGCTCCGGTGGTGGCGTCGGTGCTCGCGGTGGTCCACCCGCTGGTGGTGGTGCTGGTGACGTCCGTGCTGCCGCGCGGGCCGGGGGTGGTGGTCGCGGCCCGGCTCGACCACCGGCTGCACAACCAGAACCTGGCGCCGCGGAACATCAGGGGGATGATGCGCGGGCACCCGACGGTCAGTGAGCGGGTGAGCGAGGTCCGCGCGAACACGATGCGGAGGGCACCTGCGGGGCTGGTACGCGGGAGTGCGAGGAGATCGACAGCAGGCTCATAGGGGCGCCCCCCTTGTATATACGGTCTCGGTGGTCGCCGCTTCGCTGAGCGGGGTGTTCCTCATAGGAACGTGGGCGGCGCTGGGCGCGCTGGTGGTGTCGGGGTGGATGGAGATGGCGGCGGCCGGGGCCGCGCTCGTCGCGCTGCAGACGGCGTCCACGGCACTGTCGGTCCTGGTCGTCCGAGCGGGGCCGGATCAGCGAGGACGGCTCCTTCGAGGAACCGGTCCGGGCGGGCGGGCCGTTCGCCGAGCCGTACGGGCCGCTGTCGAACGACCGGTGAGCCGGAGGTGAGGGGGGAGCACCGGCCGCGGTGCTCCCCGACCGCTCCTTCTGTCACACGTTCGGCCGGGGCCGGGCCGAGGCGCTCGGTGGTCGGCGTGGCCCGTACGGTCGGTGCTTCCCGGTGTCGTCGATTCCTGTGACCGGTACGCCTCCGAACGTCAGCAGGTCCCGTCGACAGGTCCCGTGACCGGCGCTTCCCGCTCTCGGCAGGCCCCGTGAGCGATGCCCCGGGGTACGGGGGTGGCCCGTGGCCGACGCCTCCCGCCCCCTCGGCTCGACGGGTCGCCCGCTCTCGGCGTGTCCTGTGGTCGGCGCGTCCGCTTGGACGGGTGGGGCCGGTGGGGTTGCGTGGGCGGGCGCCCGTACCGTACGGGGAGCATTCGTGAGCGAAGGAGACCGCCGTCATGGCCGACTACCGGATCGAGACCGTCCGCACCGGGTACCGGAACTGGACCGCCCGCAACGACCGGGGCGCGGAGGTCCGGATGGCCGCGGCCGACGACGCGGACGCCCAGCCGTCGTTCACGCCGGTCGAACTGCTGCTCGCCGCGATGGGCGGCTGCGGCGGGCTCGTCGTGGACCGGACGGCGAGGGCCGTGGACCACGACGACCTCCGGATCGTGGTGGAGTCGGTCTCGGGGCCCGAGGACGACGGCCGGGTGGGCCGTATCCGGGTCAGCTACGAGTTCGAGCTGCCGGACAACAACCCCCGGGCGGCCGAGGTCTTCGCGCGCGGGGTGCGCCTCACCCACGAGAAGTTCTGCACGGTCAGCCGGACCGTGGAGCACGGCGCGCGCGTGGAGGCCGTCCTGCCGGACGGCACGGTCGGCTTCGAAGGCTGAGGCCCCGCCCGCCCCGACGCGCGGAGCCGCCGGAAGCCGTGACCCGGGCCCGGGATCCCCGGGCCCGGGGATCCCGGGCCCGGCCGTCACTCCTCGATCGCGCCGCCGGTCCGGCGCAGATGCCGCCGGAAGGTGTACGAGGGGTCCTCGGCCCGCGCCGCGAGATAGGCGTCGAACCCGGTCTGCGCGCGGAGCGTCTCCCCCGCCCTGATGCGGCGGGCCTGTTCGCGTTCCGTGCGGAAGATGCCGTGGGCCGTCTCCAGGACGGCGTCCGCGCGGGCGGCGGAGACGAAGAGGACGCCGTCGTCGTCCGCGAAGACGACGTCGTCGGAGGTGACTTCGTGCGCGCCGAACCGGGCGGTGTCCAGCGAGTCCGGGTCACGGGGGTCGACGCGTACCGGGCCGGGCGCGTGGCGTCCGTACGAGAAGACCGGCAGCCCGATCCCGACGAGGTCCGGGGTGTCGCGGTGCAGGCCCCAGACGACGACCCCGGCGACGCCCGCCGCCCCGGCCTCCAGGACCGCGAGGTCACCGACGCAGGCCTCGTCGAGGCGGCCCGCGTTGTCGATGACCAGGACGTCACCGGGTTCGGCGCGGGTGAAGGCCTCCAGGAAGACGTCGACGCTGCCGTGGTGCCGGGCGGGCAGGGCCCGTCCGGCGACGCGCTGTCCGTCGACGACGGGCAGGATTCCGGCGGGCGCGGCCCGCAGGGGTTCCCCGAGGCGCACGCAGGCGTCGGCCACCAGGGGCGTGGAGAGTCCGGCGAATCCGGCGAGGTCCTTCGGCATCGGGCGTTCCGTTCCGTAGCGGGTGCGGGCGCTGACCGCGCGATGCTACCGGGCGGAGCGGGCACGGACCGTCCGGCTTCCCGCTCGGGTCCGCCGGGCTTCCCGCGTCCTGCGGTCAGTCCAGCCAGAGGGCGCGGACGTGACCCAACGGGTCGTGGGCCGTGCGGGGTTCGGCGTCCCAGATCCGGGTGGCGCGGTCCTCGGTGGTGTAGCGGGGCCAGTCGGCGCCGGGATCCTGGTGGGTGACGAAGGCGACCCAGGCGCGGTGGACGGCGTCGGCGAGCGCGCGCGGCGGCGCGTCCCCCGCGACGGCGCGGACACCCTCGGCGTCGAGGAGGTCGAAGGCGAAGGGCAGGTCGAGGCAGTGGAAGGCGAGCCCCGACTCGGGGGAGCGCCAGGCGAACTCGTAGAGCCAGGTGGGGCGTCCCCGTCCGGCGCGGGCCTCCGCGAGGGCGAGGGACGGGGCGCGGAACATGACGTCGGTGAGTGCCCGGCCGAAGAGCCGCTCGGGTGCGGTGTCCGCGTACGCCTCCGTGAACGCGCCGGTCCTGGCCGGGTCGAGGCCGAGAGCGCCGAGCACGGCTTCGACCGGCAGGCCGTCGGGGCCCGGGACCATCGAGAACTCGTCGGCGGTGAAGCCGAGCATCAGGGGGACCTCGTCGCCCGCCGCCCCGCCGGTCAGCGCCTCCTGGGCGGGCTCCGGGATCAACTCGCCGTCGGCGAAGGGGGCGAGGGAGAGCATCGGCGGCAGGCCCGCGCGGTCGGGCCCCGGCTCGGACAGCCGGTCCTGGAGGGCGAGGATCTCGTCGTCGCCGAGGTCGCGGAGGGCGGCGGCGGTGGCGGGCAGGCCGGTGCGGGCGGTGAGGAGGCGGGAGGCGGCCCGCGCGACCTCGGGGCCGTCCGGGCTCGGGAGGGCGCCGGAGACGGAGAGGGCGCCCCGGAAGAGGCCCTTCGCGCGGGGGACGGCGAGCAGGGTCTGGACGGCGCCGCCGCCCGCCGACTGTCCGGCGACGGTCACCTTGGCGGGGTCGCCGCCGAAGGCCGCGATGTTGTCCCGCACCCACTCCAGTGCGGCGATCCAGTCCAGGACGCCCCGGTTGTCGGGGGCGTCCTCCAGGTGCAGGAAGCCCTCGATGCCGAGCCGGTAGCCGAGGGAGACGAGGACGACGCCGTCACGGTTGAAGGCGGCCCCGTCGTACCAGGGGCTGGCCGCCGAACCGGCGACGTAGCCGCCGCCGTGGATCCAGACGAGGACGGGCAGGGCGGCCCCGGGGTCGGCGGCGGGGGTGAAGACGTTGAGGTTGAGGACCCCGGCGCCCGGCACGGAGGGCTCGGGGACGGTGGTGACCTCGGCGAAGGGGCGGCGCTGCGCGGTCGGCCCGTACGCGGTGGCGTCCAGGGGCTCCGTCCACGGCTCGGGCGGTACGGGCGCGGCGAACCTCAGGTCGCCCACGGGCGGTCGCGCGTACGGGATGCCGAGGAAGCGGAGGCTGCCGTCGGCGCGTCGCTCCCCTCGGACGGGACCACGGACGGTCGTGACGGTGGTGCTCATGGGGTGCTGCTCCTTCTGCGCGGGGCACACGGGCCTGGGAACGAGCCTGCCACCGGATAGTTACACGTGTCAACGACATGACTGACACCGCCGAGACCGCCCGCGACGGCTCCGCTGCCGGGCGTTCCCCTCCCTGCCCTCCCCACCCTCCCCCTCCCCCGCCCCTCTTTCCCCTGCCTTCCCCCGCCTTCCCCTGCCCGCCTCGGCACGGGGAGCGGCGGGTCCCGGCACGGAGAGGAGCAGGTCCCGGACGCCGCCCTAGAATTCGGGGACGCGCGCGCGGGGCGCCGTGCGGGGAGAAGGGCGGCCGTGATGGGGCTGGACGGTGCCGTGGTGGGGGTGCTCATCGCCCTGTGCGGAGTGGGACTGATCACCGCCGGGGTGCTCTGGAAGGGGCGCGCGGTGCGTCCGTTCGCCGCCTCACGGGCGCGGTCCGTGGCCCAGCGGGAGTACGCGCGGGACCTCCAGCGGGCGGCCGACCAGGTCATCGCGGCGGCCCGCCGGGCGGCGGGCGAGGGCGAACCGGCGATCGTCACGGTCGAGGACGTGGTGCGCACGACCCGGGAGCGGTACGGCTATCCGGACGTGGAACGCTGCCACGCGGCGGCGGCGCTGCGCAGGCGCTTCGAACACTGGCGGTGCGCCGCCGACTGTGTGACCGACGCCTACGGCTGAGCCCCTTCGGCGGGGACGGACGCGGCCTGGTGGCAGTACATCCGCAGTGCCTCGCCCACCGGCCCGACGGGTCACCGCGCCCGGTCCCCGGTCGTCGTCGGTGGACTCCACGGACGGCCGGAGGGACGCGGTGACGGCCCGTCCGCCGTCTCGCCGACGTGAGCGGGCCGTGTACGCGTACTGCCGGGCCGGTTACTTGGGCATGAGGACGGTGTCGATGATGTAGACGTTGGCGTTGGAGGTCTTGACGTTGCCGCAGACGACCTTGGCGGTGTCGTTGACGGTGTAGCTCTCGCCCGAGCCCTTCGTGGTGATCATGCCCTTCTGGAGGGTTTCGAAGGAGCCGTTCTCCAGCTGCTTCGGGGTGAGCTTCTGGCCGACGACGTGGTACGTGAGGATCTTGGTGAGCGTGTCCTTGTCGGCGAGGACCTTGTCGAGGTCGGCCTTCGGGATCTTCGCGAACGCCTCGTTGGTCGGCGCGAACACCGTGATGTCCTTGGCGTTGTTGAGGGTGTCGACCAGACCGGCCTGCTTCACTGCGGTGACCAGGGTGGACAGGGCCGGGTTGTTCGAGGCGGCGGTGGCCACCGGGTCCTGGGCCATGCCGTCGAAGGACCCGGCGCCGTTCTTCGGGACGGAGGCGCAGGCGGGGCCGAAGGGCTGGTCCGTCGTCATCGGGTCGCCCGAGGGCGTCTGGTCGGTCCTGGCCTGGTCGGCCGCCTCGCTCTTCGCCGCGGCTCCGGTGGTGCCGCTGTCGGAGTCGGAACAGGCGGTCAGCGCGAAGGGAAGGACGGCTGCGGCGGCGACGGCGATCGCGGTGCGGCGGATGCGCAGGGTGTTCATGGGCGGTGCTCCTCGGTGGGTCGTGATGAGTGTGGTGGTGCTGGTCGGGGTTGAGTGGTGCTGATCTGTGGTGCTGGTCTGCGTGGTCGTGCGGTCGGGGTGGTCGGGGTGGTGGTGCTGTCCGGCCCGGCAGGGGGCGTCGGGCCGGTGGTCTAGGTGACGGTCACGAAGACGCCGTGCCAGCCGCTCGCTCCGTCGGGGACGGTGCGGGTGCGCTTCTCCGTCTGGACCCGGCCGGTGCCGTCGGTGGCGCGGACGGTGAGGGTGTGTCCGCCGGACGTGGCCCGCCAGGGGTAGGACCACTGGCGCCAGGTGTCGGTGGTGTCCTGGGCGGCGAGGTCGGCGTCCCGCCAGGGACCGTCGTCGACGCGGACCTGGACACGGGTGATGCCGCGGCGCTGGGCCCACGCGACTCCGGCGACCATGACGGTGCCGGTGGCCGGGCGGGCGAACGGCTTGGGGGTGTCGATGCGGGACTGGGTCTTGATCGGGGCCCGGCGCGCCCAGCTCCTCTTCACCCAGTAGGCGTCGTACGCGTCGAAGGTCGTGAGCTCGATGTCCTCGATCCACTTGCACGCCGACACGTACCCGTACAGCCCCGGGACGACCATGCGGACCGGGAAGCCGTGGTCGAAGGGCAGCGGTTCGCCGTTCATGCCGACGGCGAGCATGGCGTCCCGCCCGTCCATGACGTCCTCGACGGGACTTCCCAGCGTCATGCCGTCGACGGACCGGGCCACGAGCTGATCGGCAGGGCCGCCTCGCGAGGGGGGCTTCACGCCGCATTCGGCGAGGAGGGCGGCGAGGGGGACGCCGAGCCAGCGGGCGTTGCCGACGTACGGTCCGCCGACCTCGTTCGACACGCAGGTGAGCGTGACGTCCCGTTCGATCAGCGGCCGGGCCAGCAGGTCGGCCAGGGTGAACGTACGGGCGCGGGTGACGCCCCGCCCGTGGACCCGCAGTCGCCAGGTGGAGGCGTCGACCTTCGGGACGACGAGGGCGGTGTCCACCCGGTAGAAATCACGGTTCGGTGTGGTGAACGGGCTGCTCCCGGGGATTCTCAGGCCCGCGCCGCGCGGGACGGGCGGGGCGGGGGACGCCGGGGCGGGCAGGACGAGACCGTTGCGGGAGGCCACGGCACTCTGCGAGCGCCGGTCGCCCAGGAACCGTCCGAGGATTCCGGCTCCGGCGGCCGTGGTGACCGTCGCGGCGGTGGCCGTGAGGAAGCTCCGCCTGTTCCAGCCACTGCTCCCACCGCCGTCCGGCGTCGGGTGCGCGCCGCCGGACGGCCGGAATCCGGCCCTGGACACCAGCAGATGGAGCACGGCGGCGCCGGCCAGCGCTCCGGCCAGGGACGGCAGTGCGTCCACCGGACCCGCGTCCGGCCGGGTCAGTGCCGCGACCGCTCCGACCAGCCCGAACAGCAGGACGCACAGGGTGCCCGTGCGCCTGTGGCGCAGGGCCACGACGCCCAGGCCCATGGCGAACAGGGCCAGGACGGCGAGGATGCCGAGCTGGAGGACCGTCTTGTCGTTCTCCCCGAAGGTGCGGACCGCGAAGTCCTTGAGCGCGGGCGGTGTCCGGTCGATCGCGGCCCCGCCCACCACCGTGACCGGTCCGGCCGCCGGACGCACGAGCCCCGCGACCAGTTCGGCCACGGCCAGCGCGCAGAACGCGGCGGCCAGACCGGCCAGAGCCCCGGGCCACGCCCTGCTGATGATGGTGCGGAAGCTGATCACGACGGGCATTCGGCGCCGCCCGCACGGCGGATGGGCCGGTCATCCGAACGAGTGAGAGCCGCTGTCGCGGTGACGGCACCGGGTGTTCGACCCGACGGACCCTCAGCGCCTCGGCCGACCTGGGGGGGGAGGGCGGACCGCCGGGCCCGCGACCTGGGCCCGCGCCGTCCGGGCAGAGCCCGTCCATCGGGGGTTCCGCTCCGAATCCCGGGTGAGGCTTCTCATCGAGCCGACCGCCTCGGAGCATCTCGGATTTCATCTCGGACCATGAGGGATTCGCCATGAAGATCATCTCTGCGCCGTCCACGACGGGGACCACCCGCGCACCTCCCAGATCGCCGCGCACCGTGCACCGCCCTCTCCCGGCGGACCCGTCCGCCGTGGGACAGGCCCGGCGGACCGCCGACAGGGTCCTCAGCTCGTACGGCCGGTCCTGCCCGGAAGGTGTCGCGGCGGATTTCCTGCTCGTGGTCTCCGAGCTCGCCACCAACGCCTTCCTCCACGCCGCTCCTCCCTACGCGCTCACCGTGACCGTGGAGGAGGGACGCGCCGGTGTCACCGTCAGCGACCATTCCCGGTGGGGCCCGGGGCGACCGCGGGTCCATGGGGACCTGTCCCCGCACAAGAGGGGCCTGGAGATCGTCGAGGCCCTCGGGGCCGAGGTGCGCGTCAGCAGGTCCCGCTGGGGCAAGGAGGTCATGGCCGTCCTCACCTGGCCGCCGTAATTACGGGAAACGTGCCGTGACGCCGGGACACATGCCGTGATGCACGGAGCAGGGGGAAGAGGAAAGCGGGTGGCCGGGGCTGATGCCCCGGCCACCCGCGACCGACCTCCACCGGGCACGGCTCTGCGTTCGGGACAGGCCCGTACTGTCCCTGCCCACCCCGGTGGGGGTCACCGGCCCGCGCCATCCCCATGGTGAACGGGCCGGAGTCTGTCGCCGCCGGTCAGGCGTCGACGAGGGTGTCGCCGGAGGCGGAGTCCAGCACTCCGACGGCACCGAGGGTCCTCCCGCGGGAGTCGACCGGGGCGCGGACGGGGACCTGGATCGGATCGCCCCAGCCCACGCCGGTCGAACGGGCGGCCGGGCCCCGCGCTCCCGTGCGGGCCACCGCGGTCGAGGCCCCGCCCGTCACCGCGCCGCCGACCGCCAGGGCAACCGTCACACCGCCGCGCACACCGGTCATCGCGCTGTCTCCGAGGAAGTTCCGTACCGTCCGGGTGCGGATCACACGGACGGTGAGGGAGACGGGGTGACCGTCCCTCCTCGCCGCTCCTTCGTGACGGCCGGGGCCGCTGGACGGGCCGGGTGCATCTTGTTCACCCGATCGGGGCAGTATCGGGCCCCGTGCTGACGAAACCGCCCCCTATCCGCACGCCTGTCCGCTACGAAGACCTTTCAGGCCCACCTCACCACCCCGCCCGCCACCTCGCCCGGACCGTCCGGCCCCGGCCGTACCCCGGACACCGTTCCAGCGACAAGGACCGACATGCGATGGACACCCCGCCCCCGACCGGCGCCATCCGGCGTCTCCGTCCGGTCACACCCTTCCGTCCGGTCACACCCTCCGGACAGCGGCCGGTGAACCGGCCCTTCCCCTTCGACGGCGGCGGCGCGAAGCCGTCCCGTCCCGATCTCTCCGCCGTCATGCGGCAGGTCGCCCAGGGAGACAAGGACGCCTTCTCCGAGCTGTACGACGCGCTCGTGCCGATGGTCTTCGGCATCGTGATCAGGGTCGTGCGCAACCAGGCCCAGGCCGAGGAAGTCGCCCAGGAGGCCATGATCGACCTGTGGAGCCAGGCCGCCCGCTACCGGGGCGACCTCGGCCCGGTGACCGCGTGGGCCGCCACCATCGCCCACCGGCGGGCGGTGGACCGGGTCCGTTCCGTCCAGGCCGCCACGGACCGCGAACACGCCCAGGCCGCCCGTGAGCACCGGACCGCCTTCGACGAGGTCGCCGAGCAGGTCGAGACCCGGCTGGAGAGCGAACAGGTCCGCCGCTGCCTGCGCGGGCTGACCGAACTCCAGCGCCAGGCCGTGACCCTCGCCTACTACGGGGGCCTCACCTACCGTGAGGTCGCCGAAACCCTGAGCACTCCGCTCTCCACGATCAAGACACGTATGCGCGACGGGCTCATCCGGCTCCGCGACTGCATGGGGGTGACCACATGAACCAGCACGCACCCGACCTCCACGGCCTCGTCGGCGCCTACGTCCTCGACGCCCTCGATCCCGACGAGACCGAGACGTTCACCCACCACCTCGCGCAGTGCGAGACCTGCATGGGAGAGGTCGCGGAATTCCGGGCGACCACCGCGCGCCTGGCCTCCGCCGCGTCCCGGAACCCCCCGCCCGCCATGAGACAGCGCACCCTCGACGCCGTGGACGGCGTCCGCCAGCTCCCCCCGCGGCTCGCCCCCGCGCCCGTGCCCGCCGCGCCCGGAAAGTGGCTGCGCCGCCGGGCCCTGCACCTGGGCCTCGCCGCCAGCCTGGCCGCCGCCGTGTCCTTCGGCGGTCTCGCCGCCTGGCAGAGCCAGGAAGTCCAGCAGGCGCAGGAGCAGACGCGGCAGACCCAGCAGAACCTCGACGCGGTCAGTGGTGTCCTGGCGGCCCCCGACGCCCGGACCGCCCACGGTACGACCACCGGCGGCGCGCTCGCCACGGTCGTCACCTCCGCGCACCAGAACCGGGCCGTGTTCACCGCGAGCGGCCTGTCCGCACCCGCCCCTGGCAGGACCTATCAGCTCTGGCTCCAGCAGGACGGCACCATGCGCCCCGCCGGACTCATCCACCAGGACGGTACGGTCGCCCTCACGGGCGATCCCGCCGACGCCACCGCGCTCGGCCTCACCCTCGAACCCGCCGGAGGTTCCCCCCAGCCCACCACGGCCCCCCTGCTCCTCATGAACATGCCCACCTGACCGGCCGGGAGGGGCCTGGTGGCCGCCGCCGCCCCGGCCGCTGAAGCGGGCCGCCGCCGGGGATCTCGTACGGCTCCCGAGGGCACCCGTGCGGGCCCTCCCTGCTGCTCCGGTGTCGTCGTTCCGGGCCGGGTTCGCCCCCTTCGGGTGTGGGTCAGGTGACGGTGACGACGACGGAGTGCCATCCGCTGGCGCCGTCGGGGAAGGTGTCGGTGCGTGTGCTGGTCTGGGTCTGTCCGGTGCCGTCGGTGGCGCGGACGGCGAGGCTGTGGGTGCCGGGGGTGGCGTTCCAGCGGTACGACCACTGGCGCCAGGTGTCGGGGGTGTCCTGGGCGGCGAGGTCGGCCGGGTTCCAGGGGCCGTCGTCGACGCGTACCTCGACGCGCTCGACGCCTCGGTGCTGGGCCCAGGCGACGCCCGCGACCATGACGGTGCCCGCCGGGGGGTTGGCGAAGGGTTTGGGGGTGTCGATACGGGACTCGGTCTTGATCGGCCCCCTCCGGGCCCACCCCCGCTGGACCCAGTAGGGGTCGTAGGCGTCGAAGGTGGTGAGTTCGATGTCCTGGATCCACTTGCACGCCGACACGTACCCGTACAGCCCGGGGACGACCATGCGCACGGGGAAGCCGTGCTCGAAGGGCAGGGGCTGCCCGTTCATGCCGACGGCGAGCATCGCGTCGCGGCCGTCCATCACGGTCTCGACCGGGCTCCCGATCGTCATGGCGTCCACGGAGCGGGCCACCAGCTGATCGGCGGGCCCACCGAGGGAGGGCGGCTTCACACCCGCCTCGCGCAGGAGGTCGGCGAGGCGGACCCCGATCCAGCGGGCGTTGCCGACGTAGGGACCTCCGACCTCGTTCGACACGCAGGTCAGGGTGATGTCCCGCTCGATCAGCTCCCTTCTCAGCAGGTCCTCGAACGAGAGGCTGAGTGGCCGTGCGACGCCCTGCCCGTGGATACGCAGCCGCCAGGTGGTGGCGTCGACCTTGGGGACGACGAGGGCGGTGTCGACCCGGTAGAAGTCGCCGTTCGGAGTGAAGAAGGAGGAGATCCCGGGGATGCCGAGGCGCGCCCCGGCAGGGACCGGTGCCGCGGGGGAGGCGGCGCGCGGGAGCCTGACCGCGTTGCGGGAGGCGACGGCGTCCTGGCCGCTCATCGAATTGAGGTAGCGGCCGAGGGCGCCCGTACCGGCGGAGGCGAGTGCGGCGGCGGACGCGGCGACGAGGAAACCGCGCCGGTCCCAGCCCTCCTCACGCTCCGCTTCGCCGTGGGCGACGGGTCCGGTGAGTCGGCCGGTCAGCCAGTACAGGACTCCCGCTCCGGCGACGGCCCCGACGAGCGAGGGCAGCGCGTCGGCGACGCCCGAGCCCGGACGGCTGAGCGCGGCGGCGGCGCCGACCACCCCGAACAGCAGGACGCCCGCCGAGCCGGTCCTGCGGTGCCGCAGGGCGATCAGTCCGAGGACGACGGCGAGGGCAGCGAGGGTGGCGAGGATACCGAGCTGGAGGACGAGCTTGTCGTTCTCGCCGAAGTGCCGGATCGCGAAGTCCTTGACCGGCGTGGGGGTCCGGTCGATCGCCGCGCCGCCCACCGCGACGACCGGGCTCGCCTGGGGCCGCACCGCCGCCGCGACGAGTTCGGCGACGGCCAGGGCGGCGAATCCGGCCAGCAGTCCGCTCAGGGCGCCGAGAAGACGACGTACCCACGGGTTCGGGGAGGTGCTCATGCCACTGATCAGACCCCGCGGATGGCGTGCCGCGCGGGTACGGTCCGGGCAGCCCCGCCGGGATTCACCCTGCCGGCCGTCCCGGGGCCGCTCCCGCAGCTCCCGGCAGTGCCGTGGCGCCGCCGGTCGCTCGCGGGCGGTCGGCGGCGCCACGGTGGGTGGCCGGAGGGCCTACATGGGCGGGGTCAGGACGGTGTCGATGATGTTGACGGTGGCGTTGGAGGTCTGGACGCCCCCGCAGACGACCTTCGCGGTCTTGTTGACGGTGAACGACGATCCGGACCCCTTGGTGGTGAGCGTGCCGCCCTCAAGGGTCTTGAACGTGCCGTTCTCCATCTGCTTCGGGGTGAGCCTCTCCCCCACGACGTGGTAGGTGAGGATCTTCGTCAGCTCGGTCTTGTTGGCGAGGATCTTGGCCAGGTCTGCCTTCGGGATCTTCGCGAACGCCTTGTTGGTCGGCGCGAACACCGTGATGTTCTGCGCGTTGTTGAGCGTGTCGACGAGTCCGGCCTTCTTCACCGCGGCGACCAGGGTGGACAGGTCGGGGTTGTGGGAGGCGGCGGTGGCGACCGGGTCCTTGGCCATGCCGTCGAAACTCCCGGCCCCCTGCGTCGGCACCGACGCGCAGGCCGGACCGTAGGGGGCGGGCTGGGACGAGTCGGCGAAGGCCGGACCAGCCACGCCGAGCGTGACGGGCAGGATGAACGCGGCCGCCGCGAACAGCGCGGAGCGGCGGATACGGGTGGTGGTCATGCCGGTTCCTCCTCCAGGAGGCGGGCCGGTCCGCCGAAAGGCAAGGTACGGCGGACGGGCCGGGGAACGAACGACGGCCGAAGCGGCCGGTGGCGGGACGGACGGGCCGGGGTCACGGAACACGACCGGTGCGGGCGCCACTTCTACCGGTGGCTCAGACCCACACACGCCGATCGCGTCCCCCGCGGCTCGACCGATCCGCCGACGGGACAAGCGCGCCCCCGGACCATCCGCTTCGCGGATACGGTCATCCCTCGGACGACGGCTTGCACCGGGTCGCACCACTACCGGTCCAGGGCTTTCGCTCCCTGACCCGGAAGCGGCTGCGACCTCACCCCTGATTCGGAACCGCGCCCCCGCCGGACTGGTCCCCACCCGAATTCCCTCCCCGGCACCTGCCCCGAACCCTCTCCGGCACCCCGGGCGTCCGAAGAAAACGGCCCCGAGCCTTCGACGGCCGGGGCCGGAAACACCTGACGGGGGGCTCGGCACCGGCCGCCGAGAAGGTCAGTGGCCAGTGCCGTACGGGGGCAAACCGGTGGCACGGATGCGGGGGGGGCTGGTCGGCGTCGTGAAGGAGACCCGCACCGTCCCACCCGGCAGGGTCCAGGGACTTCGGCTGTCCTCACCGGCCAGGACGTTGCATGGCGGTGAGCGTGGTGCGTTCATCGGCGGTGCGCGGCACGGCCGTACGCGGGTCCGGGTCCCGCTGATCCCGCTGGTCCCGCTGATCCCGCTGGTCCCGCTGGTCCTGCTGGTCCCGGCCGTCCTGCCGGTCCCGGCCGTCCCACTGGTTCCGGTCCTGTCCGTCCGGCCGGTCCTGCCGCACGTGGTCCCGCTGGACCTCCCGGACCTGCGGGTCCTGGTCCTGTCCGCTCCGAAGCGTCATGCGCGCATTCTGCCGCCGCCCTCGGTACGCGGCCTCCGGTTTTCCGGGCACGGGACCGGGCACGGGACCGGGCACGGGGGCCACCGCGGCCGGTGTCCGTGCGCCGCCCCGGCTTCCGCGGCGGCCGACCGGGACGGGCCGGTACGTCTCCGACCACGGCGGGCGGTCCGGGTCGCCCCGGCCGCCCGCGCGGCCGCCCCCGGCGACGGCCTGAGGAGGGGGAATCGGCACGTCGGCCGGAAGAGGAGGGGAGAGCGGGACGGGAGGAGGGCGCGGGCCGGGCCGGGGAGGCAGACCCGAGAAGACCGTCAGCCGGAGGACGGCTTGGCGTAGTCGCCGTATCCGACCCAGTCCACCAACGCCACCTGTTCGTCGCCGACGACCCACGCGTCGTGGCCGGGGGCGATCTCCATGTAGTCACCGGGGCCGAACTCCATCGACTCACCGTCGTCCATGACGACCATCAGCCTGCCGCTGACCATGTACCCGGCGTGCCCCGCGAGGCAACTCTCGGTGCCCGCGATCGGCTTGACGTGCAGCGACCACTTCCAGCCCGGCTCGAACAGAGCACGCCCCACCGGCCCGCGCTCGGTGGTGAGCAGGTCCAGCCTGCCCTTGCCTTCCTCGAACGGGCGGCTCTCGTCCGCCGCGTCGAAGCTTCTTCGTACGATGCCGGTCATCACTCGCTCCCGGCGATGGGGACAATCCGTTTTCCCCGAGTCCTCTTCCAGGCTACGCCGGGGATGCCAAGGCCACCTCACATGAGATCGACGAGGAATCGATCCTCCTTCACGTTGAATTTTTACTGAACGCAGACCTTCATTTGGCAGTTCCCCGCACATTCACCACCTGAATTCTGTGCACTCCACTCACCGGACATATCTGTACATAAAGTCCAGATAAGTGCACAATGGAGCAGCGGCATCATGTGCCGCGAGTACGGCCAGACGTGCAGGACGCCAGAAGGAGGCGAGTCGTATGGCCGACGTCTCTCACCGTCCCGGTGATATCGCCGGGCACCCCGACGCTCCGGAAATGCGGGACCGATATGCCCGTATGCTCCAGACCCGAGGCGTGGCGGCGGTCGAGGAGCTGGTGATCCTCGCCGGCGTCTACGCCGCGATCTCGGCGTGGACGGTCCACTTCTCCGCCACCCATCCCCAACTCGCCGTCAGCAACCTGGTCGTGGGCATCGCGCTCGCGGTCCTCGGCCTGTGCATGTCGATGGTCCCCGAGCGGTCGCAGGACCTGAACTTCGTCGTCCTGCTGATGGGCGCGTGGCTGATCGTCTCCCCGTGGGTGGTCGCGCGCGGCCCCGACGTGGGCACGGTCCTCAGCAATGTGATCACCGGCGCCTGTGTCTGCCTGTTCTCGCTCACGGCGGGCGGACTTCTCATGAGCAAGCGAAGGACGTGACATTCCGACACATCCACCGGAACGGCGGCGCCCCTCCCCCGAGGTGCCGCCGTTCCACTGCTTTCCGCTTCGGAACAGCCACTGCCCGGTAACGAATTGACCCATGTGGTTTCAGCCACCTAAGTTCTGCGTAAAGCTTGCTCCACAGGGACAGGCTCCTGCTCTCACACCCAGTCCTTGGGGGGACAAAGTGAACTGGTACCTCGCAGTCTTCAAGAAGTACGCCGTCTTCAACGGTCGGGCCCGTCGCCAGGAATTCTGGATGTTCGAGCTGTTCAACGTGATCGCGTCGATCGTGCTCGGCATCATCGGCTCCGCGACGGACATCACGGTGCTGGGCCTGATCTACGCCCTCGCGGTCATCGTCCCCACCCTCGCGGTGACGGTCCGACGGCTCCACGACACCAACCGCTCGGGCTGGTGGGTGCTCATCGGTCTGGTCCCGGTCGTCGGCTTCGTCGTGCTCGTCGTCTTCGCCTGCATCGAGGGCGACCAGCACGAGAACGAGCACGGCCCGAACCCGAAGCTGGCTCCCGCCCACTGACGGTCCCGCCGCCACCGCCCGGATGTGGAAGAGCCCCGGAAGGAATTCCTTCCGGGGCTCTTCCACATCCGGGCTAGGGGGCGAACGCGGCGCGGGCGGCGTCCAGTTCGGCCCGGTCGGGCGGCTGGGAACCCGCCCGTGAGACGGTCACGGCGGCTGCGGCCCCGGCCGTCGCCAGCAATTCGGCGAGGGCGTCGGCCGGGAGCGCGCCGAGCGCCGCCGCGTCCCGGCCCGCGAGGGCGTCGAGGACGGCGGACATGAAGGAGTCCCCGGCACCGACGGTGTCCACGACGACGACCCTGGGCGCGGCGGAACGGACCGTGTGCCGCCGGGTGACGGCGGCCGAGCCCCCGGCGCCCCGGGTGACGAGGACGAGGGCCGGTCCGAGGGCCAGCCAGCGGGCGGCCACGGCCTCCGGGTCCTCGTCCGGGTACAGCCAGGCCAGGTCCTCGTCGCTCGCCTTGACCAGATCGGCGAGGGCGACACAGCGCTCGGCCCTGGCGACGGCCACCGCGTGCTCCCCCATCAACGCGGGCCGCACGTTGGGGTCGTAGCTCACGGTCGCCCGGCCGCGCAGCCGTTCGGTCTCGGCGAGGACGGTGGCGGCGCCGGGTTCGGTGACGGCGGCGATCGAGCCGATGTGGACATGGGCGGGCGTCAGCTCCGCCGGGCTCCCGGACGCCAGGGTCCAGGCGATGTCGAAGGTGTACGTGGCGGCGCCCCGCGCGTCGAGGCCGACGACGGCCGAAGGGGTGCGCGGCGGTGCTCCGCCGACCTCCACCCGGACGCCCGCCGCCCCGAGGTGCGCCGCGATGAGCCGCCCGGCGGGGTCGTCGGCGAGCTGGGTGAGGAGGGTGACGTCCCGGCCGAGCCGTCCGAGACCGTGGGCGACGTTGGCGGGGCTGCCGCCCGGGTGGACCCGGTCGGCGGCGCCGGAACCTGCCGGGGCGCGGACGATGTCGGCGACGCACTCGCCGATCACCAGGAAGGACATGGGGCGGTCTCCTCGGTCGGGGGCACGGCCCGGGTCCGGGCCGGGGCTGCGGCGGTCGGCGGGGGGTCTCAGCGGTGGCGCCGGTAGAGGACCTGGTGGGCCTCGTGTTCGACGAAGGAGGAGACGTGCTCCATGCCGACGTCCTCCAGGAGCCGCCGGGAGCGGTGGTTCGCCCGCTGGGTCAGCGCGACCACGCTCGGCACCTCGCGGAGCACGGCGTCGAGGACGACGGCGACGGCCTCGCGCGCGTAACCGTGCCCCCAGTGCTCGGGCAGGAACTGGTACGAGACCTCCGTCTCCCCGTCCCGCGCCTCCGGCTCCACCGTCACGATCCCGAGCAGCGCTCCGTCGGCCGCCCGCACCACCGCGTGGACGCCCGGCGCCCCGACGACACGCCGCTGCCTGATCCGTACGACGTGCTCGGTCACGGGCCCGCCCAGATGGCGCCGCACCTCGGGGTCCGTCCAGAGCCGGGTGACGACCGGTACGTCGGTGGCCCGCACAGGCCGCAGCGCGAGCCGCTCGGTGACGAAGGAGCCGGGCGCGGGGGTCGGGGACGGGGGCGGTGCGGCGGACATGCCCCCGATCATCTCAGCCGCGCCGGGTGACCCGTACGACCGGTGGCACGGAGGCCCGGCCACGTATCCGGGAGACGGGCCGGGCGGGGCAGGCCCGCGCGCCCCGGGAAGACAGACACGGCGGAGTGCCCCCGGGAGAGGGCCCCGCCGCGTACCCCGCCGCACTTCCCCTCGCGGGCGGGGCGCGACGGGCCATCGCCATGACCTTCCTGGTACCTCCCCGCGCGGTCAGGGGCGTACCGTTCGGGCCCGCCTTCCTGCCGGGCCCGCCCCTGACCGGGTCTCGTCCCGACCGGACCGGGAATCCACCCTTCGGCAGCACGGCCGTCCTAGCGTGCCTGCCATGACCTCTCTCAGGTTCAGGTACGGACGGGTGCCACCGCTCGTCCTCGCGGCGGTCCTCCTGCTCGCCCCGTGGACGGCCGCGGTGCGGGGCCCCACGGGCCCCGGGAGTCCCCCGGCCCCGTCGCGCCCGACGACGGCCGGGCCCTCCCCCCTCGGCACCGCCCCGCGCGGCCCTCCGGCGGGGACACCCGACCGCCCTTCGTGCGACGTGGGGCTGCGGGCCTACGAGGACGGCTCCCACCGGGCCGGGCGTCAGACGGTGTCCTTCCACAACTCCTCGCGCGGACCGCTGCGTTCGGTGGACGTCTCTGGGGCAACGGCACCGAAGGCTGCGGGACTCCCGCCCGGCCGTCCCCGGTCGGGGTCCGCGCGGTCGCCGGGGGAACCCCGCGCACGCCGACCGTCGGCCGCGCGGCGCTGCGCATCGACCTGGCGGCCCCGTCGGCGTACGGGAAGCGGGCGAGCGTCTCCTTCGACGTCCCGATCGCCGTCCCGGACCGGGTGCACCGCTTCGGCGGGGACGGCGCGTACCGCTTCCCCGGCAACGCGCTGCCCCTCCTGCCCGTGGGGGACGCGCGGGGGCCGCACCTCGATCCGGACGTCGGCTTCGGCGAGAGCTTCCTGACCCTGGCCGGTGACTTCCGGGGCGTCCTCGACCATCCCACCGCGCTCGTCGTCCCCTCGACGGGCACCACCACCCGGCGCGCGGGCGCCCCGGGCCGTACGGTCACCACCGGGATCGCGCGCGGGGTGCGGGGCTTCGCGCGGGCGGCGGGCCCGTTCCGTACGCGGACGGTGACCACACCGGACGGGGTCCGGCTCAACGCCTTCTGGACCGGCACCACCCCGCCCGAGGGCGTCGCCGTCGACCTGCGCGAGGCCGTCGGCCCGGTCACCGGCTTCGGCGCGCGGTTCGGACGCCGTCCGTACGGCGAGCTCGACCCGGTCATGAGCGACCACCCGGACGACTTCGGCAGCATGGAGTTCCCCGGTCTCGTCCTGCTCAGGACCGAGCCGGAGGGATCGGCCGCGGTGCACGAGATCGCCCACCAGTGGTTCTACGGGATCGTCGGCGACGACCAGTTCGCCTCGCCGTGGCTGGACGAGTCCTTCGCCCGATCGCTGACCGCGCGGGCCGGGCGTCCCACGGGCGGGCCCCTCAGCCCAGACGGCGGGTCAGTGCCGCCAGGGCGCCGGGCTGGCGGCCCGGGACCCGGCGGCGCAGGGCGACGAGCGCGGGCCCCAGCGCGCGGGCCCGCGCCGGGTCGGCGATCTGCTCCCACTGGTGGTGCGCCCGGTCCACGGCCCCCTCGACGTCCGGGTCGTCCGTCGGCTGCCGCAGGCTCAGCCTGGCCTCGGCGGCGGTCAGCCACAGCTCGCAGCTGCGGGCCGGTTCCCCGGCGAGACGGGCCAGATCGGCCCGGACCTCCGTCCAGTGCACGGCCTCCGGCGACCGGGGGCCGTGGCGGCGCAGCGCCTCGCTCTCCCAGGCGGCGGCCACCGCCGCCGCCTCCCCGTGGCGTCCGGCCGTCGCCGCCGCCAGGATCGTGGGGTGCGGGTCGTGGTCCGACGCGGGCGCGGGCACGGGCGCCAGGAACAGCGGGGCGGGTACGGCCCCCGCCGTCCGGACGGCGGCCTCCGCGTGCAGGGTGGCGTACGGCAGCCGGGCCCCCGAGCGCCACGACTCCGCCCAGGCCCGCAGATAGTCGGGGCTCGCGCTGTCGCCCCGGCGCGGGGGTGGTGTCACCCGGGCGTAGAGCGTCGGGCCGGGCCCGAGGTGCAGCAGTTCGGGCGCGGTGGCGAGCCGCTCCCACACGGCGGCGTCGGCCGCGAGGTCGGCGACGACGGTCGTGGTGCCGGGGGCGCGCGCGCCGAGTTCCCCGGTGAGCCAGTGCCAGGGCAGCGCGGTGTAGCGGAGGGTCGCGGTGGTGGTACGGGCGAGCGCGAGGTGCGGCAGTCGCTGGCGGCGGTCCAGGTGGAGCTGACCGGCGAGGCAGACGAGCAGCGGCCCCGGGTGCGCGGCGGCGGCGCGCAGCCGGGTCAGTACGGTCTGCGGGTCCAGGGGGTCGGCGAGTTCGACGACGGTGGCCGTGGGGGTGCCGGTGAGGACCCCGGGCGGGACGGCCGCGAGGGCGGGCAGCACGGAGGCGGCGTCCATGACCCGCCCGCGCCCGGCGGGTGCGGCGGCGAGCAGGACGGCGGCGCCGACGGGGGCCGCCGTGGGGGGCGCGACCGGCGCGCCGGGTGGCACGGCCTGCGCTCCGGGTGCTCCGACTCGCCCTGTTATCGCGGGCGTTCCGGGGTTTCGAGATGCTCCGACCGTCCCGGCCACCCCTGCTCCCGCATCCGTCACGTCCATCGGTCCCACCGCTCTCGTCACGTCCGTCATCGGCGTAACCACCGCCCTCGCGGGGCCCGTTGTCACGTTCCCCACCGCCTTCACGGGCGTGTCCGCTCGTGTGCCCACCGTGCCGATCCCGTCGTCGTCCACCACCCCCGCACCGTAACGCGTCGCGGCTTGGCCGATAATCGCCGAGCCTTTGGCATATGCCGTGAGCACCACCGGATCGAGTGTTGCCAAATCCCTTACGGCCCGTCGCACGCTGTGCGACAGTCGTGTACGGGCCTGCCCTTTCCACTTGGCCTGGCCGTACCGCGCCTGTATCGGAGTACGACATGCCGTCCCCCCTGTCCGCGGACCACCCCGCCCAGCAGCCGGAGCCGGGCACGGTGGACGCTCTGATCTCCCAGGCCGCCCGTCTGCGCGGCGAGCTCGCCGCGGTCCGTCAGGACGCCGTGGCGGACGAGGACGACCCCCGGCAGCGGTGGCAGCGCGCCCTGTGCGACCTGGCCGTCCATCAACTCGACGACCTCGGGTCCCATCTGGGCCAGCTCCGGGCCGGAGCCCCCGAAGGGCCCGCCCCCGGGACGGACGCCGGCACCGGACCGGACGGCGGCGCCGGTGGCGGCGGCTTCACGACCGACCCCGGCACCGCCTACGGGCAGGCGGCCCCGCCGCGCACCGGTTCGCTGCTCTCCCGCGTCGGCAGCGCCGAGTGGAACCTGCTGACGGACGAGGTCAGCTGGTCCGAGGAACTGTTCCAGATCTTCGGACGCGCGCCCGAGAGCGGTCCGATGTCGCTGGACGACATGCCCACGATGATCTTCGCGGACGACCAGGCGCTGCTGCAGAGCCTGGTGACGGACTGTCTGATCGACGGAAGGCCGATCGACGGCGAGTTCCGGATCGTCCGGACGGACGGGTCCCTGCGCACCGTCCACATGACCGGCGAACCCGTCCTCGACGCCGACGGCTGCACCGCCTCCATGTGGGCCGTCCTCCGTGACGTCAGCGAGCTCCGGCGCAGCCAGCGCGCGGTCCGGGAGAGCCGGGACCGTCTGGAGCGCAGCCGCCACATCGAGCAGACCGAGCGGCGGGTCGCCGTCGAGCTCCAGGAGGCCGTGCTGCCGCCGTGGCGCGGCTCGCTCCGCTTCGCGCACGACGGTCCCGCCCCGCTGGACGTGGCGGCCCACTACTTCCCCGCCGCCAGCCCCGACCTCATCGGCGGCGACTGGTACGACGCGCTGACCCTGCCCGACGGAGACGCGCTGCTCAGCGTCGGCGACCTGACCGGGCACGGGGTCGCCGCGACCTCCTCGATGGCGATGCTCCTCGGCGCGCTGCGCGGCATGGCCGTCGCGGGCATCCGCCCGGCCGCGCTGATGGGGCACCTGAACCAGCTCCTGGAATCCTCCGCGCAGCCCGCCCTCGGCAGTGCGATGTGCTGCCGGTACGACCCGGTGACCCACGCCCTGACCTGGGCGCAGGCCGGTCACCCCGCCCCGCTGCTGTTCCGCGACGGGACGGGGCACGTGCTCCGCAGGCCCGAGGGTGTCCTCCTCGGGGCCACGACCGGTGCGGTGTACGGCGAGACCGAGACCCGGCTGCTGCCGGGCGACGTCCTCGTGCTGCACACCGACGGACTGAACCGTGGCGGTGGCGCCACGGACGACGACACGGGGGCCCGGCGGCTGCTGGCCCTCGGCGACCGGCTCGTCGCGGCGCGCGACGCCCAGGAGGCGCTGCGCGCGGTCGTCGGGGAGTTCGGCGAGGAGCAGCGCGAGGACGACGCCTGCGTGATGGTGGTCAGGGTCGGCAGCTGACCCCCGTACCCCTCGCGGAGCCGCGCACGGCGGGGGGCCGTCGCACGGTGAAGACCCGGCGCACCCCGAAAGGCGGTCGTCGTCCGTCGTGGACCCGTCGTATCTCCGTAGACCGTCGGTCCGTCGGCGTCCCGCGCCTCGGGAGCTTCGCTCAGGCCTGCCCCGTCCTCGGGTGGTTGACCGGGGACCTCGGCAGGGCATCCGCGATCTCCTCGCGCAGGTGCTCGATCCTGGTGTGGCCCGCGTACTGGCCGGTGAGCCGGTACATCTCGCGGAGCCGGTCCCAGGTGCGGTGGGACGAGGTCTCCCCCATCGACATCAGGGCGAGCCGGGCGTAGCGGTCGGCCTGCTCGGGGTCGTCGCCGATGAAGCAGGCCGAGGCCAGGGAGATGTGGTCGAAGAGCTTCGACCGGTCGTGGCCGCCGCGCCGTAGTTCCAGGGCGAGCTTGGCGTGGCGCTGGGCGGGCACCGCCGCCGACGGGTCGTGGTCGGCGAGGGTCCGGTAGGCGAGGGCCTGCATACCGTGCATGTCGGCCTCGTCGAAGTTCTGCATCCAGCTCGGGGTCTTCTCGTCGTGCCGGTCCGACACGAACAGTTCCTCGGCCTCGCCGAGGGTGCGGCGCATCGCCTGTCCCCGGCCCATCGACGCCTGCGCCCAGGCCTCGATCGTGTGGAACATCGCCCGAGTGCGGGGCAGCACCCGCTCACCGGAGCCGACCTGCGCGAGTTTCATCAGGTCGAGGGCCTCGTCGGGACGGCCCAGGTGCACCATCTGACGGGCCGCCCGGGACAGCGCCTCCCCGGCCCGGGGCCGGTCGCCGCCCTCGCGGGCCGCGTGCGCGGCGATCACGAAGTACTTCTGGGCCGTGGGTTCGAGACCCACGTCGTGGGACATCCAGCCGGCCAGGACGGCCAGATTGGCGGCGACGCCCCACAGGCGCCGCTGGAGGTGGTCGGCGTGCCGGTAGGCGAGCATCCCGCCCACCTCGTTGAGCTGGCCGACCACCGCCTTGCGCTGGAGGCCACCGCCCCGGGAGGCGTCCCAGGCGCGGAACACCTCCACCGAGTGCTCCAGGGCCTCGATCTCCTCCGAGCCGATGGGGGCGGCCTCGTAGCGGTCGAAGCCCGCCGGGTCGGCGTGCAGGGGATCGACGGCCCGCTGGGGGCCGGGCAGGCGTGCGGGGTCGTTCCGCAGCCAGTCGTGCATGGCGTTGCTGAGTGCGGAGCCGGCGGCAAGCGCGGCACCCGCGCCCACCAGGCCGCGTCGGTTGAGCATGAGGTCCATTCCCGTGAATTCGGTGAGGACCGCCGCCGTTCGGTCGGGCGCCCAGGGCAGCCCGTCAGGGTTCTCCGTCGCCCTGACGTCCTGCCGTCTGCCACTGCGCCCGCGCCGTACGAACCCGAGGTCCTCGATGGTCACGACACGGCCGAGTCGCTCGGTGAACAGTGCTGCCAGCACCCGGGGGACGGGATCGCGCGGGGTCTCGCCCCGGTCGATCCACCTCCGCACCCGCGAGGTGTCGGTCGCCAGCTGGGGGTGGCCCATGGCCGCCGCCTGCCGGTTGACCAGTCTCGCGAGTTCGCCCTTGGACCATCCGGCCAGGCCGAACAGGTCTGACAGGCGGGTGTTGGTTTGTCCGGTCACGTCTAAGCCCCCAGGTTCTCGGCTGAGTTGACAGTAGCCCTCTGTCATAGGCCTGGCGACAATTCGCCAGGGTTCGCCAGGGTGCGCTCGATGTTCCGCCACCCGCGCCCGGGTGTCAGGTAGGAACGCGCCACCCCGCCCCGCCGACCGGCCCTCATTCCCCAGGGTGCGGACCGGCGGCGGGCGGGGCGACGCACGCAACTCGTCGGCACACGAAGGGATCTGTCACCCCCCATGTACACAGCATCGTCCTCCGTGTCCGCCCCGCCCCGGCCCCAGCACCGCACCGTCCCGTCCGGCACGGGTCCCTATCTCGCCCCCGCCCCGCAGGCCCTGCGGCCACGGCGCTGGGTCGGCGCGGGGACCCAGCCGGTCAGCGGACGGATCGACCTGTCCGGCCCCCAGGGGGCCCAGCTGAAGACGGCCATCGCCTCGGTGCACCGGATCTGTCCGGAGTTCCGGCCGGTGCAGGTGCTGCGTCGCAGCGGGCGTTCCGTACTCGTCGTCGGGACGACCGGGCGGACCACGGCGGTCGCGAAGTGCTTACTGGACCATTCCTCCGCGTGGGTCGAGCGGTTCCGGCACGAGATAGCTTCCTACCGCTCCTTCGTCCGGCACCGTCCGCCGGTGCGGGCGCCGCGGCTGATCGCGGCGGACCCGGAGGACTGCACGCTGGTGATCGAGCGGATGCCGGGGCGGGCCGCGGCGCTCTCCCGCCACCCCGTCGAGGCACCGCCCCGGGCGGACGTGCGGGCCGCGCTGGGCGCGGTCGCCCGGCTCAACGCGTGGCGTCCGCCGGCCGGGACGTTCGACGCGCCCCTGGACTACGGCAGGCGGATCGCGCGCTTCCACCAGCTGGGGCTGCTGACCGACCGGGACCGGGACGACCTGCAGAAGCTGATGCGCGGTCTGGCGCACGCGGGCGGGCGTCAGGGCATGGGGCAGTTCTGTCACGGGGACGCCCTGCTCTCCAACATCCTCCTCTCCCCGGCGGGTCCGGTGCTCGTCGACTGGGAGCACGCGGGCTGGTACCTCCCGGGGTACGACCTGGCGACCCTGTGGACGGTGCTCGCCGACGCGCCGCTGGCCCGGCGCCAGATCAGCCAGCTCGCCCAGCAGGCCGGGCCCGCGTCCCGGGACGCGTTCCTGGTGAACCTGATGATCGTCCTGACACGGGAGATCCGGACCTACGAGACGGCGGTGCAGCGCACGATGAAGGAGGCTCCGCCGGCCGGTTCGGTACCCGTGCCCACGGGGGCGCTCGCTCCCGGGGAGGAACAGCGGCTGCTCCTGAGGCGGCTGCACGACGACTGCGCCATGGCACGGCGGGCCGTGCGCGCGGCGGTCGGGACGCGCTGAGGCGCCGGTCCGGTCGACGACAACGGGGGGTGCGCCGTGCGCCCGGTGCCGACACACCGGGACGCGGCGCATCGGCGCGTCCGGACCCCGGGGTCCTGCCCGTGAGGCGGTGCCGCGCGGCCATTGGTCCACGCCTCTGACGCGTCCCAGGCCCGGGGCCCCGGCGCCGCGAAACTCCTCCGGATGGCCTCCGTTCCCGCTCTGACGTGGGAACTTTCTGGACGCGAGGTGTGATTGACGGATCGTCCGGGAGCCGATACCCCTGTACGGGTTCGGTCCCGCACGCCCCCGTGTCACCCCACCTCAGGAGGCTGCCTTGCTCCGTTCCACGTCCCCGGGACGTACCCCGGCACCACGTGTCCCCAGGGCGGTGGGCGCGCTCGCGTCGGCCGCCCTGCTGCTGCCCCTGCTGTCCGCCGCGCCTCCGGCGGGCGCCGAGACGCCCGGGGCGGGGGTCCTCCAGGGGCAGTTCGCCCGAGCCGCCGCGCGGCACGGCGTACCCGAGAGCGTGCTGCTGGCCGTCTCGTACCTCCAGTCGCGCTGGGACGCCCACGACGGTGCTCCCAGCGTGACCGGGGGATACGGGCCGATGCACCTGACGGACGCGGTGACGGCGCTGGCCGGGGAGGTCCCGCACCACTCGGACGGCGCGGAGGACGCGCGCGGCGACTCCTCGCGCGCCGTGCGCACCGGCGCGCGGGTCCCGGCGGCCGTGCCGGACCGCTCGTCGCCGCCTCCCCGGCTGCGGACCCTCGACCGGGCCTCGGCCCTGTCGGGCATCCCGGCGGAGGAGCTGCGGACCGGCACGGCGGCGAACATCGAGGGCGGGGCGGCCCTGCTGGCCGCCGCGCAGCGCGAGGCCGGGCTCCCGGCGAGCGCGGACCCGGCCGACTGGTACGGGGCGGTGGCCCGGTACTCGGGCGCGGACGACTCGGCGACGGCGGCGACCTACGCGGACGACGTGTTCGACGTGATCAGGACCGGGGAGTCACGGACGACGGACAGCGGGCAGGCGGTGCGGCTGGCGGCGGCGCCCGGGGTGGCGCCGGTCACCGGTCAGCTCGCGGCGCTCGGGCTGCGCCGTCCGGCCGACGGTCCGGTGGAGTGTCCCCGCACGGTGGCGTGCGAGTGGGTGCCCGCGCCGTACGAGGAGTTCGGCGACGGCGACTACGGCAACCACGACAAGGCGGACCGGCCGGTGTCGCAGTCGGTCGACTACATCGTCATCCATGACACCGAGGCCACCTGGGACACCACCCTGAAGCTGGTGCAGGACCCGACGTACGTGTCGTGGCAGTACTCCCTGCGCTCCTCGGACGGGCATGTGGCCCAGCACCTGCCGCTCAAGGACGTGGGCTGGCACGCGGGCAACTGGTTCGTGAACGCCAAGTCGGTGGGGCTCGAACACGAGGGCTTCCTGACCTCGCCGGACTCCTGGTACACGGAGGCGATGTACCGTTCGTCGGCGCGGCTCGTGCGGTATCTGGCCGCCCGGTACGACATCCCCCTCGACCGGCGGCACATCCTGGGCCACGACAACGTGCCGGGGACGGTGACGTCCACGATCAAGAACATGCACACGGACCCGGGGCCGTACTGGGACTGGGCCCACTACTTCCGGCTGCTCGGCCGTCCGTTCACCCCGAGCGCGGGTCCGGACGCCGGGGTGGTGACGATCCGGCCCGACTACACGTCCCACCGGCCGGTCTACACGGGCTGTGCGACGGCGGGCGAGGCGTGCGCGCCGCACGGGAGCGGGGCCGTGCGCCTGCGCACCGCGCCGAGCTCCGACGCGCCCCTGGTGCGGGACATCGGGCTGCGGCCGGGCGGGCAGGACTCCACCACGGAGATCGGCGACACCGGGGCGCGCGCCTCGACGGGGCAGAGCTACGCGGTGGCGGAGCGCCGGGGCGACTGGACGGCGATCTGGTACCTCGGGCAGAAGGCGTGGTTCCCCAACCCGCGGAAGGAGCCGACGGCGGTGAACTCCCGGGGGCTCGTCCTGACGCCCAGGAAGGGGCTCGCGGAAGTGCCGGTGTACGGGAGGGCGTACCCGGAGGCGTCGGCGTATCCGGCGGGGGTGCCCGTGCAGGCGGTGTCGCCGTTGCCGTACAAGCTGCTCGCGGGGCAGCGGTACGTGGTGGGCGACCGTAACCCGGGCGAGTACTTCTTCGCTCCTACGTTCGACACTGGCGGGCACAAGGTCGTCCGGGGTCAGGAGGAGTACTACCTGATCCAGTTCGGCCATCGCGTGGCCTTTGTGAAAGCCGCTGACGTGCGGGTTTCCCGAGCCTGACGAGAGGCTGACCGAAAGGCGCGGGGTGGTGCCGGACTCCTGATCCAGCGCCACCCCACTGGCGTTCATAGGACTATTCAAGAGATCACGTGCGCCGTACGGGCGACGGGTAAAGGTGGGCCGGACAACCAGCGCCCTTTCACCGGAAGGCACTTCCGCACATGCCACAGCCCTTCGTTATGCCGGATTTCTATGTTCCGTATCCGGCACGGCTCAACCCCCATCTGGAGACCGCCCGCACCCACACCCGGGAGTGGGCACGGACGATGGGGATGCTGGAGGGCTCGGGCGTCTGGGAGCAGGAGGACCTCGACTCCCACGACTACGCGCTGCTCTGCTCCTACACCCACCCCGACTGCGACGCCGGGGCGCTCGACCTCGTCACCGACTGGTACACGTGGGTGTTCTTCTTCGACGACCACTTCCTGGAGGTCTTCAAGCGTCCCCAGGACCGGACGGGCGGCAAGGAGTACCTGGACCGGCTGCCGTCGTTCATGCCCGCCGACCCCGCCGTCGACATGCCCGAGCCGACCAACCCCGTCGAGGCGGGGCTCGCCGACCTCTGGCGGCGAACCGTTCCCTCGATGTCCGAGGGCTGGCGCGTCCGGTTCGCGGAGGCCACCGAGCACCTGCTGTACGAGTCCCTCTGGGAGCTCGACAACATCAACGACGGGCGGGTGGCCAACCCCGTCGAGTACATCGAGATGCGACGCAAGGTGGGCGGCGCTCCCTGGTCCGCCGGGCTCGTCGAGTACGCGGCGGGCGCCGAGGTCCCCGCCCGAGTCGCTCACTCCCGGCCGCTGCGGGTGCTCAGGGACTCCTTCTCGGACGCCGTCCACCTGCGCAACGACCTCTTCTCGTACCAGCGCGAGGTGGAGGAGGAGGGCGAGAACAGCAACGGCGTGCTCGTGCTGGAACGCTTCCTCGGCTGCACCACCCAGCAGGCGGCCGAAGCCGTCAACGACCTGCTGACCTCCCGGCTCCAGCAGTTCGAGAACACCGCGCTGACCGAGGTCCCGCCGCTCGCCGCCGAGAAGGGGCTCGACCCGGCCGAATGCGCGGCCGTCGCCGCGTACGCCAAGGGACTCCAGGACTGGCAGTCCGGCGGCCACGAATGGCACATGCGCTCCAGCCGTTACATGAACGAGGGCATGGTCGGCGCACCGTCCTACCTCGGCGGTGTCATCGGCACGTCCGCGTTCGACGTCCGCACACTCTTCGGCCGCCCGGCCGCGGCCCGGCTGCGGACCCTCACCCATGTGCCGCACCAGCCCGTCGGGCCCTCGCTCCTGCCCGACTTCGAGCTGCCGTACCCGCTGACGCTCAGCCCGCACCACGCGGAGGCCCGGCGGCGCTCCCTGGACTGGGCCGAGGGCTTCGGACTCCTGGACGACCTCTGGGACCGGCCGCTCGCGGAGGGTTTCGACCTGGCGCTGTGCTCGGCGGGGCTGGACCCGGACGCCACCCTGGAGGAGCTGGAACTCAGCGCCGAGTGGCTGACCTGGGGCACCTACGGGGACGACTACTACCCGTTCGTCTTCGGACGGCCGCGCGACCTCGCCGGGGCACGGGAGCAGACCGAACGGTTCAAGGCCTGCCTGCCGACCGACGATCCGGCCACCGGGGCGGCGCACGCCGTGAACCCGATGGAGCGGTCCCTGGCGGACCTCTGGTCCCGGACCGCGGGCCCCATGCCGCCGGAGGCCCGCACCCAGCTGCGGTACGCCCTCGACGTCATGCTGGAGAGCTGGATGTGGGAGCTGCACAACCAGGCGCAGCACCGGGTGCCCGACCCGGTCGACTACATCGAGATGCGCCGCAGCACCTTCGGCTCCGAACTGACCATGCTGCTCTGCCGGTTGCGGCACTCCGGCGAGCTGCCGCCGGAGCTGTACCGGTCGGGGACCGTGCGGGCCCTGGAGAACGCGGTGATGGACTACGGGGCACTGATCAACGACCTCTTCTCCTACCAGAAGGAGGTCGAGGTCGAGGGCGAAGTGCACAACGGGATCCTGGTGCTGCAGAAGTTCTTCGACTGCGACTACCCGACGGCCATGGCGATGCTCCACGACCTGATGCGGGGCAGGCTGAGCCAGTACGAGCATCTGAAGCAGCGTGAGATCCCCATGCTCTACACCGAGTTCGGCCTCGACGCGGCGGGCCGGGCGGCCTTCGAGGCGTATCTGCGCGAGCTGGAGGACTGGCTGGCGGGCATCCTCAACTGGCACCGGAAGGTGAGCCGTTACGGCGCCGAGGACGTTCACGCGGGCAGTGGCACCCCGCTGCTGGGACACGGTCCGACAGGGTTGGGCACGTCGGCCGTCCGGATCGGCGCGCTCATCGGGTCCACGGTGCGCCGCTGACACGGCGGTGGGCCGCTCCCCGCACGGTTCCGGGGGGCGGCCCACGGGCCGGGTCTCCGCGCTCAGGCGTCGCGGCCGCGCAGCTGGTCCAGCTCGCGGCGGTCCCGCTTGGTGGGGCGTCCCGCGCCCCGGTCGCGGACCGCGGCGACGGCGACCTGCTCGCGCGGCGGCGGGGGCGGGCTGTTGTCGACGAAGGCCTCGGCGGCGACCGGCGGGCCGACCCGCTTGGTGTGGAGTTCCTTCACCTCGACGATCCGCTCCCGGCCCCCGTGCAGGACCCGGACCTCGTCGCCCGGCTTCACCGGCTGGGCGGGCTTGACCCGCTCCCCGTTGACCTTGACGTGCCCGGCCCGGCAGGCCGCGGCGGCCTGCGGGCGGGTCTTGGTGAGGCGGACCGCCCAGATCCAGCTGTCGACGCGCGCGCTCATCGGCCCCGCTCCCCGTCAGCCCTGCTGGAACAGCTCGGCGGGCAGCGGCTTGAGCAGCGCGTACAGGTCGTCGGTGATCGGCCGGTCCCAACTGGCGATCGTCACCAGGACGTTGTCGCTGCGGTCGAACTGGACGCAGGAGATGCGGCTCTCGGAGAGCTTGACACGGCGCACGATGAGGAGGTTGTCCCCCTGCATCACCGGTACGTCCTCGGTGTCGAGGACCTCGATCGGCTCGTCGTTCTCCAGGGCGTCGAGCAGTTGGGCCACCTCGAAGGGGATCTGGCCGTCCGCGAGCTCCCGCGCCGGGGAGCCCTGCGGCAGATTGCCGATGATCATCGCGGGGCCGCGGCCGCCGAAGAGGTCGTACCGGAGGAAGACGCCCTGGCAGGAGCCGTCGGGAGCGGGCAGCAGACCGGCGCCGAGGTTACCGGGCCAGTCTCCCGGATCCATGGCCAGGACGTCGAAGTCCGGGCCCGCGGGTGTGGCGGCGCTGCGGCGGCGGAGGAAGGACATACGGCCATGGTACGTGCCCCGGCGCGCGACGCGACGCGCCGGGCGGCTCCCGGCGCTCACTCCCGTCCAGCGGATTCGGAGGGGTCTCCTCCGGTGTTCCGCAGGGCCTGGTCGAGTCCTGTCCGGTCGGTGCCGAGCTTGCGGTAGACGGCCGAGAGGAGGTGGGCGACGGCGGTCGGGTCGGTGCCGAGGACGGTGGCCGCGTCCTGGTCGCGGACGGTGAGGTTGGCGGCGGCCCGCTCACGGGCGGTGAGGCTGTGGGTGCCCGCCGGATGGAGCGCGCGGGGGCGCAGTCCGGCCGCCGCCAGCTCGGCCCGTGCCGTCTCGACGAGGGCGTCGGCACCGCAGTCCTGGGCGGTCTCCAGGCCCCGGTAGAGGTGCTCGGCCGCCTCCGCGGCGCGCTCGGTGCGGCGCAGGGCCGCTCCGAGCGCGACCAGGGAGCGGGCCAGCTCGTAGGCGGCCGGGGACTGGTCGAGCCAGTCGACGGACTCCTCCAGGAGCTTGATCCGCTCGGGTCCCTCGGAGACCTCGGCGGCCACCCGGAGTGCCTGGCCGATCGCGGACGGCGCGCCGTACTGGCGGGCGCGGGCGACGGCCTCGTGGGCGGTGGCGAGGCCCTTCGCCGGGGAGGTCGCCGCCTCGGCGAGGGCGAGGTGGAGCTGCCAGGGGCAGCAGGAGGGGTTGCGTTTGCCGCGCGGGTCGAGGCGTCTGCCGACGGCGGCCAGTTCCTCGGCGGCCTCCTGGGTGCGGCCGGTGGCCAGCAGCAGTTCGGCGTGGACGGTCTCGCAGTCGGGGATGGTGACGGCGGCGGGGAACGGTTCGCCGAAGTCGTGCTCGCGGGCGACCCGCTCGGCCTCGTCCGTACGGCCCCGGGCGATGAGGACCTCGATCATGACACCGGTGGCGTACCAGAGGGCCGGGGTGCGGGCGCCGACGCGCTCGGCGAGGCGGAGTCCGGCGCGGGCGAAGTCCTCGGCCTCCATCAGCCGGCCGCGACGGAAGCGGATGTAGCCGATGAGGGTGTACGCGAAGGCGAGGTGCGCCCCGCGCCAGCCCTGCTTCTCGAACTCGGCGGTTCCGGCGGCGAACAGCTCCTCGGCGCGGCCGGGCCGGTCGGCGTACAGGTGGAGGAGGGCCACGAGGACGGGCACTTCGAAGCCTCTGCTCTCGTCGGCCCAGGTCAGGCCGCCTTCGAGGGCGCGCTCGGCGTGTTTGAGGGCGATGGAGGAGGGTTCGGCGCGCAGGGTGGCGTCCCAGGCGCGGAGTCCGATGATGTACCGCTCGGTGACGTCCCGGCCGGTGAGCCGGTCGGCGAGGGCCGCGAGGCGCCGGGACCGGGCGGGTGATTCGGGTTCGTCGGCGCGCAGCGCGTCCCACATGAACTTCTCGGCCTGCATCCGCAGGCGGCTGCGGGCGTCGGTGGCCTGCCGGGCCTCGCAGCCGAGGAGGTCGGACGCCTCGACGAGCCGGTCGCTGTGGGCGAGGACCTGGGCCAGCCGGTAGACGATGCCGTGGCGCAGCGCCGGGTCGGCCACGGGCTCCTCCAGTGCGGCGCGCAGATGGTTGACGGTGGTGGCGGGTTCGGTGAGGAGCGAGGAGCAGCCCAGTTCGAAGAGGACGGCGGCCCGGTCGGCGGGGGCGGGCGGTTCCCGCAGGGCGCGGGCGAGGTAGCGGCGGGCCGCGTCGGGGGCGCCCGCGCGCAGGGTCTCGCTCGCGGCGGCGCGCAGCTGGTGCACGACCCCGGAGTCGCCCTCGGGGTGGGTCTCCAGGAGGTGGCGGGCGGCGGCGGTGGGGCCGAGGCCCGCGTCGACGACGCACCAGGCGGCCTGGCCGTGCAGGGCGACGCGCAGGCCGTCGGGGATGGAGCGGTAGACGGTGCTGGCGATGAGCGGGTGGACGAACTGGAGGGGGTCGTCGGGGTGCTCCGCCTCGGCGAGGACGCGGGCCTCGCGGAGCCGGGCGGCGCAGTCGGCGACCGCTTCGCCGCCGAGCCCGGCGACGGAGCCGGCGAGCTGGGGCGAGATCTCGGTGCCGAGGACGGCGCAGGCCCAGGCGAGGCGGACGGTGGCGGTGCCGAGCCGTTCGAGGCGGGTGACGAGTCCGGTGCCCTTGAGGGCGGCGGCGAGGTCGCGGAGCGCGGGTGCGGAGTCGGCGGTGGGCGTGAGTCCGTGGTCGCGGACCTTGGCGGCGAGCTCCACCGCCTCGAAGGGGTTGCCCGAGGTGACGGTCCAGAAGTCGTGGCAGAAGACCTCGTCGGCGTGGGCGCCCACCTGGTCGCGGATGAGCCGGGTGACGGCGTCGGAGGTGAGCGGGGCGAGTCCGAGCGGGCGCTGTCCGGACCTGCGGCCGGTGAATTCGACTCCTTCGTCGGGGAGTTCGTCGGGCCGGTAGGCGACGACGAGGAGCATGGGCAGCTCTTCGGCGCGCGGTGCGAACGCGGCGAGCCAGCCCAGGGACTCGGGGTCGGCCCAGTGGGCGTCGTCGAGGACGACGACGAGGGGCGCGCGGCGGACGGCGAGGTGGGTGAGGACCCAGTCGAGTCCGTCGCGCAGGCCCTGCGGGTCGGGCGGCGACCCTTCGTCGGAGGCGCGCAGGCCGAGGGCGGGGCCGACGATGTCGTACCAGGAGCCGAGCCGTTCGCGCAGCTCGGTGTCGGTGGCGTGGGCCAGTTGGGGCTGGAGGAGCTGCCGGGCGACGTGGAAGGCGACCTGCTGTTCCTGGTCGCCGCCCCGGGCGGAGAGCACGGTGCAGCCGCGGGCGGCGGCGCGGCGCCGTATCTCGGTCAGCAGGGTGGTCTTGCCGAGTCCGGCGGGTGCGGCGTAGGCGAGGATGCCGCCGCGCCGGGCTCCCGGCGGGTGTTCGCCCGCCTCGGTGGCGGGGATGCCGGGGCGGGGGCCGGCCGTGGTCCCCTCGTCGGTGGCGGGGGTGCTTCCGGTACGGGACCTGGCCTCCTCGTGTCCGAGTCCGGGCAGGGCGACGAGGTGCGGGCGGAGAGCGGGGGCGCGGTCGGGCCAGGGCGGGTCGCCGACGAGGCCGGTCAGCAGGTCGAGGGCCTCCTCGGCCGCGTTGAGCGCCGCTTCCCGTTCGAAGAGGCCGAGCCCACGACGGGCCGTCCGACCGTTCCGCTGTGCCACGTTCCACCCCCACCACCGGGGGCGTGCGCCGGGCGCACGATCGGGATGCCCGGCGGGTAGCCCCGCGAAAACCCCAGCGTACGCCGGTTGGTGGGCCCCGTGCCGGGCAAACGTGGAGGCGGCCTCCCCCGATTGTCGGCCGCCCGGCCGGTCCGGTGTGCGCCGGTCGGCCGTCCGGCCCGCCCGGAGCGGGACCGTCCCGGGGACGGTCCCGCTCCGGTTCCGTACCGGCTCCGGCAGGGGCTTCCGCCGGGCTCAGCCGGTGGGCGGTGTGTCTCCCACGAGCCACATGGCGAAGAACTGCGCGCCTCCCCCGTAGGCGTGGCCGAGGGCCCTGCGGGCGCCTTCCACCTGGTGCTCTCCCGCCTCTCCCCGTACCTGGAGCGCCGCCTCGGCGAAGCGGATCATTCCGGAGGCTCCGATGGGGTTGGTGGAGAGGACTCCGCCGGAGGGGTTCACGGGCAGGTCGCCGTCGAGTTCGGTGACTCCCGCCTCGGTGAGCTTCCAGCCCTCGCCCTCCTCCGCGAAGCCGAGGTTCTCCAGCCACATCGGCTCGTACCAGGAGAACGGCACGTACATCTCGACGGCGTCGATCTGGCGCCTCGGGTCGGTGATGCCCGCCTGCCGGTAGACGTCGGCGGCGCAGTCCCGGCCCGCCCTGGGCGAGACGAAGTCCTTCCCCGCGAAGAGGGTGGGTTCGCTGCGCATCGCCCCGCCGTGCATCCAGGCGGGCGGGCGGGGCGCGCGTGCCGCGCCGGTGCGGTCGGTGAGGACCATGGCGCAGGCGCCGTCCGAGGAGGGGCAGGTCTCGGAGTAGCGGATGGGGTCCCAGAGCATCGGGGAGGACCGGACCTTCTCCAGGGTGAGGTCGTGCTCGTGGAGGTGGGCGTAGGGGTTCTTGAGCGCGTTGCGCCGGTCCTTGTACGCGACGAGGGAGCCGATCGCGTCGGGGGCGCCGGTGCGGCGCATGTAGGCGCGGACGTGCGGGGCGAAGAAGCCCCCGGCGCCCGCGAGCAGCGGCTGCTGGAAGGGGACGGGCAGGGAGAGGCCCCACATGGCGTTGGACTCGGACTGCTTCTCGAAGGCGAGGGTGAGGACGGTGCGGTGGACGCGGGCGGCGATCAGGTTGGCGGCGACGAGGGCGGTGGAGCCGCCGACGGATCCGGCGGTGTGCACGCGGAGCATGGGTTTGCCGACCGCACCGAGCGCGTCGGCGAGGTACAGCTCCGGCATCATCACGCCCTCGAAGAAGTCCGGTGCCTTCCCGATGACGACGGCGTCGATGTCCGCCCAGGTCAGTTCCGCGTCCGCCAGGGCGCGGACGGCGGCTTCGCGGACGAGTCCGGCGAGGGAGACGTCCCGGCGGGCGGCGACGTGTTTGGTCTGGCCGATGCCGACGACGGCCACGGGCTCAGCGGACATGGGGTTCTCCTTCCAGGACGGCCACCAGGTTCTGCTGGAGGCACGGTCCCGAGGTGGCGTGGGCGAGGGCCCGGTCGGACGCGCCCCGGTGGACGCGGGCGGCGGCCTCGCCGAGCCGGATGAGCCCGGCGGCCATGACGGGGTTGGCGGCGAGCGCTCCGCCGGACGGGTTGATCAGCACGCCGTCGTCGAGGTCGAGGGCCTTGCGCAGCACGACTTCCTGGGAGGTGAAGGGGGCGTGGAGTTCGGCGGTGTCGACGGGCCGTTCGAAGGCTCCGGCGTGTTCGGCGGCGAGGCGGGTGGAGGGTGACCTGGTGAGGTCGCGGACGCCGAGGGAGTGGGCTTCGATCCGGTGGTCCATGCCCCGGATCCAGGCGGGGCGGGCGCACAGTTCGCGGGCGCGGTCACCGGCGGCGAGGATCACGGCGGCGGCCCCGTCGCCGATGGGCGGGCAGTCGCCGGTGCGGAGGGGGCCGACGAGCCGGTCGCCCCGGGGGCGGGCGCCGCGCAGCTGGGCGTGCGGGTTGCCGGTGGCGTCGGCGCGGCTGCGGGCCGCGATGCCCGCGAGGGCCTCCTCGTCGGTGTCGCCCGCGTCGATGAGGGCCTGCGCCTGGAGGGCGGCGAGGGCCACGGAGTCGGGCCAGAGGGGGGCCAGGTAGTAGGGGTCGAGCTGGCGGGTGAGGACGTCGCGGACGGAGCCGGGCGAGGACTTGCCGTACGCGTAGACCAGCGCGGTGTCGGCCTGTCCGGTGAGGAGCTTGACCCAGGCCTCGTACAGGGCCCAGGCGCCGTCGGCCTCGACGTGGGACTCGGAGATCGGCGGCCAGGCGCCGACGCCGTCGAGGGCCATGGTGAAGGAGAAGGCGCGTCCGGCGAGGTAGTCGGACGAGCCGGAGCAGGTGAAGCCGATGTCGGCGGTCTTCAGGCCGGTCTGCCGCAGGACGTCGTGGAGGACGGGCATGACCATCTCGACCTCGGAGAGGTCGTCGGTGCGCCGTCGGTGGTCGCTCTGGGCGAAGGCGACGATCGCCACCTCTCGGTCGGGCCTCACAGCAGCTCCTTGTAGGTGTCGTAGTCGGCGTCGGGTTCGCCGGTGGGCCGGTAGTGGTCGGGGTACCGGCCGCCGTCGGTCCAGACGGGCTCGACCCGCAGGCCCATGCGGACCTCGTCGTAGGGGATGCCGCCGATGCGTCCGTGGAGGGCGAGCCCGGCGCCGTCGAGGGCGATGTGGGCGTAGACGTAGGGGACTTCGATGTCGGCGTTGCGTGCCTTGATGTTGACGATGCAGAAGGTGGTGACGGTGCCGCTGGGGCCGACCTCGACCCGGTCGGTGGTGGCGACCCCGCAGGTGGGGCAGGCGCCTCGGGGCGGCACGTACACCTTGGTGCAGACGGGGCAGCGTTCGCCGACGGTACGGCGTTCGGTGAGGGCTTCGAGGTAGCGGGTCTGGGCGCGGCCGGGGCTGTAGGTGTAGTCGAGGCGGGCGGGGGCGACGATGCCGGTGACGGGGGTGTCGAAGCGTCCGTCGTGGGGGCTCGCCGCGCCGCCGGGGTCGCTGTCGTACGGCTCGAAGCAGGCGATGTCGGTGATGGCGCCGGTGCGTTCGGCGGCCCAGCGGATCCGGACCCGGGCGCCGGTGCGGACGGCTTCCGGACCGGGGGCGTCCAGGGCGTGCAGGAGGGCGGTGTCGGCTCCGTCGAGCCGGACGAGCACCCAGGCGAAGGGGGTGCCGAGGGGCTGGTGGGGGCGGGGGCGGGGGTTCCAGGCCCAGGTGGTGACGGTGCCGGTGGGGGCGACCTCGACGAGGTCGGAGAGTTCCTCGGCGGTGGCGGGGTCGTACTCGACGGGCGGGACGAGGACCTCGCCGGTCGTGGTCCGGACGCCGAGCACGGTCCGCTCGCGGAGTCCGGTGAGGAAGGCGGACTGGACGGGGCCGAGGGAGCGGGTGAAGGGGAACTCGACGACGAGGGGGGCTCGGAGGGTCTCCGGCGGTGGGGTGACGGTCATGTGCGGGCTCCTGTGTCGGGAGGGGCGGCGTGGGGGTGGGGCGGGGTCCGGCCGGGGGCCGCCGCGCGGGCTCGCCGGTACGGGCTCGGCTCGTCGGTACGGGCTCGGCTCGTCGGTACGGGCTCGTCGGTACGGGCTCCGCCCCGGACGCGGCGGAGAGGGACGGGGAACGCCGCTCCCGGCCCGGCTCCGGCTCCGGGGAGGGGGGCCGCTCGCCCGGACTTCCCTGCCGGGAGCGGACCGGGGACGCTGTTCCTGACCGGTCTTCCGGGACTCCGGGCGGAGGCCGGGAGGTTCGTTCTCGATGAGCCGCCGGGATCTCGGGCGGGTGACGGGAACGTCCCGCCCGACGGGACCCCGGGACCGCGGGGGCGGGCGTCGTGCACGACGGGATCCGGCCCCGGGGCGGGCCGCCGCCGTCACTCCCGGCGGAACTCCGGTGTCCGTTTCTCCGCGAACGCCCGTGCCCCCTCCTTCGCGTCCGCCGTGTCGAAGATCGGCCAGCCGCGCCCGAGTTCGGCGGCCAGCCCCTCCGTCTCGGTCAGTTCGGCCGTCTCGTAGACGGAGGCCTTGACGGCCTCGACCGCGAGCGGACCGCAGGCGTTGACGCGTTCGGCGAGGTCGAGTGCGGTGTCCAGGGCGGTGCCGTCGGGGACGACCCGGCCGACGAGTCCGATGCGGGCGGCTTCCTCCGCGCCGTACGGGCGGCCGGTGAGGAGCATTTCGAGCGCGTGGGTACGGGCGATCTGCCGGGGCAGCCGCACGGTGGAGCCGCCGATGGGGAAGAGCCCGCGCCGGACCTCGTAGAGACCGAAGGTGGCGGAGGCGCCCGCGACCCGGATGTCGGTCCCCTGGAGGATCTCGGTGCCGCCCGCGACGCAGTGCCCCTCGACGGCGGCGATGACGGGTTTGCGGGGCCGGTGGTGGCGCAGCATCGCCTTCCAGTGGAGGTCGGGGTCGGCCTTGAGCCGGTCCCGGTACCGCTCTCCCTCCATGCCCTTTCCGGCCAGGGCCTTGAGGTCCATGCCCGCGCAGAACGCGCCGCCCGCGCCGGTGAGGACGACCGAGCGGACGCCGTCGTCCGCGTCGGCCTCCAGCCAGCCGTCGTACAGGCCGACGAGCATCGGCAGCGACAGGGCGTTCTTGGCCTCGGGCCTGTTCAGGGTGAGGACGAGCGTGGCGCCTTCGCGCCGGACGCTGAGGTGTTCGGTGCCGCCCATGGGGGCCTCCCGTCTCCAGTTCTGGAACAGGTTGCAGGAGCCGGGGGTCCAGTTCAATAGTTTTCTGACAGTCAGTCAGATTCTTCTGCGCACCCCCTTCCACCCTCGGGCGGTCGGCGCTCTAATGACCGCCGAGCCAGTGCGCACCCGCATCAGTCAGCACGAGCCGGGGTCAGGAGGAACGGTGGAGTACAACCTTGCCGACCTGTTCGAATCGGTCGTCGACGTGGTCCCCGACCGCGAGGCGCTGGTGTACGTCGACCACCCCGGCACGGGCGAGGAGCGCCGGCTCACCTACGCGGAGCTGGACGCGGCGGCCAACCGCGTCGCCCACCACCTCCTCGACGCGGGCGTGCGGCCCGGCGAACACCTGGGGCTCCACCTCTACAACGGGATCGAGTACCTCCAGACCGTCCTCGCCTGCCTGAAGGCGCGGATCGTGCCGGTGAACGTGAACTACCGGTACGTGGAGGAGGAACTGGTCTACCTCTACCGGGACGCCGACCTCGCCGCCCTCGTCTTCGACGCCGAGTTCACCGAGCGGGTCGCGGCGGCGCTGCCGCAGACGGAGAAGCTGCGGCACCTCGTGCGGGTGGGGACCCCGCCCGGGGACGCCCCGCCGCTCGACTGCGTGGCGTACACCGAGGCGGAGTCCTCGGGCTCGCCCGGACGCGGCTTCGGGCCCCGCTCCGGCGACGACCTCTTCATCATCTACACCGGTGGGACGACGGGGATGCCCAAGGGCGTGCTGTGGCGCCAGGAGGACCTGTTCTTCGCGGGGCTGTTCGGCGGCGATCCCTCGGGGGAGCCCGTGAAGCGCCCCGAGGAACTGGCCGAACGGGTCGCCACCGGGGGCGCGGGCATCACCTTCTTCCCCGCGCCTCCCCTGATGCACGGCACGTCCACGCTGACCGCGTTCATCGCCTTCGACTACGGGCAGCGGGTCGTCCTGCACCGCAAGTACGTCCCCGAGGAGGTGCTGCGCACCCTGGCGAAGGAGAAGGTGTCCAGCATCTCCCTGGTCGGGGACGCGATGCTGCGGCCGCTGGTGGACGCGCTGCGCGGCCCGCTGAAGGACACCGACCTGTCCGCCCTGTTCAGCCTCTCCTCGTCCGGGGCGATCATGTCGGAGACCGTACGGGCGCAGCTCCAGGAGCTGATGCCGCACGTCCTGCTCCTCAACAACTTCGGCTCCACGGAGTCCGGTTCCAACGGGCGCGCGACCGACGACTCGGGCCCCGCGAAGGGCTTCCGGCTGCACGTCAACGAGCGCACGCAGGTCGTCGATCCGGCGACGCTCGCCCCGGTCGCCCCCGGTGAGACCGGCCGTCTGGCGCAGCGCGGCCACGTACCGCTCGGCTACTACAACGACCCGGCCAAGACCGCCGAGACCTTCTTCGAGCGGGACGGGCTGCGGTGGGTCCTCCTCGGGGACATGGCGACCGTGGACGCGTCCGGTGTGGTCACCGTCCTGGGGCGGGGTTCCCAGTGCATCAACACGGGCGGCGAGAAGGTCTATCCGGAGGAGGTGGAGCAGGCTCTGAAGGCCCACCCCGACGTGTACGACGCACTCGTCGCCGGGGTGCCCGACGCGCGTTGGGGCAACCACGTCGCCGCCGTCGTCCAGCTCCGCGCGGACGCCCCGCCGCTGGACCTGGCGTCCCTCCAGGACCACTGCCGGGCGCGCCTGGCGGGCTACAAGGTCCCGCGCCAGCTGGTCCTCACCGACCGCGTCCAGCGCTCCCCCAGCGGCAAGGCGGACTACCGCTGGGCCCGTACGGTGGCGGTGGACGCCGACGCGGCGGAGGGGCCCCGGGGCTGAGGAGCCCCCGCCGGAGGGGCCGGACGGCCGGGACCGGGGCCCGCGCGTGGCGGCCGGACCGCAGGGGCGGCGACCCCCGTGGTTGCTCGGCCGCCGGACTTGAGGCCCACGGCCAGGCGGTCGGACGACCGGGACCGGAACCCCGCCGCCGGGCTGGTCGGAGCACCGGGAGTGAAGACCCCGCCCCGGGACCGCCGGACCGCCGGGCGCTCCCGGGGCTGTCCGTCGTCGTCCGGCGCGGGCACAATCGGCCCATGCCGACCGCGCCGACCCCGCGCCACCCGCCCGCCGACCTCGCCCCGGGGTTCCTGGCGGGCGGGGTGACCGGCGCGTCGCTGACCGCCCTCGTCGGCGGCTTCGTCGTCGGCGTGACTCCCCTGGTCGTCACGGGTCTTGTGCTGCTCGCGCTCTTCGGGCTGTTCTTCCTCCTCGTCACCCGTCCGCGCGCGGCCCGGGAGGCGGCCGACGTGCCGCGCACCTCGCTCGCCGCGATCGAGGAGTTCGAAGCCGCCGAGGGCGAGGCCAGCGACGTACCGGTGCGGTTCGTGCTGTCGGTGGCGCCGGACGACGCGCCCCCGTTCCGCGTGGAGATGCGGCAGGACGTCCACCTCTCGGAGCTGCCGGGCTACCGGCCGCGCGGGGTGGTGGTCGTGGAGCACCCGTCGCGGCGGCCCTGGAAGACCCGGATCGTACGGCGGCCGACACCGTGGTGGGAGGAACGGGCGGCCGTGGCGCGAGTGGACCCGGCGCCCGGTCCGGTCCTGCGGCACGAGGTCCCGAACGGCTGCCTCGGCTCCCTCCTCCCCTTCCTCGGGCTGCTGCTCGGCGTGGCCGCCGTACTCCTGCTGTTCCGCGCCGACCTCTTCGGCCCACCCGGCGACGAAGGAACCCCCGGGCGGTCCGTCTCGTCGTTGTCCACGGACCTCGGGCCGCGATGACCGGCGGCGGGGCACGATGGCGGCGCGGCGGTGGGACGAACGGGAGGACGAGGGCTCATGGGGTGGGACGAGTTCGTGGTGCTGTGGTGCGCGGGGTGGGCCGCGACGGCCGTGGTCGGGCTCATCAGATCACTGGCCGGGGTGACGAAGGCACAGCGGACGGTCCGGCTCGCGGGGCGGATCACCCGGGTGCGGGAGCCCCGGCACGGCGGATCCCGGCACGGCGGGATATCGGTGGTCGTCTCCTACCGCGACCCGGTGACCGGGCAGGACGTCGTCGTGACGAACGACGGGGACCGCGGTGAGACGATCACCGCTGCCTGGGAGGGCCGGGAGATCGGGGTCAGCCATCCCCGGGGCGCGCCGCACGCCTACCGGTTCTCCCCCGCCCCGGAGGAAGCGGGCCGTGGGCTCGGGTGGCCGATGACCGCCCTCTTCCTCGTCTACGCCGGTCTGGTGGTCCTCGCCGCGCTCGCCTGGGGGTGGCCGTGGACGCTGATCGGCTTCGGCTGGCCGTGGGCGGTCACCGCCGCCGCCCATCTGCCCGGAACCGTCCGCGCCAAGAACCGGCGCCTGGAAAGACTGGCCGCGATGGAGAGCGTCCGGGGGCGGGTCGTCGCGGTCCTCAAGGACGTCAGCGTCGACGAGGACGACGGCCACACCCGTACGACCGTCACCCCGGTCGTGTCGTTCACGACCCGCGCGGGCACGAACGTCGTCGCCCACTGCGCCGCGAACCTTCCGGACCCCGCCGACGCCTACGGCCGTGACGTGACGATCCACTACACGCCGTCCGATCCCGCCGAGTTCACACTGGACCGCGCGGCCGAGCACCGCTCCGAGGAGACCGACGTGACGGTCAACGTCCTGGCCGTCGTGGTGCTCGTGGTGACGGCGCTGGTGGGCCTCGCGATGCTCTGATCCTCAAGCGCCCTTCCGCCCCCGCCGGTCACCCCGGACCGGCCCGGCGTCCTCGGGCGTGCGGTCGTTCCTACGGTCCGGTGCCGCGGTACGGCCCCCGGCCCCGCCCGGGTGCTCGTCCGTCAGACGCCGGACTCCCGCAGCGCCGCGAGGAACTCCTCCGGCCGCTCCGTGTGCACCAGGTGGCCCGCCGCGATCGTGAGCAGCCGGGCGCCGGGGACGCTCCCGGCCAGCCGGGAGAGCTGGTCCTGCGGCACATGGCCGGCCGGTCCGCCCGCCACGACGAGGGTGTCGGCGGTGATCGCGGACAGCCCCTCGCACCAGGACGGTTCCGGATCGTTCAGCTGGGTGTCGGTGGCCGGGACGATCTCCCGGTCGAAGCCGAGGGCGCCCGCCGGGCGTACGGCGGGCGGGCGCGGCGGGTCCAGCGGGAGGAAGACCGGGGGCTCCTCCAGGACGAGCCCGCCGATGAGTCCGGGCTCGCGCGCGGCGAGCAGACACGCCGCTCCGGCACCCATCGAGTGCGCGACGACGGTGGCGCCGATGAGCCCGAGGGCCTTCAGGAAGCCGCCCAGTTCGTCGCGGAAGGCGTCGAAGCCGTAGCCGCCGGGCCGGTCGCTGAGGCCGTGGCCGCGCAGGTCGACCGCGTACACCCGGCGGTCGGCGGCGAGTTCGGCGGCGATCCGGTCCCAGGTGGTGGCGTTCTCGCCGCGCCCGTGGACCGGGACGACCGGCGGGGCGCCCTCGGGGCCGCTCACCCGGTGGGCGAGGCGGACGCCGTCCGCCGTGACCGTACGCACCTGCGGGTCGAGGAAGGCGGCGACCTCGCGGACGAACGCGGGGCCGTCGTCCACCCACGGGTAGTGCCCGGCGCCCGGCAGGACGACGAGTTCCGCCGACGGGAAGCGGGCCGCGCCCTCGGCCGCCGTGGCCGGGGTGGGGCCCGCGTCGCGCTCCCCCGCCAGGACCAGGACCGGTGCCGTGAGCGTGGCCAGCGCCCGGCGGGTGGGCTCCGGGTCGTACGCCCCTTCGCCGTGATGGGCGGAGGCGGCCTCCTGATGTGTCTGTGCCGCCTCGGTCGCCGCGTGCTCCCGGGCGGGCTCGTCCCAGCGGCCGTACGTGAAGGGGGCGACGGCCTCGCGGACGCGGGACGACGGGGTGTCCGTCCGGGCCGATCGCGTCGAGGGCCGCGCGGGCCTCCGGGTATTAGGGCCGGTCGGCGAAGCCCTCCACCACCGCGTCCCGCTCCTCGTCCGTGGTGCCGATGCCGAGCGCGCGGCCGACGGAGGTGACGAGGACGAGGGACCGGACCCGCTCGGGGTGCGCGGCGGCCTACAGGGGGGCGAGGTGGTCGGCGTCGCGCATCGGCCCGCCCGCCAGGCACACCAGCGGTTCCCCCTCCCCCACGACCCGATGGGCGAGTTCGGTCCCGTCGTACGTCGTGAAGTGCGGCATGGGGCCGATCCTCACCGCCCCGCGAGAATCCTCGCAAGCGATTTCGACGGGCGCGATACGGTGGGCGGATCGTCCCGACCAGCGAAGGAATCGTTTCATCGTGCCCGACACCCGGGAGTCCGCGCTGCGCGGAGACTGCGCCAACTGCTTCGGTCTGTGCTGTGTGGCGCTGCCCTTCGCGAAATCGGCCGATTTCGCCGTGGACAAGGCGTCGGGCGAGCCCTGCCGGAACCTCCGGGACGACTTCCGCTGCGGCATCCACACCCGGCTGCGGCCGAGCGGCTTCCAGGGCTGCACCGTGTACGACTGCTTCGGCGCCGGTCAGCGGGTCTCCCAGGTCACTTTCGGCGGCGTGTCCTGGCGGGAGGCCCCGGGGACCGCCCGGCAGATGTACGACGTCTTCCACGTGGTGCGCCAGCTCCACGAGCTGCTGCGCTATCTCACGGAGGCCCTGGACCGTCCGGCGGCGCGGCCGGTGCACTCCGGGCTGCGGACGGCGCTCGCCCGCGTCGAGGAGCTGGCCGGGGCCCCGGCGGACCGGCTGGAGCGGTTGGACGTGTCCGAGGTGCGCGCCGAGGTGAACCGGCTGCTGCTGCGCACCAGCGAACTGGTCCGCGCCACGGTCGGCGGGAGGCCGAGGAGCAGGCGCGGGGCGGACCTGATCGGGAAGCGGCTGCGCGGGGCGAAGCTGCGGGGCACCGATCTGCGCGGGGCGCTGCTCATAGCCGCCGATCTGACCGGGGCGGATCTGTCGCTCACGGACCTGATCGGCGCCGACCTGCGGGACGCCGAGCTGTCGGGGGCGGATCTCACGGGCGCCCTGTTCCTCACCCAGCCCCAGTTGAACGCGGCGCGCGGGGATGCGGGGACCGTCCTCCCGGCAGGTTTCGAGCGTCCGGCGCACTGGACGCCCTGACGTCACGGGGCGTCCGTGCCGTCCTGCCCGTGTCCGGCGCGGGGGTCGTACGTGTACGGGGTGGTGGTGGACAGGGTGAGGAATCCGAGGCGCCGCAGGATCGGGCGGCTCGTGTCGGCCGCGTCGACCTGGACGTAGCGGTGGCCGTGCGCGGCCGCGATCCGGGCGCGGTGGGTGACGAGCGCGCGGTAGAGGCCGCGTCCCCGCCAGCCTTCGACGGTGCCGCCGCCCCACAGGCCCGCGAAATCGGTGCCGGGGGTGAGTTCGAGCCGGGCGGCGCTGACGGGTTCGCCGTCAGCGAGGGCGACGACGGCGGGCGGGGTCGTGGGGTCGGCGGCGAGCTGTTCCAGGAGGCGCGGTCCGAGATGGCCGCTGTCGGTGCCGAAGGCACGGGTGTGGATCTCGACGACCTGGCGCACACCGGTCTCGTCGGTGACCTCGCGGAGTTCCACGCCGTCGGGCACGGGGACGTCCGGCAGGGCGTCGGCCTCGGCGACCATCAGGGTCTCGGGGTCCTCGGGGGGGAAGCCCGCGGCGCGGAGACGGTCGCCGAGGTCGGCGGGGGTGTCGTGGCCGTAGAGCTTCCATTCGAAGGGGAGCCCGGCGGCGCGGTAGTGGGCGATCTGCGCGGCGACGGCGGCGTCGGCGGTCCGGGCGTCGAGACCGGACCAGAGCACACCGTTCCAGGCGTGCTCCGGTCCGGTCTGGCGCACGACGCCGTCGATGTGCTCGACACGGCAGCCGGGGCCGTCCGGGCGGGCTTCGCGGCGGAGCTGCCGGTCGTACAGGCCGAGGAGGTGCTGGGGGTCCATGGTGTCACTCCAGCATCCGGGCGGGGAGCGCCGCAACGGGTTTCGCCCCCGGCTCCCCGCTCTCGTCTCACCAGGTCACGGGCAGGGTGACGGGCCCTCTGTTGACGGTTCCGGTGCGCCAGGCGATCTGCTCGGGCGGCACGGCGGTGTCGAGCCGGGGGAAGCGGTCGAGGAGGGTTTCGAGCATCACTTCCGCTTCCATCCGGGCGAGTTGGGCTCCGGCGCAGTAGTGGACGCCGTGGCCGAAGGCGAGGTTCGGGGCCTCGTTCCGTTCGAGGTCGAGCCGGTCGGGGTCGGTGTAGACGGTGGGGTCGCGGTTCGCCGCGGGGTAGAAGACGTAGACCGCCTCGCCCTCGCGGATGGTGACGCCGCCGACCTCGATGTCGGCGGTGGCGATCCGGGGCATCCCGACGCCGTTGCGCTGCGGGATGTAGCGGAGGAGTTCGTCGACGGCGAGCGGCAGGCGGCGCGGGTCGGCGCGGAGCCTGGCCGTCTCCTCGGGGTGGGTGAGGAGCACGTAGACCATGGTGGCGACGATGTTCCGGACGGCGTCGAGTCCGTTGAGGGTGAGCATGACGGCCGTCGAGACCAGTTCCTGGGTGCTGAGTCCGCCGGTCTCGCGGGCTCCGGCCAGCTCGCTGAGCAGGTCGTCGACGGGACGGTCGGCGCGCTGTCGGGCGAGGTCCGCGAAGTATCCGGCGATCTCCTTCTTGACGGCCTCTCCCTCGGCCGCGGTGGTGTCGCTGGACAGGATGCCCGCGCGCCACTGTTCGACCCGGTCGAGGTCGGCGGGCGGGACGCCGAGGAGTTCGGCGACGACGGTCGAGGAGAGCGGGCCGATGAAGGTCTCGGCGAGGTCGGCGGGCGGGCCCGCCTCGGCGGTGCGGCGGGCGAGTTCGGTGGCCTGCTCACGGGTGTGGTCGCGCAGGGCGCGCATACGGCGGCGTCCGAAGGTGGGGGCGATCAGCCTGCGGAGCCGGGTGTGCTCGGGCGGGTCGGCGCGGCCGACTCCACCGGCCGGGGCGAGGGTGTGCGGGGTCATGCTGGTGACGGGCCGCCCGACGGTGAGGGCACGGCTCATGCGCGGGTCGGCCGCGATCTGCTTCACGTGTTCGTAGCGGGTCACCAGCCAGGCGTCGCCCTCGCCGTGACGGAGCCGGACCCGGGCGACCGGCTCCTCGCGCAGGAGCCGGTGCGGCAAGGGGTCGAAGACCGTGCCGGGGAGCGGGTCCACGGCCCAGTCGTGGACGACCGCACCGGGACGGTCGTACGGAACGGGAGGGTCGTACGGAACGGGGCAGCCGGGAGGGCCCTTCCGGTCGGGTGGGTGGGGGCGGTCGTACGGGTCGGGTCGGCCCTGTGGAGCGGGACGGTCGGGCGGGCGGGGAGGGCCGGGCCGGTCGGGCCGGTCGGCGCGGCCGGGCGGACCGTGCGGGTCGGCCTGGCCGGGACGGTCGCGTGGGCCGGAAGGGTCCGGCGGGCCGGGGCGGTCGGGCGGGCTCATGGGACGGGGGCCGTCGTCGCGGGGGCCGGTGGTGCGGCGCTCCGGCCCGCGTCGTGCCGCAGCGGGGTGATCTGGTCGATGTCGTAGCGGACGCGCAGCGCTTCGACGGCGGCGTGGTCGACCTCGCCGCCGGAGCCGAGGATGTCCATGAGTTCCTCGAAGTAGCGTTCGTGGTCGGGCGGCGGCGAGGCCTGGAACAACATGCGGACGGGTTCTCCGGTGGGGTTGGCGAAGGCGTGGGGGCAGCCCGGCGGGACCAGGATCAGGGTGCCGGGGGCCGCGCGCACGGCTCGCTGTCCGGACGCGGACTCCCATTCCCGCCAGCTGTCCTTGGTGCGGACGAGCGGTTCGAAGGCGAGGACGTCGAGCTCCCCCTCCAGGACGTAGAACAGTTCCTCGCTGCGTCCGTGCGCGTGGGCGCCGACGTCGAAGCCCGGGGGCACGACGACTTCGAAGGTGGAGGCGGCACGGGAGTGCTCGCCCGTCACCTTGAAGGTGACGTGCTGGGCGGCGGTCGTCAGCGTCTTGCCGTGGCCGGGCGGCACGATGAGGCCTCCGCCCGGTCCGATCGCGGTGGCTGTCACGGGGTGTGTGTTCCTCTCACCAGGTGACCGGAAGGGTCTCGGGGCCGCGGATGAGGGCTCCGCGCTGCCAGCGGATCTGGTCCTCGGGGACGGCGAGCCGCAGGTCCGGGAAGCGGTCCCACAGGGACTCGACGAGGATCTCGGCCTCGATGCGGGCGAGCGCGGAGCCTGGGCAGTAGTGGGGGCCGTGCCCGAAGGCGACGTGCGGGTTGTAGCCGCGGTCGAAGTCGAGCCGGTCGGGGTCGGGGAAGACGTCGGGGTCGCGGTTGGCGGTGAGGTAGGAGACGTAGACCGGCTCGTCGGCGGGGATGGTGACGCCACCGACGTCGACGTCCTCCAGGGTGATCCGGGAGAGCCCGACGGCGTTGCAGTGGGGGATGTAGCGGAGGAGTTCGTCGACGGCGTGCGGGACGAGTCCGGGGTCGGCGCGCAGCCGGGCGAGGTGCTCGGGGTGGGTGAGCAGCGCGTACACCATGTTGGCGCTGTTGTTGCGGACGGCGTGGGCGCCGCCGATCTGGATGAGTACGGCGAGTCCGACGGCCTCGTGCTCGGTGAGGGTGTCCTCGTCGACGGCGTCGGCGAGGACGGCCGCGAGAGTTTCCTTGCCGGTGCCGTGGCTGCGGCCGACCAGCTCGGTGAAGTAGCGGCCCATGTCGGACTTGGCCCGCTCGCTGGCCTCACGCCCGGCGGCGGCCGAGATGATCGTGTCGGACCAGTGGGCCATCAGCGGCCGGTCGCCCCCGGGAACGCCCATGAGTTCGCTGACCACGGCGAGCGGGAACGGCCGGTTGACCAGTTCCACCAGGTCGGCGGGGGCGCCCTCCTCCTCGACGCGGTCCAGGAGACCGTCCATGACGTTCTGGGCGTGGTCGCGGAGGGACCGCAGGGAGCGGGCGCCGAAGGCACGGGCCACGACCCGCCGCATCCGGGTGTGGTCGGGCGGGTCGGCGAACCCGACGGCGCCCTCCATCGGGATGAAGTGGGGGGCGACGCGGGTGACCGAGCGGCCCCACACGGCCTGGCGGCTGAAGCGGGGATCGACGGAGACGAACTTGACGTCCTCGTAGCGGGTGACGAGCCAGGCGTGACCCTCGCCGTGCGGCAGCCGGACCCGGGTGACGGGGTCCTCGTGGAGCAGCTTGGCCAGCAGGGGGTCGAAGTCGAGCCCGGTGAGATCGGGCACGGCCCAGAAGTGGACGTGCGGGGTGTCCGCCGCGCCGGGGACGTGTGTGTCGAGCATGAAGGGGGGGACCTGTCTCCGTTGTTGGATGCGTTCGAGGTCTTCCCCCCGTGCTCCGCGGCCGACGCCTGCTCGGCACGGAAAGCACACAAAGGTGTGATCCGGAAGCGAAAAGAACGGGTCGCACGGGTGTTCGCGCGCCCCTGTCGGGGTTCCCCCGGCGCAGATCAGGGTCGTGACCCCTTGCCAACCCCCCGGTACCTCCGGATTTACTGGCCGTGAGCGCATCTACCGAATGATCGGTCGCCCGTTTTACGACCGTGGAGGAGTGACGTGATGACGGAACTGCTGGACAGCGGCGAACGGCTCGGACGCGAGGAGCTGGCGGCCCTCCAACTGGAGCGGCTGCGGGCGACCCTGCGTCACGTCTACGCGAACGTGGACTTCCACCGGCGCGCCTTCGACGCCGCCGGGGTCACGCCCGACGACTGCCGCACCCTCGCGGACCTGGCCCGGTTCCCGTTCACCACCAAGGCCGACCTCCGCGACCACTACCCCTTCGGGATGTTCGCCGTCGACCAGTCCCGCATACGGCGGCTGCACGCCTCCAGCGGGACCACCGGCAGGCCCACCGTCGTCGGCTACACGGAGAACGACCTCGGCATGTGGGCCGATGTCGTGGCCCGCTCGTTGCGCGCCGCCGGGGCCCGCCCCGGCCACAAGGTCCACGTGGCGTACGGCTACGGCCTGTTCACCGGCGGGCTCGGCGCCCACTACGGCGCGGAGCGCCTCGGCTGTACGGTGATCCCCGCGTCGGGCGGCATGACGGCCCGGCAGGTGCGGCTGATCCAGGACTTCCGGCCCGAGATCATCATGGTGACCCCCTCGTACATGCTGACCCTCCTCGACGAGTTCGAGCGGCAGGGCGTGGACCCCCGCTCGACGTCCCTGAAGGTGGGGGTGTTCGGTGCGGAGCCGTGGACGGAGGCGATGCGGAAGGAGATCGAGGAGGCCTTCGCGATCGACGCGGTCGACATCTACGGCCTGTCGGAGGTCATCGGCCCCGGTGTGGCCCAGGAGTGCGTCGAGACCAAGGACGGGCTGCACATCTGGGAGGACCACTTCTACCCGGAGGTGGTGGACCCGTTCACCGGCGAGGTCCTGCCCGACGGGGAGGAGGGCGAGCTGGTCTTCACCTCGCTCACCAAGGAGGCCATGCCGGTCGTGCGCTACCGGACCCGGGACCTCACCCGGCTGCTTCCGGGGACGGCACGGGTGTTCCGGCGGATGGAGAAGATCACCGGGCGCAGCGACGACATGATCATCCTGCGGGGGGTGAACCTCTTCCCCACCCAGATCGAGGAGATCGTGCTGCACACACCGGGGGTGGCCCCGCACTTCCAGTTGCGGCTGACGAGGGAAGGGCGCCTCGACGCCCTGACGGTACGGGCCGAGGCCCGGCGCGGGGCCACGCCGGAGGAGCGGGCGGAGGCGGCCCGGGGGATCGCGGCGGCGGTCAAGGACGACGTCGGGGTGTCGGTGGGGGTCGAGGTGGTGGACCCCGAGACGCTGGAGCGGTCGGTGGGCAAGATCAAGCGGATCGTGGACCTGCGGAGGGAGTGAGCGGGAGGGCGCGGGAGGAGCTGCCGAAGCGGATGGGACGCACTCCTCGCGGGGCGGCGGAGGGAGACGGCGGGGACAGCGGCGCGGGGCGGCGGGGGCGGCTTCGGGGCGGCGGTGGCGGGGCGGCGGTGGCGGCTTCGGGAGAAGCCCGGGAAGGGTGCCTCCCCCGGCTCCTCCCTCCGGAGACCGCCATCGGGGGAGCCCGGGGACGCCTCCTGCGGACGACCACGCGGAGGAACGGCCGGTCACGACGAGCGAGGGGCACGGGGGCCTGGGCACTGGTCCGGCTGGTGGGCCGTCTCCACCCTCGGGGAGCACCCGCGGGCGAGGGTCCGGGGAAGATCGGTCCGCCCGCCGCGCGGAGGGCGGCCGACCGTCGCGCGGAGGGGCGGCAGGCCGTCGCGCGGAGGGTTTTCCCCCGGTGGTGGGGGTGGAGGTCAGGTCGGGGGGTGGGGAGCGAAGCGGTTCCTGAGTTCGCGTTTGAGGATCTTGCCGCTCGCGTTGCGGGGCAGTTCGGACAGGAAGTGGACGCGCTTCGGGGTCTTGAAGCCCGCGAGCCGTTCCCGGGCGTGGGCGAGGAGTTCCGCCTCGGTGACCTCGCCGCGCGGGACGACCACCGCCGTGACGGCTTCGACCCAGCGGTCGTCGGGCAGGCCGACGACCGCCACCTCGGCGACGGCGGGATGGGTGTGGAGCACGTCCTCGACCTGGCGGGAGGCGACCAGGACTCCCCCGGATTTGATGACGTCCTTCACCCGGTCCACGACGGTGAGGTAGCCCTCGGCGTCGCGGACCGCGAGATCGCCGGAGTGGAACCAGCCGCCCCGGAAGGCCGCCTTCGTCTCCTCGTGCTTGCGCCAGTAGCCCGAGCACAGTTGCGGGGAGCGGTAGACGATCTCGCCGGGTGTGCCGTCGGGGACGTCCTCGCCGTCCTCACCGACGATCCGGGCCTCGACGTGCCGGACGGGACGGCCGCAGGAGTCCATCCGGCCCTCGTGCTCGTCGGGGCCGAGGACGGTGGCCAGGGGGCCTATCTCGGACTGGCCGAAGCAGTTGTAGAACCGCAGTGCGGGCAGCCGGGCGCGGAGCCGTTCCAGGACGGGCACGGGCATGATCGACGCGCCGTAGTAGGCCTTGCGCAGGGCGGACAGGTCGCGTTCCGCGAAGCCGGGGTGGTCGGCGAGGCCGATCCACACGGTGGGCGGGGCGAAGAGGCTGTCGGCGCGGCCCGCCTCGATCAGGTCGAACAGGACCGCCGGGTCGGGCCCGTCGATGATCGTGTTCTCCGCGCCGACGGCGAGGTACGGGAGGAGGAAGACATGGATCTGGGCGGAGTGGTAGAGCGGCAGCGCGTGCACCGGCCGGTCGTCCTCGCTGAGGTCGAGGGCCTCGATCGCGCTCGCGTACTCGTGGGCGAGGGCGAGGTGGGTCATCATCGCGCCCTTGGGCCGTGCGGTCGTGCCCGAGGTGTAGAGCAGCTGGGCCAGGTCCCGGGCGTCCCGGTCGGTGGAGAACGGCTCCGGTTCGGCGAGTGCGTCGAGCAGCGAACCGGGCGCGTCCCGCAGTGCCTTGACCGGGAAGCCGTCCGGAATCCGGTCGGCGAGGGCCGGATCGGCGAGGACGAGGGAGGTGTCCGACTGTTCCAGGAGGTAGGCGAGGTCCTCGCCCACCAGGTGGTGGTTGACCGGCACATGGATCAGGCCCGCCCGCGCACAGGCGAGGAACGCCACGAGGTAGACGTCCGAGTTGTGGCCGTAGGTGGCGACCCTCGCGTACTCGGGCAGTCCGTGGCCGTGCTCCGGTTCCCGCAGGACGGCCGCGGCGGTGGAGACGGCCGCGTCGAGCTCGGCGTACGTCCAGCTCCGGTCGGCGTACCGGACGGCGACGCGGTCGGGTACGCGCCGGGCGCTGGCCCGCACGAAACCGTCGACGGTACGGCTGATGAGTCGGTCCATGCGCTGATCCTCGGCGGGTGGCGGACGGAAGGTCAAGTGGGTTGCGGCACGCCACGACCGGACCGTCGTCGCCGACTCCTGAGTGATCCGTGGGGCCCGCCGCACCCGACGCACCGCACCGCACCGCACCGCACCGGGTGCGGCGGGCCCGACCGGCGTCATCCGGAAGGAACCGCCCGGCCGTGCTTCCGGCATCGTTCCTCGGACGTCACGCCTCGGACGCCGGACGTCCTGTTGACACGGGGGGCGCGGGGCTGGGTGCATGGGGCCGACCGGCAGTGTTCATCCTTCCGTTGGGAGGCACGTTGCACCTCCGCACGCGTCTGAAACATCTGGCGCTCGCCTGCGCCGCCGTCGCCGTGGTCACGGCCACGGCTCCCGGCTCCGCCGTCGCCGATCCCGGAGGCCGGGACCACCGGCCGTCCGACCGGGGCCTGTCGGCCGTCATCCGGTACACCGAATACGGCATCCCGCACATCGTGGCCCGGAGCTACCCGGACCTCGGCTTCGGCACGGGGTGGGCACAGGCCGCCGACCAGGTCTGTGTGCTCGCGGACGGTTTCCTCACCGTGAACGGGGACCGTTCCCGTCACTTCGGCCCGGAGGCCGCCCCGGACGGCTCGCTCTCCTCGGCCGCCACGAACCTCTCCAGCGACCTGTACTTCCGGGGCGTCAAGGACGCGGGGACGGTCGAGGGCCTGCTCGCGACCCCGGCGCCCGCCGGGCCGGGCCATGACGTCAAGGAGCTGATGCGGGGCTGGGCCGCCGGGTACAACGCCTGGCTGCGCGGGAACCGGATCACGGACCCGGCCTGCGCGGGGGCCGACTGGGTCCGTCCGGTGACCGCGCTGGACGTCGCCCGGCGGAGCTTCGCCGTCTCCGTCCTCGGCGGACAGGGCCGGGCCGTCGACGGCATCACCGCCGCCCGGCCGCCCGCAGCCGCGGGCGCCGGGACGGCACCGGGCGCGGGCGAGGCGGGCGGGTCCGGCGAGGGGCCGGACCCGGAGCGGACCGCCGAGGCCGCACGGGCCCTGTTCGCCCCCGAGAACGCCACCATGGGTTCCAACGCCGTCGCCTTCTCGGGCGCCACGACGGCGAACGGGCGCGGGCTGCTCCTGGGCAACCCGCACTACCCCTGGCAGGGCGGACGCCGCTTCTGGCAGTCGCAGCAGACCATTCCCGGCGAGCTGAACGTCTCGGGTGCCTCGCTCCTCGGCACCGCCGTCGTCAACATCGGCTTCAACGACAGGGTCGCCTGGAGCCACACCGTCGCCACCGGCGTCCCGCTCAATCTGCACCAGTTGGCGCTCGTGCCGGGCGACCCCACCGCGTATCTGGTGGACGGCCGTCCCGAGCGGATGACCGAGCGCCGGGTGACGGTGGCCGTGAAGGACGGGACGCCGGTCTCCCGTACCCAGTGGTGGACCCGGTACGGACCGGTGGTCGGCGGGCTCGGGCCGCAGCTGCCGCTGCCGTGGACGACGACCACGGCGTACGCGCTCAACGACCCCAACGCGGCGAACCTGCGCGGCTCCGACACCGCGCTGGGCTTCGGGAAGGCGCGTTCCACCCGGGACCTGTCGGAGGTGCTGCGCAGGACCCAGGGGCTGCCCTGGGTCAACACGGTCGCGGCGGACTCGGCGGGCCGCTCCCTGTTCACCCAGGCGCAGGTGCTGCCCCGGATCACCGACGATCTCGCGGCGCGCTGTTCGACCCCGCTCGGCCGGGTGACCTATCCGGCCTCGGGGGTCGCGGTGCTCGACGGTTCGCGCGCCGAGTGCGGTCTCGGCTCCGATCCGGACGCGGTGCAGCCGGGTGTGTTCGGCCCGGCGAGGATGCCGGTGCTCCGGGACACCCCGTACGTGGTGAACTCCAACGACAGTGCCTGGCTGACCCATGCCGAGCGGCCGTTGACCGGCTACGAGCGGGTCTTCGGGACGATCGGGACCCAGCGTTCGCCGCGCACCCGGGGCGGTGTCGAGGACGTGGCGGCCATGGCGGCGCGCGGCGGTCTGAGGGTGGCCGACCTCCAGCGGCAGCAGTTCGCCAACCGGGCACCGATCGGTGACCTGGCGGCGGCGGACGTGGCACGGGCCTGTCCCGCGGCGCTTCCGGACGACACGGAGGCGTGCCGGGTGATCGGCGCCTGGGACCGCACGATGAACACGGACAGCCGGGGGGCGTTGCTCTTCGACCGCTTCTGGCGCAGGTTCACGGCGACGGTGCCGTCGGCTCAGCAGTGGCAGGTGCCGTTCTCGGCGGCCGACCCCGTCCGTACCCCTCACACCGTGAACACGGGGGCGGCGGGCTTCGCGAAGGCGCTCGGCGACGCGGTGGCGGAGTTGCGCGCGGCGGGCATCGCGCTGGACGCGCCGCTCGGCGCGCACCAGTTCGTCGTGCGGAACGGGCAGCGGATCCCGGTGGGCGGCGGCACGGAGTCGCTGGGCGTCTGGAACAAGACGGAGCCCGTGTGGAACGCGGCGGGCGGCGGTTACACCGAGGTCGCGCACGGGACCAGTCATGTGCAGGCGGTCGGCTGGGACGGCGGCCGGTGCCCGGTGGCCCGGACCCTGCTCTCGTACTCGCAGTCGTCGAACCCGGCGTCGCCGCACCACGCCGACCAGACCCGGCTGTACGCGGGCGGGCGCTGGGTGACGTCCCGGTTCTGCGAGAAGGACATCCTGAGCTCGCCCGCGCTGCGGGTGGTGGTGGTCAGGGGCTGAGCGGCGGAAAGCCCCGTGGGGCGTGACCGAAGGGTTCTTCGGTCACGCCCCACGGGGCGGGCGGTTCTCCGGGCCCGGTGTCAGGGGCTGAACGACAGGAACACGAAGGCGGCGAAGATGGAGAGGTGGACGCCGCCCTGGAGGAGCGTGGCCCGTCCGGGCACCAGGGTCAGGGCGCTCACCACACCGGTGAGGACGAGCAGGACCATGTGGATCGGGCCCAGGCCGAGCACGAGGGGTCCGGACAGCCAGATGGAGGCGAGCGCGATGGCCGGGATGGTGAGGCCGATGCTGGCGATGGCGGAGCCGTAGGCGAGGTTGAGGCTGGTCTGCATACGGTCCCGGCGGGCCGCTCGGACGGCGGCGAGGGTCTCGGGCAGCAGCACCATGAGGGCGATGATGACGCCCACGACGGCCTTGGGCAGGCCGGCGGACTCGACGCCGTTCTCGATGGTGGGCGAGATCAGCTTCGCGTTGCCGACGACGGCGACGAGCGCGAGGAGAAGCAGGCCGAGGCTGAACCAGGTCTGCCGGTCGGTCGGCGGGTCGGCGTGGTCGTCCGCCGAGTCCTGGTCGGGCCGGGGCACGGGGAGGAAGTAGTCGCGGTGCCGGACGGTCTGGACGGCGACGAACAGGCCGTACAGACAGATGGAGGCGGCGGCGGCGAAGGCCAGTTGGGCGGTGGAGAACTCGGGGCCCGGGTGGCTGGTGGTGAAGGTCGGCAGGACCAGTGTCATCGTGGCGAGGGTGCAGACGATGGCGAGCGCGCCGCCCGACCCCTCGGCGTTGAAGACCGCGACGCGGTTGCGGATCGCCCCGACGAGCAGGGAGAGGCCGACGATGCCGTTGCAGGTGATCATCACCGCGGCGAAGACGGTGTCCCTGGCGTAGGTGGAGGTCCCTTCGCCGCCTCCCGCCATCAGGGTGACGATGAGTCCGACCTCGATGATGGTGACGGCCACGGCGAGGACCAGCGAGCCGTAGGGTTCGCCGACCCGGTGGGCGACGACCTCGGCGTGGTGGACCGCCGCGAGGACGGCGGCGACGAGACAGAGCGCGATGAGTACGACGGCCACGCCCTGCAGGTCGCGGCCCCAGGCCACGGTGAGGTCGAGCGCCGCGATCACCGGTGCCCAGGTCGTCCACTGTTTCGCGATCGATTTCGTACTCGAACTCATGATCCGCATCCTGCCACAAAGGGGGCTTTCGCCCGATTCGGTCAATCCATGGGGCCGCTGAGGCCGCGCTCGTACGCGGTGAGGGTCTCGACGAACACGCGCCGTTCGGACGCGTTCAGCGGAGCGAGGGCGGCGCGCCAGGCGGCGGCGCTGCGGCCGAGCCAGCCGTCGATCTCGGCGCGGTGCGCCTCGGCGAGGGAAAGGATCTTCCGCCGCCGGTCGACGGGGTCCTCGACCCGCTCCAGCACGTCCTTCTTCACCAGGTCGCCCACCATCAGACTCACGGTGGTGGGGGCCACCTCCAGGCGGGCGGCGAGCTCGTTCACGCTCAGCGGCCCGTCGAACAGGAGGTAGGCGAGGAGGGAGAGGTGACGCGGTGCGAGCGTGAGCGACTGGAGCTCGTCGGGAACGCTCATCCGCCGGATGCGCCCGACCATACGGGGCATGAGCAGCAGCAGCGTCCGGACGGCCTCGTCGACCTGGGGCCCGTTCTCGTCCTCGGGTCCGTCGTGACCCTCGGGTTCGTGCTCCGGTTCGTCCTCGGTCTCACCGGCTTCCGGCCGGTCGTCGGTCCCGTCTTCCCTGTGCGCGGTCGGCATCCGCCCTCCCCATTTGATTTGCTTTCAAAGCAAAGAGATCTACGGAGGTGATCCTACCCGAAGACAGCGGTGTGCCCGGTTCCAGCCGCACCTGGAACCGGGCACACCGGGGGAACCGGCAGGGTCTAGAGGGGGCGTTCGCGGCCCTCCCAGTACGGGTCGCGCAGACGCCGCTTGTACAGCTTGCCGTTGGGGTCGCGGGGCATGACCTCGATGAAGTCGACCGACTTCGGGCGTTTGAACCCGGCGAGCCGGTCCGCGCAGTGCGCCAGGATCTCCGCGGCGAGCACCGGTCCGGGTGCGTGCCCCTCGGCCGCCTCCACGACCGCCTTGACCTCCTCGCCCCAGTCGGCGTCCGGGATGCCGAAGGCGGCGGCGTCCGCGACCGCCGGGTGGGCGAGCAGCGCCGCCTCGATCTCGGCGGGGTAGATGTTCACCCCACCCGAGATGATCATGTCGATCTTGCGGTCGCGGAGGAAGAGATAGCCGTCCTCGTCGAGGACGCCCAGGTCACCGACGGTGAAGAAGTCCCCGATGCGGTTCTTCGCGGTCTTGGCCTCGTCCTTGTGGTACTGGAAGCCGCCCGTGTTCATCCTCAGGTACACGGTGCCGAGTTCGCCGGGACCCAGCCGGACGCCGTCGTCGTCGAAGACCGCGAGTTCGCTGATCGGCCAGGCGCGGCCGACCGTGCCCGGCCTCTTCAGCCACTCCTCCGCGGTGGCGAAGGCGCCGCCGCCCTCGCTGGCCGCGTAGTACTCCTCGACGCACCGGCCCCACCAGTCGATCATCGCCCGTTTGACGTGCTCGGGGCACGGCGCGGCGCCGTGGATGGCGTGGCGCATCGAGGAGACGTCGTACCGTCCCCGCACCTCCTCGGGGAGGGAGAGCAGCCGGTGGAACTGGGTGGGGACCATATGGGTGTGGGTGCAGCCGTGCCGGTCGATCAGCCGGAGCATCTCCTCGGGCGTCCACCGGTCCATCAGGACCAGCGGGTGCCCGATGTGGAGGGCCGCGGCGGCGAACTGGAGGACGGCCGTGTGGTACAGCGGCGAACACACCAGATGGGTGTTGCCGTCGGCCGGGCGGATGCCGAAGATGCCGAGGAAGCCCCCGAGGTGGGTCTCCTCGGGGAGCTTCCCGGGCAGCGGACGCCGGATGCCCCGGGGCCTTCCGGTGGTGCCCGAGGTGTAGTTCATGACCCAGCCGAGGGTCCGGTCCGCGGGTGCGGTGTCGTCCTGGCCCGCGAGCAGTTCGGCGTACGGGCGGAAGCCCGGGACCGTACCGACGGCGTACCGGTGGGTGGCGGCGAGGCCCGCCCCGTCTGCGGCCAGGGTCACCGCTTCGGCGAACCGTTCGTGGGCGAGCAGGACCTTGGCGCCGGAGTCGGCGACGATCCAGGCGATCTCGGCGCCGACGAAGTGGTGGTTGACCGGGACCAGGTAGAACCCGGCCTGGGTGGCGGCGAGATGGGCGGTGAAGAACTCGGGGCCGTTGGGGAGGACGACGGCGAAGGCGTCGCCGCGTTCGAGCCCGGCGGCGCGCAGTCCGTGGACGAGCCGGTTCGCCGCCGCGTGCAGTCGGCCCGCGCTCCACTCCTCGCCGTCGGGGGCGACCAGGACCGTACGGCCGGGGTCGGCGGCGGCCTGCGCCCAGAAGCCGGGCGGCGACTGCCCGGCCGCGCGGGCGCCGGGCCCGCCGGAGCCGGTGCTGGTTCCGGTGCCAGGTCCAGTGCTGGTGCCGGATCCAGTGCTGGTGCCGATGCCAGGTCCGGTGCCGGTGCCTGGGGCCGTGCCCTTGCCGGAGCGGGTGCCCCCGCCCGGCCCGGTAGCGGAGCCCGTGTCGGTACCGGTCTCCGCGGCCCCGTCCCGTCGTTCGCTCATGACGTGCTCCGTCCGGCGATCCGGTTGACGCGGTCCACGGCCTTCTCGAAGCCCCGGGTCAGGTCGTCGACGACCTGCTGGACGCTGCGCTCGGAGTTCATCCGGCCGACGATCTGGCCGACGGGGGTGCCGAGGAGGGGCTCGACCTCGTGGCGCTGGATGCGGGAGACCGCCTCGGCGACCAGGAGTCCCTGGAGGGGCATCGGCAGGGGGCCGGGGCCGGCCGGGTCGTCCCAGGCGTCGGTCCACTCGGTACGGAGCTGCCGGGCGGGTTTGCCGGTGAGCGCGCGGGAGCGGACCGTGTCGCCCGAGCCCGCCGCGAGGAGTTTGGCGGTGAGGGCGCGGGAGTGCAGCTCCGCCTCGGTGGTGGTGAGCCAGACCGAGCCGAGCCACACCCCCTGCGCGCCGAGGGCGAGTCCGGCGGCGATCTGCTCCCCGCTGCCGATGCCGCCCGCGGCGAGGACGGGCAGCGGGGACACGGCGTCGACCACCTCGGGGGTGAGGACCATGGAGGCGATCTCTCCCGTGTGACCCCCCGCCTCGTACCCCTGGGCGACGACGATGTCGATGCCCGCCTCGGCGTGGCGCCGGGCGTGCCGGGCGCTTCCGGCGAGGGCGGCGACGAGGACGCCGTGGTCATGGGCGCGGGCGACGACGTCGGGGGGCGGGGAGCCGAGGGCGTTGGCGAGGAGTTTGATCGGGTAGTCGAAGGCCACGTCGAGCTGGCCCCGGGCGACCTGCTCCATCCAGCCGGTGATGCGCCAGCCGGAGGCCTCGCCCTCGGGCAGTCCGGGCACCCCGTGCTTGGCGAGGGTGGCCCGGACGAACGCCCGGTGTTCCTCCGGGATCATGGCCTCGACCTCGGCCTCGGTGACCCCTTCGACCTTCTTGGCGGGCATCACGACGTCGAGGCCGTAGGGCAGGCCGTCGGTGTGTTCCTGCATCCAGTCGAGGTCACGTGCGAGGTCGTCGGGGGCGGTGTAGCGGACCGCGCCGAGGACTCCGAGGCCGCCCGCTCTGGTGAGCGCGGCGGCCACCGCGGGGAAGGGCGTGAAGCCGAAGATGGCGTGCTCGATCCCCAGTGTGCGACTCAGCTCCGTCTCCATGGGCGGCAGGATGCCGCAGCGGCGCGGCGGAGGGAAGAGCTTTTCTGATGCATCGTCAGATTCTTTGCCCGGTCACCGCCTCGCCTGTCGTGGTTCCGCCGGTGGCGGCCGTACGAGAAGGTGGACGGGGGCCGGAAACGGCGCGGCTCGGGGAGGTGTGGTGGTGACGAGCGGTACGGGCGCGGGCGCGGCGCGCAGGACCACGTTGCGGCGCGGGTCGGCGCGGCGGGCCGGGCTGCTCCCCGGCCCCCTCGAACGGCTGGTCGCGGAGGCCGAGTGCTTCCTCGGCCCCTCCCCCGTCCGTCCCTGGTACGCGGGCGCCGTGCTGCTCGCCGGGCGCGGCGGGACGGTCGCCCTGCACCGGGCCATCGGTTCGGCCGTGCGGTACGCGGCGTACGACGCCACGACGGACACCGGGGTGGAGCTGCCGCCCGGACGGCGGGTCCCCATGACGAGGGACACCGTCTTCGACCTGGCGTCGGTCTCCAAGCTGTTCACCTCGCTCCTCGCGGTGCAGCAGATCGAGCGCGGGAGACTGGTCCTGGACGCGCGGGTGGCGGTGTACCTGCCGGAGTTCGGCGGCGACGGGAAGCGGGAGGTGACGGTCCGACAGCTGCTGACGCACACGTCCGGGCTGCGGTCCTGGATCCCGCTGTACGAGGAGCCGACGCGGGAGGGCGAGCGCCGACGGCTCCGGGAGGAGGAGCCGCTGCACCCGCCCGGCTCCGCGTATCTCTACTCGGACCTGAATCTGATCGCGCTCCAACTGCTCCTGGAGGAGATCACCGGTCTCGGTCTGGATGTCCTGCTCCACGACGAGATCACCGCTCCACTCGGAATGCACCGCACTCGGTTCGCACCACCGCTCTCGTGGCGCCAGGGCATCGCCGCCACCGAGGACGCCCGGCCGCCGTGGTCGGGGCTCGACCGTGGCATGGTGCACGGCACGGTCCATGACGAGAACGCCCATGCCCTGGGTGGGGTCGCGGGCCACGCCGGGGTCTTCTCCCGCGCCTGGGACCTGGCCGTCCTGGCCCGCACCCTGCTCAACGGCGGCGCGTACGGCCGGACCCGCGTCCTCTCCCCCGCCTCGGTCGAGCTGCTGTTCACCGACTTCAACACGGCCTTCCCCGGCGACGGGCACGGACTCGGCTTCGAACTGGACCAGCGCTGGTACATGGGCGCCCTGGCGACGCCCCGGACGGCCGGGCACACCGGTTTCACCGGCACCAGCCTCGTCCTGGACCCGACGACCGACACCTTCCTCGTCGTCCTCGGCAACTCGGTGCACCCGGTCCGCTCCTGGCGCTCCGGCTCCGCGCCCCGCGCCGCCGCCGCGAACCGGCTGGCCAGGGCCGTTCCCGTCCGGCCGCCCCGGGGCCGTACCGCCTGGTTCTCCGGTATGACGCCCGGCGCGACGGGGACTCTCGCCCTGCCCCCGGTGGCGGGCGCGGCGCGCTTCGAGTGCGCGCTGTGGTGGGACACCGTGCCCGGCGCGGGCCGCGCCTTCCTGGAGGCCCGCGCGGAGGGCGGGACGGGCGGCTGGGAACCGGTGCCGTTCACGACCTTCCGTACCGGGTCGGCCCGGGACCGCCGTCCGTCCGGGGTGGCCGAGGACCGGTCGGGCCGGGTCCGGCACCCGTCCGGAACGGTCGAAGGCTGGTCGGGCCGGGTCTGGCACCGGCTGACGGCCGAGCTGCCCGGCCGGGCCGACGGAGCCGTACGGCTCCGCTGGCGGTACACGACGGACGAGCGGTACGTCGGCCGGGGGGTGTACGTGACCGGGATGCGGGTCCTGGACACGGCGGGCCGCCCCCTCTTCGACGAGACGCGGCCCCTGGACGGGACCCGGATCGGGGCGACGGGGTGGAGCCGGTCGGCGGACTGAGACGGGGAGCGTCCCGCCCCGGCCGGGGCGGGACGGAGCGGACCCGGACGGGCAGGGTGGACCGACCCGTGCCGGGCGGGCCCCGGCGGTCCGTACCCGAACCCGGCGGGCCCCACCTGCGGGAGGATCAGCGTCTCTCCCCCGGCATCCGGCCCGCCCGTCACCGCGTCGCGCGGTCCGGCGCGGCCCTCAGCGTCCGGCCCTCCGCGTCCGGCCCTCCGCGTCCGGCCCTCCGCCGGTCGGATCCTCGCGCCCGTCCTCTTCGGGCCCCGCGCGGTCCGGTGTCCTCAGCCCCGCGCGTCCGCGCGTTCCGGTTCTGCGGCGGTGCGGAGTTCCAGGAGGAGCGGGCTGATCAGTGGGTGTTCCTCGGCTCCCCTGCGTACCGCCGCGAAGACCCTGCGGGTCGGCGCGACGCCGTCCACGGGGCGGACCTCGACCCCGCCGAGGTCCGCCCCGCGCAGTGCCGAGCGCGGTACGAGGGCGACCCCGGCGGCGGCCGAGGCGAGCGCGACGACGGCCCTGAAGTCGTCGGAGACATGGGCGAAGCGGGGCGCGAATCCGGCGTATTCGCAGGCCAGGACGGTCACGTCATGGCAGGGGTTGCCGGTGGACTGCCCGATCCAGGTGTCCTTGGCGAGGTCGCCCAGCGCGATCCGCTCGCTCCCGGCGAGCGGATGGCCGGGGGGCAGGACCACGTCGAAGGGCTCCGCGTAGAGCGGGACGCGGGTGAGGCGGGCGTCGTCCTCGCCGGGCGCGCCCCGGTATTCGACGGCGACGGCGACGTCCACCTGCCGGTCGAGGACCATGAGGAGGCTCTCGTCGCCCTCGGCGTCCCGTACCCGGACCCGGATGCCAGGCGCCGTACGGGCCAGGGCCGTGAGGGCGGGGGCGACGACCAGGCCGATGCCGGTGGCGAAGGCGGCGACCGTGACCGTGCCCGCCTCGCCGGAGCCGTACGCGGCCAGCTCGGACTCGGCGCGCTCCAGCTGGGCGAGGACGGCGTTGGCGTGGCTGAGCAGGATCTCGCCCGCCGGGGTGAGGCGGGCGCCCCGGGCGCTGCGGTCCACCAGCCGGTGGCCGGTCTCCTGCTCCAGGGCGGCCAGCTGCTGGGAGACGGCGGAGGGGGTGAGGTACAGCGCGGCGGCCGCCGCCGTGACCGTGCGGTGGTCGGCCACCGCACGGAGGATGTGCAACCGCCGCGCTTCGATCATGCTCCTAGTCTCGCAGGCCGCGCGGCCCGTCCCCGCCGGTCAGGCGTTCAGGGCGGCGCGGGCCTCGACGAACGCGTCCACGGCCCGGTTCACGTCCTCCGTGGAGTGCGCGGCGGAGAGCTGGACGCGGATACGGGCCTGGCCCTGCGGGACCACCGGGTACGAGAAGCCGATCACGTACACCCCGCGCTCCAGGAGCAGTTCGGCCATGCGTCCGGCCTCGGACGCGTCGCCGATCATGACGGGGGCGATGGCGTGGTCGCCGGGAAGGATGTCGAAGCCCTCCGCCGTCATCCGGGTGCGGAACAGTTCGGTGTTGGCGCGCAGCCGGTCCCGCAGGTCACCGGCGGACTCCAGCAGGTCGAGGACCTTGAGGGAGGCGGCGGCGATCACCGGGGCGAGGGTGTTCGAGAAGAGGTACGGGCGGGAGCGCTGGCGGAGCAGGGCGACGATCTCGGCGCGGGCCGCGACATAGCCGCCGGAGGCGCCGCCGAGGGCCTTGCCGAGGGTGCCGGTGATGATGTCGACGCGGTCCATGACGCCGTGCAGCTCGGGGGTGCCGCGACCGCCGGGGCCGACGAAGCCGACGGCGTGCGAGTCGTCGACCATGACCATGGCGTCGTAGCGCTCGGCCAGGTCGCAGATCTCGGCGAGCGGGGCGACGTAGCCGTCCATGGAGAAGACGCCGTCGGTGACGACGAGCTTGCGCCGGGCTCCGCCCTCGGCGGCTTCCTTCAGGCGCTGCTCCAGGTCGGCCATGTCACGGTTGGCGTAGCGGAGGCGGCGGGCCTTGGAGAGGCGGATGCCGTCGATGATGGAGGCGTGGTTGAGGGCGTCGGAGATGACGGCGTCCTCGGGGCCGAGGAGCGTCTCGAAGACACCGCCGTTGGCGTCGAAGCAGGAGGAGTAGAGGATCGTGTCCTCCTGGCCGAGGAAGGAGGAGAGGCGCGCCTCCAGTTCCTTGTGGACCTCCTGCGTGCCGCAGATGAAGCGGACGGACGCCATGCCGTAGCCCCAGCGGTCCAGGGCCTCGTGGGCGGCGGCGACCACCTCGGGGTGGTCGGCGAGGCCCAGGTAGTTGTTGGCGCAGAAGTTGAGGACCTCGCCGGGGCGGCCGCCCGAGGTGACCTCGACCGTGGCCGACTGGGGGGTGCCGATGACCCGCTCGGGCTTGTGGAGTCCGGCCGCCCTGATCTCGTCGAGGGTGGCGCGGACGTCGTCGCGTACGGAATCGAACATGGGTCAGGCTCCCGCAGTCCAGTCGAGGATGATCTTGCCGCTCTTGCCGGAGGCCGCGTCGTCGAACGCGGCCTCGAAGTCGGTGTACGCGTACCGGCCGGTGATCACCGGGGCGAGGTCGAGGCCGCCCTCCAGGAGCACGGACATCGCGTACCAGGTCTCGAACATCTCGCGGCCGTAGATGCCCTTGACCGTGATCATCGAGGTGACGATCTTCGACCAGTCGACGGCGAAGTCCTCGCTGGGCAGGCCCAGCATGGCGATCTTGCCGCCGTGGGTCATGTTGGCGACCATGTCGCGCATGGCCTGCGGGTTGCCGGACATCTCCAGGCCGACGTCGAAGCCCTCCTTGAGTCCGAGGGTGCGCTGGCCGTCGGCGATGGTCTGCTCGGCGACGTTGAGGGCGAGGGTGACGCCGGTCTTGCGGGCCAGGGCGAGGCGCTCCTCGCTGACGTCGGTGATGACGACGTGCCGGGCGCCCGCGTGCTTGGCGACGGCGGCGGCCATGATGCCGATCGGGCCGGCGCCGGTGACGAGGACGTCCTCGCCGACGAGCGGGAAGGAGAGGGCCGTGTGCACGGCGTTGCCGAACGGGTCGAAGATGGCGGCGACGTCCAGGTCCACGGGGACGCGGTGCACCCACACGTTGGACGCGGGCAGGACCACGTACTCGGCGAACGCGCCGTCGCGTCCGACCCCGAGGCCGATGGTGGCGCGGCAGAGGTGGCGGCGCCCGGCGAGACAGTTGCGGCACTTGCCGCAGACGAGGTGGCCCTCGCCGCTGACCAGGTCGCCGACGGCGATGTCGGTGACGTCACGGCCGACGGAGGCGACCTCGCCGACGAACTCGTGTCCCACGGTCATCGGCGTGGCGATGGTCTTCTGCGCCCAGCCGTCCCAGGAGCGGATGTGCAGGTCGGTCCCGCAGATGCCGGTCCGCTTGACCTTGATCAGTACGTCCCCGGGGCCGGCCTCCGGCTCGGGCACGTCCGTGAGCCAGAGTCCCGGCTCCGCCTTCAGCTTGACCAGCGCCTTCAATGCAATGGCTCCCGACGTGCGTGTCCTGTGATGTGGGCTTGCGGGCACGGCTCAGCGCCCAAGATCCCTGGAACGAAATCTTCCTTACGGAGCGCTCGCGGTCCATCGAGGTTTTCTTAAGCGCGCTCGCAGATCAGCTTCACACCGCCGGTGGGGGCACGGCGACGTCAACGCGTCCGCACGGGGAGCGGCGAAGCGGGCGCCCGGAGATCCACCGCGCGGACTCCCTCGGTACGCGGGGACCCGACCGGTACGCGGGAACCCTTTTCGGCGCGGGCGGACCGTCAGCGTCCGAGGACGGCCATCGCCGCGTTGTGGCCGGGGATGCCGCTGACTCCCCCGCCCCGGACGGCGCCCGCGCCGCACAGCAGCACGTTGGCGTGCCCGGTCCCCACTCCCCAGCGGCCCCCGCCCTCCTCCGCGTACGGGAAGGACAGGTCGCGGTGGAAGATGTGGCCGCCCGGCAGGCGCAGGTCGCGGGCCAGGTCGAGCGGGGTCTTCGCCTCGACGCAGGGTCTGCCGTCCGCGTCGAGGGCGAGGCAGTCCGCGATCGGCTCGTCCAGGTGGGTGTCGAACTGTTCGAGGGTGGCGGCGAGGAGTGCGGCGCGGGTGCCGTCGTTGTCGGCGGCGAACAGCCGGGCGGGGGTGTGCAGGCCGAACAGGGTGAGGGTGTGGTGGCCCGTGGCGGCGAGTCCGGGGCCGAGGATGCCGGGGTCGGTCAGTGAGTGGCAGTAGATCTCGGAGGGCGGCGCGGACGGCGGGCGGCCCGCCGCCGCCTCGGCGTGGGCGGTGGCCAGTTGCCCGTACCCCTCCGAGACGTGGAAGGTGCCCGCGAAGGCCTCGTGCGGGTCCACGGAGCGGTCGCGGAGCTTCGGCAGCCTGGTCAGCACCATGTTGACCTTGAGCTGGGCGCCCTCGGGGGCGGGCGGGGGCGTCTCGCCGAGGAGAGCGGCGAGGTCGCTCGGGGAGGCGTTGACGAGGACGTGGCCCGCCTCGACGGTGCCCTCGCCCTCGGCGGTGCGGTAGCGGACCTCGGCACGGCGCCCGTCGGTCTCGATCCCGGTGACCTCGTGGCCGGTGCGGAGCCGGGCTCCGGCGGCGCGGGCCGCACCCGCCAGGGCGTCGGTGAGGGCGCCCATGCCTCCCACGGGCACGTCCCAGTCGCCGGTGCCGCCGCCGATCACGTGGTAGAGGAAGCAGCGGTTCTGCGGGAGCGCGGGGTCGTGGGCGTCGGCGAAGGTGCCGATGAGGCCGTCCGTGAGGACGACCCCGCGCACGAGGTCGTCGGCGAACGTCCGCTCGACGGCGAGGCCCAGGGGCTCCTCGAAGAGCGCCCGCCAGGTCTCGGCGTCGTCCACGCGGGCCCGCAGTTCGTCGCGGGTGGGCAGCGGCTCGGTGAGGGTGGGGAAGATCCGCCGCGCCAGGCGGCCGGTCCGGCCGTAGAAGTCCCGCCAGGCCTCGTACTCGCGGTCGGAGCCGGTGAGCGCGGCGAAGGAGGCCCGGGTCCGCTCGGGCCCGCCGCCGACGAGGAGCCCTCCGTCACCTCTGGGGGTGTACGAGGAGACGGACCGCTTGCGGACGGCGAAGCGCAGTCCCAGCTCGCGCACGATCTTCTCCGGGAGGAGCGAGACGAGGTACGAGTACCGGGAGAGACGGGCGTCCACCCCGGCGAAGGGACGGGTGGAGACGGCGGCGCCGCCCGTGGCACCGAGCCGTTCGAGCACGAGCACGCTCCGCCCGGCGCGCGCCAGATAGGCGGCGGCGACCAGCCCGTTGTGGCCGCCGCCGACGATCACGGCGTCGTAGGAGGCGGAGGGTCCGGGAACGCGGGGCTGCGGCGCGGGCTCGGTCATGGCTCATGCTCACACGGCTCCGGTACCGGGGGAAGCCCGCGTACGAGGGCGGGCGGGCCGCCGCACGGGGCTCGCGTGCGGCGGAAACGGCTCCGGCTGCCCCACCGGGCGGCCGGGCGGACCGGTGGGGCAGGGAGCCGAGGGAGCCGAGGGAGCCGAGGGAGCCGAGGGAGCCGAGGGAGCCGAGGGAGCCGAGGGAGCCGACAACGGAAACGAACCGGCGGGGCTTGTGCGGCGGAACGGCGTCCGAGATCCCGCACCCGGCGGACGGCCCCGGCCGAAGGCGGAGAACCAAGGTCCGAGGCCCGCGTCGGATGAGCGTCGGCGCGGCCCCGCCGAGGCGGTGGGGACAGGCCGCCGCACGGTGGGCGGGTCCGCCGGGGCGTCGGCTCTCAGAGTTCCGTCGGCATGGCCGCTCTCAGGTGGAGGGCGGCGGCTTCGGCGGGGCGGTCGAGGCGCTCCAGGCAGTGGGCCTCGTCGTCCAGGGCGGCGAGGGTGTCGGGGTGGGCCGCGCCGAGGACCCGGGTACGGGCGGCGGCGATGGCCCGGTACGCCCCCAGGGCCTCCTCCTCGCGGTCCAGGCGCCCGAGGGCGACGGCCGTCTCACGGCGGCTCAGCAGGGTGTCCGGGTGGTCCGGCCCCAGGACCCGCGCCCGGTCGGCGCGGACGCCCTCGGACTCACGGAGCGCCTCCGCCCACCGGCCGAGCCTGCCGAGGTTGACGGCGAGCGCGTGGCGGGCGCGGAGGGTCTCCGGCCCGTCGGCGCCCTGGGCGCGCGTACGGGCGGCGACGAGGTCACGGCAGACGTCGAGGGCGTCGGCCGCCTGGCCCAGGCGCCCGAGGTGGACACCGGTCTCGTAGCGGGCGGCGAGGGTGTCCGGGTGGTCGGGCCCCAGGGCGGCGGCGCGCGCGGCGGCGAGGGCGCTGTACTCGGCGAGCGCCTCCCGGCCGCGCCCGAGCCGTCCGAGGGCGTACGCCACCTCGTGCCGGGTGAGGAGGGTGTCGGGATGGTCCTCGCCGAGCAGCCGGGCGCGGGCCTCCGCGACCTCGTGGGCCGTGCGGTACGACTCCTCCAGGCGGCCGAGGCGGCCGAGCGTGAACGCCAGGTTGTGACGGCAGCGCAGGGTGTCGGGGTGGTCGGGGCCCACCGTCCGCTCGCGGGCGGCGAGCACCGCGAGATAGCCGTCGTACGCCTCGGAGTGGCGGCCGAGGCGGCCCAGCGCGTACGCCCGTTCCTGCCGGGCGGCGAGCGTGTCGGGGTGGTCGTCGCCGAGGACGCGGGCGCGGGCGGCGGCGACCCGGTCGAAGACGTGCAGGGCGTCGGCGGGCCGGTCGAGCCGGGCGAGGGCGAAGCCGACCTCGTAGTGGCTGGCCAGGGTGTCGGGGTGGTCGTCGCCCAGGACGGCCGTACGGTGCTCGGCGACGGAACGGTGCACGGCCTCGGCCTCGTCCCAGCGGCCGAGGCGGCCGAGGCCCATGCCCGCCCGGTACCGCCCGGCGAGGACCGCGATCAGTTCGGCGGAGGGGGCCGCGAGGGGCCGCGCCGGTCCGGGCTCCGCTCCCGGGACGGCGGACGCCCAGGCGCGCGCGGTGGCGTGGGGCGCGCCCGGTCCGGGGACGGTGGTCCGGCCGGTGGCGGGCGCGTCGACGGGGGTGGTGGGCCGGGTCGCGGTGGTCCACTCCGTGGTGAGGACCACGGCGGCGGGGTCGTGGGCGACCGTGCGGGGCGTGGCCGTGGCGGGCCGGTGACCGCCGGTCATCCCCCGGACCCACCCGGGCGGCGCGGCGGGCGCCGGTCCGGGGCCCGGGACGACGGTGGGCGGGAAGGGCGTCGGCGGGACCCGGCCCGTCCCGATGCGGCGGCGCAGGTCGCCCGCGTCGGCGGGACGCTCCTCGGGCACCTTGGCGAGCAGGTCGACGACCATGCGGTCGAAGTAGTCGGGGAGTTCCGCGCGGTGCGCGCGCGGTGGACGGGGCACGGTGTCCCGGTGGCCGATGAGGATCGCCCAGGAGTCGCCCAGGTCGAACGGCGGGACGCCGGTGGCCAGTTCGTACAGCACGCAGCCGAGCGAGTAGAGGTCGCTGCGGTGGTCGATCTCGCCGCCGCCGATCTGCTCGGGCGACATGTAGTGGGGGGTGCCCATGGCGATGCCGGTGCCGGTGAGCTTGGACGTGAAGCCCATGTCGGCGCCGAGGCGCGCGATCCCGAAGTCGCAGATCTTCACCGTCCCGTCCTTGAGCCGCATGATGTTCGCGGGCTTCAGGTCGCGGTGCACGATCCCGTGGCCGTGGGTGTACGCGAGGGCGTCGGCGACCTGGTCGGCGATCTCGACGAGGTCGTGGACGGGCAGCGGCTCCTGTTCGTTGGCGGCGAGGAGCTGGCTCAGATTGCGTCCTTCGAGCAGTTCCATGACGAGGAAGAGCACCCCGTCGTACTCGCCGAAGTCGTGGACCACGGTGATGCCCCGGTGCTGGAGCGCGGCGGCCACCCGTGCCTCGCGCCGGAACCGTTCCCGGACCACGGTGAAGACCTGTGGGTCCTGCTGCGGTCCGAGCGGCTTGAGGCACTTGACGGCGACGCCGCGCCCGAGTGCCTCGTCGGTGGCGCGCCACACCTCGCCCATGCCCCCTCGGCCGATGACCTCGTGCAGGCGGTACCGGCCCTGGATGAGTCTGGATTCCCCCATCGTGTGCTGTCGCCCCCGTCGATTTCCTATGCCTTCCCCGGCCCCTCCAGTATGGACGCCGGTGCTGACAGTGGGTACGGGGCGGGGTACGCGTACGGGTCGGGCCGGGTCCCGCGGCCGAGCCGGTCCATGGCGCGCAGGATGTGCCGGGGCGGCAGCCGCCAGCGCAGACGGGCCGGGACGCACCGCAGCAGGTTGGCCATGGCGACGAGCCGGTGGGTCACCTCGTCCGGGGGAGGCGCGGGACGCCCGTAGAGCGCATGGGCGTAAGGGGGCAGAGTGTCGTACGCGAGCGCCGTCACGCGCCGCCAGATCACTTCGCGCGCCGGTACGAGAACGGGTTTGACGGGCGGTCGGCGCAGGAAGTCCTCGACGGTCCGGGCGTCGGGTCCGGCGGCGAGCGAGGGGCGGACCGCGTCGAAGTAGGCGGCGAGTCCGGCGACGGAGCCGGGGACCTCCGCCGGGTCGAGACCGACGAGACGGGCCGAGGTCCGGTGCTCTTCGACGTACCGGTCGGCGAGGGCGTCGCTGAGCGGGATGCCGGAGCGGCGGGCGACCGTGAGGTAGGAGTCGGTCTCGGCGCAGTGCACCCAGAGGAGGAGTTCCGGATCGTCCACGCCGAGTCTGCGGTGGATGCCCCGCACGCGCGCGCCCGCCGCCTCCGCGGCCCCGGTCGTCCCGTAGCTGAGGGTCCCGACGAAGTCCGCGGTCCGCAGGAGACGGCCCCAGGGGTCCTGCCGGAAACCGCTGTTGATCATGACACCGCGTACGGCGACGGGGTGCAGCGCCTGGAGCCAGAGGGCCCGTACGCCCGCGATCCACATGACGGGGTCGCTGTGGAGCTGCCAGGTCACGGAGCGGGGCCCGAACAGCCCGGGGTCGGCGTCTCGTTCCGTTGCCATCCGGCTCCTCCCTCGTGGGGCCCCAGGCTACGACGGGCGGGGCTCCGCGCGAGGCGGGCGGTGCACACGGGTTCTTCGCGCTCTTCGCGTTCTTCGTGTTCTTCGCGCGAGGCGGTGGTGCGCGCGGTGACCGTCTCCGGGGAGACCTGTTCCGCCGGGGGGCGCACACGCCCGCACCACGGCCGGTTCCATGAGGGGCCGCCCGCGAAGGCAGTCCGCCGTCGCCCACAGGCCTGGGTCCAGGCGCAGGACCCGCTCGCGCGTGGCCGGGCCGGTGAGTGACGGCACCCCGGGGAGGCGGGCCCGGCCGCTGCCGCACGTGCGGCGGTGGGTGGCGGTCGCGTACATCTCGTCGTCGATCCGCTTTCCGATCCATTTCCGCTTCCGGTCCGTTTCTGGTCCGCTTCTGGTCCGTTTCCGTTCCGCTTCCGGTCCGTTCCGGCCTCCTCGGGACCTCCTCCGGACGTCATCGGTCGTTTCCGTTCCACCCTTCCGCGGAGCTGTCGTCGGCTCGAACGCTTCGGCCGAGCGGGCCACCGGGGCCGGGGCCGTCTGCTCGTCGGCCCGGGAAGGCCCGGCGGTCCGCTTCGGCTCCTCCTTTCCCCTCTTCCCCACCTATCACATCGGCCACTCCTGACACATCGGCACAGAGCTTTCGTGACCCTTCCATCACGGTTATTTCCAGCCGATTTACGACATGCATCGGGGCGAGACGGGCACAGAACCTGTCAGAACCAGCCGACGGACAAGGGGCGGACTGTCGCCGACGATCAGATCCGGTCACGATGTCAGGGCATTCGAGTGATCACGTCGATGCAGGCCGATGGAGCCGCGATGCGGAGATGGGTATCGGCTGGAAACTCTCCGTCTCTTTCGAGCCGAGGAGCGGGCATTCACCCTTCTCTTCTCTCACCCGTGGATGGCGGGGCGGCCGGCCGGCCGTGACCCGGCGCCGACTCCGGTGCGACCGGCGGACTCCGGTCGTACACCCGCTCGCGCAACCCCTTTGCCCGCGCACCGAGTTCTTCGACGACTGCGATTCCTGATGAGGGAGAGGTTATGGAGACTGCAATTACGCGAGCCGTGGTTCACGTGATCGCCGACATGCACCACAACTTCAGGGAGAACCTGACCATAGACGACATGGCCCAGGTAGCCGGATTCAGCAGATTCCACTTCACCCGGGAGTTCACCCACCTGACGGGGGTGTCTCCCAGACGTTTCCTCAGAGCCATCCGGTTCGAGGAGGCGAAGCGGCTCCTCTCGGATTCCCCGCTCAACGTGGCGGAGATCAGCCACACCATCGGGTACAGCAGCGTCGGGACCTTCAGCTCGTGCTTCAAGGCGTGTACGGGCATCACGCCGTCCGCGTACCGGCGGCTCCACTCGGCGGACGGCGTCACGGCAGCGGATCAGCGGCAGGACGTCGGCGCTCCGCCCTCGCCGACGCCGACGCCGCTTCACGGGCACGTGCAGGCACCCGCCACGGACCGCTCCGGATTCGTCTTCGTGGGGCTCTTCCCCGGCCCCTTCCCGCAGGGGCACCCGGTGCGTTGCACGGTGCTGCCCCGCCCCGGGGCCTTCGTCCTCGACGACGTGCCGACGGGGAACTGGCACGTACTGGCACGCTCCGTGGCACAGGACGCGCAGGGGGGGCGTCAGGCCGGTCCCACACCGGTGGTCGGCGGCTTCGGGCCGATCACCGCGTCGGCGGGCCGTCCGCTGGAGCCGGTCGTGATCCGCTTGCACCGGGCGGACCGGGCCGCCCTCCGGCTCTGCTCGGTGTCCGGCTGAGGGCCGCGCACCGGCCCCTGGCCGGTGCGCGGCACGGACCGCCCCGGACTTCGCTTCACCGGGGCGGCACCCTCGGCCGCGGGCCCCGCTCCCGGAACCGGCCCCGGAAGAACAGCAGGGCGTCCTCGGCCGTCCCCGACGCCGTGGACCCGGCGTCCGCCACCGGCCGCCGGTCCCAGTCGAGCACCGCACCGACGACGATCGTGTGATCGCCGCCGTCGTACACACGCCACTTCTCGCATTCGAAGCGAGCCAGCGCGCCGTCGATCAGGGGGACCGAGGTGGTGGCGCCGGGGGTCCAGCCCACCGCGTCGAACTGCGGCAGGCCCGCGGGGCGGGAGTCGTCGGCGAAGCACCGGGCCACGCCCTCCTGGTCGGCGCTGAGCACCGACACCCCGAAGTGACGCGCGGGGTGGAGCGTCCGCCGCATGACGGCGTCGTTGTGGACGCAGACGAGCAGCAGCGGCGGATCCATGGACACGGAGGTGAAGGAGTTCGCCGTCATTCCGCGCGGCGAGGGCCCGCCGACCGTCACCACGGTGACCCCGGTGGCGAACTCCGCGAAAGCGCGCCGCAGTTCCCTCCCGTCCGAGTCGCGGCGCACCGGCGACGGGAGGGCTGCCTCGCGCGGGCCGGTCACGCGCTCCACCGGGTCCGCGCGAGGGCCGGTGGAGCGTACGGCTCCAGCGCCCGGACCAGGGACTCGGGCACGGGAGTCGGGACCGTGGCCGTGTTGGGACCCCTCATGCACGCGACCCGCTGTCTGCCCCGGGCCACCAGCCGCTCGGGTCCCTCCGGGTCGAGCCGGACGTAGTCGAAGGTGAACTCCAACTGCGTCTGGTGGAGTTCGGTCAGCCGCATCCTGATGGACAGTTCGTCGAAGGCGCCGATCTCGGCGAAGAACTCGCAGTCGACCTTCAGCGTGAACAGCTTGAGATCCCCGAGGACGTCGGCCAGCACCTCCGGCGCGTGGGCCCTCAGGAACATCTCACGGCATCTCCCCTGCCAGCTGAGGTAGTTGACGTAGTAGACGTTCCCGACGAGGTTGGTCTCCTCGAAGCCGACCACATGCCGGTACTCGAAATGGTCTGCCATGGACACGGTCCTCCCAGACGGAGCGGGGCGCAGCCGACCGCGCGGGCGCGGCGGCACGCGGGGACGTGGGGCGGCCGTCACGAGTCCGGCTCCGCCGCGACGAGGACCGCGATCACCACCGGGTCCGCCGTGCCCTTGAGCCGGGTCGCCAGGACCGCGACGCGCAGCCCTCCCGAGGCGAACACCGTCCAGTCCTCGACGGTGCGCGGTGTCAGGGACAGCGGGGCGTGCGTGGTCCGACCGGCCTTCTGCAGGCATTCCAGGGCGCTCCACACGGCGGTGGCCGCGGTGTCGTAGCTGTCCCCGGTCTCCTTGGCGGCCGTCGCGGCCAGCGGCGCGTGATCGCCGAGCAGCCCCTCCCACTCGGCTGTCGGCCGGGCCACGACGCGTTCGATGTCGCAGCCCACGGCGGCGGCGTCGGCCACCGCGCACAGCGTCCATCCGGCGGCGTGCGAGGCGGACACGGCCAGGCCCCCGGGAAGCTCGGGCCGCCCGTCCGGCCGGTAGGTGACGACGGCGGGCGCGCCCAGCGCACGGCTCGCGGCCCGCGCCGTCGCCGAACGCCGGTCCGAGCCCTCCGCCGACGCCCCGCCCGGTTCCTGCCCCCCGTCCGGTTCCAGGGCGACGGCCGCCCGCCGCCCGGTCAGCTCCTCGACGGTTCGTTCCAGGTGGGACGCGAGCAGGGGCGCGGCCCACGGGCCGCCGCCGACGCCCTTGCGCACCGCCGTCAGACGCAGCCCCTCCCACCGTTCCACGACGCGGCCGTCCGGGGCGCAGGCGGCGACGTCGTACACGTACGTGTCGCCCTCGCGTTCCCGCTCGACCGCCGAGTAGCGGACCTCCTCGGGGACTCCGGGGCCGGCGGCGAGCGGGTACAGCCGCTCGATGCCCGACGGCAGCAGGGTGGCGTCCGGCACGCACACCTGGTTGCCGTGCATCAGCGCGTCCCGCATCCCCGGATCGGCCAGCAGCAGCCCGCCCGGGAGGTAGGGCGCGAACCAGTCCGTCGCCTCGGCGACCGACAGGTCCGCGTCCACGTGCCGCGCCGAGACGCGGTGGAAGCGGCGCAGCCGCCGGAAGCGGTCGCCCTGGAAGAGCACCTCGCCGTAGAGGTCGGCCGCCGGGTCCAGCGGCACGTCCCCGAGGCCCGGCCCGCACGGTGCGGGCGGCCCTTCGGGCACCGGTGCGCCGGAGAAGACCAGCCGTGCCCCGAAGTGCTCGGCGACGAAGCCGGACTCCTCGGCGCGCAGGGCGACCTCCACCGTGTCCGGGCCCGTGACGGTGGCGGCGATCCGCACCCGCGCCGTGCCGTCGGGGGGCACCACCACCGGTCTCGGGAACCGTACGTCCTCCAGGACCGGGACACCGCCCCACCCGGTGGCCGCGGCCGCCACCTGGCACATCGCCTCCATGCCGATCACGGCGGGGAGCAGCAGGTTGCCGTCGAGGAGGTGGTCGCCGAGGTAGGGGTCGGTGCCCACGTTCAGCTCGGCCTCCGTGACGAGTTCGACACCGTGGTAGCGGACCAGGGGTGCGGTGGTGAACCGGTGCAGGGGCAGCGGTGGCCGCTCCCGGCGCAGCGTGTCGATCTCCCCCGTACGGCCGGTGACGACGGCGACCGGCGGGGCGTCCGGATCCGCGATCAGGCGCAGCAGCACCTCCACGCCCTGGTCCGGGGAGATCGGGGTGATGCCCTCGCGGGCCAGGGACTCGACGACGGACAGCTTCTCGCCCATGCCGACGCCGGACCACACCGACCACTCCACGCAGCGCACACGGCAGTGCGGCGACGCGTCGGCGAACCGCTCGGCGAGATCGGTGAGCCGTTCGTTGGCGGTGGCGTAGTGCGCCTCACCGCGCAGTCCGGTACGGCCGATCACGCTGCCGAAGCAGACCAGCAGTTTCAGGGCGCTCGGGTCGACCGCCGCGAGGACGGCATGCAGCCCGTCGACCTTCGGCCCGAGGGTACGGTCGAAGTCGGCCATGGTCAGGTCGGTCAGTGCGGCCGGTTCGTTGCGACCGGCGCCGTGCAGCACCGCCGTGACGGAGCCGAGTGCGGCGGTGAGCTCGGCGACCGCCGCGCGGACCCGCTCCGGGTCCGTGACGTCCGCGCGGGCGTACCGCACGCGCACGCCCCGGTCGGCCATCCGCCGCAGGTTCGCGGCGAGGCCGGTGTCCAGGGCGGGATCGGAGCGGCCCACGACCGCCACGGCGGCCCCGCTCCGGGCGGCCACTTCCAGCGCGCACTCGGCGGTGATCCCCTTGCCGCCTCCGGTCACCAGGAGGACGTCGGAGGAGTCCAGCACCTCGTCGGTGCGCTCGCCGCGTACCGGCAGCGCGCGCAGTACGGGTGTCCTGCGGGTCCCGGCCGCGTCGTAGCGCGCCTCCGTGAACCGGACGGTCGCCGCCACCTCGGCGACGACCCGGTCGACGACGCCGTCCCCGGCCGGGGTGTCCACGACGGTCGTCCGCAGCTGAGGGGCCTCCAGATGAAGGGACTTGGCGAGACCGGCCGCGCCGAGTCCTTCCTGGACCAGGACGAACCGTCGCCCGGTGCCCGCGAGGGCCCCGCGCGCGCCGTCGAGGACCAGTGCCAGCCGGTCACGGGGGCATCGCGGCGGAAGGCACACGAGGACTCCGGGCCCCACCCGGGCGCTCTCCAGCGCGCGCCGCAGCGCCCCGGCGAACGGGTGGGCGTCCTCCGCGAACAACTCCCATGCCCCGTCCTCGGGTTCGGACCGGGCCGATGGCGGGGGCTCCTCCTCCAGGTCCACGGAGAAGGCCCGTACCCACGGGGCCGCGCCGAGGACGGCGGGCGTCGTGACCGTACCGTCTTCCGGGTGGGTGAGCGCCAACGACTCCAGGGCTTCGCCGAGTTCGGCCAGGGTGGCGGTGGCGAAGTTGGCCGGGGCGTGGGCCGTGGCCAGACCGAGGCGGGTGGCCGCCTGGTTGACGATCTGTCCCACGGTGATGGAGCTCATGTGCAGGTCGTCCAGGAGGCTGCAGTCGTCCCGCACCAGGTCCACGGGGAGTTCGGCCCGCTCCGCCACCAGCTCGCGCAGCACCTCCAGGGCCGACTTCGCGGCCTCCCGCCGCTCGCCGCCCTCCGGTTCAGCGCCCCCGGCCGTCTCGTCACCGGTCGCGCGCGCGTCCCCGCCGACGGACGGATCCTCGCTCCCGGACGACCGCACGGGGCTGTCCTGCCGGGCGGCCCACGGTCCCGGAGACGAGAGCGCCGAGAGCGCCGACAGCCCGTCCGGCGCGACGTTCTCGCAGGGGCTCGCCAGGAAGTCGAACTGGGCGTCGAGGTCCAGGGGCCGGGTGAGCCGGTCCGCGAACAGCCGCTCGTGCATCAGCGGAGCGCCGATCACGTACGCGGCTCCGACGACCCGGAGCAGACCGCGCAGGGACTCCTCGTCCGTGTCCAGCGCCACGGACGGCACGCCGGTCGCCCCGGTGGCGAGCGTGGAGAGCACCTGGCCGGGACCGACCTCGACGAACAGGTCGACGTCCCGGGCCGCCGTCTCCACCGCCGGGGCGAAGAGCACCGGATCGGTGATCTGCCGGTGCAGCAGCTTGCACACGTCGGTGTCCTCGGCCAGTTCCCGCCCGGTCACGGTGGACAGCACCCTGCCCCGTACCGGCCCGAACCGGGTGTCGGCCAGCCAGCCCCCGAACACGTCGGCGGCGGGTGCGACCAGCGGGGAGTGGAAGGCGTGGGACACGGCGAGCCGCGTACCTCCGACGCCCGCTCGGGCCGCCCGCTCCAGCAGGGCGAGCACGGCGTCGTCCCGTCCGGCGACGACCGTCCGCCGGGGGCCGTTGTACCCGGCGACGACCACGTCGAGGCCGTCCGTCAGCCCCCGTACCCGCTCGGGGTCCGCCGACAGGGAGGCCATCGCGCCGCCCGGCTCGGCGTGCGCGGCCATGGCCGCGCCGCGCACCCGGGCCGCCTCCGAGAGGCGCGCCTCGTCGAGGGCTCCCGCCCAGTGCAGGGCGGAGAGTTCCCCCAGGCTGTGTCCGAGCGACACCTCGGCCTCCACGCCGAGCCAGTCGAGGACGCGCAGTCCGGCGGCGGTCGCGGTGACGATCCTCGGCTGGGCCACGTCGGTCGCCACCGGGTCGCCGTCGGTGGGCAGCCCGGCCCGCTCGTAGACGTCGGCGGCCTGGGCGAAGCGGCGTCGGAGCGCACCGCCGTCGGTGCCCCGGCCGGACCCCTGGCCGGGGAAGAGGAAGCCGATGCGCCCGCCCTCGTCTCCCGCGCGTCCGGCGAACGCCCGGTCGTCGATCGAGACCAGCGGGCCCTCGTCCCGCTCCAGGGCGTCGGTCAGCTGTCGCAGCCGTCGTTCCGCGTCGTCCGGGGAGGACACCACCACGGCGGCGCGCCAGGGCAGTTCCCGCAGGTCGCGCTGGAGCGTGTGGGCGAGGTCGGCGAGTTGGGCGTAGGAGAGCCGGGGTGCGAGAGCGGCCACCCGCGTCAGGCGGTCCCGCAGCGCGGCCGGTGAGTCGCCGTCCAGGAGCAGCAGTTCGCAGTCCTGGAGGGAACCGGCCAGGGCGAGGTGGCGTCGGCTGGGCGGCCGGTGGCGCGGGGGCGTCTCCTTGTCGAGTACGACATGGGTGTTGATGCCGCCGAAGCCCATCGCGGTGATCCCGGCGCGCAGCGGCATGTCCCGCGGCCAGGGCTCGGCGGTGCGCAGTGTGCGCAGTCTCGCTCCGGGGCCGCTGAGTGCTTCGTGCGGTTCGACGCAGCCGATGGTGGGGGGCAGCAGGCTCGTGTCGACGGCCATCACGGCCTTGATGAGGCCGGCGATCCCGGCGGCGGCCTTGGTGTGTCCGATCATCGCCTTGACCGAGCCGATGGCGGCCGTCGGGGCGGCGGGGTCGGCCGCCGCGCGGGCCTCGGTGAGCGCGCCGAGTTCGTTGGCGTCGCCCACCGGGGTGCCGGTGCCGTGTCCCTCGAAGAACGGCACCGTCTCGATCCCGAACCCGGCCCGCTCGTAGGCCCGTGCCAGGGCGAGCCGGTAGCCGCCCGGCTCGGGGCGGGTGATGCTCCCCTGTCCGTCCGAGGAGATGCCCCAGCCCGCGATCGTCGTGTAGACGCGCAGGCCGGCCGCGCGCGCGTCCTCCTCGCGCATCAGCACGACCATGCCGCAGCCCTCGCCGGGCCAGAACCCGTTGGATCCTCGGTCGTACACGCGCATCTCGGACCGGGCGAGGGCGCCGGTCTTGGCGAATCCGATGATCTCGAACGGGTCGATGGACAGGTCGACACCACCGGCGACCGCGACGTCGAGGTCTCCGTTGAGCAGTGAGCCCGCCGCGGTGGTGACCGAGAGCAGTGAGGAGGAGCAGGCGCCGTCGACGCTGTAGCCGCCGCCGCCCAGTCCGAAGTGGTTGCAGATGCGGCCCGCGATGGTGTTCGACAGGGCGCCCGCGAGCGAGTCCTCGTCGATCGCGGGGAACGGCTGCTTGTAGGACTTCTCCACGCCGTCGAGGAACGCGGCGAGCCGGTCGTCGTCCCAGCCCTGGTCGCGCAGCGCCGCCGCGAGCACCCGGCGGACGTACGGCCAGCGCAGTCGCATTCCGGCCGCGCGGGTGAACTCGCCGGTGAGGGTGTTGCCGACGACGACACCGGTACGGGCTCGCGGCAGTCCGCCGCCCTCGGGGAAACCGGCGTCGGCCAGTGCGCGGGCGGCGGTCTCCAGGGCGAGCCAGTGTGTGAGGTCGGTGGAGCGGTAGGTGCTGCCGGAGATCCGGTGCGCGACGCGGTCGAAGGCGTAGCCCTCCAGTACGGCGGCCGTACGCGCGTAGAACCGGTCGGGGGCGGCCGGGTCGGGGTCCCAGTAGTCCTCCAGGCGCATCCGTACGTCGGGGATGCGGCGGAAGGCACGTCGGCCGGCGACCGCGTTCTCCCACAGTTCGCGGGGGCTCGCCGCGTCGGGGAAGCGGCAGGCCATGCCGACGATCGCCACGCGGGTCATGCCGCCACCGGTTCCTTCCCGGTCTCGGAGGAGGCGTCCCTGGCACTGGTGGCCGGTGTCCGCGCCGGGCCCGCCGTCTCCTCTGCGGCACGCAGGTGCACCAGCCAGAGGTAGCAGCCTCGGACCAGGCAGACCACGGCGGTGGCGAAGAACAGGCCGTACGCGATGCCCGCGGCGGTGAGGACGCCGTAGGTGAGGGCGACCCCGCCGCCGAAGGCGAACTGGGCGACGGGCCGGGACGGCGTGGTGCCGGGGTCCGTGACCATGTAGTTCGTGAACAGGACGAAGGCGACGCCGGTCATCATGCCCAGGGCCGGCGGGATCGCGGTGTCGAAGAGCACCCCCCGCAGCACGCCCTGGAGCACGAAGACGCTCAGCAGCCCCCCGATCAGCCACATCCGCCCGGTGAGCTTGGCGTTGATCAGGGTGCCCAGGACGACGATCACCGCGGGGATGATCCAGTCGACGGGGCCGTCGACGTACTCCGTGAACTGGTACGGAGGGGCGATGCTGGCCCAGGGGAACAGCAGCAGCACGACCGCGATGCCGAAGTTCGACGGGTTCATGAAGTGGCGCTGCCTGCCCCGTACCGGTGCGCGCAGGACCCATTTGGTGGCGACCGCGACGACGACCCCGAAGACCATCACCCACAGCCGGTCGTTCACGTAGAGCAGCATGTTGACGGCGAGCGCGGTGATGTGGCTGGGGTAGAGGAACTCCAGGACGCCTTTCGCTCCGCCCCCGGCGTAGCGCGGTCCGCGTCCCTCGACCCGGGCCCCGACGTACTCCAGGACCGTTTCGACGGCGTAGCCGACGGCGACCGCGATGAAGGGCCACAGCCAGGGCTGTTCGAATCCGAGCAGGGTGTATCCGGCGATGTTGAGGATCGTGATCGAGATGGCGAACCGGCGCAGCGCCGTGACGATCTTCGGGTCGTGCCGTCGGGGTGCGAGGGGGGCCTCGGTCATCTCCGTCACTTCTCCTTGACGTCGGAGGAAAGCTCCAGCGCGTGCCGGCCGGGGGCCAGCCTCAGGTCCTTCTCGTGGGTCTGGCCGGAGCGGTCACGCCACTTCAGCCGTACCTGTACGGGCGTGTCGCCCTGCTCGCCGAGACCGATGTGCACCTCGTGGCTGCGCTTGCCGGAGTGTCCGCCGCCCCCGTCGACCCGGCTGATCCGGCGGGTGCCGTCGGCCAGGGTCACGGTCACCTGGGCGTCGACGACCGGTGATCCGGAGGGGTGGGTCAGTTTCAGGCCCAGGAAGTCGCCGGTGGCGGGGCTGTCGTTCTGGTAGAAGGCCGGCTCGCCCCACTGCCGTGCCACCGCCAGGTCGAGCCTGCCGTCGCCGTTCGCGTCCCCGACGGCCAGGCCGCGGGTGGGGATGGGCACGGCCAGGCCGAGCCGGTCCGACAGGTTCGCGTAACTCCCGTCCGGGGTCCTGGCGAAGAACCGCATGGTCTGGTCACCGGCCAGGTCGTCGCCCTTCCTGACGTGGGGCCACCAGCCGGGGTCGGCGACCAGCCCGTCGTTGGCGGTGGCCAGTTCCTGCAGCTGGGCCCATCGGTTGTTGCGGCCCTTGACGAAGCCGGTGGCCTGGGTGATCTCCAGTCGGCTGTCGTTGTCGAAGTCGCCCATCTTCACGTCCCAGCCCCAGCCCGACCAGGCGAGCCCGAGGGGAGCGCTGCGGTCCACGTACGGCGCCTCGCCCCTGCTCATCCGGGCGCGCACGTCGTCCACGCCGTCGGCGGTGCTCAGGAAGGCGAAGTTGCTCTCCTGCAGGCCGAACGAGGTGGTGATGTTGGAGACGAACATGTCGAAGAGACCGTCCTGGTCGAGGTCCCCGAAGTCGATCCCCATGCCCTTGAAGGAACTGGCCCCGACGCGCTTGGACTTGGGCACCAGCGGGCTGTGCGCGCCCTTCACCTCGGCGAACTTGATCTCGCCGGGCTTCGACCTGTTGTGCAGCATCCGAGAGGTCCCGAAGTCGTGGGCGACGTACAGCTCGGGCAGGTGGTCGCCGTCGAGGTCGGTGGCGGCGGCGCCCAGTGTCCATCCGACGCGCATGTCGTGGGGCATGACGTTCTCGGCCTGCACGAATCCCTTCGGGGTCCATCGCAGGATGTGGTCCTCGCCGCCGTTGAGGGCGTTGGACAGCGAGTCGTTCATGACCACTCCGCCCCGCACGGAGGGGTCGAGGACGGGACTGTCCGGGAAGTAGTTGCCGATGAAGACGTCCTCGTGGCCGTCGCCGTCGAAGTCCGCGACGGTCACCGCGTTGCTGTGCCACCGGGGGCCGGTGTAGCGCGCCTGCCCGACCCCGGCGACCAGCTCGACGGGCTCGAAGGAGGCGGCGGTCATGGTGTCCTGGCCGGTCCTGGCCTGGAAGACGACCGGTGTGCGCCCCCAGTAGTAGACGAGGAGGTCGATGCGCCCGTCCTCGTTGAAGTCACCGGCGACACAGCCCATCGGGGCCATCTTGTCGTCCATGGGGAGCGGGGCGGGGTCGAGGGCGAACGGCGCGTAGCGGCCGCCCCGTTCGTCGGGCACGGGGGTCATGACGACCTGGTCGATCCGGGGGTCCGTGACGCACAGGTCGTTGGGGAGGCCGTCGCCGTCGACGTCGTTCATCGCGATTCCGGCGCCCACCGAGGAGATCCACGCCTCGATGTGCTGGTAGTCCTTGTTGACCCGGCGGATCTCCTGCTGGTCGAAACCGGCGGGCATGGCGATGGTCTTCGGGGTGAACGCGAAGGAGTTCGCCAGTTCGGCCGTCTGCGCGGCGGACGGTGACGCCGGGCGGACCACCACGTAGGTGACCGCCATGAGCAGGACGGCGATGATTCCCGGGAGCTTGGGGTAGAGCCTGGATCGCGTGGTCGTCACGGGGTCAACGCCCTCCTTCGGAAACGAGTGCTCCGGCTATGCTCTGCCGCCATGTCTCGTACGCGGGCGTGTCCGCGCGGTCGGGCGCGGTCGGCCGCAGTTCCCGGCAGACGCGGGCCGCGCCCTGCGGGTCCAGGCCGCACAGCACCTCGGTGGCGAGTTCGGTGTGCTCCACCGTCAGACCGGCCCGCTCCCGCGCCTCCGCGGCGAACGCCGAACCCTGCAGGAGCTGCGGTCGGTACTCCCCCGCGCTCTCCCGCAGACGGGTGAGCTCGTCCGCGTCGGCCCCGCCCGCGTAGGTCGCGGCCAGGCCCACCCCGCCGAACAGGTCGCCCCGCCGGGCCGGGGGGAAGGCCCCGACCAGGGCGAGGACCGCGTCGACGTCGGTGCCGCCGACGAACCACAGCGCCCGGCCGATCCCCTGGTCCACCGCGCGGTGCGCGTAGGAGGCCGGGTCGCGCGGCCACGCCAGTCTCGGGTCGCGGTACTGCCGGTGGACATAGCGGTCGGTGTGGAAGTACGCCTGGTGGAAGCCGTATCCGTCGAGGACGAGCCACCTCAGGAGCGGGTCCGCGCCCGTCGTGTCCGGGCGCAGCATCCGGGGCAGCCGTGCCATGGCCCAGCCGAGCCCCACGTAGGCCATGTACGCGTGGGCGGCGCCGCGTCCGGCCAGCAGCCCGCTCAGGCGTTGCCCCTTGCTGCCGGGCAGCGCGTCCAGGACGGAGCAGGCCATGGCGGCGCCCTCATAGGCGAACCCCCGGAACTGCGGTGGAATGCGCTCCAGTCGGGACTCGGCGGTGTGCTGGTCCGGCGCCTCGACGAACTGCCCGTATCCTTCGAGGAAAGTGTGCCCGATGGTTTCGAGCAGTTCCTGTGCCGTCGCGTTCTTCCTGTGGAATCCGCGTACTTCCAGACTGGTGCTGGAGGACGCGGGGGTCAGTATGCGGCGCCGGAGCGCACGTAATCCAGCCGTCACCGTGCGGTATCCCCTCGTCAAGTGATTCGGGTTGTACTGCAAAGCCATGCCGAATGTACCGGGAGCTTCCGGGCCGTTGTCCACTCGAAATGTGCGCTCCCCCATTCCGGTTCCGTTCGACGGGTCTCGGGAACGTGATTCCGGTGCCGGGCGCGGGCGTGAATGGGTCGCGCGCCGTCCACTGCGGCCTGCCCCCTTCCGGTAGGGTTCCGACTGCTGGGAAGGCACGGCGAAGGCGAGGCCCGGAAATGAACGTTCCTGCGATTGTGTCGAGGGAAGAGTGGTTAGCGGCCCGGAAGGAACTGCTGGTGCGGGAGAAGCAGTTCGACCGGGAACGGGACGCGCTCAGCGCGCGGCGCCGGGCCCTGCCGATGGTCGAGGTCACCGAGCCGTACGTCTTCGAGGGACCGGACGGACCGGCATCCCTCGTCGACCTGTTCGACGGCCGCCGTCAACTCATCGTCTATCACTTCATGCTGGACCCCGACTGGGACGCGGGCTGCACCGGCTGCTCGCTCCTCGCCGACAACGTAGGGCACTTGGCGCACCTGCACGCGGCCCGGACGTCTTTCGCCGTGGTCTCGCGCGCACCGTTCGCGAACATCGCGAAATTCCGTGAACGCATGGGGTGGACCTTTCCCTGGTTCTCCTCCCACGACACGTCGTTCAACTACGACTTCCATGTCACCATGGACGAATCCGTGGCACCCGTCCTCTTCAACTTCCGCACGAAGGAAGAACTGCAGGATGCCGGAATCGGCTCCTGGGCCCTGAGCGGCGAACAACACGGTCTGAGCGTCTTCCTCCGCGAGGGCACCCGCGTTTTCCACACCTACTCGACGTACTCGCGTGGCACCGATCTCCTCAACGGCTCCTTCAATTACCTGGACCTGACCCCTCTGGGGCGCCAGGAGGAGGCCGGGATCATGAACTGGGTCCGTCATCACGACGACTACGGGGACCGCGACGGCCGGAGCGGGGACGACGGCTGCGGCCACTGCGGCACCTGACACGGGCCGGGCCCGGGGGCCGTCGCGGACGCCTCACGCGTCCCCGGCGGCCCCTGGTTCACGACCGGCCCGGACGCAGCCGCAGGAGCTGCCCGTTCGCCTCGCCGAGCGAGGTCGTCCGGTTGGTCAGGTAGATGTCGCCGTTCGGAGCGACGGTGACCCCACCGGGGTGTTCCAGGCCCTCGCGGGCCAGGACCGTACGCTGCCCGTCGTGTTCGACGCGGACCAGCCGCCCGGTCCGGTCGGGCGAGTCGAAGCCCCGCTCGGCCAGTTCGAGCACCAGCATCCGCCCCTGGCGGTCGAAGGCGAGATCGATGACGCCGGTGAACCCGCTCGTCACGACGGTCGGCGTCTTCCCGGGCACGAGGCGCCAGATCCGGGCCTTCCCGATCCGCGTCGGCTCGCCGCCGTACTCACTGATGTAGAAGGCGCCGTCGGGCCCGCGCACGATGGTCGTCGGCACGGCCTCGGACGGGCTGCCGTCGACGATCTGGTCGGGCAGCAGGGCGACCATGCGGACCGCACCGCTGTCGGACACCATGAGGATGTCGTTGCCGCCGGCCTCCGCCACCAGGGTTCCGCCCGGCACGCGTGCGATCCCGTACGCGTTGGCGTTGACGTCCGCCCGGTGCGGGTTGTACCGCTCCTCGAAGGCGAGGAGGTCCCCGACCGGGCGGAGCCTGCCGTGGCGGTCGATGGTGCCGGTCTGCGCGAGACCGCGCGCCGCCGTGCCCAGACCGTCGCGCGTGGACATCTGCCCGCCGAGGCCGAATACCACGGAGACGCGTCCGTGGCTCGCGTCGATGTCGTGCAGTCCGAGCACACTGAACTCGTTGATCACCGAAGGCAGTCCGGTGGCGATCCGTTCGGTCCTGCCGCTGCCCGGGGTGTACGAGGTGATGGCCCCGCTGGCGCCGAAGCAGGCGGGATACCCTCCCACACCGGGCGCGCACGGGGCGGGTCCGCCCCTGCCGGCCTCGGTGACCAGGACGCGCCCGGCACGGGCGTCCCAGGTGAGCCCGCGCGGGGTCACCAGGTTCTCCACGACCACGTCGAGCCGCGTGTCCGACGCGGACGGCGAGGCGGCGGCGGTCATCAGTCCGCAGAGCACGGCGGTGGCGAGCGTGGCGGTGTACAGACGGCGCAGCATCAAAGCCCCCTGGGCGTCATCGTGGAAGGGAACCGGTCGTGAGGCGGGCGGTCCAGGTCTCCCGCCGGGTGTCGTCGGTCACGCCGCGTTCGGCGTAGTTGTCCGAGACGGCGATGCCGGTGAACCCGGCGCCGCGCAGCGCGTTCTCGACCTCGTCACGGGTGAAGCAGCGCTGCGGGTGTCGCTCGACCGACCTCCGGTACAGCTCTCCCTCGGGCACGAACAGCGACACGAGGTACTCGTACGAGGAGGTGTCCGGTTCGTGCCGGGTGTTCCATATGTAGGCGAAGTCACCGAAGTCCTCGCCGAACTCGCCGAGTGCGGCGATGGCTTCGAAGCTCAGCCGGGTGCTCAGGTCGAACAGGAGCAGGCCGCCGGGCCGGAGCGTCCGGGCGAGCTGGTGGAGCGTGGTGGCCAGTGCGCCGTCGCCCGCCAGGTAGTTCGCCCCGTCGAAGCAGATGAGGACCGCGTCGAAGGGGCCCAGGGCCGAGATCCGTTCGTCCGGCAGGGCGAGGCACAGCAGTTCGGTCCCGGGGCCGGTGCGCGCGCGGGCGATGTCCAGCATCTGCTCGGACGCGTCGACCCCGGTGACCTCGTAGCCGTGCTCCTGGAGGGTCCGTATCCCCATGCCGGTGCCGCAGCAGACGTCGAGTACGGTCCGCACCTCGAATCCGGCCTCGTGGAATCGTTTCTCCGTGAAGGCGATCCATTGGTCGTACGGGATGCGGTCCGCGGCCATCCACTGGTCGTAGACCCGGGCGAGCGCGCTGTACGGGGCCCCGTACCCGCTCTCCGCTCCCGGCCGGGGGCTCATTCGGTGTCCCAGGGCCCGGACTGTGCCAGATACCGCCGACCGGAGACCTCGCGGGACGACACCTCCGCGAGCCACTTCCAGAACGGCAGGGTCACGTCCGGGGCGGGCACGGTCGACAGGTCGAAGCCGGGCTCGGCCTCGGCGTAGCCGCGGGTGCGCATCCCGCCCGGGTCGACGGAGGTGACGCCCACACCGGTGTCGGCCAGCTCGGCCGCGATGATGCGCGACGCCTGGTCGAGCGCCGCCTTGCTGGCGCCGTAGATGCCCGCGCACGGGAACACGTCCACGGCCGCCTCGCTGGACACGTTGACCACCAGACCGTCGGTCTCCCGCAGCAGGGGCAGCGCGAGCTGCGCCAGCGCCACGGGGGCGATCACATTGGTGCGGAGCACCTTCTCGAACACGTCCACGGGATGGTCGAGGAGCGGGCGGATGGGGCTGACCCCCATCTGGGAGGCGTTGTTCACCAGCCAGTCGAGGCGGCCGAGTGAGCTCGCCTCCGTGATCAGCCGCGCTCGGTGCGCGGCCTCGCCGACGTCCCCCGCCACCGCGCGGACGACGACGCCCCGGCCGGTGAGCCGCTCGGCGACCGCCGTCAGATCGCTCTCGGTGCGTGCGGTGAGGACGAGGCGCCAGCCGGCATCGCCGAGGAACTCGGCGAGGGTCTCGCCGAGCCCCGTACTCGCGCCGGTGAGCAGAGCGACGCGCGAGGGTCTGAGGGGGTTCGTCATGGAACATCAGCTCCTGTGTCGGCGGGAGGGTGCCCGCTCAGGTGGACAGACGGATTCCGTGTTCGGCGTAGCAGCGGACGAGGGTGAGGGCCTCGCCCCATCCGGGCGCGCGGTCCCCGAACCGGGCGAGCCCGTCCGTGGTCTGCGGCAGCCCGGTCTCCAGCACCGTGAGCCAGGTCCCCTCGGGGTGCCCGGCGGTGGTGAAGGTGACCAGTGAGGGCGGCGAGCCCCAGGTGAAGGCGAAGCGCTCGCCCGGTACGCACTCCGTGACCACCCCTTCGTCGGTGACGTCCCCGCCGTCCTCGCTCGGGCGACGCCAGAGCAGACGCACCGGGCTGCCCACGGACGGCTCGAAGGCCGAGCCGTCCGTGAACCAGGTGTCCCAGCCCGTACCGCTGGACAGGAGGGCGAACACGTCCCCGGGGGCCGCGCGGACCAGGGTGGAGTGCAGGATGTCGGGGACCGGAACGGCGTCCCGGCCGCCGTTCGCTTCGGTGATGCTCACGCCGTGCTCTCTCCTCGGCCCGTTTCGTGGGCTCAGTCGACGGCGGCAGCGGCGTACACCGGCATCAGTTCCATCCAGCGCGCGTCGGAGTCCGCCACACCGGGCTTTCCGGTGAGGTGCGCTTCCAGGTTGTCGGTGTACATGTGCCAGCCCGCCGCGTAGTCGACCGGGTCGGCTTCCGGTCCGAATCCCGTGTGTTCCAGGACCAGCCGGGTGCCGTCGTCCGTGGGCGACAGGGTCAGGGACAGTTCGGAGTCGGTCTCGCCGGTGTAGCGCCAGGTCACCCGCAGCCGCGCGGACGGCTCCCAGGCGAGGACGCGGCAGACGATGGTGTCCCCGTGCGCGCCGCGCCCTTCGAGGACGTACTCCTCCCCGGGTCCCGGCACGCCCAGCAGGACCGGGCCGAACCAGTGGGGCAGCAGCTCCGGTTCGGTCAGGGCCCGCCACACGTCGGCGGGCGGTGCCTCGATGACCCGGTCCAGCCGGGCGGTGCGTGCCGTGCGCGAGGCCGTTCCGAGGGCGCTGAGCGATCCGCTCATCATGAACTCCGCTTCTGTGCGAGGACGGGGGCGGGCGGTGCGCGGGGCCGGGCGTGGTGGGGAGGTACGCGAAGGGGGCGGTCAGGACTGGGCGGTGAGCTCGGTCCCTTCGGGCTCGGTCGGCTCGGCCGCCCGATCGGCCTCGGCGACCGGGCGGCCGAGGGCGAGCACCCCGATCCCGACGCCCGCGATCACGACGATCACCATGGCGGTGTTCAGCGAGGTGGCGTCGGAGAGCCAGCCGTAGGCGGTCGGCGTCCCGATGAAGGCGGCGTACGCGGGGACCATCATGGCTGCCGCGACGATGTTGACCCGGCTCGGCGCCACCCGGGCCGCGGCACTGAGGCAGGTGGGCTGTACACCGGCGATGGCGATGCCCATCAGGAGGAAGGCGAAGACGGACAGCCACAGATGGGTGCCGGCCATCAGCAGCGCCCCGGAGATCGCGGTCCCGACCGCGGAGATCAGGAAGGACTTGCGGATGCCGAGTGCGGCGACCAGACCGGCGTTGATCATCCGTCCGATCATCATCGTGAGGCTGAACAGGGCGAACGCCGCGCCGCCGTAGACGATGGGGGCGTTGAGGAGCTGGTCGACGTAGATCACCGACCAGACCTGCACGATGCTCTCGACCGCGATGCCGAGCACGGTCATCACGAAGACCACGCGGAACAGCGGGTTGCGCATCAGCTTGATGATGCCGATGTCGTCCTCGGCCGCCGCTCCGCCCGGCGCCTCCTCGGGCTCCTCCGGGCTCACCGGCGGGTACCTGATCGCGAACGAGGCGATGAGCACGGGCGCCATGACGACGGCGAACAGCACGGCGACCCAGCGGTAGTCCATGCCCAGGCTGATCAGCGCGCCCGCGCCGAGGGCGCTGATGACCGTGCCGCCGCTGTTGATCGCGTACATCATGTTCATCACTTCGCGGCCGCTGCGGGCCTGGATCTCCATGAACACGCTGTTGGTGGCGGTGTCGACCAGCGCGGACCCGAGACCGGCGAGGACGAAGGCCACGAGGAGGGCCACGAAGTGCCGGCTCACGGCCAGCATCACGAGGAGCCCGATGAGGGAGAGCTGGCCGTAGATGCCGATGTGGCGGTGGTCGAGGTGGCGGTAGAGCCGCTTGGCCGAGAGCAGGGTCAGCAGGCCGACGACCGGCAGGAGCAGATGAGCGGTGCCGAAGAACCCGTCACTCAGGTCCAGGGAGCGGATGACTTCCGCCCAGGCGACCGTCATGACTCCGATGGCGATGCCGAACATGAAGAACTGGGCACCGGACAGCCAGGTGACGGCCCGTAAGTTCCATGAGGGCTCGGCGGCCGCCGGCTCGTTCCCGCTCTGTCGTTCAGTCGTCACGCTGTCTCCCGGTGTGCCGGATGCCATTGCCTGTGCGGAGTCCGCCGGTACCGGGCGTGCTCCTCGGTGTTCAACAGCTCGTACACCGTGCTGAATTCGGCGCGCAGAATTCGCGAGATGTCGACCGTCCGCACGAGCTTCTCGTAGAGGTCCATCAGCTCGGGGTCGGCGTCGACCCTCGGCATGACCTCGTCGTAGTGCGTACGGTCGTGGAAGTAGGTGAGTTCGGCGTAGAGCACCTCGTCCGGTGCCACGTCGACCCCGGAGGCGATGTCCGAGCAGCCGTACTTGGCCGCCGGGTCGCTGACCTCCATCACGGTTCCGCCGATGGCTCCGTTCCGCCGGAAGACCTCGATGGCGTCGTGGACGACGGTGAGGAATTCCTCTTCGCGCGATTTGGGCACTCGATGCAGGAACCAGATGAGATACACGAGAATCCACCATTCCAGCGAGATTGAGCCCCGGAAAGGGGCCTGCGAATCGAGCTGACCGTGGGGAGGCTATAGGATTGCATAGTAACTTGGCAAGATCCGCGCAGATACCCCGCCCCTTGTCACGGCGGCACGACCGCGACGACCCGGCACATCGGGTCGAAGCGGCGCCATCGCGCGGCCCTGACCCTCGGTACGACCCGGGCCGCCGTCCCGGCTCCACGACTCGACGCCGGGAGCACCGGCCATCGGGACCCACGGCGCTCCGGATGTTCCCTGAACCGCCATGCGGAGCAGCCGAGATGACGTGAAACCGACCTTGCCGGATAGGACGGCGACGACGTCCGCGGATGCGGGCTCCGACGACACCTCGCCCCACACGTCCGGCCCCGCCACCACGCCCGCAGCGACCTCAGCGATCTCCTGGCACCCGCCTGCCGCCCGCCGGGCCCGCTAGGCCCCGCGCCGCCACCGCTCGTGCCAGCCTCTCGATCTCCGCATAGCAGTGCGAATGTTACTATCGAGAAAGAGAGTGAAGGAGGCCGAAATGAAGCGTGAGTACGGACAGTTCTGCGGCCTCGCGGTCGGTCTGGACGTCATCGGCGAACGGTGGACGCTCCTCATCGTGCGCGAGCTGCTGATCGGCCCCGCGCGCTTCAAGAGCCTGCTGGAGAACCTTCCCGGGATCGGCCCCAACCTGCTCACGGACCGGCTGCGGATGCTGGGCGAGCACGGCCTGGTGGAGCAGACGTCCGTGGCCGACGACGGACGCGCCCGGCTCTACCGTCTCACCGAGGCCGGGCAGGAGCTCCGGGAGTCCGTCCTCGCGCTCGCCCGCTGGGGGTTGAAGTTCCTCGACGAGTCGGACACCGCCGGGGCCACCCGCGCCGAGTGGGGCTTCCTCGCCGTGCAGGCGCTGGTCATCGACGAGGCCGTCCCCGAGGTGGACGAGACCTACGAGTTCGAGGTCGGTGACCAGATCTTCCAGATCCTGGTGCGCGACGGCAAGGTGTCCTTCGAGCGGGGCTCGGTGGCCGAACCCGCGCTGACCATCTCCTGCGACGCGGGCACGTTCGTCCGGGTGGGCGCACGGATCCTGTCCCCGTTCCAGGCCATCGCCACCGGTGACGTCCGGGTCAAGGGCGATCCGGGGGCCGTGCTCCGCTGCTCCCTGATGCTCGGCCTGAGCTGAGGCGGCGACCACCACGTTCGGCTCGATCCGAGGCGGCGACGCCCGGCCTGGACCAGGGGGCGACGACGAACGGTGCACCCCCACGGGTCGTGGGGGTGCACCGCCGTATCAGGGGGTCAGATCACTCGGCGGCCAGTTCGGCGCCGTTCCCGACCACGTCGATCTTGCCGTCGGGGCGACCGTGGCACTTGATCGAGTTGAGCGTGTAACGGCCCGCGCCGCTGTAGTCGCCGGACTTGCCGCGGAACGTTCCGTACAGCTTCGCGTTGGTCATCGGGCCCGCGATCGGGTCCGTCGGGTTCGACAGCTGCACGTCGCCGGCGCCGACGATGCCACGGTCGAAGGTGCGGTCCAGGTTGACGGCGGCCCAGCCGTAGTACCGGCCGCGCACGCTCTGGACGAACGGCATGTCGGCCTCGCGCAGGCGCTGCGCGCGCGGACCGTCGCCGTGGATGGCCACCTCGCCCTTGTGCGCGAGTGAGGTGAGCGCGATACGGCCGAGCGACACGGGCACCTCGACCATCTCGCCCTTGCCGACGAAGCCGCTCGGGTAGAACGGACGCAGCGTCTCGGAGAGGTAGTTGTGCTCCAGGTTGCGCCCGTCGTACTCGACGCTCAGCCCGCGGAACGGGAAGATCTCGTAGTGGTTCGAGCCGTCCGCGTTGAGGCCCTTCAGCTCCTTCTCGACGGTGAGGTCGGTCCGGATCGTCGAGACGTTGGTGCTCGCCAGCACACGGCCGAGGATCGAGTCGAACCACAGCGGCGAGAGCACCGCGCGCACCGCGCCGACGCCCGGCGTCACGATGACGACCCGGCCGCCGATGATGAGCGGCACCGTCTGGTCGAAGTACCCGGTCTCCTCGACCTCCGCCTCGTCGTAGAGGCGCCGCGGCTTCGCGCCCGTGATGTCACCCGTGAGCACGCGGGCCCAGTCGGCGACCTCGCGGTCCTCGTCCGTCGCGTACTTCTCGAACACGTTCAGGGCCCTGGGGCCGGCCGACCGCAGGGCCAGCCACAGCGCGCCCGAGCGGACCGTTCGGTCCGTCTCGGTGCCGATCACCTGGTCGATGAACGCCAGGCTCTCCTCCGGGCTGCGGTCCGCGAGCTCCCACAGCGCGCGCTCGCGCTCCAGGGGGCTCTCGTGACCCTCGGAGACCTCGCGCAGCTCGCTGTCGCTCCGGGTGTCGTACGGCAGGAACTTCTCGGTGATCGGCCGGGCGAAGTCCAGGTACTCCGCCGGGTCGTTGTACCGGCTCGGGGGCGGCGGCGTGAGCGCCACCAGGCCTTCCTGCAGCCTGGATTCGATCGATTGCGTCATGTTTCCTCCGCAGTTAGGTTGTGCACCCCATGCGAGGTAGTTATATAAAAACTAAGCAAGATGGACCCTGTCAAGCAGGGTGCCGCCGTGAAACCCTGACTGGAGACAGAGAACTAGATCGTCTACTTAAGGAACGTGTGGTCATATGGAACGAGCCCATCCCGCTGATCTGCCCGTGACCACCACGGCCGCCCTGCTGCGTCTCGGCCGGATCCTGTCGACCGTCACCACGGGCACCGCCCGCCACCTGGCCCGGCGCAACTGGCAGCGTCTGAGGGGCCGTCGGGCCACCGCCGAGGAGTGGCCCGAGGAGCTCTCCCGGATCATCGAGCGGCTGGGCCCGGCGTTCATCAAGTTCGCGCAGATCGCGAGCACCCGCGAGGACGTCCTGCCGCCACGCGCCTGCGCCGCGCTCGGACGCCTCCACGACAGCGTCGAACCCATGCGGCCGCGGGACGTCCACCAGGCCCTGGTGGAGCATTTCGGCCCCGACTGGGCGGAGTCGCTGCCGGACCTGCGCACCGAACCCCTCGGCTCGGGAAGCATCGCCTGCGTGTACCCGGCCCGTCTGCGGGACGGCCGTCAGGTGGCCGTCAAGCTCCGTCGCCCCCGGCTCACCGACACGGTCCGCCGTGACGTCGCCATCCTGTGCACGGTCTTCGCGCTCGCGGGCCGCCTGCCGGGCCTGCGCGGAGCCCCCCTGGCCGAGATGGCGCGGGCCGTCGGCGCGAGCGTGCTCCGTCAGCTCGACCTGGACATCGAAGCGCGGAACCTCGCGCTTCTGCACGAGGACCTCTCCACCCTCGAATTCATCACCGTGCCCGCCCCCGTACCGGCACTGTGCGGAGAGTCCTGTGTCGTCATGGACTTCGTCCCCGAGGTACGCACCCACGTCGAGGTCACCCGGCTGAGCCCCGAGCGCCGCCGGGCACTCGCCGACCAGACGCTCCGAGCCGTCTTCGAGATGCTCTTCTGCACCGGCCTGGTCCACTGCGACCTGCACCCGGGGAACCTGCGCCTCACCCCCACCGGCTCCGTCGTCGTGCTCGACGCCGGATTCGTCTACCGCGTCCCCGACGTCGTGCGGGAGAACCTGGCCCTGTTCTTCCTCAACCTCGGCTTCCGCAACGGCCCCCGCTGCGCCGAGGCGGTCCTGGCCAGCGCGGAACAGGTCGACCGGCACAGCGACACCGCCGCCTTCACCGCGGACATGACCCGTCTCGTCGACCGCTTCGGCGGCACCACCGCCCGGGACTTCGACCTGATCGCGTTCTCCACCGAACTGTTCGCCAGCCAGCGGCGCCACCGCATCTACGCCTCGTCGGAGTTCGTGTTCCCGCTCCTCGCCCTGCTCATGGTGGAACAGACGGTGCGCCGCCTCGACCCCGACGTGGACTTCCAGGCCATCGCCCGCCCCATCGTCTTCCGTGCGGCGTCGGGCCGCCCCGCCGGTGAGCGCCGCCGTCGGCTGGAGACGGCGGTCTGAGCGGAGACCGGAGCGGACACGGCCCGCTCCGGCGGTCGTCGCCACCCGGCGTCCCGGGCGGCGACGACCGTCGTCACGGGAGCGCCGGGCCGGTGGGCGCCGCCCTCTCCACGGGCTGCGCCGGCGGGGCGAACGGGCCCCAGGTGAAAGCGGGCAGCCAGGTCGCCGGTGAGACGCTCCAGGACAGCTCGCCGAGCTGCCGGACCGTACGCCGCCCGGTCAGCGCGCGGAAGATCTCCGGGCTCTCTCCGCTCAGCGTGACGGCCGGTTCGCCCTGCCCGGCCGACCACACCCGATCGGGCGTCTCCACGCGCAACGCCGAAAGTCCGTGCTCGTCCAGCGACAGGGTGAAGCCCATGACGGCGAGATCCAGCGCGTCGGCGAGGGCGGGGTGGCGATCGGGCAGGGGGATGCCGAGGGCGGCACGGATGTCCAGCTCGTGCGAGAGCGCGTCCAGCGGGAGGACACGGCGGCGCAGCCAGTCCATGCCCGGCAGCACCCGTGGCAGCTGATCATCCAACTCGGCCCAGGTGGCGAGGAGTTCGTCGAGGGGTATGCCGGGCGGCGGGGCCGGTGGCTCGCTGATCTCACCCGGGTCCTCGTCGACGGCCATCCGGCAGACCTCGACGAGGTGTCCGACCAGATCGCGCACGCTCCAGCCGGGACACGCCGGGACGAGGAGCTCCGCGACCTGGGGGTCCGGGGTGACGAGCCGGGTGATGTTCTCCCGGCAGGCGCGGTAGGTGAGGTGGTGGACGGCTTCCGGTAACAGTCCATCGGTCTTGTCGGTCATCCGGCTGACTCCTCCAGGGGCGACGTTCGCTGATCGGCCGTCCCGGCCCGAGGCCGTCGTGGACGGACATGTGCCGGGGGTGGTTCGGGCGCCTGCTCGTTCGACAGCTCCCGGCGCCCGGTGCGGCTCCGCGCCGCACGCGGCACCGACCACGGTGGCTCCGGTCCTCGCCGGAAGGACGAACGGCGGCGGGCGCGGCGGGGGCCGTACGGCCCAGCATGTCAGGGGGCGGGTGCGGTCGGACACCCCGGGGGGAGCGGCCCGTCGAAGATCCCGGACTCAGCCCTCCTCGGCCTCGTCCGCCGTTCGCAGCCAGACCTCCCCGGCCGGATCGAACTCGCTGGTGGTCATCCTGTGCGCGCGCCAGCCGAAGCCGCAGATCGCCAACGGCCCTTCGGCCAGCGGGTCCAGGCCGAATCCGTTCTCGATGTCGATCTCGTTGATCGCCGAGGTCACGAAGGCGCCGAGACCGAGTTCGGTCGCGCTCAGACAGAGGGTCTGGGACAGGTGCCCGCTGTCGAGCACCAGGGCGCGGTAGGCCTTGGCATGGTGGCGGTACTTCCAGAAGCTGCGCGCGTATCGCGGTGCCAGGACCGCCAGCACGGGTGCGTCGGAGAACCAGTGCTGACCGGCCAGGGCGCGGCGCGCGAACCGCTCCAGCGGTTCGTCCGGGGCGGGCAGGGGCTCCAGAGCGTGATCGACCGCGTGGTAGTGGTACAGCCCTGGCGCGAGACCCTCGACGTTCTGCACGATCAGATACGCCTCGGTCGGATGCAGACCGCCCCCGGAGGGCGTGTGCTTCTTCAGGAACACGGTGTCGTCGTCGATGCGCACCTGCGACCGCGCGGCAAACACGCGCTGCAGCATGTGCGCGCACAACGCCAGCGGCAACGCCCGCTCGCCGTCGAAGTTCCGGCAGGTCGCGCGCCGCGCCAGCATCGCGTCGAACTCGTTGCCGTCGATGCGGGGCAGTGGCACCCGGTCCGCCGCGTCCCCGCGACCGAGCGCGTGCGTGGGCGGCGGGCCGAGCTTGCGCCGCAGATCGGCGGCGGTGGTCATCTCGTTGGCTTCCATGCTGCTGACGCTGTCCAGGCCCTCCCACCGTGCGAGCCGGTGCATCATCGCCGCGGGCGGCCACCAGTGACCGGCGCGCAGTGCGTCGTCGCGTTCGCGGTGGGCGGTGTGGCGTTCGTCGTCGGAGATCACCAGGCCGCTGTCGATCAACTCGGGGACCAGGGCCGATTCCTCGGCGTCCAGTGCGTCGGTCTCGTGCCACGCGCCGGGGCTCAGCCTGCCGAGCAGCTCGCGGTGCGGCGCGTCGACCTCGACCTCCGCGTCGAGATGCGCGGCCAGGGCCAGCCAGCGCCGGGTGCGGCTCAGTCCGGCGCCTCCGGTCAGCAGGGAGTCCAGGTCGAAGCGCACGTCTTCGCGGGGCTCCAGGAACAGCACGGCACAACGGCGAATGCGCATCGGGATCCGTTCGGCTGATGGCGGATCCGGAGTGCGGGATCCGGTGTCGACGGCGCCACGGCAAGGCTCCCGTGCCACACGATGGTCGGCTATGGTTTTTATCATGCCGACTCAGGTAGTGGGGAACGAGAAGCTGCACCTTCCGGCCGATGTCGTCGATCGTCTGCTCGATCTGCTGAGCACCGACGACCGCTTCCGCCGTCTGTTCGCGCGGAACCGCCACGCGGCCCTGGTCGAGGCCGGTTGCGCCCTGTCCGAAGAACGACTGCGCGCGGCTTCGCCGTTCAGTTGTCTGGCCGTGGACCGGCTGGCCAGCAAGGAAGTCATCGCCGGTGCTCGCGAGGAACTGCGCGCGCACCTCCTGGCCGACGCGGCGTACAGCAACCCGCACGCCCTGGAGTCCGGGGCGACGCACGCGGTACTGCGCCTCAACTGACCTTCCGTGACGACCCGTCAGGGGGAAACACCATGCCACCGACCGTGTCCGACACCAAGCTGCGGATCCCGCCCGAGGTCGCCGACCGGCTGCTCCAGCTGCTCGCGACCGACGACGCGTTCCGCGAACTGTTCAAGGGCGATCGCCACGCGGCGCTGGTCCGGGCCGGTCTTGACGCCGACCCGGCGCGGCTCAGGGAGACCTCGGGGCTGCCTTGTCTGGTCGTGGACGAGCTGGCGAGCAAGAGCGACATCGCCGCCGCGCGCGAGGCGCTCAAGGCGCACCTGATGTCGGATGCCAGCCACACCAACCCGCACGCCTTCGAAGCCGGGGCGATGCACGCGGTCCTGCGCACCGGCTGAGCGCGATCCGCGCCTCGGCCGGGAAGCCGTGTCCAGAGCGGTCCCGAGCCGTCCAGCGCCGTCCCGGACCGTGCGGGTCGCACGGGGTCTTCGGCCCCTGCCCGGCTGAAGGACGGTGAAGGGCGGGGCGGGCACCCGGTCGAGCCGGCCGGGTGCCCGCGGCGTCCTCTCGGGGCTCACACCCTCGCCGGAGCCAGCTCCTGTTCGGGCTCCGGCGACGGGGCGGCGTAGCGCTCGATACGGACGAGGGCCACGCACCCGGCGGTGAACAGCACCAGCAGGACGACGCTGGCCACGACCATGAACGGGGTGAACGGGACCAGCAGTACGGTGCTGATCAGTTCGGCCGCGATCAGGACGAAGAGAACGGCCCTGATGGTGAGCGGCGACAGCCGCGTGCAGATCCACGCCCCGAGCGGAGCGCCCACCGCCACCACCGGAGCCGCCGCCGTCCAGTACCCGACGACCGGTCCGGTGAAGTCGCGGAGCACCAGGACATGGGTGAGGAAGGCGGCGATGGACACGACCGTCATCATGATCACGGTGGTCGGGGTGGCGACCTTCTCGGAGACCCGGAAGAGCAGCACCAGCAGGAGGAACATCACGCAGTTCTCGCCCACGCCCGCCACACCGCTGAGCAGCCCGCCCGAGAAGCCCGCTCCCAGGACCACGCCCTTCTCGCGGGGCCTCCAGGCCGGGATCCTCGCATTGCGCCGGTAGCCGCGCTGCTTCAGCTGCACCGCCAGGGCGAGGGCCAGCGCCACGAGCAGCATGGTGAACAGCGCCCGTACGACCGGGAGCGGCACGTTCGGGGCGATCAGCGTGGCGCTCAGCACGACTCCCACCACCCCGGAGACCGAGCCGTACAGGATGACCTTCTTCTCGACGGGAATCCGGCACAGCAGGATCGACAGCGACGCGGCCGACATGCCGATCGACTGGATGGCGAAGGTGAAGATCCTGGCCTGGTCCGGCGGAACGACCAGGACCTTGGTCATCACCGGGAAGGCGACCGCGCCCCCGCCCTCACTGGTCCCGCCGCCCACCAGGGAGCCGAAGACCATCGTCACCGCCACGCGCCAGTTCTCCGCGAGGACGTCGAAGTATTCCGCACCCCACACCAGGGCCCAGACCAGCCAGACCACCCCGGCCAGAGCCGCGTTGACCATCAGTACCCGACGCACCCTCACACGGCCAGTCACAACGATCTCCCCCTCGGTCGACCCTCGTCCATCAGGCGTGGCCGCATCGTAGAGCGCGGAGAACCCGTGACGACCCTGGAGTCCCACGAGTCAGCACCCTGGAAGAACGCCCCCGGCGGGATCCGGCCGGTGCCGGTCGTCCCGCGTCCGTGCCGACCGCGAAGCCCCGCCCCACCGCCTCAGCGGCGGACCCTCGGCATTCCGAGGCCGATCCAGGAGATGATCTCGCGCTGGATCTCGTTGTTGCCGCCGCCGAAGGTGAAGATGACCGCCGAGCGGTAGCCGCGTTCCAGTTCGCCGTGGAGGACCGTGCCCGCCGAGCCCTCCTTGAGGGCGCCCGCCGCCGCCACGACCTCCATCAGGGCCGCGTACGCGTCGCGGCGGGCCTCGGAGCCGTAGACCTTGACCGCCGAGGCGTCCTGGGGGGTGAGCGTGCCGCGCTGGACGGCGCTCACCATCTGCCAGTTGAGGAGTTTCATCGCGTCGAGGCGGGCGTGGGTGCGGGCCAGGGTGCGGCGGACCCACGGAAGGTCGATGACCCGCCGTCCGTCGGTGAGGAGGGTCCCGGCGGCCCAGCGCTGGACGTCGTGGAGCGCGCGGATCGCCATCGTGCCGTGCGCGGCGAGGGTGACGCGCTCGTGGTTGAGCTGGTTGGTGATGAGGCGCCAGCCCTTGTTCTCCTCGCCGACGCGGTGCGAGGCGGGGACCTTCACGTCGTCGTAGTAGCTCGCGGTGGTGTCGTGGGAGGCGAGGGTGTTGATGATGGTGCAGGAGTAGCCGGGGTCGCCGGTCGGCACGAGCAGCATCGTGATGCCCTTGTGCGGCGGGGCGTCCGGGTCGGTGCGGACGGCGAGCCAGACCCAGTCGGCGGTGTCGCCGTTCGTGGTCCAGATCTTCTGGCCGTTCACGGTGTACGTCCCGGTCGTCGTGTCGCCCTCCCGGACCGCGCGGGTCTTCAGGGCGGCCAGGTCGGTCCCCGCGTCCGGTTCGCTGTACCCGATCGCGAAGTCGAGCTCGCCCGAGAGGATGCGCGGCAGGAAGTACGCCTTCTGCTCGTCGGTGCCGAACGTCATGATGGTGGGGCCGACCGTGTTCAGCGCCATCAGCGGCAGCGGTACGCCCGCCTGGGCCGCCTCGTCGAAGAAGATGAACTGCTCCATCGGGGTCAGCCCGCGCCCGCCGTACTCGGTCGGCCAGCCCACCCCGAGCCAGCCGTCCGTGCCGAGCCGTCGCACGGTCTCGCGGTAGAAGCGCTTCTGCGCGGCCGGGTCCCCGTACCGGGTGTGGACGTCCTCCGGGACCAGCTCGGCGAAGTAGGCCCGCAGTTCGGCGCGCAGGCTGTTCTGGGCGGGCGTGTATTCGAGGTGCATGGGGGCCTCCCGGGGCGCGGTCCTGCGGCGTCCTCCGTGCGGTGCGACGCGCGACGGCGGCCACGGTAGAACGTGTTCCACAAATGCGGAAGCCTCGGGGCGGCCCCGGACGGCCCGGGACCCCGGCACGGTCGTGCCGCACCGGGGCCTCCGGGGGAGGGTGACACCCGGGGCCGGGCGGCGCCGAGCCGCTACCGCCCGGTGGTCAGGACCACCGGGCGGTAGCCGCCGGATGACGCCGGGCCCTCCGGGTGACTGGTTCTCCGGGGAGTGCCTGGTTCTCCGGGTGACGCGGATCCGCCCGCCGCCTCAGGGCAGCAGCTCGTCCATGGAGGCGCGTCCCTTCTCCGCCATCCGTCGTTCCGCCCAGGCCAGGTTCTTCGGGTTCACGTCCCGCCCGGAGGCGAGGACCAGGTCCTCCGCCGTGAATTCGCCCTCCGACCCGGCGTGCAGCAGCCGGTCGGGCGTCGGGTGCTCCCCCGGGGACGTCTTGTCGGGCTCAGCGTTCATGCCGCCTCCTACGAGTTCTTCCGGCACTCGCCATTCTGGTGTCCGGCCCCGCACGGCGCATCCGGGACCGGCCCGGCACCGGCCCCGTGCGGCCGTCCGTCCGCCGTCGGGCGGAGACCGCGCCCGCCACCCGGTCCGCCACCGCCACCGCCGGGCCGTCCCGGTGTCGGCGGCGTGTCGGTGCCGTGTCGACAGGGGTGGGGACAGTGGGGCGCGTGGCCGATGCGCGCCCGGTCCACCCGACCCGTACTTCCTGAGGAGCATCCGTGCCCGAACCACTCCCCCTCCGCCGGCTCCACGTGACCGCCGCCCGGTCCCTCACCCCCCGTACGCGCCGGATCACCCTCGGCGGCCCCGATCTCGACGGGTTCGCGCTCGCCGGGCCCGACCAGCAGGTGAAGCTGTTCTTCCCACGGCCCGGCCAGTCCGGTCCGGTACTGCCCGACGCCGGGCCGGACGGGGACGTCATGCGCTGGTACGCGGCCTACGCGGCGCTCCACGAGCACCGGCGCCCCTGGATGCGGAGCTACACCCTCCGGGCCCACGACCCGGCCGCCGGGACGGTCGACGTCGACTTCTTCCTGCACGGGAACGCGGCCGAGGAGAGGACGGGGGCCGAAGAGAGGGCAGGGACCGCAGAGGGGGCGGGGGCCGAGGAGAGGGCGGGGGCCGAGGGGCCCGCCACCCGCTGGGCGCGGGCCGCGCGGCCCGGGGACGTGCTGGGCATGTTCGGGCCCTCCCCGGCCTTCGCGGTGCCCGTCGACACCGCCGCGGGCGACTGGACCCTCCTGTACGCCGACGCCTGCGCCCTGCCCGCGCTCGCCACGGTCGTGGCCGCCCTCCCGCCCGGTCGCCGGGCCGTCGCCTACCTCCACCTCCCCGACCCGGCCGAGGAACAGGCCCTGCCGACGGCCGCCGACCTGACCGTGCGCCCGCTGCCCGCCGCCGCGTCGCCGGTGGACGCCCTGCGGGCCGACCCGTGGCCGGACGGCCGCCCGTACGCCTGGCTCGCGAGCGAGGCCTCGGCCGTACGGGCGATGCGTCGGCACCTGGTGGAGGAGCGGGGCGTCGAGCGAGGCTCGGTCCACTTCTCCGGATACTGGCGCCGCAGGCTCACCCAGGACGACGCGCCCACCCCCGAGGACCTGGCGGAGGCCCGGGAACGACTTTCGGCCGGATGAGCCGGATGAGCCGAACCGGACGGGCCCAGGAGGGGGGGACGGACCGTCCGGCCCGGAGCGCAGCGGGCCGACCGGGCCCGTCAGGGACCAGGGGTTCCGCCCCCACCGGGGCTCCGGCCGAGGCGGGCGCTCCCACAGAAACGATCGCCCGGACCGACACGACCGCTCGGACCGAGGCGACGGATCAGGCCGGGGCGACCGCTCCGGTCAAGGCGAGCGCTCCTCCGACCGGGACCCGCCTCCCGCGCCCCGGACGAGCCGCGCCGCGGCCCTGAGCGTGAGTGCCGCGCCCGCCTCCCGGCCGCGCCCGTACGCCTCCGGGGTCAGTGCGCCCCTGAGGTGTTCCTCGGCGCGGGCCCTGATCAGTGCCTCGGTGTCGGGCGTGAAGGGCCGGAAGCCGCCGTCCCGCCCGGAGTCGGCGTGGGCGTCGTACGCGCCGAGGAGCCGCGCCCCGGTCTCGGCGTCACCGGGGCCGCCTCGCCCGGCCAGGGCCCACGCGGCTGTCGCGCACGGGGCCACGACCAGACGGGGGGCCACCTGGTGGGCGAGGGTCTCCACGTCCCGGACCGCGCGGGCGAGCCGCTCCAGCGCACGGTCGTACGCCCCGTCCGTACAGTCCAGCCAGGCCCACGTCCCGCCGACGAGGCCCCAGAAGAGCGCCGGGGTCACCTCACCGAACTCCCTTTCCAGGTAAGTGAGTTGAGTCCTGGCGAGAGCGGTTCGCCCGGTGCTTCCGTAGTGCTGGGCGAGGAGCAGCCGGGCGGAGCCCGCCGCTTCGGCGCCCCACTCCCCCGCCGCTTCGGCGGCCTCGGCGAGGAGGCGTTCGGCCGCCGGGTCGCCGTCCGGGCGGAGCCGGAGGCGTACGGCGGCGAGCCTGGCGGTGAAGACGGGGACCTGGGACCGCGCGCCGACGCGGGCGGCGGCGTCCGCGGCGCGCGCGAAGTCGGCGGCGGCCTCGGCCGTCCGTCCGTCGCGCTCGTGGGCCTCGCCCCGGGCGGCGAGGGACTCCGCGACGCCCCAGGAGTCGCCCGCCGCCTCGAAGAGGGCGAGCGCCTCGGCCGCGTCGGGACCGTGGCCGCCGAGTCTGGCGCGGGTGAGGAGGGCGAAGGCCAGGTCCCAGCCGGGGGCGTGGTCGCGGCAGTCCCGGACGACGGCCGCGAGGGTCTCGTCGAGACCGGCGAACTCGCCGGTCATGAGCCGGGCCGAGTACCACATGGTGCCCGGCTGGCGGCAGGTCTGCGGAAGTCCCGGGCGGTACGCGGTGACGAGCGCGGCCAGCCGGTCGCGGGCCCCGGGGCGTTCGAGGGCGGTGGTGGCCCCGTCGCTCTGGGTCGCGAGGGCGTACAGGTGTCCGCCGCGCCGGGCTTCCCGCAGGCGCTCCCCCGACCAGGGCGGTGGCACGTCCACGCAGCGCCCGTGCAGCGGTCCGGCCGGTCGTACGGGCTCCGCGAAGGGGTCGGGGCCGAGCCGGGCCGCCTCCGCCGCCCATGTCCTGGCGTCCGTGCGGTGGTTGCGCAGTTGCCAGAACCAGCTGAGCGAGTGGACCAGGCAGAGCGCCTCCTGCTCGTCGCCGAGGGCGACGGCGGTCCGCAGGGCGCCCCGCAGATTGCCGTGCTCGCGCTCCAGCAGCTCGATGGCGGCGAGCTGTTCCGGTCCGCGCAGCGCGGGTTCGGCGCGTCGGGCCAGTTCCCGGTAGTGGGTCAGGTGCCCGCGCTCCACCGCCGCGCGCTCGCCGGACCCGGCCAGCCGCTCGCGCGCGTACTCGGCGATCGTCTCCAGGAGGGAGTACCGCGTTCCGCCGCCGTCACGGGCCGGTCCCGCGACCACCAGCGACTTGTCGACCAGCGCGGCGAGGACGTCCAGCACACCGGACGCCCCGGGCCCGTCGCCCTCCGGGATTCCGGCAGCGGGACCCTCCAGCGCCGATACGCCCGAGAGCTCGGGGACCCGGGGCGTGTCCGTCGCGTCGAGTGCCTTCCGTACGCCGGACGCCACCGGTACGCCGGGAAGCTCGGGCGACTCGTGACCCGCCGGTGGGCCGGACGTCTCCGGTACGCCGTGCGCCGCCCGGCCATCGGACGCCTCCGGCGCCTCGGACGACGCCCCGGGCACCTCGAACCCGGTCGGCACTCCGCCCGTTCCCCGTGCGCCGGGGGCTGCCGATACGCCGCCGACGGTGTCCGGAGCGAGGCTCACGCCCGTCCCGGATCCCGTTTCCGCCGCCGGGACCGTACCGACGCCCCCGCACACCGCTTCCGCCGCCGTCAGGTCCGCGCCGCCCGTGAACACCGCGAGGCGTCGCAGCACCGCGCGCTCGGGCGCGTCCAGGAGGTCCCACGACCAGTCCACCACCGCCCGCAGGGTCCGCTGCCTCGGCAGTGCCGTACGCGCCCCCGAGGTCAGCAGGCGGAACCGGTCGTCCAGACGTTCGGCGATCTGCCCCAACGACAGCACCCGCAGCCGCGCCGCGGCCAGTTCGAGGGCGAGCGGCAGCCCGTCGAGCCGTCGGCACACCTCCTCGGCGGCCACCCGGTCCTCCTCCACCGAGAAGCCCGGCCGGGCCGCCGTGCCCCGCTCGCCCAGGAGCCGCAGCGCCGCGTCCGGCGGCAGCGGCCCCAGCGGCCGTACCACCTCGCCCGGCACCCCCAACGGCTCCCGGCTCGTGGCGAGGACGGTCACCCCGGGGCAGTGCGCCAGCAAGGTGTGGACGAGGGGGGCGACGGCGCCCACCACGTGCTCGCAGTTGTCGAGGACGAGCAGCATCCGCCGCCCCGCACACCTCTCCACCAGTTCGGCGTACGGTCCCTTCCGCGCGGTCCCGGGAACGGGCGGGCCGTGCCGGAGCAGGGTCTCGTGCCCGCCGAGCGCGGTGAGGACGGCGGCGGCGACACCGGACTCCTCCCGTACGGAGGCGAGTTCGGCGAGGTGCGCCGGGCCCGCGTACGTCCCCGCCGCCTCCAGGGCGAGCCGGGTCTTGCCCACCCCTCCGGGACCGGTGAGGGTGACGAGCCGGGTGCCGTCCCACGCGGCGGCGAGCTCCGCGCGTTCCTCGTCGCGTCCGATGAACGAGGTGAGCGGGGCGGGCAGGCTCTGCCGGGGCGGGGCGCCGGGGGCAGGCGGCGGGGAGGCGTCGGGCCCGGGGGCCCCGGCGGCCAGGAGTTCGGTGTACAGGGCGCGCAGTTCGGGCCCCGGGTCGGTGCCGAGGCGCTCCGCGAGGTCGGCGCGGACCCGTTCGTACGCCGCCAGGGCTTGCGCCGGTCGGCCCGCGGCCCGCAGCGCTCTCATCCGCAGGGCCTGGAGGGGTTCGTCGAGCGGCTGTCCGGCGGCGAGGGCGGCCAGGGGCGCGAGGGCCCCGGCGGACCGGCCGAGGGCCACTTCGGCGGCGAGCCGGTCGCGCCGGGCCTGCCGGTGCCGTTGCTCGACCCGTACGACCAGGGGGTCGGTGTCCCGGCCCGGGAGGTCGGCGAGGGCGGGCCCGCGCCACAGCCCCAGGGCCTCGTCCAGCAGGACGGCGGCCCGCTCCGGGCACCCGGCGGCGAGGGCCCCGGCCCCCTCGGAGGCCAGCCGTTCGAAGCGGTACAGGTCGATGTCGTCCGGTTCGGCCGCGAGCCGGTAGCCGCCGGGCCCGGAGAGGACGGCGTCCCGGCCGAGAGCCCGGCGCAACCGTCCGACGAGGGCCTGGAGCGCCGCCGTGCGGTCCTGCCCGGAGGAGGCGCCCGGGTCGTCGTCGGCCCATATCTGGGCGCCGAGCGCGCGGACACCGACCGCCCGGCCGCCCGTCGCGGCCAGCGCGGCCAGCAGCGCCCGGAGCCTGGCCCCCTTCAGGGGCGCCTCCGTCCCGTCGTCGGCACGGAGGACCTGACTGGGGCCGAGGACGCGGTAGGGCGGCTGCACCGGGCCATTCTGCCTCGCGGAGGGCGCGCGGCGGGCGGGGAGGGCGAGCGGGGGGGGGCGGCTGGGCTGACTTCCCTCCGGACGGTGTCCGTGGTCCGCGCGCCCTCCGGGCCGACCGGGCCCGCCCCCGGCGCCGGGGGAAGGGGGCGCCGCCCACGGGCCGCACCTGGCCGCATCGAGCCGCATCGAGCCGCATCGAGCCGCATCGAGCCGCATCGAGCCGCACGATAAGGGGAGGCGGCTCCCCTGTCCGGCGTGGCAACATGCGCCGATGGCCCTGCGACACCCCGACCACGACTTCGCGATCACCGTGACGTACTCCGTGCCCGATGACGCCTGGTACCTGGAACTGGACCTCGTCTCCGGGCGACGGACCCTCATGACCGCGATCGTCCCCGACGAAGATCCGGCCCGGGAGCCGACGGTGTGCTTCAACCAGCACGCGGAGCACACGGACGTCCCCTACGAGGTCATACGCTGGTTCATGCGTCAGGTCGACGAGGAGATCCGTACCTCCCGTGCCTGGATGGGGCTGAGACCCGATCTGGTCACGATCGTCCACCGGCTCCGCCAGGAGCACCTGGGCGTCATCGCCGACGAGGACTTTCGCCGGGTGCTGGCGGAGGTGCGCGCCACGGTCGCCGAGGCGGACCTGCCCGCCGTCCTGGAGGCCGCGTTCGGCCGGAAGCCCGACGGCACCACCGCGGACCGCCCGCAGGCGCCGGGCCCGTAGACGGACGAGGGGGCGGGGCCCGAACGGGTCCGGGGCGGACCACGACCGCCGGCGCCCGCGCGGCGAACTCGCGCCACGCCGGGCCGTCGCCATGGCGTCGGCGGGGCCCGGGTTCGACAATGGGGGGGATGACCGAGGAAGACCGGCGCACGCGCAGGGGCGTGATCGAGCCCGCCGAATGGCTCGCCATGAACAGGACCGGCAGCTTCGACTGGGACCTCGACCGGCGCACCATCGACGTCGACGAGTCCGGGCTGCTGGTCTTCGGGGTGGACCCGTGCGCCTTCGACGGGCGCCCGGTGTCGCTCCTGGCCCGGCTGACCCCCGCCGAACGCATCCGTCTCGAAGAGATCATCCGGGTGGCCGTGACCGGCGGGGAGGTCTCGTACACCGCGCACTTCCCCATCCCGCAGAGCGACGGCTCACCCCATTGGACGCACGTCCAGGCACGCATCCTGCGCTCGCCGGACGGGCGGGCCCGCCGGATCGTGGGTGTCGTGCGGGACACGACCGCGGAGGTCACCCGGTTCGCCTTCGTGCGGGAGCTGGAGAAGCAGCGCGAGCTCCAGACCAGCATCGTCGAGCGGACGACGAACGCGCTGTCGCGGGCGGTGACGGTGGACGACGTGACGGCCGCCCTCACCGGCCCCGGCGGGCTGGCCCGGCTCGGCGCGGACGGTCTCGCGCTGGGGCTCGTCGAGAACGGCGCGCTCGACATCATCGCGCTCAGCGGTGGTTCCCTCGACGTCCTCGACGACCTGCGCCTCCGCCGCCTCGACCGGGGGATGCCGCTGGCGGAGGCGGTGCTGAGCGGACGGCCCCGGTTCGTGTCGTCGTTCCCCTCGCTCGGGCTGGACTTCCCGGAGCTGGCCCCGTACCTGGAACGGCTGGAGTTCCGGTCCGCCTGCTACCTGCCGTTGGTCGCGCAGGCCCGGTCCCTCGGCGGAATGGCCCTCTTCTACCGGGGCCGTACGTCCTTCAACCCCGACGAGCGCAATCTCGCGCTCGGTCTCGCGGCGATCGTCGCCCAGTCCCTCCAGCGGGCCATCCTCTTCGACGAGGAGCGGGAGCTGGCGACGGGCCTCCAGGAGACCATGCTGCCGCGCCGCATCCCGGAGATCTCCGGGGGCGAGATCGCGGTGCGCTACCACGCGGCGTGGAGCGGGCGGCAGGTCGGCGGCGACTGGTACGACGTGATCACGCTGCCGCGCGGCCGGATCGGGATCGTGGTCGGCGACGTCCAGGGCCACGACACGCACGCCGCCGCCATCATGGGGCAGCTGCGGATCGCCCTGCGCGCGTACGCGGGCGAGGGCCACGCCCCGTCCACGGTCCTGGCGCGCGCCTCGCGGTTCCTCGCCGACCTCGACACCAACCGCTTCGCCACCTGTACGTACGCGCAGGTGGACCTGGCCGGGGGCACCCTGCGCGCGGTACGGGCCGGGCACCTCGGGCCGCTGATCCGGCACACCGACGGCCGGGTCGGGCAGCCCAAGCTGCGGGGCGGGCTTCCGCTGGGTCTCGCCACCGTGTTCGGCGACGAGGAGTTCCCCGAGACCAGGCTGGACCTGGTGCCCGGGGAGACGCTGGTCCTGTGCACGGACGGGCTCGTCGAACAGCCCGGTGCGGACATCGACACCGGTATCGCCGCCCTGTCGGAGGCGGTGAGCAGCGGTCCTCCGCAGGCGGAGGCGCTCGCCGACCATCTGTCCGAGCAGTTGTGGGAGCGCTGGGGTTCGGGCGACGACGTGGCCCTCCTCGTGCTGCGGCGGAGCCCGGACCCGGGCACGCACCGGGCGCCCCGCATCCACCAGTACATCCACCAGGCCGATCCGCAGGGCCTGTCCGACGCGCGCGCGGCCGTGGGGCAGGCCCTGCGGGACTGGGGAATGCCGGAACTCTCCGACGACGCCGAGCTGTTGACCGGTGAACTGCTCGTCAACGTGCTGCTCCACACCGAGGGCGGCGCGGTACTGACCCTGGAGGTGCTGCCCGAGCCGGTGCGGCGGGTACGGCTCTCGGTGCAGGACCGGTCGAGCGTGTGGCCCCGTCGGCGTACCCCCGGCGAGGCGGCGACCTCGGGACGGGGCCTGCTGCTGCTCGACGCCGTGGCCTCGCGGTGGGGGGTGGAACCGCGCGGCGAGGGCAAGGCGGTGTGGTGCGAGATCGGACCGATCGCGCTGCCGGTACCGGTGCCGGGCAGTGTGCGCGTGGAAGGCGTGGAAGGCAGTGGCTGAAGGGCGTCCCCCTGGGGGACGGCGGTCCGAGGAGCGTCTCCGGCGGCGGTCCGAGGAGCGGGCTCACCGGCGGTGGCCGGGATACGTCTCCACCGGCGGCGGCCGGGGAGCGGGCCCGGGACGGTGGCCGCGAGGCGTCCTCGCGGGCGGTTGCTGAGGAGGTTGGACGGTGGATCCGGTGGCAGCGCTGCGGCGCATCGCGTTCCTGCTGGAGCGCGCCCAGGCCCCGACGTACCGGGCGCGGGCCTTCCGGACCGCCGCGGCCGTGCTCGACGCGCTGCCTCCGGGCGAGGCGGAGCGGCGGGCGGCGGCGGGGACCCTGGAGGCGGTCAAGGGGCTCGGGCCGAAGACGGCGGCGGTGGTGAGCGAGGCCCTCGGCGGTCACGTGCCGGAGTATCTGGCGCGCCTCGAGGCCGAGCTGGAGGAGTCCTTGGGGACCGGCGCAGGTCCCACGGGCGGGGGCGAGACACTGCGGGCGGCACTGCGCGGCGACTGCCATCTGCACTCGGACTGGTCGGACGGCGGGGCGTCGATCGAGGACATGGGCCGTGCGGCGGCGGGTCTGGGGCACGAGTGGGCCGTGCTCACGGACCATTCGCCCCGGCTGACGGTGGCGCGCGGTCTGTCGCCGGAGCGGCTGCGGGAGCAACTGGACGTGGTGGCACGGCTGAACGAGGAGTGGGCGCCGTTCCGGCTGCTGACCGGGATCGAGGTGGACATCCTGGAGGACGGTTCGCTCGACCAGGAACCCGAGCTGCTGGACCGGCTCGATCTGGTGGTGGGTTCGGTCCATTCGAAGCTGCGGATGGCGGCGGGGCCGATGACCCGCCGTCTGGAGCGGGCGGTGCGCGATCCGCGCCTCGACGTCCTCGGGCACTGCACGGGGCGTCTTGTGGCGGGGGGAAAGCTGCGGCCCGAGTCGGAGTTCGACGCCGGGCGGGTGTTCGCCGCGTGCGCCGAGTCGGGGACGGCCGTGGAGGTCAACAGTCGTCCGGAGCGGCTCGATCCGCCGCGTCGGCTGCTGCGGCTCGCGGTGGCGGCGGGCGCGTACGTCGCCGTGGACACGGACGCGCACGCGCCGGGCCAGTTGGAATGGCAGATCCTGGGCTGTGCGAGGGCCGAGGAGTGCGGGGTACCGGAGGCCCGGGTGGTCAACACCTGGACGGTGGAGCGGTTGTTGGAGTGGACGCGGGGGTGAGGGCGGGTCCTCCCCCGGCGGGCGGGCGCGCTGTGCGGGAGGACCTTTCCGCCGCCGGACGCGGGCCTGCCCGGTCGCCGGGCACACCGCGGGGGAGGGTGGGGCCCCGCAGCCGCCGGGCGGGCGGGGAGCGGGCCCGCAGCCGGGAAGTGCGCCGCGGGGAAGCTCCGTCGGGCACGTCGGCGGAGACGCGAGCACTCCGGCGGACGCACCGCGAGACGGCTCTCGCCGATCCGCGCGCCATCGGGACGGGGCCTTCCGGCAGGCATCGCCAGGGGGCGGGTCCCGCAGACGCGCACGCCACCGGAAGGGGCGCCTTCCGGCAGGGGCGCCGTCCGAGGACGCCCCCGTTCCGCAGGCCTCCGGGCCCGCCCGACGGGCGCGCCGCCGGAGACGCGAGGCCCGTCAGGCGCGCTGCCAGACCGTGGTCACGTTGCAGAACTCCCGGATGCCGTGGCCGGAGAGCTCGCGGCCGTATCCCGAGCGTTTGATCCCGCCGAAGGGGAGCGCGGGGTGCGAGGCGGTCATGCCGTTGACGAAGACCCCTCCGGCCTCCAGGTCGCGGACGAAGAGCGCGACGTCCTCGGGGGATCGGGTCCAGACGCTGGAACTCAGCCCGAACGGGGAGTCGTTGGCGAGGGTCACGGCCTCCTCGGCGTCGCTCACCGGGTAGACCGTGGCGACCGGTCCGAAGGCCTCCTCCCGGTGGACGCGCATCTCGGGGGTGATCCCGGTGAGCACGGTGGGCCGGTAGTACCAGCCGTTGCGCAGTTCCGGCTCCTCGGGCCGGTGCCCGCCGCACAGGACGGTGGCGCCCCGCCGTACCGCGTCGTCGACGAGCGCTTCCAGCTCGCTTCGGCCCTGCTCGGTGGCGAGGGGCCCGACGTCGGTGGACTCGTCGAAGGGGTCGCCGACCGCGAGGGCGTTCATGGCGGCGGTGAAGCGCTCGGAGAAGTCGTCGTACACGTCCTGGTGGACGATGAACCGCTTGGCGGCGATGCAGGACTGGCCGTTGTTCTGCACGCGCGCGGTGACGGCGGTCTTCACGGCGGCGACGACGTCGGCGGAGGGCATGACGACGAACGGGTCGCTGCCGCCGAGTTCCAGGACGGTCTTCTTCACCTCGTCGCCCGCGACGGCCGCGACCGCGCGTCCGGCGGCCTCGCTGCCGGTGAGCGTGGCGGCGACGACCCGGGGGTCCCGCAGCACGGCCTCGACCTCGCGGGAGCCGATCAGCAGGGCCTGGAAGCAGCCCTCGGGATATCCGGCGCGGCGGAACAGGTCCCCGAGGTAGAGCGCGGTCCTCGGCACGTTGGAGGCGTGTTTGAGGAGGCCGGTGTTGCCCGCCATCAGCGCGGGCGCGGCGAAGCGGACGACCTGCCAGAGCGGGAAGTTCCACGGCATGACGGCGAGGACCGGGCCGAGGGGCCGGTAGTGGACGCGGGCCACGTCCGCGCCGGAGTCCTGGACGTCGCTCTCGGCGGGGTGCTCGTCGGCGAGGAGTTCCTCGGCGTGCCGCGCGTACCAGCGCATCGCCTTGGCGCACTTGGCGGCCTCGGCGCGGGCGGCGGCGATCGGTTTGCCCATCTCCAGGGTCATCGTGCGGGCGATGTCCTCGTTGTCCTCGTCGAGGAGGGCGGCGGCGGCGCGGAGCAGCCGGGCGCGGTCGGCGAAGGAGGTGGTGCGGTACTGGCGGTACGCGTCGTGGGCGGCGGCGATCCGGCGCTCGACCTCCTCGGGCCCGTGGGCCTCGTAGGTGCGCAGCGTCTCGCCGGTCGCGGGGTTCACGGTGGCGATGCCCATGGCCTGCTTCCTCCTGCTCCTGCCGTGGTCCCCCGTCCGTAACCTTCCGCGAAGCGGGGGGCCTCGCAACAGGGGCGGGGCGGTGGGGTGACCGGAAGGCATCGGCCCCGCCGGAGGGCGTTCCCGGACCTGGGGGACCCGGGAGGCGCCATGGGGCTCAGGCGGGGTCCGGTCGGTCGTCCGTCAGCCAGGTCAGCGCGCCGCTCAAGTGGGCCCGGAAGAGGGGCGATCGGTAGGTTTCCGGGGCGTGGCCCAGGGCCGTGAGGAAGACCCGGCCTCGGTCGACGGACCGGCACCAGACCAGCGGGTGGTCGGCGCCGTGCGTGCCGCCCCGGTAGGTGGATTCGTCGACGCGGGCGAGGACCCGCACGGGCCCTTCGGGCAGGGAGGTGAAGTCGTACCACTCGTCCGTCCACTCCCAGCGCTCCGGCAGCGGAGCCGTCGCCGGATGGGTCCGGTCGTCGACGAGGACCGTACCGGGCTGGATCTCCGGATGTCCGGCGAAGCGGGTGCCGAGCAGTTCCCCGTAGAAGGGCCAGTCGGGCTCGGCGTTGGCCGCCGCGTGCACGGCGAGGAGGGCGCCGCCGCCCCTCAGGTACGCCTCGAACGCGACCCGCCCCGCCGGTTCGAGGACGTTGCCCGTCGTGGACAGCAGGACGACGGCGGCGCGCCCCGCGAGACCACCGGGGGTGAAGGCCTCCGGGTCCTCGGTGACCTCGGCCGCGAGGCCCAGCTCCGCCGCCAGCTCGGTGAGCGCGGCGGCCGCGTCGGGGATCGAGGCGTGACGGTAGCCCGTGGTGCGGGTGTAGATCAGTACGTCGGGGGCGGTCGGCACTCGGCGGTCTCCGGTTCATGGGCCACGACAGCGGGGAAAGCGCTTTCTGGATCGGCGGTGCGACCGTAGCGGGGGTGCCACGGGGCCGCAAGCCCGCGTTCGCCCGCAGCGGCTTCCTTCCACCGCTTCGGTGGCCCTCGGCCGCCACAAGGAAGTTCCCCGAGGGCCACGGCCTGCCCACGTCGGCCGCGCCGCCGCCGGAGCTCTCCGGTGGTTCGTCACCGGGGAGCGCTCCCGCCAGGCCGGTTCCTCGCGGCGGCGGGGGCGCCCCGCCCCGGCATCGAGCGCGAGACGACCCTCCTCGCCCGGGGCCGGATCGGCGGTCACCTCAGCGGCCGGGTCCGGGCGCGTCCCCCTCCGGGATCAGATCGCCGCGTCGGACCCCGGCCCCTGCGGCTGATCCCCCGCTCCCGCCCCGGACACCTCCCGGGTCGACACCTCCAGGAGCGGGGCGAGGAACTGGAGTTCGAGACTGCCCGGCGGCAGCGCCACCGGCTCCACATAGCTCTGCGCGAGTCCGCCCTCGCGCAGGGCGATGAGGAGCCGGGCGAACCTGTCCGGTTCCACCGTCAGCTCCCGTCCCGCCCTGCGCAGCACCAGCGTGAGCCCACGGGCGATCTCCGCCCGCAGCCGCTCGTCGTACCGGGCGAGCACCCACGCGGCCTGCCGGTCCCGGATGGCGTGCAGGGTGAACTCGGTGGTGACCAGGTACCAGTCCCGCTCGTCCGGCTCCACGCGCGCGGCGAGCTCCGCGATCCGGGTCAGCGTGTGCTCCTCGGCGGTCAGCCCGTCGATCGCCTCGGCGAGCCTCCGCACGGTCCGCTCCCCGTGCTCCTCGAAGAGCGCGAGGAAGAGCTCTTCCTTGCTGGCGAAGTTCGAGTAGTACGCGCCCCGCGTGTACCCGGCGCGCTCGCAGATCTGCTCGATCGTCGTCGCGTGGAAGCCGTGCTCGGCGAAGGTCTCCAGGGCCGCCCCCAGCAGCGCCGCGCGGGTACGGGGCCGCCGCCCGGTGACGCCTCTGGGCACGGTGGTCCTCCCTCGTCCTGGCCGCGTCCCCACGGCGGACGCCCACCCTACCGGCGGCCCCGTCCCGGGCGGGGTCGAGCCCCGGCGGATAAAATTCAGCCATGGGAGAGCGGCCCGTCGCACCCGCGACGCCCGAGTTCGTCCTCGACATCGACGGGGACGAGACCCTGCTGCGTCCGGGCCGCGAGTACCACGTCGGACGGGACCCCGCCGGTGAGATCGTCCTCGCGGACGCGCGGGCGTCCTGGCACCACGCGGTGCTCGCCGTCGTCGACGGGTGCTGGACCCTGACGGACGAGGGCAGTACGAACGGCACGTTCACCGACGGCTCTCGGATGACCGGGCCACGGGAGGTGGGCCCCGGGACGGTCGTACGGTTCGCCCATCCGGCCGACGGCCCGCTCGGGCTCCTGTCGGCGCGGCCGGTTCCCGCCCCCGGGCCGACGCCGTCACCGGTACGGCCGGATACGGGGGACGCCCCCGCACCGGTACGGCCCGGGGAACCCGGAGGCGCGGCGGAGCCCGTACCCGTGGCCCCGGCCCTGGCGGAACCCTCGCCGCCGGAGGCACCGAAGGCGTCCGGGGACCCTGCGGAGCCCGTACGCCCGGGCCCGGACCCGGACCCGGCCGAAGCCCCGGAAGTACGGGAGCCGGAGCCCCCCGGCGAACCGGCGGAGTCCGCCGCCCCCGGCGCGGCCCCTCCCGCCGAGCCGCCGGAACCGCGGCAGCCGGAGGCGTCCGGACGCCCGGCGGAGCCCGTGACCCCCGTACGGGCCGGACCCGCCGCACCGGCCGGGCCCGGGGGACCCGACGGACCGGCGGGGCGCGCGCGGACCGGGGAGCCGGAGAAGCCCGTGGGCCCGGTGGAACCCGTACCCGCGTCCGTCGCACCACCGCCGGTGGAACCCGTACCCGTGCCCCTGACCCCACCGCCGGGGGAACCACCCCCGGCGCGGTCCTCCCCCGCGCCCTCCGCCGTCTCCCGGCCCGCCGCCACCGGGACCTTCCGGCGGCCCACCTCCGTGCGCCCGCTGCCCGCGCGCGGTGTGCGGATCGGCCGGGCCACCGACAACGACGTCGTCGTCGCCGATCTCACCGTCTCCCGGCACCACGCCGAACTCCGCGCCCACCCGGACGGCACCTACGCGATCCACGACCTCGGCAGCCACAACGGCACCTTCCTCAACGGGCGTCCCGTCGTCGAGGCGAGGGTGACGCCCGAGGACATCGTCGGCATCGGCCACCACGCGTTCTGCCTCGTCGGCGGACAGCTCGTCGAGTTCACCGACACCGGCGAGGTCTCCCTCGACGTGCGGTCGCTCGCCGTCACCGTCGACCACGGTCGGCGCACGCTCCTCGACGACGTGTCGTTCCCCGTGGGCGAGAAGTGCCTGCTCGCGGTCGTCGGCCCGTCCGGCGCGGGGAAGTCGACCCTCCTCGGCGCGCTCACCGGCCAGCGGCCCGCCGACCGGGGCACCGTCCTCTACGACGGCCGCGACCTGTACCGGGACTACGCCGAGCTGCGGCAGCGCATCGGGCTCGTACCCCAGGACGACATCCTGCACCTCCAGCTCACCGTGCGCCGCGCCCTCGGATACGCCGCCGAACTGCGCTTCCCCCAGGACACCGCCCCCGCCGAACGCCGGGCACGGGTGGACGAGGTGATCCATGAACTCGGGCTCGCGGACCGCGCCGACCAGTCGATCCACAGCCTCTCCGGCGGCCAGCGCAAACGGGTGAGCGTCGCCCTCGAACTGCTCACCAAGCCCTCGCTGCTCTTCCTCGACGAACCGACCTCCGGCCTCGACCCCGGCATGGACCGCTCCGTGATGCACATGCTGCGCGGGCTCGCCGACGACGGCCGGACGGTCGTGGTCGTCACCCACAGCGTGCTCAGCCTCGACGTGTGCGACCGGCTGCTCGTACTCGCGCCCGGCGGCCGGATCGCCTACTACGGACCCCCGGAGGACGCCCTCGGCTTCTTCGGATTCGCCCAGTGGCCCGAGGCGTTCGAAGCCTTCGAGAACGACCGGGACCGCGACTGGGCGGGCCAGTACGCCGCCTCCCGGTTCCACCACCGGTACGTCACCGAGGCGACGGCCCCCGGACCCCGGGACCTCCCGGGGCCCGGCCCCTCGCCCGGCCCGGCGGAGCGGCGGCCCGGACCGCCGCCGAAACCCCAGAGCTGGTCGTCGCAACTGCGGACCCTGGTGCGCCGCTACGCGGCGGCGCTCTCCGCCGACCGCACCTTCCTCGTCATCATGATCGCGCTGCCGTTCGTGATGGGAGCGATGGCCCGTGCCCTCTCCGAGGGCCGCCTCAACCCCGAGTCGACCATGAACGTCCTGCTCCTCCTCTGTGTCGGCGGAGTCCTCACGGGTGCGGCGAACGCCGTGCGCGAACTGGTCAAGGAACGCACCATCTACCGGCGCGAGAGGGCCGTCGGCCTGTCCCGCTCCGCGTACCTCGCCTCCAAGGTGGTCGTCCTCGGCGCCGTCACCGTGGTGCAGGCGGTCGTCCTGACCCTGGTCGCCCTGATCGGCGTGCCCCTGAACGCACCCGGCGGCAAGGGCGTGCTCATGCCACCGCTGGTCGAGATCACCCTCGCCGTCGCCCTGCTCGCCTTCACCGCGATGATGCTCGGCCTGTTCGTGTCGGCGCTCGTCAGCAAGGAGGAGGTGACGATGCCGCTGCTCGTCCTCCTCGCCATCGTGCAGGTGGTGTTCTGCGGGGCCCTCCTGACCGTGCGGGGCACGCCCGTCCTGGAACAGCTGGCCTGGCTGGTGCCCTCCCGGTGGGCGTTCGCGGCGATGGGCGCGACCGTCGGCATCGCACGGCTCGTGCCCGGCGAACGGACGGCCGACCCCCTGATGCGGCACACGGCGGAGGCCTGGCTGTTCGACATGGGCATGTTGGTCGTGCTCTGTCTCGTCCTCGGACTCGTGGTCGCCCGGCTGCTGCGCCGCCACGAGCCGGTCGTGATGCGGAGGTAGGGCCGTGAACGTCCCCGTACCCGCGTACGAGCCGGACTTCCGGCCCACTCATGTCGTGCCGCGCGAAGGGCTCGACGCGTGGGAGGCCCCGGACCCGGGGGCTCCGACGGCACCCCTGGACGCGTTCCTGCCCGTGCGCCTGGAGGAGCGGGCCGGTGACTGGGGGCGCGTCCTCTGCTCCAACGGCTGGACGGCGTGGGTGGACGCCCGGCTCCTGGTCTCCGTGCCGGACGACCCCCCGGCGGCGGGACGGCCGCTCGCCAGGACCGCCGACCCCCGCCCGCTGGTCGCCCGCGCCGAGGACGCGCTCGGGCGCTACCGGCGGGCCGCCGAGGAACTGGCCTCGCACCGGCTGGACCGCGAGGGGTTCCGGCTGCGGACGCGCGGCCTGCGGGTGGGCATGGTGGTCGACGGCGAGTCGGTGTGGCTGTACGACGCGGAGCACGAGCGCTGGGTGTACTGCGACGGCGTGGGCCTGAGCACCTACGCCGCCTCCGCCGCGCCCTCGGCCGTCGCGGACCCCGAGGCCGTTCCCCAGAGGGCCCGTACGGAAGGGGACGATGTCCATGGGGCCGTTGCCGGGGCCGCCCCCGGGACCGCCGTCGTCGGCCCGGAGTCTGCTCAGGGGTCTCCTCAGGAGGCCGACGCCGGGCCCGCGCCGGAGACCGTCGCCGTGGGTGCCGGGCCCGCGCCGGAGGAGGACGGGACCGCGCCGGAGGAGGAGGGCGGGCCCGGTCCGTCCGCCGCCGGGCCGCCCGCGCACGAGCCGACCCGGACGGTGACGCGGATCGACGCCCCGGTGCCCGCCGGGCCGCCGCCGACGCGGGTCGTGACACGGCCGCCCGAACCGGCCGGTGAGGACGGATGACCGACGGCCACGACCTGCCCGCGGGGCGGCCCTCGGGGCTCCTGGGCAAGGAGATCGCGGGCTACCGCGTGGAGAGCGAGATCGGACGCGGCGGAATGGCGGTGGTGTACCGGGCGCACGACCTGCGGCTCGACCGTACGGTGGCGCTGAAGCTGCTCGCGCCCGAACTGGCCCGCAACGACACCTTCCGCAGGCGCTTCGCGCACGAGTCGCGCGTCGCCGCCTCGATCGACCACCCCCACATCGTGCCGGTCTTCGACGCGGGCGAGACGGAGGGCGTGCTCTACATCGCGATGCGGTACGTGGCGGGGCAGGATCTGGCGGCGCTCCTGGACCGGGAGGGGCCGCTGCCTCCGGTGAAGGCCCTGCGGATCGCGCTCCAGGTGGCGTCGGCGCTGGACGCGGCACACGCGCACGACCTGGTGCACCGGGACGTGAAGCCGGGCAACGTCCTGGTGGCGGAGGGCACCGACCGGGACCATCCCGAGCACGTGTACCTCACGGACTTCGGGCTGACGAAGAAGTCGCTGTCGCTGACCGGCTTCACGACGGTCGGCGAGTTCGTCGGCACGCTCGACTACGTGGCGCCCGAGCAGATCTCCGGGAAGCCGGTGGACGGGCGCTGCGACGTGTACGGCCTGGCGTGTGTGGTGTTCGAGACCCTGGTGGGGGCGCCGCCGTTCCGCCGCGACACGGACTGGGCGGTGCTGTGGGCGCAGCAGTACGACCCGCCGCCGCCGCTGGCGGAGGTACGGCCGGGGCTGCCGGACGCGGCGGACGCGGTGTTCGCGAAGGCGCTCGCGAAGACGCCCGAGGAGCGGTACGGGACGTGTCTGGAGTTCGTCGCGGAGCTGCGGGCGGCGCTGACCTCGGGCGGGAGTGCCTCGGTGGCCGCGAGGCGGCCCGAGCCGCCGGGTCCGCCGCGCGAACCGCCGGGGTGGGCGCGGCCGGTGTTCCGGGAGCTGGGGGACCGGCCCGGAGGTGCCCCGTAGGGCCGGGGGCGGGAAGCCCGGTCCTGAGGGTCACGAGAACCGTCGCGGGGGCCGGAACCCGGTCGGGTGTTCGTACGTCCTTACGGGTCAAGAGGCGCCCCGGGGACGGGTGGTGGGGCGCCGGGGGCCCGGGACGGGCAGGGAGCGGGGACGTACGTGGATCTGTTCGACGTGGAGCTGGGCGGACGGGACGAGCACCACTCGCCGGGCGGGGGCGGCTGTTCGTGGGTGACCCTCGTGCTCCTCGGGATCGCGGTCGGCGCGGTCTTCCTGATGTTCTGGTTCTTCGACTTCGTCAGGAGCCTGTTCTGACGGTTCGGGAGTTCGGCCCGCCGGTACGGAGGCCGGTCCCCGCGCGTCTGGAGCCGGGACGGGTATGTCGGGTATGTCAGGAGCCGGGGCCGGGGCCGGTGTCCGTCCGGCCGCCTCGGCGGACCCGGGTGGCGAGCAGTCCGCCGAGGTAGCCGAGGACGAGGCCCCAGAGAAGCGCGAATCCGGCCGTCGCCCACAGATGCGGACGCAGCACGACCTGCCCGCCGAGCGAGGCCAGGTCGCCGATGCCGAGGACCGAGAGGCCGAAACGGGCTTCGACCAGGGTGAGCGGGACGACGGCCAGCACGGTCAGCGCGAATGCGATCCCCAGGTGGAGGGCGTGCTGCCGGGGCCGGAAGCGGGCCGGGGAGCGTACCGCCGCGACGAAGGCCACGGCGAGGACCAGCACGAGGGCGACCGGGAGCAGCCACCAGGCCCGGGAGTCCTGCGCGGCGAGGGAGTTCAGGTCGACGGTGGAGAGGTCCGGGTTCTGCGGGGTGCCGCCGCCCTGTCGCAGGACCGCGTCCAGCACTTGGGGCATGGGCAGGCCGAAGGGTCCCTGGGCGGTGCCCTCCCAGGAGCCGCCGATGCCGACGCCGAGAGCGAGCCAGGCGATGTTGGGCAGGCCCAGCAGGAGGACGGCGAGGGTCTCGGCCGCGTGTCCCTTCACCGCGGCGACGACCAGACCGATGACCAGCCCGAGGACCACGTACGCGAGGAGCAGTCGGAGCATCGCGTGGGCGGCGGGCCTGACGGGCTCCTGGTAGCGCAGGAGCCGGGGCGGCAGCGGGGTCCTGCGGGAGACGAGCAGGGCGGCGAGGAGGACGCCGACGATCCACAGCAGCCCGTGGAGCAGCGTCGGTCCGATGTCGGTGCGGAACCCGACGGTGGGGTGCACGACGTCGAGGAGGGCGCCGAACAGGTCCGAGAGGGCGCTCTGGTCGCTGCCGCCCGGGAGGGTGATCGGGAAGTCGTGCCGGGCGACGGCGGACAGCCCCGCGAGGGCCGCCAGCCAGAGGACGACGGTGCTCGCGGCGCGGAGCGCGAGTTCGCGGGCGCTGGTGACGGCGTGGTGGCGCAGCGGGCGCAGGAAGCAGTATCCGGTGACGAGAGCGCCCACGAGGGTGACGCTGAGGGGCATCGCGGTGAGGTCGGCGTGGGTGCCCGCGAGGTCTCCGGCGCTGCCGGAGAGACCGACCTCGCCGCCCGTGGCCATGACGACGACGGCGGCGAGGACGGCGGTGAAGCCGCCGGGGAGGTCGGTCGCGCCCGCGGCCCAGAGGCCGAGGCCCGCGACGACGCCCATCACGAGGTATCCGGCGACCACCGCCCCGAGGGCCTGGAGGCCGATACGGGCGAGGGGGGCGGCCGTGCCCGCGGTGGACGGCGCGGGGGCGGGGGTGGGGGCGGGGGTGGGGAGCCGACTGCTCACGCTGACCACGCTAGTACCGGTGGCGTGCGTCCGCTTCCGGACGGCGGGGCGCACCGGTGGACGGGAGGGCTGCGGGTACGGAACCGGGAGCGCGGGTGGAGGCCGTTCCGCTTGCGGAGGGGTGGCGCCCGGCGCACACAATGGGCCCGGAACGGAAGAAAGGGAAAAACGTGACTTCCCACCCGCCGTCCGGCCCCCCGTCCGGCCCCCCGTCGGTACCGCCCTCCGGCCCGCCCTCCGGTCCGCTGTCGGGCCCGAGCACGCACCCCGGGACGGCTGGTCCTCCCCCACCGCCGCCGGGTCCGCCCCATGGCGGTTCGGGGGGCGGGGGCGGCTCCTCGGGCAGCGGCGGTTCCGGCGGCAGTGGTGCTTCCGGCGGCAGCGGTGGTTCCGGCGGCGGGGCGGACGGCGGTGGACCGGGCGGCGCAGCTCCGGGCGGCGGAGGTTCGGGCGGCGGAGGTTCGGGCGGCGGTTCCGGCAAGGGCCCCTGGTGGCGTTCCGTCCCGAAGGTCGCCTCGGTCGCGGCCGTCCTCGTGGCGGCCGTGGCGCTCGCCGTGGTCCTCACCAACCGCCCCGGCGGGAACGGCACGGCCGGCTCCGGCGGGGGCGAGGTGTTCCTGCAGAACGCGGCGGCCACCGGCCCCGACCCGTTCACCCGGTCGACGGCCCGCGCCGGCACCGGCTCCGCCCCTCCCGCCTCACTGCCGCCCCGCACCTCTTCGGCCACGCCCGAGGTGTCGGGCTCCACTCCCGGCCTCTACGGCGGGACGCAGTCGGTGGCCAGCTGCGACGTGGAGCAGCAGGTGCGCTATCTGTCGGCCGATCCCGCGAAGAGCGCGGCCTTCGCCTCGGTCGTCGGCGTCCCCGCCGGGGACGTACCGTCATACCTTCGGTCCCTCACCCCGCTCCAGCTCCGCGCCGACACCCGGGTCACCAACCACGGCTTCCTGAACGGCTCCGCCACCAGCTACCAGGCCGTCCTCCAGGCCGGTACGGCCGTCATGGTGGACAGCCACGGAGTGCCCAGGGTCCGCTGCGCCTGCGGCAACCCGCTGACCGGCCCGGTGGCGCAGAAGGCACCGCGCACGACGGGCACCCCCTGGCAGGGCTACCGATCCAGCCAGGTGGTCGTGGTGGCGCCCTCGGTGACGGTCGTGAACGTCTTCGTGGTGTACGACCCCCAGGACGACAGCTGGTTCGCCCGGCAGCACGGCGACACGGGGCAGCACGACAAGTCGACCCCCCCGCCTCCGCCGCCCACGGCCCCGCCCTCCTCGTCCACGTCGCCCTCGTCACCGGTGCCGTGCGTGTCGGGTACCGGGACCCCGGCTCCGATCGGCGGCGTGACACCCTCGCCCTGCCCCTCCTCCCCTTCTTCTTCCTCTTCCTCCTCGTCTCCCCCCACGATGACGACGACCCCGCCGACCTCGTCGGCACCACCGCCCAGCGACACCTCCTCGCCGGGCGAGTCGACGTCCTCGTCGTCGCAGTCGTCGCAGTCGTCGTCATCGTCGGAGTCGTCGTCGGCCGCCTCCTCGGGCCCGGAGTCGTCGTCCGCGACCACCGGCTCGGCGACGGCGGCGACGGCGACCGACCGCTCGGCCCCGGTCGGCACACCGCCGAGCACCTCGCTCCCGTCCGCCCCGGCACCCGGTCCCGGCTCGGACCTCTGGTTCCGGGCGGCGGCGGGCCCGGACACCCGTGCCACGGTCTGAACACCGGGAGGGACCGGGCGGGGAGCCGGGCCCGACCAGGGCAGGGGCAGGTACGGGGCCGGGGCGCGGCCGGAAACGAGGTCACCGCCCGAGTCGTGGCCACCTCCCCAGCCGGGGTCACCGCCCGAGCCGGGGTCCTTAATCAGGTGCCTCTCCGGATCTGCCCCTGTACGGTCCATGAAGTGGAACCATTGACCGACCGCCAGATCCGCTCGTCCTTCGTGAACTGCACCAAGGGCGAGGCGGGGCGCCTCAAGCTGCCGCTCGACTTCGCCGAACTCCCCTGGGAGGACCTGGACTTCCTCGGCTGGGTGGACCCGGGTGCGCCGCTCCGCGCGCATCTGGTCGTGGCCCGGCCCGAAGGGCCGGTCGGGGTGAGCCTGCGGGTCCCGGCCTCCGGCCGGACCAGCGCCATGAAGTCGAGCATGTGCCAGGTCTGCCTGACCGGGCACGCCTCCTCGGGCGTCACGCTCCTCGTGGCACCGCTGGCCGGACCCCGGGGCCGCGAGGGGAACACGGTCGGCCTCTACCTCTGCGCCGACCTCGCCTGCTCCCTCTACGTCCGGGGCAAGCGGCAGCCGAAGCTGCGCGGCCGACGCCATGAGGAGTCGCTGACCCTCGACGAGCAGGTCGCCCGCCTCACGGGCAACCTGGACGCCTTCCTCGGCCGGATCACCGCGGGCTGAGCGGAACGCCGGGCCGGGCGGGTCCGGCAGGTCCGTCAGGCCCCCCGCGCCCGACGGGTCCGGGGCTCAGCGGAAGGCCTGCTCGCCGGTGAGCGCCTTGCCGATGACCAGGGAGTGGACCTCGCTCGTCCCCTCGTAGGTGAGCACCGACTCCAGGTTGTTGGCGTGGCGCAGCACCGGGTACTCCAGGGTGATGCCGTTGGCTCCGAGGATCGTGCGGCACTCGCGGGCGATGGCGATGGCCTCGCGGACGTTGTTGAGCTTGCCGACGCTGATCTGCTCGGCGGTGATCGCCCCGGCGTCCTTGAGCCTGCCGAGGTGGAGGGCGAGCAGCATCCCCTTGCCGAGTTCGACGGACATGTCGGCGAGCTTCTGCTGGGTCAGCTGGTACGAGGCGAGGGACCGGGCGAAGACGACCCGGTCACGGGCGTACGAGATCGCCGTCTCCAGGCAGTCGCGGGCGGCGCCGAGCGCGCCGAAGACGATGCCGAACCTGGCCTCGTCGAGACAGCCGAGCGGACCCGAGAGACCCCGGGCCTCCGGCAGCATCGCGTCGGCGGGGAGCCGCACGTCCTCCAGGACCAGTTCGCTGGTGACGCTCGCCCGCAGCGACAGCTTCATCCTGATCTCCGGGGCGCTGAACCCGGGCGTGCCCGCCGGTACGAGGAAGCCCCGCACACCGTCCTCGGCACGCGCCCAGACGACGGCGACGTCGGCCACGGACCCGTTGGTGATCCACATCTTGGTGCCGTTGAGCACCCAATCGGTACCGTCGCGCTCGGCGCGGGTGCGCATGGCGCCCGGGTCCGAGCCCGCGTCGGGCTCGGTGAGTCCGAAGCAGCCGATGTACTCGCCCGCCGCCATCTTCGGCAGCCACCGCTGCTTCTGCTCCTCGGAGCCGTACTGCCGGATCGCGTACATCGCCAGGGAACCCTGGACGGAGACGAGGGAGCGCAGCCCGGAGTCGACGGCCTCCAGTTCCAGACAGGCCAGGCCGTACGCGACGGCGCCGACGCCCGCGCAGCCGTAGCCCTCCAGGTGCATCCCGAGGACGCCGACGCCACCGAGGGTGCGGGCGAGTTCGCGCGCCGGGATCTCGCCCTTCTCGAACCAGCCCGCGACGTGCGGCCGCAGTTCGCGGTCGGCGACGGCGCGGACGGTGCGGCGGATCTCGCGTTCCTCGTCGGTCAGGAGTCCGTCGACGGCGAACAGGTCGAAGGGGTGGACGGGAGCGGAGCTGGACTGCGACGACTGCGACTTCACGGACGGCCTCCTGGCGACTGTGGCGACTCGGCGAGCCGAAGCGTAGCGGCCTCCCGGATATTGGATCCAGTATTGAAAATCCAGTATCTCCGCCATACGGTCCGACGAGATCCGATCGCCAGCGAGGGAGAACGGAAATGCGCACGCCCGAGCCGCGTCCGGAGGGCCCTCCTGACGGCATTCCGGAGGACACCCCCGACGGCACGACGGACGGTGCTCCGGCACCCTCGGCGCGGTCGGAAGCGTCCGGGCCCGGTGGCGCGCTCGCCGATTCCGGCGCCCTCCCCGGGTCCGGCGCCCCCTCCGGGTCCGGCGCGCTCGCCGGAATCGTCGTCGCCGATTTCAGCCGGGTGCTCGCCGGTCCGTACATGACGATGCTCCTCGCCGATCTGGGCGCGGACGTGATCAAGATCGAGCGGCCGGGCGCGGGGGACGACACGCGCGCGTGGGGGCCGCCGTTCGCGGGCGGCGAGGCCACCTACTTCCTCGGGGTGAACCGGAACAAGCGTTCCGTCGCGCTCGACCTCTCCGACCCGGCGGACCTCGCGTCGGCCCGCTCGATCGTGGACCGGGCGGACGTGCTGGTGGAGAACTTCCGGCCCGGCACGATGGACCGGCTCGGTCTGGGGCACGAGCGGGTGCGGGCGACGAACCCCGGGCTCGTCTACTGCTCCGTCACCGGCTTCGGCACCGGGGAGGGCGCCCGGCTGCCCGGCTACGACCTGCTCGTCCAGGCCGTGGGCGGTCTGATGAGCGTGACCGGGGAACCGGACGGGCCGGGCACGAAGACCGGGGTGGCCCTGGTCGACGTCGTCACCGGACTGCACGCGGGCCTCGGTGTCCTGGCCGCCCTCCGCCACCGGGAGCTGACCGGCGAGGGTCAGCTCGTGGAGGTCTCCCTGCTCTCCTCGCTGCTCTCGGCGCTCACCAACCAGGCGGCGGCCCATCTCGGGGCCGGGGTCGTACCGCGCGCGATGGGCAACCGGCACCCGAGCATCGCCCCGTACGAGGTGTTCGAGGCCCGGGACCGGCCGCTGGCGCTCGCCGTGGGCAACGACCGGCAGTTCCGGGCGCTGTGCGGGCGGCTCGGGCTTCCCGGGCTCGCCGACGACCCCCGGTTCGCCGTCAACACGGCCCGGGTCGCCCACCGGGAGGAGCTGGTCTCGGCCCTGGGCCCCGTGCTGGCGGGCCGTACCGCCGACGAGTGGTTCGAGGAGCTCACCGCCGTGGGCGTGCCGTGCGGACCGATCAACGATCTGGCCGCCGCCTTCGGGCTGGCCGAACGGCTGGGTCTCGCCCCGAGGGTCCCGGAGGCGGTGGCGGGCCCCGGGCAGGTGGCCCATCCGGTCCGGCTGGGTGCGACCCCGGCCACGTACCGGGCCGCTCCCCCGCGTCTGGGCGAGCACACCGGGGACGTCCTCGGCCCGGAGCGGGGGACGGGGCAGGCCACCGCCGGGGCTCCGTAGGGGACGTCCGGCAGGAATCCCTGGGGCGCGTCCCGTAGGAAGATGGTCCGGACCGGTGGAGGGATCCGCCGGTGGCGAGGCGAGGGAACGGAAGGTCACAGGCGATGAGCAGCGCGGTGCAGAGGAGGCGGCCGCAGACCGCCCAGCAGTTCGTCCTGGAGGAACTGCGGCGCGCCATCACCAGTGGTGAGCTGAGCCCCGGCGGGCAGATCCGGCAGGACGCGCTGGCGGCCCGGTTCGAGGTGAGCCGGGTCCCGCTGCGCGAGGCCCTGAAGGCCCTGGAGGCGGAGGGGCTGGTCGTGCACCACGTCCACCGGGGCTACTTCGTGGCGGAGCTGTCGCTAGGGGACCTGGAGGAGATCTACCGGATCAGGGAGCTCCTGGAGACCGAGGCCGTGCGCAGGGCCGTACGGCGGCTCCCGGACGGCATCGTGGCCGCCCTGGAGGGTGTCCAGGGCCGGGTGGAGCGGGCGGCCGAGAAGGGCGACGTGAGCACGATGGGCGCGGAGAACCGGCTGTTCCACTTCACCCTGATCGAGGCGTCGGGGATGCCGCGCCTGGTCCGGCTCATCACGACCCTGTGGGACTCCACCGACGCGTACCGCGCGCTCTACTACACGCAGGCCCCGCACCGGACGCGGGCGGTGCGGGAGCACCGGGCCGTCATCTCGGCGCTCCGGCAGGGCGACGAGGACGCCGTCGTGCACTGGCTGGACGAGCACCGCGCCCACACGGTGGCCGCCCTGCGCTCGGTCCTGGGCGGGGAGCGGCGGTGACCGGCCGCGCGGAAACGACCGCAAGGCGTGGGAGGAGTCCGGCGCCAAGGCCGCCGTCGGCAAAACCCTACGATCGCCGACGGCGGCTGTCCGGGCACCGGACTCGTGATCCCTCACCCGTGAGCGCGGCCAGTACCGAATCCCCGTCCGGAAAGAGGAACACCACAAGTCCCACGAGCAGGTCCGCGCCCGTGTCGAGCACGCCTTCGCCCGCATGAAGACCTGGAAGATCCTCCGCGACTGCCGCCTCAGACGGCGTGCACCACGCCATGCCAACGGGGAGCGCGCGGGCGGCGAGCTCGCGGCAGACCTGCTTCTGAGGCGCTACGGCATCTCGAAGTCCTGGAAGTCGAAACCCGGGGCGACGACGCAGGTCACCAGGACCGGCTCGTCACCCGCGGGGTGGGCGCTCTGCCAGACGCCGCCCGGGACGAGGAACTGCGGCTTCTCCCCGTGTTCGATCCCGCTTCCCACCATCACCTCGACCGCTCCGGCTTCGTCCGGGGCGTCACCGTGCCCGCTCAGCCGCATCCGCAGCGGGCCGCCCCGGTGCCAGAGCCAGAGTTCGTCCGAGCGGACGCGGTGCCAGCGGGAGAGCTCGCCGGGGTGAAGCAGGAAGTAGATCCCGGTCGCGTAGGCCCGCGGTCCGTCGTATCCGTCGGGGACCGTCCCGCCCGAGGTCTTCCAGGTCTCGCGGAACCAGCCGCCCTCGACGTGTGGTTGCAGGCCGAGAAGGGCGACCAGTTCGGAAGGGTCCGACGCGGAGGCATCCGGAGCATCAACAGTGTCCGCCATGGGCACACATCCTCGCGCACGGCCGCAGCCATCGCGGAGGAACGCCGCGCAACGCGCCGGTCTCACCCATCAGGCCGCCGCCTGGTCGAACGGCCCTTCGTCAGCGAGACGCTCTTCGGTCCGTGGCCGTACTGCCTCCACGGCCTCATCCGCTCCACCGTCCGCGGCGCCGACGACCAGACGGACGACCGCTGGACTCCCGTCGACGGGGAAGCGGCCGCCGTCCGGGCGCTCGCCGCGCTCGGCGAGCAGTGGACGGCGAGCCGTGGACGGCCGGGCCGGAGCGCGATCTGCTCGTCCTCGTCGGCTGCCCGCGCCAGTGCCTCACCCACGCCCGGGGCTTCCGCCTCGAACCCGGCTGGCTCACCGACGCCGCCGGGCCTACGTCTCCGGCCCGTCCGGGAGCCGGTCGCCCCGGCCGTCGCCTACGCGGCCGCCCGCACCGGGCCGAACAGCACGGCGCCGCCGACAGGCGCGGTGCTGTCTCAGGCCGCGGTCGGCGGCCCCGTCGCTTCGGCGGCGCGGCGGTATTCGGCGTTGATGCGCTGGGCTTCTTCGAGCTGGTCCTCAAGGACGATGATGCGGCAGGCGGCCTCGACGGCGGTGCCCTGGTCGACGAGCTCACGGGCGCGGGCCGCGATGCGCAGCTGGTAGCGGGAGTAGCGGCGGTGGCCGCCCTCGGAGCGCAGCGGGGTGATCAGGCGGTGTTCGCCCAGGGCGCGCAGGAAGGCGGGGGTGGTGCCGAGCATCTCGGCGGCCCGGCCCATGGTGTAGGCGGGATAGTCGTCGTCCTCAAGACGCCCGCCCGTGTTATCTGCTGTCATCTGCACCTCTCTCTGAAAGACGTAGGGGGGCCCTGGTGCCGTACGGCACCAGGGCCCCGAGAGAACTACTACACCACCTGCCGGCTCTGATACCACGCCGGCCTTCTGTGTCCGCAGACCCGACCTGGCTGCTGTCGGGGATGCGGGGATCGCGGTTGCTTGACCGGAGACCACCTCACTGACGATGTCCTGCGGTACCCGGACTCGGTACGTGTGTCCGGGCGATCCTGATGGCGCTTCGCTCCTCCGTTCCTTCCCTCGGTGATCAACTGCTTCTTACCGCTTGGGTGCTGCGTACCACTGGTGTTGCGAACTGCTCCGTGGCCTGTGTCAGCCCCACTCTCCGGCAGCCAGCCCCGTTGCCCGTCCTGCGTCTGCTCTGGCTTGGAACCCCACTGCCGGACTTCCCGGTGCGCGCGTCCGCAGCCGACGCCTTCACCAGGGGCACTGCTCACCTACTTCGCTGCTGGGTAATGCGCACTTCACTTACGGGTACCGCTTCTTCTGCCATGACCGCGGTCCCGGTCGCGGCGGCCCCTGATCACTGCGGGCCACCCGGTCCGGCCGTCAGTCCCGTCGCCGTCCTGCAACAACCCTGGCTTCGGAACTCCACCACCGCACCGCCCTGCACCTGCGTGTACCGCTTGCCGGCAGTTCGTCTCTGCCAGGCCCTGCTGTCCTTCGTGGCTACGAGAGAAAACATAGCCCCACTGCTCTTCAATGTCTACTACGGCAAGTACAGATTTTCGCGTGTCCCGCGCTGAGGTAATCGACCTCGGGCAGCGACCCTTTCCGTGTGCATGGTGACCATTCATGGGTGAACGCCACCTATGGCGGCAGACGGGTTCGCGCGACCGTGCCGACCCGGGAGGCGGCCCGCGATGGGCGGGCAACCACTAGGGACACCGCCGTCAGTGGCGGGCTTCGTGCTGCGCCTGGCCCGCCAGAGCGCGGCTCGGGGTGACGACGAGCGGTCCGGACCCCGGCCGGTACGGCTCCCGGGGCGGTGCTGCCCCAGGGCGGTGCCGCCCCCGAATCGGGGTGCTTCAGGGGCGGTCGCGCGGGGGCCGTGACGGCTCAGTAGTCTGCGTTCGACGGGGGTTCGGGCCGAGCGCGCGCACGTCCCCCTCGGGGCCGCCGGGCCCCGCGCGCACCGGCCGAGCGCCCCGGAGGACCCGTGAACACCCCGCCTTCCGCCCCGTCCGCGCACGTCCTGCGGCTGCTCGCCGCGGCGCGGCGCCGTACGGACGCGGTGATCGTCCCCCTCCTGGAGCGGGTGGGCCCGGCCCCCGCCAGGGTGCTGGCCTACCAGTGGGGGGTGTGGGGCGCCCAGGGGCAGCCCGTCCAGGGCAGCCGTACGGGTGGGGGCAAGGCGGTGCGGGCGGCGCTCGTGTTCGCCTGTGCCCGCGCCACCGGCCGCCCCGATACCGATCCCCTGGTCCCTGCCGGGGCGGCCGCCGTCGAGATGCTGCACACGCTCTCCCTGCTCCATGACGACGTGATGGACGGCGACGAACTGCGCCGGGGCCGACCGGCGGCCTGGCGTGTGTTCGGGTCCGATGCCGTCGAGGACGCCGTCCGCGCGCTGACTCCGCACGCCGTCGGCCTGCTCTTCGACACCCTCCCCGAACCCGCCGCCACCACCACCGCCACCGGCCTTCCGGGGAGCCCGCCCCCTCGGGACCCCGAGACGCTGAGGGCGCCCGCGCGTGCCACCGCCGTGCTCGGCGACGCGCTCGTACGTCTCGCCCAGGGCCAGGCCCTCGACCTCGCCCTGGAACGCGAACCGAGCCCGGGTGTCGCCGCCACCCTGCGCGTGCACGCCGACAAGACCGGCTCGCTGTTCGCCTGCGCCTGCGCGCTGGGCGCGGCACCGGCCGCCGCCTCGGACCTCACCGCCTTCGGCGAACACCTCGGCATCGCCTTCCAGATCACCGACGACGTCCTCGGCGTCTGGGGCGACCCCGCCGTCACCGGCAAACCGGCCGGCGCGGATCTGTCGGCCCGCAAGAAGTCCCACCCGGTCGCCGTGGCCCTCACCCCGGACCCGGACCGGGCCGACGAGGACATCCCCCGGCAGTTGCACGGGTTGTACGCGCTCCCACGGCCGTGGACGGCTTCGGAGAGGGCGGAGGCCGGGCGGCTGCTCGACCGGAGCGGTGCCCGCTCCGTCTCGCAGGCGGCGGCCCGCGGTCACGCGCGGGCCGCGCTCACCGCGCTGGCCCGCGTCTGCCCGCCGCACGAGGAGGCGGGGGAAGACCTCAGGGCCCTGGCCTCCTTCGTCACAGGCCGCCCGTACTGATCCCTCCCGATCGCTCCCGGCCGGACCGCTGCCACGGGGCCGGCCGGTCGAAGGCGTTGGGGAGGCCCGCCGCGTACAGCTCGTCGTCCAGGCGCTGCAGGCGGGCCAGCTCCACCGGCTGCTCCCAGCCGCGTACGACGCAGGGCGCCGCGGCCGAACCGGCTGTCGCGAGGAGGGCGTTGACGGCGGCCTTGGCGCTCTGGTCGGCGGCCTCCATCGTGGCCAGGTTGAGGTCCACGTCGACGTGGTCGCCCGCCTGGAAGAGGTTCGGCACCTTGCCCGCGGGCTTGGGGCGCCAGCGCCGCGAGCCCGGCGTACTGATCAGCAGCGGCTCGGTGTTGTGCGCGAGGCCGCCGGGCTCCGCGGGCCAGCGGATCGCCGGATCCGTGAAGCACGAATGCACCAGCTCCCGCGACAACAGGCCCCGCCCGTCGCGCCGCAGCGAGTCCTCCAACTGGTGCCACACCTCGCGGACCACCTCCTCGCGGGTACACGCGCGGGCCGTCTTCCCGGTGAGCGGTCCGGGCACGTCCCACGCCGACACGTCCACCGACAGGCAGTCGCGGACCGTGCCGTCGCCGTACCGTGCCCGCATGTCGATGCCCGACCAGAACTGCGCCTGCGCGATCGAGGTCAGCGCCCACGGCGAGTCGACGTGGATGACGTGTCCGTGCACGAGCGGGATGCGTTCGCGCAGGAAGAACTGCACACCCGTCATCCAGTCCGTCTCCAGACGGTCGATGCCGGTCAGGTCCTCGTCCAGTTCGCACACCTCGGGGCCGAGGGTGCGCACCGCGGCCTCGGCAGGGACCGCGCAGACGAACCAGTCCGCTTCGATCTCGCGGACCGCGCCCGACGGGGTGCGCACCGCGGCGGCGCGCACCGCGCCGTGCGCGGTCCGCAGGCGGGTGACGCGGTGCCCCACGAGGAACCGGACGCCGAGCGCGACCAGACGGGCCGCCCACGGGCCGATCCACGCCTCCGTGGTCGGCGCGTCCAGCACCCGGTCCGCTTCGGCGTGGCGGGTCCCGCCGAGCAGCCCGGCCCAGAACTCCACCTGGGTACGGCCGATCGACGCCACGCTCGCCACCTCGGCCTTCGCCGCCACCAGGGTGCGGGTCGGGCCGATCACGCAGAGCCGCCGGTACTCCTCGGAGGCGCCCGCTCCGGCCGCGAAGTCCCACCACGACGTGTTCTCGAACTCGCCGTCGCGGCGGGCCGGTCCGCTCGTGGCGCAGACGAGCAGCCGGTTCGCGAAGTGGGCGCTCTCCTCGGACGAGAGTCCGGGGGTGCGCGCCATGAGGTGGCCCATGGCCCGCAGGGTGGCCTCCAGGTTCCGTTGCCCGGGGCCGCCGGATATGTCCACGACCACTCCGTCGCGCCCTTCGTCCCGTGCGTAGAGCATCTGCGTGGTCGGCACCAGGCGGTCGGCGACGCAGCCACCGGGGACCGGGATGCGGGCCATCGTCTCGGTGACGTTCCGGTAGAAGCCGGGAAAGAACCGGAAGCCGTGCTCCCCGGGCAGATCACGGCGTCCGTCGCGGCCGGTGCCGGGAACCGGGATGCTGCGCGCTTTGCCGCCCAGAGCACGGGCCTCGACCACCGTCACCTCGAAGCCGCGCTCGGCCAGCTCCATCGCCGAGGTCAGCCCCGCCGGCCCGCCCCCGATCACCACCACCCGCCGCCCGGCCCGTCCTCCCGACCCTGCCCCTGGCCCTGAGACCGCCCTCTGCCCCGCCCCGGCCACCGGCTCGGTTCTCATACGCGTACCTCGCCCCGTCCCTCACCCTGTCCCGGCACGGAAGACCCGCCCCCGCCCGCGAACAAGATCACCACACGGCACCGGCTCCGCTCCACGCGGGACCCTCGCCCTACTTCACGACGGCTCTCAGCGCGTGGGGCTCACACCCGCGCTCCACGGGGCGGGCCGAGGAGGTTTTGGCCGTCCACCGCCGGAGCGAGGAGCTGTGCCGCGCCGGGACACCAGCCACTCGACGGTCCTCGCCCCGCAGGGGCCGACGGTGACCACGCCTCCGGAACACCAGCCGATCCCGGCGCCGCCACAAGCGTTCTGAGCCCGCATCCCCATCGCAGGTCGGGGGCCCTTCGAGGAAGGCTCCACCGGGTGCTGGTCCGGCCGTCCCGGTCGCGGGTCAGCGCGTTGCGCACCGCCCTGACGGGGCTCACGCAGGCGGAGGTGGACGGCGGGCCGGAGTTCCCGGCCGCCTGCCGGACGCTCCCGCGACGGCGTACGGGCCCGGCGGGCGGCCCGGGACCGCCGGGCAGGGGCGCGGGTGGCTGCGGCTACCCTGGCGCCGGACCCGAGGAGGAACCATGGGGCGGATGCCGTCGGCCGTACGGCGCAGGCAGTTGGTCGAGGCCGCGATCAGGGCGATGACCAGGGACGGCGTCGCCAGGACCACCACCCGCTCGATCTGCGCCGAGGCGGGGGTCTCGCTGAGCGTCTTCCACTACTGCTTCGAGTCGAAGCAGGCGCTCCTGGAGGCCGCGATCGGGACGATCACCGGCAACAACCTCGCGCGGGTGATGCCTGCGGTCGAGCGGGGCGCCACCCTGCGGGAGACCGTGAGGGGCGCGCTCCAGACGTACTGGGACCATGTCACGGCCCGTCCGGGCGAGCACATGCTCACGTACGACCTCACCCAGTACGCCCTGCGGGAGCCCGGGTTCGAGCATCTGGCCCGTGCGCAGTACGAGCAGTACGTGGTGGCGGCGGGCTCGCTGATCGAGCAGGTCCGTGAGGCACGGGGGCTGGCGCCCCGGGTGCCGGTGGAGTCGCTCGCACGGTGTCTGGCGGCGGCGATCGACGGTCTCACGCTCCAGTTCCTGGTCCTCGGTGACGAGCGGGCGGCGGCCGAACAGCTGGACCTGACGGCGGATCAACTCGTACGCCTGATAGAGGGTTGAGCCCGGAGGGGTCGTTTCCCCGGAGAGAGCGACGGGGCCGCCGGGACTCGTACGGACTCCAACAGGTCATCCGTCCCGGACTCTTGACTCACTCCGTCATCACCGCGATCCTCGGGGCGCCCGGTACTCCCCCACCGTCCGGAGGCTTCCCAGAGATGACCCGACCCTTCACGCGCCGGACGGGTGGCCGATCCGTCCTCCTGGCGCTGTTCCTGGCCCTGGCCGCCGTGCTCTTCGGCTCCGGTCCCGTCCCCGCCGCGGCGGCGGGCGGCGGCTGGTCGGAGCCCTCCTCCCGGCCCGCCGCCGATTCGCAGATCAACGTCACGGGGACGCCGTTCACCGGGACGGACGCGCAGGGGAAGGTGCGCGGCTTCGTCGACGCGCACAACCACCTCATGTCCAACGAGGGCTTCGGCGGCCGGCTCATCTGCGGCCAGACCTTCGCCGAGGGCGGCGCCCCGGAGGCGCTCAAGGACTGTCCCGAGCACTACCCCGACGGCTCGGGCGCGCTGTTCGAGAACATCACGGGCGGCGCGGACGGCCATCACGACCCGGTCGGCTGGCCGACGTTCAAGGACTGGCCCGCCAACAACTCCCTGACGCACCAGCAGAACTACTACGCGTGGGTGGAGCGTGCCTGGCGCGGCGGCCAGCGGGTCCTCGTCAACGACCTGGTGACGAACGGCCTGATCTGCTCGATCCTGCCCCGTGACCGGAGCTGCGACGAGATGACCTCGATCCGCCTCCAGGCCCGTAAGACCTACGAACTCCAGGACTACGTCGACCGGCAGTACGGCGGTCCGGGCAAGGGCTGGTTCCGCGTCGTCACCAGTGCCGCGCAGGCGCGTTCGGTGATCGAGCAGGGCAAGCTCGCGGTCGTCCTGGGCGTGGAGACCTCGGAGCCGTTCGGCTGCAAGCAGATCCTCGACGTCGCCCAGTGCGGCAAGGAGGACATCGACCGCGGCCTCGACGAGCTGTACGGGCTCGGGGTGCGCAGCATGTTCCTGTGCCACAAGTTCGACAACGCCCTGTGCGGTGTCCGCTTCGACGAGGGGGCGATCGGTACGGCGGTCAACATCGGTCAGTTCCTCTCCACGGGCACCTTCTGGGCCACGGAGAAGTGCGCGGGTGCGCAGCACGACAATCCGATCGGGCTCGTGGCGGCGCCGGTGATGGCGACGAAGCTCCCGGTGGGCGTGAGCGTCCCCTCGTACGCCTCCGACGCGAAGTGCAACACCCGTGGGCTCACCCGGCTCGGCGAGTACGCGCTGCGGGGCATGATGGACCGGGGCATGATGCTGGAGCTCGACCACATGAGCGTGAAGGCCGCCGGGCGGGCCCTCGACATCCTGGAGTCCCAGGAGTACCCCGGTGTGATCTCCAGCCACAGCTGGATGGACCTGGACTGGACCGAGCGGCTCTACCGGCTCGGGGGTTTCGTCGCCCAGTACATGCACGGCGCGGAGGGCTTCGTCGGTGAGGCGGGCCGGAAGGCGGCGCTGCGGGCGAAGTACGGGGTCGGGCTCGGCTACGGCACCGACATGAACGGGGTCGGCGGCTGGCCGGGTCCGGTGGGCGCCGACGCGCCGAACGCGGTGAAGTACCCCTTCCGCAGCTTCGACGGCGGATCGGTCCTCGACCGGCAGGTGACCGGACAGCGCACCTGGGACCTCAACACCGACGGCGCCGCGCACAACGGCATGGTGCCGGACTGGATCGAGCAGATCCGGCTCACCGGCGGCGGGCAGGGCGTGGTGAGCGAGTTGGCGCGGGGCGCGGAGTCGTACCTGACGACCTTGAAGGCGACCGAGGACCACGAGATGGGTGTGGACCTGGCGGCGGGCGCGCCCGCCTCGGCCAGTTCCTCGGAGTGGAACCCGTTCACGAGCTACGCCCCGGGCCGGGCCGTGGACGGCGACGTCGGCACCCGCTGGGCCAGTGACTGGTCGGACGACCAATGGCTGGGCGTGGACCTCGGGGCCGTGCGCCGGATCAGCCGGGTGACCCTCGACTGGGAGCGGGCGTACGCGCGCCAGTACCGGATCGAGGTGTCGGAGAACGGCACGGACTGGCGGACCGTGTGGTCCACGAGCACCGGGGACGGCGGTTACGACACGGCCGAGTTCCCGTCGACGTCGGCTCGTCACGTACGGGTGCACGGCGAGCGGCGGGCGACCCAGTGGGGCTACTCGCTCCATGAGATGTCGGTGCACCGGGCCTGAACCCACGCGCGCGTACGACCGGCCGGACCCCTCAGAGGTCCGGCCGGTCCTGTTCCCGCGAGCGGCCGGTCCCGCTCCGGGGGCTGGTCCTGCTCCCGGGAGGGCCCTCCCGGCTCCTCGTTCCGCTTCGTCCGCCGGTGAGGGATCATGGGAGCCGGAACGTGGAAGGGAGGGAACGGACGATGAGGCACCGCAGTGTCGCCGACCTGATGACTCCGGCCGCCGTGACGGTGCGCGCGGGGACCTCGTTCAAGGAGATCGCACGGCTCCTCGACGAGTACGGCATCACCGCCGTCCCGGTGGTCGACGACGAGAACCGGCCGGTGGGCGTCGTCTCCGAGGCGGATCTGCTGCGACGGCACACGACGAAGAGCGGGCCCAGCACGGCCGAGGCCATGATGTCGAGCCCGGCGGTGACGGCCCGGCCCTCCTGGACGGCGGTCGAGGCCGCCCGGCTCATGGAACGGCACCGGGTGAAGCGGCTCCCGGTGGTCGACGCGGACGGGCTGCTGATCGGCGTGCTCAGCCGCAGTGACCTGCTCCAGCTGTTCCTGCGCAGGGACCGCTCGATCCAGGAGGAGATCCGGGAGGACGTGGTCGTCCGCATCCTGGGCCTCTCGCCCTCCGCCGTGCACATCGAGGTCGACGACGGCCGGGTGACGCTGAGCGGCACCGTGGACCGCCCGGGGCTGGCCCCGGTGATCCTCCGCCTCTGCGAGTCGGTCGACGGGGTCGTGGAGGTCACCGACCGGCTGGCGTACGGGGAAGAGGCCTGGGCGGACGGGTCCGAGCCCGGGACGGGGTCCGCCGGGGGCGGCGGTCCCGTCAGGTGACCGCCTCCGGCCAGCCGTAACCGGGGCCGGTGCGCCGGGGCAGGGTGGCGGCGCCCGCCGCCTCCAGTTCCCGGTCGGCCTCCCTCATCAGCTTGCCCGCCAGGTCCTTCATGGCCCGGCTCGCGGCGATCTCGTCGCCGATCGCGGGCACGTCCACGTCCCCCGGGTCGCACCGGGCCGTGCCGTGGCCCGTGAGGGTCGAGCTGCCGGTGCGCAGCCGGGCCTCGGCCCTGGTCCGGCCGCCGTCCTCGACCAGCTCGACGCCGACCGTCCACTCCTGGGTACGGGTCATGGGGTCCGCCTCCTCGTACAGCGGGCCGCGCGGAAGCGGGGCGCGGCCCCTACCACCTCCAGGATCCTCTGGGAGCGGTGCGGGCGCGCGCGGAGACGCGGCCACCGTTCCCGGGGCCACCTCGTCCCCCTGGCAGAGGACGCGGTCCCCGGCCCGTCCGGTGCCGCCTCCGGCACCGTGCCGGACGTCCGCGCCCCGGGCGCGCCCGGCCGGGTCCGTACCTACGAGCAACCCGTACCGCGCAGGTCGTGACGAGGGTCTTCGGGGCCACCGGCCGAAGGATCCTCGGCCCCACCGGCCGGGAACGTTCCCGTCACCCGCGCGGGTCGTGGCGGTGTCGACGTCGACGCGGGCCCGTCGCCGGGGCCTCTAGAGACCCACGTCCCGGACCCTGAGGTCCGCCAGGGTCTCCCGGCGGACCAGGAGGCGGGCCCGGCCGTCGTGGACGGCGACGACCGGGGGGCGGCCCACGAGGTTGTACGAGGAGGCCATGGACAGGTGGTACGCGCCCGCCACCGGGACCGCGAGCAGGTCACCGGGGTGGATGTCGGCGGGCAGCGGAACGTCCTCGGCCACGATGTCCCCGGCCTCGCAGTGGCGGCCGACGACCGTCACGCGCTCGGGGTCCGCCGTGGAGTGGCGGCCGACGAGGCGGGGCACGTAACGCACCCCGTAGAGGGCGGGCCGGGGGTTGTCGCTCATTCCGCCGTCGACCGCCACGAAGGTCGTCCCGGGGGTCCGCTTCACCGAGAGCACCCGGTAGAGCGCCACGCCCGCGGGTCCGGTGACGGCGCGGCCCGGTTCGATGAGCAGGCGCGGGACGGGCAGCCCGGCCGCCGCGCAGCTCCCCGCCAGTTCGGCGCGGACCTTCCGGGCGAGCGCGGTGAGGTCGAGCGCGGGTTCGCCGGGGCGGTGCGCGATGCCGTGGCCGCCGCCGAGGTCGAGTTCGGGCAGGGTGACGCCGTGGGTGTCACGGATCCTGGCCATCAGGCCGACGAGCCGCCGCACGGCGACGAGATACGGCTTGACGTCGGTGATCTGGGAGCCCAGGTGGCAGTGGAGGCCGGTCAGTTCGAGCTGGGGCTGGTCGAGTACGCGCGCGACGGCGTGCTGGGCGTGCCCGTCCCGCAGGGAGAGGCCGAACTTCTGGTCGTCGGTGCCGGTCCGGATCTTCCGGTGGCCGCCCGCTCCGATCCCCGGTGTCACCCGGATCATGACCTTCTGGTGTCCACCGGTGCCGACGGCGGCGGCGATGCGGGCGATCTCGGAGGGCGCGTCGATGACGATACGGCCCACGCCGAGGCGCAGGGCGGTCTCCAGGTCCTGCGGGGACTTGGCGTTCCCGTGGAGCAGGACGCGCTCGGCGGGGAATCCGGCGGTCACGGCGAGTTCCAGTTCGCCCGCCGAGCAGACGTCGAGCCCGAGGCCCTCCTCGGCGACCCAGCGGGAGACGGCACGGCACAGGAAGGCCTTGGCCGCGTAGTGGATCTCGGCGTCGGGGAAGGCCGCCCGGTAGCCGCGGCAGCGCTCGCGCACCTCGGTCTCGTCCAGGACGTAGACGGGGGTGCCGTGGCCCTCGGCGATCTCGCTGAGCGGCACACCGCCGACGAGGAGGGCGCCGTGGGGCCGCTCGACGGTGGTACGGGGCCAGACGGAGAGCGCGGCGGCGCCCTCGGGGCCGGAGGTCTGGACCGGAGAGGTGGAAGCGGGCACGGGGTCGAGAACGCGGGCCGCAAGGGCGGAAGCGGCCTCGGGCGCGGCGGGCTGGACCGGAGAGGCGGGGGCGTCCGTCAGGGGAAGGGTGGTCATCTCGGGGCTTCCTTCAGCTCGCGAGGGCGGTGAGGGAACGCGGGAGCGGCTGCCGCGCCCCGACCGCCGGCAGCGGGCCGGGGACGGCGGCGCGGGCGGAGGCCGACGCCGGGGCCGTGAACGTCGGATCGATCGTCAGGACGCCCACACCCAGGGGTTCGACCAGGGTCCGCAGGGCCGGTTCCGCCAGTCGGATCCAGGGCTGACCTGCCCCCAGGAGCGCGGTCAGCCGGGCCGGGTCGGTGAAGGCGACGGCGGTCCGGTCGCCGACCGGCGTGCGGAACAGGCGGGCGGTCACCCGGCCGTGGGTGCCCGGCCGGACGGGGACGCAGAGCCGTCCGGCCGGGAAGGGTTCCGCAGGCTCGGGGTCGTCTCCGTAGGGGGCGTCCGTCATGGTTTCCTCCGGGTTCGGGGGGTGGTTCCGGCACCGTCGCGCCGGGTTCTCCCCGACGCTATCCCCGGCGTTCCCCCCTCCCCGGTCGGCCCTGACACGCCCCTGACGCGGAAGCCCCGGACGCATACGGACCCCTGACACCCGGCCCCGGCCCCTCAGGGGCCCGGGTCGCCGTCACCCGGCGTACGCGCTCCGGTGTCCGCGTCCTCGGGCCCGAGCACCGGGTGGACGGCGGATCGGTCGGCTCACCCGGCCGCGTCCACCCGGTGCGGGGACACCGTCCCGGGTGGACGCCGGAGTGCGCTCCGTCATCCGCGTGAAAGCGCCCTCCGCCCGCATGTGCCGTCCGGCAGGAGGGGGAGGACAGGGGAAGGGAAGGGGGCGACTCGGACGAAGGGTGATGTTCATGGCAAGCGTGGAGCACCGCTACACGGGCCGGATCTTTCTCGCGGCCGGACAGCAGACCTGGCTCGGTTTCTTCTACACCAGTGGCGATCCCCAGCCGCGCAGCTGGAACCGCTGGGCCGCGGGCCACACCGGGTTCGGCGGCTCCTTCACGTACATCGAGATTCTGGAGGAACTGGTGGCCTGGGACATCGACGCACAGCCCCATGTCGGCTGGAACCTCCTGCTCAGGGCCCAGAACGGGGACGCGGACTTCATCCTGAGCGCCGTCAGTGTGGATCAGTAGGAGAGCAAGGGAGAGTCTGATGCGGGTTCATGTGGTCTACGAGCGGGACGGGAAGGTCATCGCCCTCGCGGACGTCGACAGCGAAGGCGGCGTAGAGGTGCGGCCCCTCGCCCGGGAAGGCCTGGAGTTCACCCAGATCGAGGTGCCCGACGCCTACGCCGCTCTCCCCCTGTCCGGACTGTACGCGCGCCTGCGGCTGGAGGTCGGGACGGAGGGCCCCCGGGCTCATTGGCAGCAGGCCTAGACCGGTCCGGCGACCCGTATCCGTGACGGGGAGGTCTCCCCGGCCCTTCCCGTCCTCCGTCCGGTTCCCTCTCCGCCCTCGCCCTTCGCGCGCCGGTCGCCGACGGCCTGCCGGGCCGGTCGGCCGTCGGTCTGTCCGCCCCGGCGCTCGCTGGTCCCGGCCCGGCCGCGCCTGCCGACAGGAGTCGGGGGCCGAGAGGGTTTCGGGCACCGGTGCCCGCGCGCTCAGGGCCTGAGGAGTCGGTCGAACTCCGTCACCCGGGTGCCGTGGCGCGTTCTCGTGTTCTCCAGGACAGCCGCCTTCAGGACATCGGTGCGCACGTCGGCGACGTCACGGGGGGAGGTGACCCCGGGCGTGTGCTCGTAGTTCCAGACGACGGCGTCGAGGAGGACCGGTGCGGTGAACCGCCATCCCCGCGACAGGATCGCCTGGGAGATCGCCGGGTAGGGCGTGTGGACCGGATTGCCGAGCCAGCCGAGGAGCGCGGGCCGCGGGACACTGAAGTCCACACCGGCCCTGCCCAGCGCCCGCAGGACAGCGGGAGCGAGAGCCGGTGCGTCGCGGTCCGGGTCCAGCCCGATGAGCTCGTCCCACAGCCGCACCGCGTCCATGACGGCCGCCCGCGCGTCCCGTTCCCTCCCCGCCTCGTCGAATGCCTCGGCGGCGGCGAAGAGTTCCCGTGCGCGTTCGACCGACACCTGGGGGCCGTCGCTCTCGTCCCGCTCTTTGGCCTCCCGCCGCAGGACGTGTGCCGTCCCCGTCGCCGCGGGCAGCACCACCGTCACGAGGACGGCCAGCAGAACGCGTCGGCGGGTCGTCCTCACCCGCGACCGGCCCGACGGCGGGTCGGTCGCGGCCCCGTCGGGGTGCCCGGGCGGCGCCTCGGGCGGCGACGGCGTGCCCGTGGAACCGGGACGGGGCGCGGCGGTACGGGCCGGTGCGCGGGTGCCCGTACCGGACGGCGCGCCGACGGACTCGGCGTCGCCCGCCGGAAGCGGATCGGGCCGGTGCCGGGCCACCACGGAGGGCGAGGCTCCGGCCCACGGCCGGAGAGGGCCCGGCCCGACGGTACGCGGTGCCGCGCCGGCCCCCGCCGACCGCTGCGGCCCCTTCCTCAGGACGGTCTGGTACACGGTCCTGAGCTCCGCACCGGGGTCGGTGCCCAGTTCCTCGGCCAGCCGCCGCCTGACGACGCCGTAGCGGTCCAGCGCCTCCGCCCCCCGCCCGGCCGCGTGCAGCGCCTGGATCAGCACACACTCCAGGGGCTCGGCCAGGGGGTACTCGGCGGCGAGATCGGGCACCAGGGAGATCACCGCGGCGGGACGGCCGAGCCGGAACTCGGCCTGCGCCCACCACACCGCCGCGTCCAGCCGCCGACGATGGCAGCTCTCCCGGACCCGCTCGGCCCACGCGCCCGAGAGACCGGCCAGCGGCTCTCCCCGCCACAGGCCCAGAGCCTCCGCGAGCACCGCTACCCGGGCCTCGTCGTCATACCGCCGGTCCGCGCTCCGCTCGACCAGCCGACGGAACCGGTGGAGATCCACCAGTTCGGGGTCGATGTCCAGCACGTACCCGGCGTGCCGACGCTCCATCCGTGCCGCCGCGCCTCCGCCGGGGGCCGCCGTCTGTCTCAACAGCCCCCGGATCCTGCTCAGATGGGCGTACAGCACGGGCCGGGCGTTGGCGGGCGGATCGTGGCCCCAGACCCGGTCGACGAGTGTCTCCAGGGCGATCGGTCTGCGGGCGTCGACGAGCAGGGCGGCCAGTACCACCTGCTGCCGCGGTGTCCCCACGTCGAGCGACCGCCCCGCCGACCGCACCTCGATCTCGCCCAGCAGCCGGAAGTCCACGCGTCCCCCTGTATGACCGACCGCGCATGTCGACGTCCCCGCTTCCCATGCTGGCTGGCCCGCAAGGTGGCCGCAAGGTCGGCGCACAGGCGGCGACGCCAGGGTGGGGACGGCCGGGGCCCACCGACGCCGTCCACGCGGCCGAGGAGGCGCTCCGCCGCCGGTCCGGCGGGGTCCCGAACGGCGTCCGCCGGGAGGGAGGCCACGGCGACGCCGCAGGAAGTCGCTCACGCTCCGCTCCGTCGAACCGGCGACGGCGAACACCGGCACCCGACCCTCACGAAGGAGATCACCATGCGGATACCCCTCGCCCTACGGCCCGACCGCCCCGGCAGAGCCACGGCATCGGCCGCTCCGCCGGTGCGGACCGGGCTCAGACGCTCCCGCCTCACTCCGGCGGCCCTGGCGGCGGCCCTGGTGTTCGCCGTCTTCTCGGCGCTCGCCCCGACACCCGCCCAGGCCGCGGAACCCACCCGCTACGAGCTCGTGAACACCCGCACCGGGCTGCGCGCCGACGTCATGTGGGCGTCGGCCGACGCGTACACCGGTGTGTTCCTGTGGCCGGACAACACCAGCGCCTCCCAGGAGTACGAGCTGCTCGACAGCGGAAGCGGGTACTTCCGGATCAAGGCCCGGCACTCCGGCCAGTGCCTCATGCTCGACTGGCGTTCGGGGTACTACGAGAACGGCACCCCTGTCATCCAGTACCCGCACTGCGCCGCCGGTTACGCACCGGCCGAATGGTCCATCGCCTGGGCACGGACGAGTTGTTCGGGACAGTGCTTCCCCACGACCATGCTCCTCAAGAACAGGGCGACCGGCAGGTGCCTCGACGCGGCGGCCCCGTCCGGCACACCCGCCCAGCAGGCCCTCCTGCAGCAGTGGGACTGCATCTCCGTCGACAACGAGTGGAACAGGGGGAACCAGAGCTGGAACCTCCGGCAGCTCAACAACTTCCCCAACATCCCCTGAACGGCGAGCGGCATCGGCCGTGACCCGGCCCCCGGGCCGTGCGCCGCTCCGGGACGAGACGCCCTCCACGGCCCTCACGACGGCCGTGGAGGGCCCCTGGCCGTCGAAACCCGGCGCCAACGACCGCGCCACCGCCCCGGGTGGGGGCGCCCGCGCCGAGACGACAGGTCCGTGTCGCGTCCTCGCGCCCTCCGCGAGACGGCCACCACCGCGCCCGACCGCCTGAGCATCGGCCGGGGACAGGCGCGGCGAACAGCCCACGGATCTCGGCGCCGGCCCCCACGGGAAGACACTTTCGCCTGATACTGGTTCGGGTGTTCGCGCAGGGGGTTCCGGGCCCCGTCAGAACGGTCCGACATCACGTCGGTGAAGTGAGCGTCGCATCAGCGGGAGTCCGCCGGGAACCGCCTCGGAACTACCGCCGGGCATCAGGACCGACACCTGGCCCTACCCGCCGTGACCTGCAAGGACATCACCCATACAGCCGTCTTCCCATCTGCCGAGGAGATATCGTTGAGGATGCTCATCAACGTTCCCGAGACCGTCGTCGCCGACGCCCTGCGGGGAATGGCCGCCGCGCATCCCGAGCTGAACGTGGACGTGGAGCGGCGGATCGTGGTGCGGCGGGACGCGCCCGTGGCCGGTCAGGTCGCGCTGGTGTCCGGCGGAGGGTCCGGCCACGAGCCCCTGCACGGCGGGTTCGTGGGACCCGGGATGCTCACGGCCGCCTGTCCCGGCGAGGTCTTCACGTCCCCCGTCCCGGACCAGATCGTACGGGCCGCGGCGGCGGTCGACAGCGGCGCCGGGGTGCTGTTCGTCGTCAAGAACTACACCGGTGACGTGCTGAACTTCGAGATGGCGGCGGAACTCGCGGAGGACGAGGGCATCCAGGTCGCCAAGGTCCTCGTCGACGACGACGTCGCCGTGACCGACAGCCTCTACACGGCGGGGCGGCGCGGCACCGGCGCCACCCTGTTCGTGGAGAAGATCGCGGGCGCGGCTGCCGAGGAGGGCGCGCCGCTGGAGCGGGTCGAGTCGATCGCCCGCCGGGTCAACGGGCGTTCCCGTTCCTTCGGCGTGGCCCTGAGCGCCTGCACGACGCCCGCCAAGGGCAGCCCCACCTTCGACCTTCCGGCGGGCGAACTCGAACTCGGGGTCGGCATCCACGGCGAACCCGGACGGGAGCGGCGGCCGATGATGACCTCCCGGGAGATCGCGGACTTCACCGTGGACGCCGTCCTCGACGACCTCCGCCCCGCCAATCCGGTGATCGCCCTGGTGAACGGGATGGGCGCGACCCCGCTCCTGGAGCTGTACGGGTTCAACGCCGAGGTCCAGCGGGTGCTCGGCGAGCGGCGGGTGCCGGTCGCCCGGACGCTGGTCGGGAACTACGTGACCTCGCTCGACATGGCGGGCTGCTCGGTGACCCTGTGCGAGGTGGACGAGGAACTGCTCCGGCTGTGGGACGCGCCCGTGCGGACGCCCGCGCTGCGCTGGGGCCGGTGAGACGGGGGATGGGTCGGATGGACGACATGACGGAGACCTTCGGCGCGGACTTCCTGGTGCGCTGGCTCACCGCCGCCGCCGGGGTCGTGGACCGCGAGGCGGACCGGCTCACGGAGCTGGACTCGGCCATCGGCGACGCCGACCACGGGGCCAACCTCAGGCGCGGGTTCGCCGCCGTGACGGCGACCCTGGCGAAGGAGCCGCCCCGGACACCGGGCGCGGTGCTCACCACCGCCGGGCGGGAGCTGATCTCGACGGTCGGCGGCGCCGCGGGGCCGCTGTACGGCACCTTGCTGCGCCGTACGGGCAAGACGCTGGGCGAGGCGACGCGGGTCACCCGGGAGGAACTGGCGGAGGCCTTCGGTTCCGGAGTGGCGGCGGTGTCCCAGCTGGGGGGCGCGCAGGTCGGCGACAAGACGATGCTGGACGCGCTGGTACCGGCCGTGGACGGGCTGCGGGAGTCGTTCGCGGCGGCCCGCGCCGCCGCCTTGGCGGGCGCCCTCGCGACCGTGCCGCTGCGGGCCCGCAAGGGCAGGGCGAGCTATCTGGGCGAGCGGTCGGAGGGACACCAGGACCCGGGGGCGACGTCCTCGGCGCTGCTGTTCGCGGCCCTGGACGAGACCGCGCGGACCCCGCGCGCCGGGGTGGCGTCATGAGCGCGGGAAGCGGCGCGGGGCTCGTCGGCATCGTGCTCGTCTCGCACAGTGCCGCCGTCGCGGCGGCGGTGGCCGAACTGGCGCGGGGCCTCGCCGGGGGCGGGGACCTCGCTCCGGTGGCCCCGGCGGGCGGAAACCCGGACGGCGGTCTGGGAACCAGCGCGGAGCTGATCCGGAAGGCGGCGGAGTCCGTGGACCGGGGGGCCGGGGTCGCGGTCCTGGTCGATCTGGGGAGCGCGGTGCTCACGGTCAAGGCGTTGCTCGCCGAGGGTGACGAACTGCCCGGAGGGACCCGTCTGGTGGACGCGCCGTTCGTCGAGGGCGCGGTCGCGGCCGTGGTGACGGCGAGCGTCGGCGGCGACCTCGACGCGGTGACGGCGGCGGCGTCGGAGGCGTACGCCTACCGCAAGGAGTGAGGGGCCACCCCGGGGGTGGGGGCGGCGCCGGTGAGGCAGAGGGGTCGGGCGCGCCCCCTTGGGGCGCGCGTCTCGTCGGCCGACGGCGGGCCGGGCAGCGGCCGACCGCGCGGGAGCCAGGTGTCGGGGCCCACCGGGTCGGGGCCCGGACAACCAGCGAAGTCGTCGGTCCGGGGGCCTACGGGGTCGGCGCCCGAGGACCCCGTAGGGGAACCCGGAACCCGTAGGGAGGAGCCCGGGACCCGTAGGGGGAACCCGGGACCCGTAGGGACCTCAGCACCGCAAGGGGCCCGGGACCCGTAGGGGACCTTCGGGACCGTAGGAAACCCCGAGGAGCCGTAGGGGACCCCAGCGCCCCCACGAACCCCCTCCCGCGATGCGGGAGGGGCCGTCGCCGCCGGACTCCTACGGGCCCGGCGGCGACGGCCCCGAGGCTACCGAGTAGTAGATGTCACTCCCGGAAAGCTCTGCAACTAGTTGCATAAGGAGAGGGGGTCCCCTAGAACTGAGGGCGACGATCCCGCGCGAGGAGGCGCCCCATGACCCCGTACCCGCACCTGCTCAGCCCGCTCGACCTCGGGTTCACCACCCTGCCCAACCGGGTGATCATGGGGTCGATGCACGTCGGCCTCGAAGAGACCGAGGACGGCTTCGCGCGCATGGCCGCCTTCTACGCCGAGCGTGCCCGGGGCGGCGCGGGCCTCATCGTGACCGGCGGCATCGCGCCCAACGAGGCCGGACGGCCCTGGGACGGCGGCGCCAAGCTCACCACCGCCGAAGAGGTCGCCGAGCACCGGACCGTCACCGACGCCGTCCACGAGGCCGGTGGCCGGATCGCCATGCAGATCCTGCACTTCGGCCGGTACGCGTACCACCCCGGGCTCGTCGCCCCCAGCGCCCTCAAGGCCCCCATCAGCCCCTTCGTACCGAACGAGCTGACCGACGCCGAGGTCGAGCGGACCGTCGAGGACTACGTCCGCTGCGCCGTGCTGGCCCGGGAGGCCGGGTACGACGGCGTCGAGGTGATGGGCTCCGAGGGTTATCTGATCAACGAGTTCATCGCCGCCGCCACCAACCACCGGACCGACCGCTGGGGCGGCTCCTACGAGAACCGCGTCCGCTTCCCCCTGGAGATCGTCCGCCGGGTCCGCGAGCGGGTCGGCCCGGACTTCATCCTCGTCTACCGCCTCTCCATGCTCGACCTCGTGCCCGGCGGCTCCACCCTGGAGGAGGTCGTCCGGCTCGCCCAGGAGATCGAGGCCGCCGGGGCCACCCTCATCAACACCGGCATCGGCTGGCACGAGGCCCGCATCCCCACCATCGCCACCTCCGTGCCGCGCGGCGCCTACACCTGGGTGACGAAGAAGCTGATGGGCGCGGTCTCCGTACCGCTCGTCACCAGCAACCGCATCAACACCCCCGAGGTCGCCGAGGAGATCCTCGCCGACGGCCGCGCCGATCTGGTCTCGCTGGCCCGCCCCTTCCTCGCCGACCCCGACTTCGTCGCGAAGGCTGCGGCCGACCGGGCCGACACCATCAACACCTGCATCGGCTGCAACCAGGCCTGCCTGGACCACACCTTCAATCTGAAGATCACCTCCTGCCTGGTCAACCCGCGTGCCTGCCACGAGACCGAACTGGTCCTCTCGCCCACCCGCCGCACCAAGCGGATCGCCGTCGTCGGCGCGGGCCCGGCCGGACTCTCCTGCGCCGTGTCGGCGGCCGGACGCGGCCACTCCGTCACCCTCTTCGACGCCGCCTCCGACATCGGCGGACAGCTGAACGTCGCCAGACGGGTGCCCGGCAAGGAGGAGTTCGACGAGACGCTGCGCTACTTCCGCGTCCAGCTCGCCGAGCACGGTGTCGAGGTGCGCCTCGACGCCCCCGTCACCGCCGCCGACCTGGACGACTACGACGAGGTGGTCGTCGCCACCGGCGTCGCGCCCCGCACCCCCGCCATCCCGGGCGTCGACCACCCCAGCGTGCTCAGCTACCTGGACGTGCTGAGGGACGGCGCGCCCGTCGGCGAGCGGGTCGCGGTCATCGGCGCGGGCGGCATCGGCTTCGACGTCGCCGAGTTCCTCACCGACGACGGCCAGGGCGCGAGCCAGGACCCCGAGACGTACTTCCGGCAGTGGGGCGTGGACACCTCGTACGAGAACCGGGGCGGTCTGCGCACCCCCGAGCGCGGTGCGGCGCCGCGCCAGGTGCACCTCCTCCAGCGCAAGGAGTCCAAGGTCGGCGCGGGTCTCGGCAAGACCACCGGCTGGATCCACCGCACCGAACTCAAGCACCGGGGCGTGACGATGGTCGCGGGCGTCACCTACGACCGGATCGACGACGAGGGGCTGCACCTCACCGTCGGCGGGGAGGCCCGGCTCCTCCCGGTCGACACGGTGGTGCTCTGCGCGGGCCAGGAACCGCGCCGCGACCTGTACGAGGAGCTGGTGGCGGCGGGCCGTACGGCGCATCTGATCGGCGGCGCGGACGTCGCCGCCGAACTGGACGCCAAGCGGGCCATCGACCAGGGCACCCGGCTCGCGGCCACCCTCTGAGCCGTACGGACCGCCCGTTCCGGGGCACGGGAGGCCCCGTGCTCGTGCGCGCCGGGCGCCTCGGTCCGGCCGGGACCGTCCGGCCCCGGCCGACGCGGGCCGCCCCGCTGCGGCGGACGCGGGCGGCGGCCGTGGTCGGCGCGACCGGGCTCCGGGCCGGACCCTCCCGCCGTCTCACGCCGGATCAGGGCCAGTCGGAGCGCCGACGGACGGACCCGACCGGCTGCGCCGCCTCGTACCGCGGGGCGGGATCGGGACGGGGCGCTTCCGGGTGGAGCGGCTGACGGGCGCCCGGGGGTGGTCCGGGGCGGAACGAGCCCGGGGAGGCCGACCGATAGCACGGTGTTATGCCCGGACGGGATTACCCGGCGGCCTCCCGCGAGAAGAGTCTGGTTCCACTGTCCCCACCCCCACGGGCGGCGCTCCCGCGCGCCGTCGGAGACGAGGAACCTTGCGCATTCACCGCATCTGGGCGTCCGCCGCGGCCGGAGCCCTCTCCGTGCTCGCCCTGCTGGCCCCCACCGCGACCGCCGCGCCCGACAACGGACCGGCCGGTGCCACGGGCCAGAGCGTCCGGCCCATCATCGGCGGCGGCTACGCCTCCAGCGGCCCGTGGGCCGCCCGTCTGTACTCCCAGGGCAGAGAGACCTGTTCGGCGACGATCATCGCCCCCACCTGGATCCTGACCGCCAAGCACTGCGTCAGCGGCGGCGGGCTCTCCTTCCGCATCGGCAGCCTGGACCAGTTCAGCGGCGGAACCGTCGCCAACGGCACCCAGACCTACACGCACAGCTCGGACCTGGCGCTCGTGCGCCTCGACCGGTCCGTGTCGACGACCTACTCCCAGCTCGGCCAGCCCGGCTCGGTGAGCGTCGGGCAGGGCGTCCAGGTGTACGGCTGGGGCGCCACGTCCCAGTGCGGCTCAGAGATCAACTGCCAGTCCCGGTACCTGAAGGTCGCCAACGTGACGGTGACCGGCGGCTGCACCGACGCCTACGGCGGTTCGGCGATCTGCGCCCGGCGCGGCGACGGCATCACCGCGGGCGGCGACTCGGGCGGTCCGATGACGGCCTCCGGCATCCAGGTCGGGGTGGCGTCGACGAGCGACCGCCAGACGACCACCGCGTACACCAACGTGACGGCCTACCGCTCCTGGATCCGGTCGATCGCCGGAGTCTGAGCCTGAGGTCCCCCCGGGGCCCGCCCCCGCGGGGGACGGGCCCCGGGCCCGCGTCCGCTCCGGGGAGGGGCCGGGGCGGGACGGGACGGGGCGGCCGAAACCGTACGGTCGTGTCCACCGCAGCGGTGACGGAACACGACGCGGCACGTACCGCAGTGTGATACTGGACGGCCGGGGGTCCACGACACGAAAGGGCGGGTATGGCCGACGACTTGGGGCATCGCGCGACACGCCACGCGGTGGTCATCGGGGGAAGTCTCGCCGGGCTGCTGGCCGCCCGCGTCCTCGCCGAACACGCGGAGAAGGTGACCGTCGTCGAGCGCGACCGCTTCCCGGAGGGGCCGGATTCACGGCCCGGGGTCCCGCAGGGGCGGCATCTTCATGTGCTGATCCACGGCGGGCAGCGGGCGCTCGACGAACTGCTGCCGGGGTTCACCGACGAACTGCGCGAACTCGGTGCCCCGGAGGTGGGCATCCCGCAGGACATGATCCAGTGGCAGGGCGGCCGGTGGTTCCGCCGCTCGTCCGCGAGCTCGTACTTCTACAGCGGCCCGCGCCCGCAGCTGGAATGGCTGGTGCGGCAGCGGGTCTCGGCCGATCCTCGGGTCGAACTGCTCGACGGCACCGAGACCGTGGGCCTGGTCGGCGACTCCGCCCGGGTCCGGGGCGTACGACTGCGGACGCGTGGCGCGGGCGGCGACAAGGAGACCCGTACGCTCGCCGCAGATCTGGTGGTGGACGCGTCCGGGCGGTCCACCAGGGCGGCCGACTGGCTGGCGGGCATCGGCGCCGAGGCGCCGCACGAGGAAACCCTCGACACCGGCCTCGCGTACGGCACGCGCGTGTACCGCGTGCCCGCCGGGGACCCCGGCACCGACACCGTCGGCTACAACATCGTGCCCAACCCCTCCCAGGTGTACGGCGGTGTCGTGCTGCCGCTCGGCGACGGACGGCACCTCGTCACCCTCTCGGGGCTGCGGGGCGACGAACCTCCCACCGAGGAGGGGGCGTTCGAGGAGTACGCGAAGCGGCTCCCCCATCCGTTGATCAGCGACTGGCTGGCTCGGGCCGAACCGGAGTCCCCGGTGTACGGCTTCCGCAGGACCGCCAACATCCGGCGCCGGTACGACCGTCCGGGGCGGCGCCCGGCCGGGTTCCTCGCCACCGGGGACGCGCTCTGCGCCTTCAACCCGGTCTACGGGCAGGGGATGGCCGTCGCCGCGATCACGGCGGTCGCGCTGCGCCGGGCGCTCGCGGACCGGAGGCGCGTCCCGACCACCCGGCGGGTGCAGCGCGCGCTGCTCGCCGCCTCCCGGCAGGCGTGGGACATCTCGGCAGGCGCGGACAAGAAGATGCCCGGCGCGACGGGGGACGCGGCCCGTTCGGGGACGCTCGACAAGGCCGTCGGCTGGTATCTGACCCGGGTCCAGGAACGGGCGGCGGGCGATCCGGTGGTCGGGAAGCCGTTCCGGGAGGCGCTGACCCTGACCGGACCCCTGACGGGGCTCTTCGCCCCCTCGGTGGCCCGCGCGGTGCTGTTCGGCCCGGTGTCCCCGACCCCGACGGAACCACCTCTGCGCCGGGAGACCTGAGGGAGCGGGCCCGCGGGGGTGCCCGCGAGCGGCAGGCGCGCTCCCCGGCCGGGGCCCGTACCCGGACCCGTAAGGGATCGCCGGACCCGTAAGGGATCGCCGGACCCGTAAGGGATCGCCGGACCCTTACGGGATCGCCGGACCCTTACGGGATCGCCGGACCCTTACGGGACGGCATGACCCGTAAGGGTTCACGGGGCCCGTAAGGGGCGGCACACCCGTGAGGGACGGTGGGACCGGCGAGCGACGGCTGGCCCCTCAAGGTCGGGCGGGCGCCCGCGCGCCGCCATCCCGGCCATCCCGACCGGGGGCCTGGCCCGAACCGGCCCGTCAGCCCGCGGGTGCGGCCGTGACCACGCCCGCCGCTATCGCCGCGCCGAGGGCCGCGTAGTCGTCGGCGTTCTGGCCCGCGTAGGCGAGGGCGAAGTCGGCCACGGCGCGGTCGAAGACGTCGGAGCCGCCCAGGTAGGCGGCGACGGCGATGCGGTCGCCGGAACGGGCGTGGGCGCGGGCCAGGGCGCGCCCGCAGAGCCGCGCGTAGTCCCGCAGCATGGTGGGCGACATGGTCTCGACCTCCGCCGAGCCCTTCATGTCGCGCAGTTGGCGCCAGTAGAAGTGCCGTCGTTCGGGCCCGGTCATCCAGCCGAGGAAGATGTCGCTGGCCGCCTGGGTGAGGCGCTGGCCGTGGACGACCCGCCGTCCCTGATGGGGGTAGGCGGTCGGGACGAGGTAGGGCTCCAGGACGGACGGCACGGCTTCCTTGATCTGGAGGACGAGCGGGTCGCCCGGGTCGCGTCCTTCGAGGAGGAGGACGGAGCAGCGGGTGCCGACGCTGCCGACGCCGACGACCTTGCGGGCGGCGTCGAGGAAGCGGTAGCGGTCGAGGAGGACGCGGCGCTCCTCGGAGAGGGAGCTGCGGTAGTCGCTGAAGATCTTGCCGAGGGTGACCCGGTCGAGGTCCGTGGTGCGTTCGAGGAGCGGCGGGTCCTCGACGAAGTGGCGGGTGCCGTCCGCGTCGGGGGCGGTCAGCTTGGCGAGCGCGTGGAGGCTGGTGCGGCGCCGGGCACGGGCGAGACGGCCGGCGACACGGGCGCGTTCCTGGCGGCGGACCAGGTGGACGAGGTCGTCGGCGTCGATCCGTTCGTACCAGACGGCGAGTTCGCCGAGTCCGGAGAGGCGGCGCATGTGGGTCCGGTAGGACTCGGTGGCGAGGAGGGCGGCACGGTGGGCCCCCGCCTTGGCGCTGCCGTTCTGGAGGGCGGCGACGGCGACGCTGGCGGCGAGCCGTTTCACGTCCCATTCGAAGGGTCCGGGGAGCGTCTCGTCGAAGTCGTTCACGTCGAAGAGGAGCAGCCGTTCGGGTGAGGCGTAGACCCCGAAGTTGAGGAGGTGGGCGTCGCCGCAGAGCTGGACGGTGAGTCCGGTGTGGCGGGGCGCGGCGAGGTCGGCGGCCATGACGGCGGCGGCGCCGCGCAGGAAGGCGAAGGGGGAGGCGGCCATCCGGGCGTACCGGAGGGGGACGAGGTCGGGCAGCCGGTCGGTGCACTGCCGTGCGAGGACGTCGAGGGGGTCGGGGCGCTGGGAGCTGGGTATCCAACGGCCGTGGGAGGATCGGGGGGCTCGTCGACGGGCTTCCTTGCCCCGTGCGGCGCGTTCCGACGGCGTCGTCATCCGGCCTCACCCGCCTTCGCCTCGGCGCGGTCCCTTGGCCCGCCACCTGCTACCTCATTACACGGTGCGACGCTCCTTTCGGCCACTCTGCCGGACCGGCCTAGCTAAATGGTTTAGACCAATGATAGGAATTGCTCACACAATCGACCCACGCGGTCACACAGAGCGAAGAAAGGTTTGATCATGGCCGAGCCCGATTTCGAGGCGGCGGTCCCGCCGCTCTACCTCCGGGTTGCCGCCTCGCTGCGCGAGGACCTCGCCGACCGGCGCATCGCCCCCGGCAGCAGGCTCCCTTCGGAGCGCTGCCTGTCCCAGCGGTACCACGTCAACCGACAGACCGTACGCAGCGCGCTGCAACTCCTGCGGGAGGAAAGGCTGGTGGTCACGGACCGACGAGGTACGTTCGCCGCGGGCGGGACGGACAGCCAGGACACCGGCCCGTCCCTGACGGCCCGTCGGCCGACCTTCCCGGGCGGCCCCCGCGCGGCGGAGGCCCTGGTCCGGGCCTCGCTGACCTGGGAGACACCGCCCGCGCCGCTGGCACCGAGGCTGCTGCTCACCCCGGGTGAGCCGACCCTCGTGCACCGGCACGTGGTGCTCGGGCCTCAGGGCAACGCGCTCCAGCGGGCGGTGTCCTGGTTCTCCCGGGCCGCCCTCACCGAGATCCCGCAGCTGTCCCGCTACCGGCGCGGACGGGACTACCGCCAGCAGCCGGACCTGCGGCTGCTGTACCACTGGATGCACCAGGCGGGGCTGCGGATCACCCACCGGGAGTCGGTCGGCGTTCCGCCCGGCCCCATGACGACGACGGCCGGCGGCGCGGCCCGGCTGGTCGTCCACCGGGTGGTGTCGGACCAGCACGGGCACGCGCTGGAGATCACGGACATCGACTGCTGCTCGTCCCGTTCGGCCTCCTGGACGTACGAGTTCAGCGCCTGACGGTGTTCCCGCTCCCGTCCGCAGGGGGAACGCGGACGGGACATGGGCCCGGTGTCAGACGATGCCCTCGGCGATCTCGGCCTCCTCGCGGGCCGTGCCGTAGGCCGTCGGAGTGCCGTACGAGCGGCGGGCGACGTACCACCAGACGCTGGCCAGGACGAGGACCACGGCCAGCGCGATCACGGCGTAGTTCATGCTGTCGACCGTCACGGGGGACTTCTGCGGCAGGCAGAACAGCACGGTCACCAGCGCCACCCAGACCACGGCGGTCCAGCCGATCGGCTTGCTCCAGCGGCCCAGACTCCACGGGCCGGGCGTGAACCGGTCTCCGGCGCGCAGCCGCAGATAGATCGGGATGGCGTAGGCGGGGGTGATGCCGATGACGTTGATCGCGGTCACGGCGCCGTAGGCGGTGGCCGAGTACAGCGAGGGGACGGCGAGCAGCGCGGCCACGGCCACCGAGAGCCAGACGGCGGGGACCGGGGTCTGGGTGCGGTTGCTGATCTTCCGCCAGATCGCCGAACCGGGCAGGGCGTTGTCGCGGCTGAAGGCGAAGACCATGCGACTGGCGGCGGCGACCTCGGCGTTGCCGCAGAAGAGCTGGGCGACGATGACCACGAGGAGCAGCGCGGTGGCGCCGCCGGTGCCGAGCGCGTCCAGGAAGATCTGGGCGGGCGGGACGCCGGTGGCGCTGTTCTGCGTGGCGGTGTAGTCCTGGATGGCGAAGGTCAGCCCGGCGAGCAGGGCGAATCCGGCGATCCAGGAGACCCAGATGGCCCGCACGATGCCCTTGGCGGCGGTGACGGAGGCGTTGGAGGTCTCCTCGGAGAGGTGGGCCGAGGCGTCGTAGCCGGAGAAGGTGTACTGGGCGAGCAGCAGGCCGATGGCGGCGACGTAGAAGGGGTTCGCCCAGCCGGTGTCGTTGACGAACTCGGTGAACACGAAGTCGACGGACTGGTGGTGGTCGGGGATGAACGCGAGGGCGCCGACGATGACGGCGACACCCGCGAGGTGCCACCAGACGCTGATCGAGTTCAGGACGCTGACCAGACGCACCCCGAAGAGGTTCAGGGTGGCGTGGAGCAGCAGGATCGCCAGGAAGATGAGGAAGGTGGACTCCGGGGTGGGCACGAAGCCCCACTGGAGGTTGAGGAACGCTCCCGTGAAGAGCGCGGCGCCGTAGTCGATGCCCGCGATGGCACCGAGCAGACCGAGCAGATTCAGCCAGCCCGTGTACCAGCCCCAGCGGCGCCCGCCGAGCCGGTCGGCCATGTAGTAGAGCGCGCCCGAGGTCGGATAGGCGCTGGTGACCTCGGCGAGGGCGAGGCCGACGCACAGGACGAAGAGACCGACGCCCGCCCAGCCCCAGAGCATCACGGCGGGTCCGCCGGTGCCCAGGCCGAAGCCGTACAGGGTCATGCAGCCGGAGAGGACGGAGATGACCGAGAAGCTGATGGCGAAGTTGCCGAAACCACCCATGCGGCGGGCCAGGACGGGCTGGTAGCCGAGCTCCCTGAGCCGCGCCTCCTCGTCATGGACGGGTGGGGGTGTGCGTATCGCGTCGGGCGCTGCGGTGCGGGGCATCGGTTCCTCCGGGGACGGGGGTGAGCGGTGGGGCGGAAGGGGTCGGGCGCGCGGCTCTCGGCCGTGGCGGGCTCAGCCGCTGAGACAGCGGGCGCGGGCGCGCAGGAAGACCTCTTCGGCCAGGGCGCGATCGTCCGGATGGGGGGTCCGGTACGCCCAGGGCAGGGTGGTGTAGAAGGGGCCGAGGGCCTCGAAGACCCGGGCCGCGTCGACGAAGTGCAGGGCGCCGTAGAGCGCGTGCGCGAGATGGTTCAGGTCGAGCAGCGAGGCGTCGTCGGTCGCGCAGAAGAAGAACCAGGTGTCGAGGGCGCGCTGGGCGTCGCGCACGGCGTCCTCGCCGACCCAGTGCAGGTCGAGGGCGCGTTCGTGGCCGCGTTCGCGCCGGTAGCGCTCGACGCGCACATAGAGCGGGAGGGCGTGCAGCGCGGAGCCGACGGGGGCCGAGGAGGCCGCCCAGTGCGAGTAGTTGACGGCCTCGGAGAGCGGTCCGGGGCGCCGGGCGTAGACGAACTGGAGCATCCGGTGGTGCGCCTCGCGGTTGTGCGGGTCGCGCTTCTCCGCCTCGGCGAGCAGCCCCCAGGGCCCCGGTGGCAGCATGGGGGCGGGCGGGGTGGCGCGGTGCTCGGCCATCCGCTGGCGTCCGTCGAGGGCGGCGAGGGCGATCAGCCCGATCCAGGGCACGGGGTCCTCGGGGGCGCGGTCGGCGGCGTCCCGGCAGGCGGTCCACGCCTCCTGCCACAGCTCCCTGGTGCGGGGATGGGCGCCGCGGTGCGCGCGTACGGCCCGTTCGACGGCGACCCGGCTGTGCATGACGGTGGCGGCCAGGCTGTCGGGCTGTTCGGCGCGCCAGGCGTGGACGACGTCGGTGCCCGCGGCGACGGCGGCGAGGACCTGGGTCCGCCGGGTCCAGCCGTCCCAGTCGGCCGTCTCGTCGAGGAGCCGGGCCATCGCCACCCAGCGCCCGGTGCGTAAGTCCTGGAGGGCGTGGCGCAGGGCGTGGTCGTGGCCCGCCGGGTGGTAGACGGGGCGGAAGCCCTGGGCGGCCATCAGGGGGTGGGGGGTGGTGTCGGTGACATGGGTCCTCGGTGGCTGGTGGGGGTGGTCAGTCCCCCGGCGGCGTCCCGGCCGTTGATCGGCGATCACTATAGAGGTCTCTGGACGTGACCGGTCCACTTTCTTCCGTGACGGTAACTATTCAGCCAGCGACTGAATTTGACTTACTGTCAGGTAGCCCGGTGGAGGTGACGGGCTCCCGGCCCGGGGCTTGACGCAGCCCCGCCGGGACGGCACTCTGACCCTTTTCGGTGATCGGGTGATCACCGTGCGGTCACCAGGACAGGAGCGGCACGATGACGGGCGGCCCCGTACTCGCCGTCGACCAGGGCACCTCGGGCACCAAGGCCCTCGTCCTCTGCCCCGAGCGCGGAGTCATCGGCAGCGGCACGGCGCCCGTGCGGCCCCGCCACCTGCCCGGCGGTCTGGTCGAGACCGACCCGCGTGAGCTGTACGACTCCGTGGTCGCCGCCGGACGCGCGGCACTCGCCGAGGCGGGCACCGGGGTCGCCGCCGTGGGCCTCGCCAACCAGGGCGAGACCGTCCTCGCCTGGGACCCCGGGACGGGCGAACCCCTCACCGACGCACTCGTCTGGCAGGACCGCAGAGCCGCCGCGCTCTGCGACGAACTAGCCCTCCACGAAGTCGAGTTGAGACACATCACCGGGCTTCCGGTGGACCCCTACTTCGCCGCGCCCAAGATGGCCTGGATCCGCCGCCACGCCACCGGCGCCGGGGTGGTCACCACCAGCGACGCCTGGCTGGTCCACCGGCTCACGGGCGCCTTCGTCACCGACACGGCGACCGCGGGCCGCACCGGACTCCTCGACCTGGACACCCTCGCCTGGTCCGGGACCGCCCTCGACCACTACGGCCTCGGCGGCGAACGCCTCCCCCGGATCGTGGACTGCGACACCCCCGTGGGCACCACCCGCGCCTTCGGCCCGCCGCTCCCCCTCACCGGCCTCCTGGTGGACCAGCAGGCCGCGCTCCTCGCCCAGAGCGCCGACGACGCGGCCGCCGCCAAGTGCACGTACGGCACCGGCGCCTTCCTCCTCGCCAGGACCGGGCCCGCGCCCCACCGCACCACCTCGGGCCTCGTCGGCTGCGTCGCCTGGCGGCTCCGCGGCCGGGTCACCCACTGCCTGGACGGACAGGTCTACACGGTCGCCTCCGCCGTCCGCTGGCTCACCGACCTCGGAGTCCTCACCGGCGCCGGGGAGATCGACACCGTCGGCGGCACCGTGGCCGACACCGGTGGGGTCACCTTCGTCCCGGCGCTCGCCGGACTCGCCGCGCCCTGGTGGCGCGGGGACGTGCGCGGCTCCCTCTCCGGCCTCGGCCTGGACACCACCCGGGGCCATCTGGTCCGCGCCCTCTGCGAGGGGATCGCCGCACAGGTCGTGGACCTCACCGCGGCCGTCACCGCGGAGCGGGGCGCGCCGCCGACCGCGCTGCGCGCCGACGGCGGGCTGACCCGGTCCGCGCTGCTCATGCAGACCCAGGCCGATCTGCTCCAACTGCCCGTCGAGGTCGCCGCGTCCCCCGACGCGACGGCCGTCGGCGTCGGCGCGGTGGCCCGCCTCGGCCACGACCCGCACCTCACCCTCGACCGGGCCGTGCCGCGGTGGAGGCCCTCTGCGGTGTACGAACCCCGGATCTCCCGCGACGAGGCCGAAACCCGTCTGGCCCGCTTCCGCACCGAGGTCACGTCACTGGCCGAAAGAACGGGTACCGGCGGGGCGGGCTCCGGCGGGACCGTCCCTGACGGGGCCGTATCCGGAGGGGTCGTACCCGGAAGGGTCCCACCCGGTGGAGCCGTTCCCGGTGGGGTCCGGTGAGCGTCACCCGGAAGGGGGCGCTGCCCGGTGGGCGCGACGACGTGTACGACGTCGTGGTCGTCGGCGCGGGTGTCGTCGGTTCCGCCGTGGCCCGCGCGCTGGCCCGCCATCCGCTGCGGATCGCGCTCGTGGACGCCTCGGACGACGTCGGCGACGGCACGTCGAAGGCCAACACGGCCATCCTGCACACCGGTTTCGACGCCGTCCCCGGGACCCTGGAGGCCCGCCTCGTCCATGAGGGCCACGGGCTGCTCTCCGCGTACGCCCGGGAGACCGGCATCCCCGTGGAACCCCTCGGCGCCCTGCTCGTGGCCTGGGACGAGCAGCAGCTCGCCGCCCTCCCCCGCCTCGCAGGGAAGGCCGTGCGCAACGGCCACCGCACCACCCGGCCCCTCTCCGCCGAAGCGCTCCGGTCCCGTGAACCGCACCTGGGACCCGGCGCCCTGGGGGCGCTCGACGTACCGGGCGAGTCCGTGATCTGCCCGTGGACGACGACCCTCGCGTACGCCACCCAGGCCGTCCGCTCCGGGGTGGACCTGCACCTCGGCTGCCGGGTGGAGGAGGTCCGGCCGGGCGAGCCGTACCACCGGCTCGGCACCCGGCGCGGTGTCCTGCGCGCCCGCTACCTCGTCAACGCCTGCGGACTCCACGCCGACGCGTTCGACGCGCTGGTCGGCCGCGAGGACTTCACCGTCACCCCGCGCCGGGGCCAGCTCCTCGTCTTCGACAAGTTCGCCCGCGGCCTCGTACGGCACATCCTGCTGCCCGTCCCCGGCCCGCTCGGCAAGGGGGTCCTGATCACCCCCACGGTGTACGGCAACGTCCTGCTCGGCCCCACCGCCGAGGACCTGACCGACAAGACCGCCACCGGCACCACGGCGGACGGGCTCGCCGGACTCCGCGAGCGGGGCGGCCGCGTCCTGCCCGCCCTGCTCGACGAGGAGGTCACCGCCGTCTACGCCGGACTGCGCGCCGCCACCGGCCAGGAGGACTACCGGATCGCCGCGCATCCGGAGCTGCGGTACGTGACGGTGGGCGGGATCCGCTCCACCGGCCTCACCGCCTCCCTGGCCGTCGCCGAACACGTCCGGGGGCTGCTCGCCGACTGCGGCCTCGACCCGGGCCCCGAACGGCCGCTCGCCGCGATCACGATGCCGAACCTCGGCGAAGCCTTCCCCCGCCCCTACCGGGACGCCCGGCTCATCGCCCGCGACCCCGAGTTCGGCTCGATCGTCTGCCACTGCGAGCGGGTCACCCGGGGCGAGATCCGCGCCGCCCTCACCTCGACGATCCCCCCGGGCGGCCTCGACGGTCTGCGCCGCAGGACCCGCGCGCGGGGCGGCCGCTGCCAGGGCCACTACTGCGGCGCGGAGGTGCGCGCGCTCTTCGAGGAACACGGACGCCCTCGGCGGGGCGGGGAGGAACGACGGTGAACGGCGCTCCCGCCGCACGCGCGCGTGCGCAGGCACCCGTACGAGGAGCGGCTCCGGTACGCCGGACCCTCGGCGCGCGGACCGTGACGGCCGTACGGGGAGGGACCCGGTGAACCGTACGGTCGACGTCCTGGTCGTGGGCGCGGGCCCCGCCGGGCTCGCCGCCGCCGCCCGGCTCGCGGCGGCCGGTGCGGGCCGCGTCGAGGTCCTGGAACGGGAACGGGCCGCGGGCGGTGTCCCCCGGCACTGCGCGCGCCCCGGCTTCGGCGCGGACGCCCGGGGCCGCCCCCTGGACGGCCCCGGATACGCGCGGCGCGCAGTGCGCGCCGCGCTCCGCGCCGGGGCGACCGTCCGCACCGGCGTGTCGGCCACCGGCTGGGCCGGTCCCCTGACCCTCGACGTCACCGCCCCCACCGGCCTCGAACAGATCCGGGCCCGCGCCGTGGTCCTCGCCACCGGCGCCCGCGAACGGCCCCGCGGCGCACGGCTCGTCCCGGGCTCACGGCCCGCCGGGGTGTTCACCACCGGAGAGCTCCAGCGACTGGTCCTGTCCGGCCGGACCTGGCAGGAGCCGGTCGGCCACCGGGCCGTGGTCGTCGGCGGCGAAGCCGTGGCACGTGGTGCGGTGCGGACCCTGCGCGCGGCCGGGGTCCAGGTCGTGGCGGTCGTCGGTGCACACCCGGCGCGCCCGCGCGCCTTCGGACCGGTGCCGGTGCTCACCGACACGGTCGTGACGGAACTGCGCGGGCGCGGCCGGCTCACCGGGGTCGTCGTCCGGGGCGGCGACGGGCGCGCCCACGTCCTGCGCTGCGACACGGTGGTCTTCACCGGCGACTGGATCCCCGACCACGAACTGGCCCGCGCCGGTGGGCTGCCGCTCGCCCCGGGCATCCGGGGGCCGGTGACGGACAGCGCCTTCCACACCGCCGAGCCGGGTGTCTTCGCCGTCGGGAACCTGCTGCACGGCGGGGAACCGGCGCAGACGGCCGCCGCCGAGGGCCGGGCGGTGGCGGCGGCCGTGCTCGACCGGCTCGCCGGACGGCCCTGGCCCGGCGGCGGAGTGCCGGTCACGACGGCGGGGCCGCTGCGCCGGGTGACGCCGGGGCTCCTCGGTACGGAACCGGTGACCCTCCTCGTACGGCCCGAGCGGCGGCTCGTACGGCCGCTCCTGACCGTCAGCCAGGACGGTTCCCCGCTGCGGCGGGAGCGGTTGCGGGGGACGCTCGACCCCGGGCGTCCGCTGCGGCTGGCACCCCGGTGGACCGACGGCGTGGACCCGGCGGGCGGCCCGGTGGTGCTCGGCGCGGAGGAGTGAGCCTCCGGGGCGGCGGCGCCGCGAGGGCCGGGGCCTTCGGTCACACTGGCGACATGCCGGACAAACGCAGCGCGGGTCTCCTCGTCTTCCGCCGTACGACGGACGGGGGCGTCGAAGTCCTCATCGGCCATATGGGCGGGCCCCTGTGGGCCTCCCGGGAACAGGCGGCCTGGTCGATCCCCAAGGGCGAGTACGGGCCGGACGAACCGCCGGAGGCGGCGGCTCGCCGCGAGTTCCAGGAGGAACTGGGCCTTCCGGCCCCGGAGGGCCCGTGGCTCGATCTGGGCGAGTCCCGGCAGCGCGGCGGCAAGGTCGTCACGGTCTGGGCCGTCGAGGGCACCCTCGACCCGGCGGCGGTCGTACCGGGCACGTTCACCATGGAGTGGCCGCCCCGGTCCGGGGTCCGCGCGGAGTTCCCCGAGATCGACCGGGTGGCCTGGTACCCGCCGGACAGGGCCGTCCCGCTCCTCGTCGAGGGCCAGCGGGTGTTCCTGGAACGCCTCTCGGCGCGGCTCGAAGGACGGGCCTGAGCACGGCGGGGACGACGTGTTCTGTGCCGGGAGGGGAAGCGGGCCGGGTCCCGTGGAGGGCCGGGCCGGGGCACCGGTCGGGTCCCGCCCCGGCGGGCTCCGGTAGCGGTCCGCCCGGCCTGAGCCGTGGAGGACGGCGACGAGTTGCCCCGGCGGCACCTGGGCGAACTCGTCTCCGGACGGCCCGGGAAGACGTTCCCCGGGACACGGAGGGCCTGAGGCCCGACGCCCGACCCCCGACCCCAGCCCCGGACTCCCGAGCCCGGACTCCCGAGCCCGGACTCCCGACCACGGACTCCCGACCACGGGCCACGGGCCACAGCGATCGGAGCCCACCCCGGCACATCGTTGTCAGACCTGTGGGCGAGAGTTGGGGTTGCCGAACTGTCGAGAGGGAGCCCGACATGACCACGATCACCGCCCCGGAGCGCGCGGCCGCCCAGGCGTATCTGCGGCTGCTCCAGTCCACCCGGGCCGTGCTGACCGATCCCCGCCTCGCCCCGCGCGCGGGAGAGATGCTCACCCGGCCGATGGCCGAGGTGGACGAGGCTCTCCGCGCGGCGGGCCTGGAGGGGAACGAGGACCGGCTGCTGCGTCTGGTGTCGTCCTTGCGGAGCTTCCCACCGGCCCCGGGGGAGCACGACGACCCGCCACCGCCACAGGGGTGACGGACCCTCAGGGAAGCGGCCGGACCGGCAGCTCGCTGACACTGTTGCCGACGAAGCCCGCGTGGCGGCGCAGCGCGGACTCGGGGGCGGCGAGGTCGAGTTCCGGGAAACGGGTGAAGAGCGCCCGCAGGGCCACGGTCGCCTCCAGCCGGGCCAGCGGCGCGCCCAGGCAGTAGTGGGGGCCGTGCCCGAGCGACAGGTGCTTCACCGTCGGCGTACGGGTGATGTCGAAGCGGTCGGCGTCCGGGCCGTGGGTCTTCGGGTCCCGGCCTGCCGCCGAGTATCCGGCCAGCACGGGGGTGCCCCGGGGGATCGGGGTGCCGTCGAGCGTCAGGTCCCGGACGGGGTAGCGGAACGGGAAGTAGCTGACCGGGCTGTCCCAGCGCAGGGTCTCCTCCACCACGTCCGCCCAGGTGGCACGGCCCTCCAGGACCAGGGTCAGCTGGTCCCGGTGGGCGCAGAGCGCCCGGACCGCGTTGGTCACCAGGTTCAGGGTCGTCTCGTGTCCCGCGATGATCATCAGCAGCAGGGTGCCGATCAGTTCGGCCTGCCCGAGGCGGTCGCCGCCCTCGTCGCGGGCGGCGATCAGGGCACTGGTGAGGTCGTCGCCGGGTGCGGCGGTCTTCTCGGCGGCGACGGTGGCGAGGATTCCGGCGAGTTCCCGGTTCGCGGCGACGGCCCGCGCGGGCTCGGTGTCGGTGGCGACGACCAGATCGGAGAGGTCGTGCAACCGCTCCTGATGGGCCGGGTCCACGCCGAACAGTTCGCAGATGACACCGAGCGGCAGCGGCAGCGCGTAGTTCCGGCGCAGGTCCGCGACACCGCCGCCGGTCCGGGCGGCCTCGGCGAGTCCGTCGAGGAGTTCGGCGGTGACCGCCTCGACACGGGGGCGCAGTTCCTCGATGCGGCGGGCGGTGAAGGCGCTGCTGACCAGGGTCCGTAACCGGCGGTGGTCGGCGCCGTCGGCGGTCGTCATCCCGGGGACGGTCGCGAAGGTCCGCAGCGGCCACCCTTCGGGTACGCGCCCCTCGGCGAGGGCGGCGAAGTGCTGCGGGCCCTTGGCGACGTCGGGGTGGGCGAGGAACTCGCGGAGGGCGTCGTGGCCGAGGACCGCCATGCCCTCGATCCCGCCGGGCAGGACGACCGGGACGACGGCCCCTCCGGCGAGCAGCCGGGCGTTGTCGGCGTGCGGACAGCCGCCCGCCGGGTCCAGACGGTGCGGGGTACGGCCGGATGCGGAGCGGTGCGGTGTCGTGTCCATGGAGAGAACTCCTGACTACGGGGAGCGGTCCGGTACGGCGGAACGGTCGTGCGGGGCGGCAGCCTCACGGGGGCCTGTGGGGCGGGGCCTTGTGGGACGGAGCCTCGCGGGGCGGGGGCCTCGCGGGGCGGGTCGTCGGCGGGTGGGCCGGGTGGAGCGGGCCCGGTGAGACAGGCGCTGTGGAGCGGGCGCGGTCGAGCGCGGACGGTGGAGTACGCGTAGAGGGACGGGCGCGGTGGAACGGCGTGGTGGTTCCGGGCGGTCCGATCCTACGGTCGGCTCCCCTCCGCGCGTACCGGTTCGTCCCCCGTCGCTCTTCCCTCCGTACGCCCGCCGGGTCCGCCCCGGCCCAGGAGTTCCGCCAGGCCCCGGCGGGTGGCCGCGACCACGACCCGGTCCCCCGGCCGGAGGAGCCGGTCGGGTTCCAGGCGCCACGTCCGGTTCCCGTCCCGGCGCCGGTCCGCCGGGCCGACGCGGCTCCCGTCGAGGGCGAGGACCCGCCAGGCCCCCGGCCGGAAGGCCTCCGCCACGGTCAGGCCGTCGAGCAGCGGATGGTCCGCGACGTCCACGGCGGCGAAGAGGAGCACCCGGCGTTCCACGGGGACGGCGCCGAGCACCTCCCGTCCCTGCATGGCCGCCGCGAAGGCGGGCGCGGAGAGGTGGGAGACGCTGCGGCTCCGCGTCAGGGCGGCGGGGTGCGCGGTCCGCAGGGTGCGGAAGACGGCGGTCGCGAAGTCGTCGTCGAACAGGCGCAGGACGACCCGGAGGTCCGGCGTGACGGCGCGGGCGGAGAGCGCCGCCTCAAGATTGGTGATGTCGACGCTGGTGAGGGCGAGGAGGGCGTGCGCCCGGTGGATGCGGGCGGCCTCCAGGACTCCTTCCTCCGTGACGTCTCCGACGACGGTGGGGACACGGAGCCTGCGGGCGACCGCGATGCCCCGGGCCTCGGGGTCGGACTCGACGCACACCACGGGGATGCCGAGCCCCCGCAGCCGGGCGAGGACCCGGGTGCCGACCTTGCCCAGGCCGAGGAGGACGACGTGGCCGGAGAGCCCCCGGGGCGGGCGCCGCAGGGTGGTGGCGGAGCGGAAGGTGCCGAGTCCTTCGAGCAGGGCGGCAACGATCACCGGCAGCAGGAGCAGCCCGACGAACCCGGCGAGGATCTGCAGGACCTGGCGGCTGGTCGCCTCGCCGACCGCCGGATCGCCGATGGCGAAGATGTCGAGGAGCGTCAGATAGGCCGCGTGCAGCGGGTGGTCGCCGGTGGTGAAGGTGGAGGCCAGGGCCAGCGCGAGGACGGCGGCGGCCGCTCCGGCCAGGGACCAGCGCAGTCTGCGGGAGAAGAGGGAGGCGACGGGCAGCGCGGACGCGGCGAGCCGGGCGGCGGGCGCGGCGGGACCCGCCGCGGTGACCGCTTCGAGGGTGACGGCGGCGCGGCCGGTGGCGGCGGCGACCGTACGGTCGTCGGGGAGCAGGCGCGGGCCGTCCTCGCCGCTGCGCTCGGAGCCCTCGCAGCCCGCGGGGTCCCCTGCCGTCGCGGAGAGCAGCGCGAGGGTGCAGCGGCCCGGGTCGGGGGCCTGTCCGGCGGCGGGCAGCCGTTCGACGGCGTGCAGCAGCAGTCCGCCCGCCTGTACGACCTTGCTGGTGCCCGCGACCGCGGCGGCGGCGAGGCCGGGCGCTGCGGTGTCCGCGTCGGAGAGGACGGTGGTCGCGGCGTCGAGCTTCTCCGGGTCGAGGCCCGGTTCGGCGACGGCGGCGGCCTGGTCGAGCAGGGTCTCGAAGTGCTGTCCGAGCTTGCGGTTGTAGAGCCGGATGACCAGGCGCAGCCGGGGGTTGAGGCGGCGGGCGGCGAGCGCGGCCCGGATGTTGGTCTCGTCGTCCTCGTGGACGAGGGCGAGTGCGGCGGCCCGCTCGACACCGGCTTCGGTGAGGGCCCGGTCGTCGGCCTCGGCCGCCGCCACGATCCGTAGGGCGCCGGTGGTCCCGCCGTCGTCGTCGGTGGCGGGGTCCGGGACGGTGGCGGGGGCCGTGGTGCGGGTGACGGCGGCGGTGACCCGTCCGAAGAGGGCCAGGGCGCGGCCCGACCGGGCTGTGGGCGTGCGGGGCGCGTCGGCCCCGGCGGGGACGAGGAGGGTGACCCGCTCCCCGTACACCTCGTGCAGCTCGCCCGCCAGTCGGTGGGCGAGGGCGTCGTCGCCGCAGACGATCATGTGCCCGTCGGGGTCGGTACGGGGCTGCCGCTCGGGCCGGAGCGCGGGCGCGCCGAAGGGCCCGCCGGGGAGACCGGGGGTCCGGGCGGGTCCGGGGACCGTCCGGTGGGCCGGGGCGGCGGCCGGCACCGGGACGCTCCCGGCCGGAACGGTGTTGCTCTGGTTCGGGTATGAGGGCACGTCACCAGGATGCCCTGCGGCACCGACAGCGGTCCGGAGGGGCGGGAGCGGCCGTCCCCGCAGGGTGGGGAGGAGGGGGTGGGGAGGGCTCGTACGGGCGGCTCGGGAGGAGCGCGTACGGAGCCCGCCCCGAAGTGGTCCTCCCAGCGGGACGGCTCGCTCGGAATGTTCGTACGGGCCGGACGGAGGCCCGCCCGGAGTCGGCGGGTACGGAGCCCGCGCGGACGGGTCGGCGGCGAGGCCGGGGGCGGGTCCGGTCATGGCTCCGGAGGCAGATCGGGGCGAGTGCGGGGCGGGTCCGGGGCAGGTCCGGGGCAGGTCCGCGCGGGTTCAGGACGGGTCCGGGGCGGGTCCGGAGGCCGTGGCGGACGGTGTCGCGGGGCGGCCGGGCGGTGTGCCACACCCGTACGGCACGTACGCTACGCCGGTCGGCGCACTCCGATCTGCGCGGGCGGCGCCCGGTTCCTAGGGTGGCTGAATGATCGTCACGTCAGCTGTCCGTCACGCTGCCGCCGGTACCGCGGCGCTGCTGCTGGTGCTGCCCGTCCCGGCGGCCTCGGCCTCCTCCGTCACCTCCGCCCCGGCGCTCGGGGTGGGCACCGCCCTCGCGGAACCGACGCCGCCCGCGCGACAGTACGTCGACCCGGCGCTGCTCGACCGGACGGGCACCCAGGTGCAGGTCCTGCCGGGGGTGCCCGCCGCTCCGTCGGTCTCCGCACTGTCGTGGGTGGTGGCGGACGCCTCCACGGGCGAGGTGCTCGCCGCCCGGAACGCGCACCGGAAGCTTCCGCCCGCCAGCACCCTGAAGACGCTGTTCGCGCTCACCGCGCTCCCCCGCCACGAGCCGTCCGAGCAGCACACCGTGGCCGATTCCGAGCTGACCGGGATCGGGGACGGCAGCAGCCTGGTCGGGGTGAGGGAGGGGTACACGTACAAGGTCTCCGACCTGTGGAACGGTGTCTTCCTCAGCTCGGGGAACGACGCCGTGCACGTGCTGGCCGCGATGAACGGCGGCTGGGACTCGATGACCCGGCAGATGCAGGAGAAGGCCAGGTCCCTGGGCGCCCGGGACACGCACGTGGTGTCCCCCGACGGGTACGACGCGCCGGGGCAGGTCTCGTCCGCGTACGACCTGGCGCTGTTCGGCAGGGCAGGACTGCAGGACCCGGAGTTCACCCGGTACTGCTCGACCCGGTACGCGGACTTCCCTGCGGGCGGCTGGTCGTTCGGCATCGCGAACACCAACCGGCTGCTGACCGGCGCGGACGGAGTCGCCCACTATCCGGGGCTCATCGGGATCAAGAACGGTTACACGAGCGGCGCGGGCAACACGCTGGTCTCCGCCGCCCGGCGGGGCGACCGGACCCTGGTCGTCTCGGTGATGAACCCGCAGTCCGGGGGCGGCTTCGCGGTGTACGAGGAGGCCCGCGAGCTGCTCGACTGGGGCTTCAGGGCGGCGGGCCGGGTCCTGCCGGTGGGATCGCTGCTGCCGGAGAGGACCAAGGCGCCGGAGACCGGCGGGACGCACGCGCTGTCGGTGGCCCACGGCGGCAACGCGGTCGGCACGGACGACGCCGAGGCACGCGCCGGGGCGGTGCCGGGCAGGGAGACGGGCCACGGCGCGGCCCCCTCGGGCCTCTCGGCGGGTCTGCCGCTGGCCCTCGTGGGTTCGGCCTGCGCGGCGGCCCTGGCGCTGTGGGGCCGCCGCCGGAGGGCCGCGCGCCGCACGGACTGACCGGGCGTCGGCCCTTCGGGCGCAGGGTGCCGGGCGCCGTGGTGGACGTGGTCGGGGCGCCCCCGCGCGCGGGGAGCCCTCGTGGGAAGAGCGACCACCGCGTCCCGATCGGCTCCCCACCCGCCCGCCCGGGGAGCCAGGGGACGGCCCGCGCACCCCGATGGAGCCGGTACCGGGGTCCCACGCGCGCGTGGGACCCGGATCGGCGGGGGCCCGGGGCTCGGGTTCCCCGCGCGCGTGGACTCCCGGGCGATCGTCCGCCCGCCGGTCCGGGTCCGTACGACCGGGGGTTCCCCGCGCGCGGGGAACCCCCGGTCCGCCCCTCCGCCGGATGCCTCAGGTGGGAGCCGACAGGGGCGTCACGCCCCCACGTAGGCCGCCAGGTGCTCGCCGGTCAGGGTCGAGCGGGCCGCCACCAGTTCCGCGGGGGTGCCCTCGAAGACGATCGTGCCGCCGTCGTGTCCCGCGCCGGGGCCGAGGTCCACGATCCAGTCCGCGTGGGCCATGACCGCCTGGTGGTGCTCGACCACGATGACCGACTTCCCGGAGTCCACGAGCCGGTCCAGCAGCCCGAGGAGCTGCTCGACGTCCGCGAGGTGAAGTCCGGTGGTCGGCTCGTCCAGGACGTAGACGCCGCTCTTCTCGCCCATGTGCGTGGCCAGCTTCAGGCGCTGGCGCTCGCCCCCGGAGAGCGTGGTGAGCGGCTGGCCGAGGCTGACGTATCCCAGGCCGACGTCGGCGAGCCGGGCCAGGACGCGCTGCGCCGCCGGGGTCTTCGCCTCGCCGGAGCCGAAGAACTCCTCGGCGTCGGTCACGGACATCGCGAGGACCTCGCTGATGTCCCGGCCGCCGAGCAGGTATTCGAGGACCGCGGGCTGGAACCGCTTGCCCTCGCAGTCCTCGCAGGTGGAGGAGACCCCGGCCATCATGCCGAGGTCCATGTAGATGACGCCCGCGCCGTTGCAGGTGGGGCAGGCGCCCTCGGAGTTGGCGCTGAACAGCGCGGGCTTCACGCCGTTGGCCTTGGCGAACGCCTTGCGGATCGGGTCGAGGAGACCCGTGTACGTCGCCGGGTTGCTGCGGCGCGAGCCCCGGATCGGGCTCTGGTCGATCGAGACGACGTCCTCGCCCGCCGGGATCGAGCCGTGGACGAGGGAGCTCTTGCCGGAGCCCGCGACACCCGTGACGACGGCGAGGACCCCGAGCGGGATGTCGACGTCCACGTCCCGCAGGTTGTGGGAGCGGGCGCCCCGGATCTCCAGGACCCCGCTCGGCCGCCGGACCTCGCTCTTGACGGACGCCCGGTCGTCGAGGTGCCGCCCGGTGACGGTGTCCGCGCCGCGCAGCCCGTCGACCGTGCCCTCGAAGCAGACCGTGCCGCCCTCCGTACCGGCGCCGGGGCCCAGGTCGACGACGTGGTCGGCGATGGCGATGGTCTCCGGCTTGTGCTCCACGACGAGGACCGTGTTGCCCTTGTCGCGCAACTGGAGCAGGAGGCCGTTCATCCGCTGGATGTCGTGCGGGTGCAGGCCGACGGTGGGCTCGTCGAAGACGTACGTGACGTCGGTGAGCGAGGAGCCGAGGTGCCGGATCATCTTGACGCGCTGCGCCTCGCCGCCGGACAGGGTGCCCGCGGGCCGGTCGAGGGAGAGGTAGCCGAGGCCGATCTCGACGAAGGAGTCCAGGGTCAGCTGGAGCGCGGTGAGCAGGGGCGCGACGGACGGTTCGGAGAGGCCCCGGACCCAGGCGGCGAGGTCGCTGATCTGCATGGCGCAGGCGTCGGCGATGCTGATCTTCCGGATCTTCGAGGACCTGGCTCCCTCGGAGAGGCGGGTGCCGTCGCACTCGGGGCAGGTGGTGAAGGTGACGGCCCGCTCCACGAAGGCCCGGATGTGCGGCTGCATCCCCTCCTTGTCCTTGGCCAGGAAGGACTTCTGGATGCGGGGGACGAGTCCCTCGTACGTCATGTTGATGCCCGCGATCTTCATGCGGGCGGGCTCGTGGTGGAGGAAGTCCTGGAGTTCCTTCTTGGTGTAGCGGCGGATCGGCTTGTCGGCGTCGACGAGACCGGACTCGGCGTAGAGGCGGTAGTTCCAGCCGCCGGGGGTGAAGCCGGGGATGGTGAGCGCGCCCTCGTTGAGCGACTTGGAGTCGTCGTAGAGCTGTGTGAGGTCGATGTCGGAGACCGTGCCGCGGCCCTCGCAGCGGGGACACATGCCGCCGGTGCGCCGGAAGGTGGTCCTGACGGCCTTCTTGTCGCCGCGCTCGACGGTGATCGCGCCGCTGGCCTTCACCGAGGGAACGTTGAACGCGTACGCGCTGGGCGGGCCGATGTGCGGCGCGCCGAGGCGGCTGAAGAGGATGCGGAGCATCGCGTTGACGTCGGTGGCGGTGCCGACCGTGGAGCGCGGGTCGGCGCCCATCCGCTGCTGGTCGACGATGATCGCGGTGGTGAGCCCGTCGAGGACGTCCACCTCGGGGCGGGCCAGGGTGGGCATGAATCCCTGGACGAAGGAGCTGTACGTCTCGTTGATGAGCCGCTGCGACTCGGCGGCGATCGTGTCGAAGACGAGGGAGCTCTTGCCCGAACCGGAGACCCCGGTGAAGACCGTGAGCCGGCGCTTCGGGATCTCGATGCTGACGTCCTTGAGGTTGTTCTCGCGTGCTCCGTGCACGCGGATCAGGTCGTGCCGGTCGGCCGGGTGCGGCGTCTTGTCCGCCCTCGGGGCCTTGCTCATCGTCTCTCCAGCTGTCGCACGGGTCCGGGACACGGACCGGCGCGTCCTGCCGTGTCCGACGGCGGACGTGTCGCGAGGTCCATGACTGCCACGCTAGTCGCGGCCGGACCGTGACGCTTCTCAAATCCTGACCGAAGCCGACCGAAGCCGGACGCCCGCCGCCGGAAAGCCCGGAGCGTCGTTCTCGTACGGCTGGCCTTCCGCCACTGCCGGGGCCCGTGCTCGTACGGCCCGGGATGTCCGTCCCGTGCGCCCGAGGGCCGGTACTCGTGAGGCCCGGCGTCCTTCCCCGTACGGCCCGGGGCGTCGGCTCAGGCTCCGGGGAGGCCTTCGAGGGGCTGCCGGGGCGTGGGGCGTTTTCCGGCCAGGTGTCGTTCGGCGGCGCGGACGGCCGCGGGGGCGGTCCGCTCTCCCATGAGGACGCACAGGGTGTAGGCCGTGTCCTCGAAGCGGCTGCGGGCCGACAGGTCGAGGGGCCTGGCCAGGACGGTCCGCTCCTGGGCGCGGTAGTGCCGGAGCAGCCGGTCGACCGTCTTCGTGTCGGGCAGCAGCATGGGGCCCTCCTGTCTCGTGGCTCGTTCCATACTCCCGGCCGCCCGCCGCGTACGCGACCGGCACGGACACGCTGCGTGACGAGACGGGGTCCGCCATCCTCCCGGGGCGCGGCTGCGGCACGCATGACGGAGTACGCCGCCGAGGCGAAGACGGCGGCGCGTCAGGCGCCGCCTGGCGGACCAGAGGGGCCCGCTCCCCGGGCCGAAGGGCGGCGGCCCGGTGTCCGAGGCACGACCGGCGAGGAGCCGCGGTCCCAGAAGCCGCACACCGGCGATTCCCGTGCCGGTGCGGATCCGCTTTCCTCGCGCCCGGCCACGGGGGATTCCCGCTCGACCGCCTCCGGCACCCGGAGAAAATGGGGTCGCCGCGTCCGCGAACCAGATGACAGGGTGCGGCACATGGCACCCCAACATCAGATTCGTGCAGACTACGACGCCCGCACGATCGTGGTCTATCAGGCGTACGCACCCGCCATCGCCGATCCGGCACTGTCGGCGGGCCGCTTCGTCGCACCCTTCTCCTTCCAGCGGATGACATGGATCAAGCCGTCGTTCGCCTGGCTGATGCACCGCAGCAACTGGGGCCGCAAGTCCGGCCAGGAACGCGTTCTCGCGGTGCGGATCACCCGGGAGGGCTGGGAGGAGGCCCTGTCCCAGGCCGTGCTGACGACCGCCGACCCGGCGGCCGTGGCCCAGGCGGCCGTGCACGTGCAGTGGGACCCCGAGCGCTCGCCGCGCGGGGCGGCGCTGAACCACTACAGCGTCCAGGTCGGCATCGGCCGCCATCTGATCCGCGCCTTCACCGACGAGTGGATCGTCAGCCTCACCGACCTCACTCCTCAGGTCCGCAAGGCCGCGTCGCTCCTGCAGACCGGACACGCGGCCAGAGCCCAGCGACTGCTTCCCCCGGAACGGACCTACCCGCTTCCCCGCGCGCTGGAGGCCGCCCTCTCCCCCGGGCGATGACAGCCTGCCGACCGAGGCTTCCGGCGGCGACCGGTCGCCGCCGGGGCCCGGCGACCCGCACGATCTGCACGACGGCGAGGGACGGCAAGGGACGGCAAGGGACGGCAAGGGACGGCGAGCGTACGAGGGCCGGGCCGCCGTCGTCCTCCGCGGGCGTCCGGCACGGTCTGAAGCGCCGACGGCCCCGGTGACCGTGCCACTCACCCACCCGCCCATCCGCCCACGGCGACGGGCTGACGTCCCGCCCGCCTTGTCGTACGCGGGACGGGCACCGGTTCAGGAACGGCTCATCACGCGTCACCGGCCCCTCCCTCGACCCGCCCGCCACGCCTGCCCCGGCGGGCGGGCCCACCGTCGTACCCCCGGCCGTAACCCGGCCGCGGACCCGTCGCCCCGTGCCGACGCGCGTCCCGCCGGAGGGGCGGCGTCCGGGCGGGGACGGACCGGCCCCCGGCGAGGTCTCCGAGAGCAGTGCTATCAGACCTCTTGTCAGCGAGTTCGCTCCTCCCTACCTTGGTGCAGCGAGTCACGGCCCAGCGGGTCCACCGGCCCGTGTCGGCCCTTTTCCTGCTCCTCAGCGCACGACCGACCATGGAGGCGTCACATGCCCGTAGCCGTGCCGGATCTTCTGGAAGCCGAAGGATTCCGCGACGCGGGTCCGCTGGAGATCGACGACGAGGCGATCGTGTTCGAGGACGACGACCGTGCCGACCGCGAGCACACCGCGTGTCTCGCCGACCCCTGGGTGACCGCCACCACCCGCTTCGCCTGTGACCTGAACTCGTAGCGGTGGCCGTCTCCATCGCCGGTCGCAGCGGTTGGTCCGACGACACCTGGTCGTACCTGAACGATCCGCGGATGCCGGCGATGGAACACGGCTGGAAACTGCACGTCTCGACCCGCCCCGGGGACCTCGACGCCGTGACCCGGCTCGTCCTGCCGGTGCTGTCCCGGCACGTCTGCCACGCGAAGTTCGCCCGTGACCCTGAGACCCTGCGCCGCCTCAACTCCGGGGTGGTGAGCGCCGGGGCCGTCGGCAAGGCCATCACCGTCTATCCCCTGGCCGGGACCGTGGTCGCGGTCGCCCGGGAACTCGCCGCCGTGCTGCGCGACCGGGAGGGTCCGCAGGTCGTCAGCGACCGGCGGGCCGACCCGGGGGCCCCGGTCTACTACCGCTACGGCCCCTTCACCGGGGACTACCGCACCGGCCGGAGCGGTCGGCTCGAATCCGTCATGACCGGGCCGGACGGTCTGGTCTTCGACGGTCTGGCCGTCGGCCGCTACCGCTGCCCGCCCTGGGCCGACGACCCCTTCGCCGACGGCTCGGCACACGGTGACGAGCCGTCGGCGCCGGGCTTCGGCGGCGGACGCTACCGGGTCACCGCGGGCATCGCGCGCGCCGCCCGGGGCAACGTCTACCGCGCGCTGGACCGCACGCTCGGGCAGCCGGTGGTCGTCAAACAGGCGAGGGCCTACGTGGGCGAGGACGAGTCCGGTACGGACGCCCGCCACCGGCTGCGCAACGAGCGCACGGTCCTCACCGCGCTCGACGGCGTCACGGGCGTGCCCCGCGCGCTGGACTACTTCGCCCACCGGTCGGACGAGTACCTGGTGATGAGCGCCTGCGGCGACCGGGACCTGCGCAAGGACGTCCTGCGGAACGGCCCCTACCGGAACGACACCGGCGCCCCGGCGCGCTCCCTGTCCGCCCTCGCCTCCCGGCTCCTGCGCGTCCTGGACGCGGTCCACCGCCGGAACGTGGTCGTCCGCGACCTCAAGCCCGACAACGTCGTGCTCGACGGCTCCGGCCCCGCCCGCTGCCATGTGATCGACTTCGGGATCAGCGAGTGGAACGGCACGGGGCCGGGAGGGGCGACCCCCGGATACGGCGAACCGGTTCTGCCCGCGACCGGACCGGCCGCCCCCGCCGACGACCACTACGCCCTCGGCGCGACCCTCTTCTTCGCCGCCACCGGCATGGATCCGGTGATCGTCGACACCGACCACCGGGTCAACCGGGACCGGACCCTGGCCTGTCTGGCGTGGGCACTGCCCGGCCGCGCCCACCGGGAGAGCCGGTCGTCGATCACCGGTCTGCTGAGCTTCGACCCGGCCGTACGGACCGCCGCCGCCGACCGGCTCCGCAGCGGCACGGCAGGACCGGTGCGGCGGCCCGCGCGTCCCAGGGTCGACGGCGACCTGCTGGACGGGATCATCGAGCACACCACCGCGTACTGCGTCGCCGAGGCGCGGGCGATCGTGGACCCGGAACGGGCCGCGCGGCTGAACGTGCCCACCTCGATCGACGTCTACGGGGGCAGTTCGGGGCTCGGCCTCGAACTGCTCCACCACGCGCACCGGCCGCAGGTGCGGTCGGCCGTCAGCTCGTTGGCCCGGTGGACGGCGCGGCAGTCCAGGAACCTGCCGCCCGCCTTCTACACGGGGCGCACCGGCGTCGAACTCTTCCTCACGGAGGCGGGTACGGCGGCGGGCGCGGGCACGACGACGGCCGTGGACCTGGAGGCGGGCGCGCGGTCCGGGCACCCCGTGCTGCCGGACCGCGCCCCGGACGGCGGGCCTCCGGAGGCCGACCTGATCGCGGGCGCCGCCGGAATCGGCCTGGGCAGGCTGCTGCTCGCCCGGCACGCCCTCCGGTCCGGTCACCGGCTCGCCGCGGACCGGCACCTCGCCGTCGCCGCCGACTGCGAGCGGCTGCTGGCGTCGGACACCGCCCGGCTGACCCCGACCGGTACGGAGAGGTCCGGCGACGCGGCGCTCCGGGAGGGCATCGCGCACGGTGACGCGGGCGTCGTCTGCTTCCTGCTCGCGTACGGCGGCGCGACCGGGGACCCGGACGCGCTCAGCCGTGCCGAGAAGGCCGCCGCGCGTCTGGCCGCCGTGACGCCGGACGTCATCGCGGCGGCCACCGGGCCGGGGGCGACCCGCCGCTACGGTTCCTGGTGCCGGGGCCTGGCCGGGATCGGGACCGTACTCGTGCGGGCCGCCGAGCACCTGGACGAGCCGGGGTACCTCGACCTGGCGCGGCGGGCCGCGCGGACCTGCGCCGAGCTGGCACCCCGGATGCCGCTGGTCTCGCAGTGCTGCGGGCTGGCCGGGGTGGGCGATCTGATGGTGGACGTCGCTGAGGCGTCCGGGTCCGAGGAGTTCCGGGACGCGGCCGAGACCGTCGCCCTGCTCATCCTGAGCCGCAGCGGCGGCACCTGGTCCCGGCCCGTGTTCCCGGACACCGGTCTCACCGGGTCGAGTGCCACCTGGGCCGGGGGCTCGGCGGGTGTGCTGGCCTTCTTCAGACGACTGCGCGACCCGGGCGGTCCACGGCTCGGCCTCCCCGTCTGACCGCCGCCCCGGCGTCGCGTCCGCCCCCTGCCGTACCGGACACGGCCTGCCGGTACGGCCTGTGGCACTGCCTGCCGGTGAGGCCGCCGCGCAGCTGGGGGCGTTCCCGGATCGGGCCTCACCTTCTCACCGAACGGCGAGCACCGGCATCGGCATCGGCATCAGGCTCAGGCATCGGACTCGGGCAGCGGGCGAGTCCCGGCGGCGCACCACCCGTCTACGCCCCTCGACGCGCCCTTCCCGGTCCTCGGCGTGCCGCCGTCTCGCGCAGCAGCAGGAGGACGGCCGCCGACGGCCGGGGTCCGGAGCCCCGGGTCGCCAGGGACGCGCCCGCGCGGCGCACCGCGTCGAGACGGAGCCGCTGGACACCGATGAGGGCCCGTACGAAGGGCAGGTACGAGGAGTCCACCACGTCCGCGAGGAGCGCGGCCGACGACAGGTCGACGGCGGCGCGGTCCATCTGCTCCTCGACCAGCCCGCCCAGTGCCGGGCCGGGCCGGGTGAGGTCCGCGCCGTGGCGTGCCACCGCGTCGGCGGGGACCCCGGGCCGTCCGGCGCGCACGTCCTCGGCCAGGTCCTCCAGGAAGTCGATGCGCTGCATGGCACGGATGAGCCGGTGGCAGCCGTCCGTGAACTCCGCCCGCGCCGACGGCTCCACGGGCGCCAGCAGACAGGCCGTCAGCATCAGCGCGGGCAGCGAGTACTCCCGTACGTACCTGTCCAGTTCCTCGTCGTCCGCGAGGGTCCGCCACGCGACCTCGCGCGCACAGCCCCGCAGGAACTCCTCCGCGTGGGCGCGCACGTCCGGGTGCCGCTCGGCGGTGTGCGCCAGGCAGCGCAGCACGGGCGGTCCGGAGCCGTCTCCGGCGAGGGCCTTCCGTACGAGCGCGTCCCGTTCCGTGAGGGCGGCGGCCCGTTCGTCCGGTGTCCCCCGGTCGATCCGGTCGTCGGTGTCGTGCATGAACGCGACGGCGGCCACGACGTGCGGCAGCAGATCCGCGGGGAGCAGGAGCCGCGCGGCGGCGTACTCGGCCGCCGCGAACCTCCGCACCGCCCGCCGCTGTTCCGTGTAGTCCCGCCGCAGCCGCCGCTCCCCGACCCCGGCCCGGTCGAGGGCCCGCTTCCACATGCCGATCTCCTGTCGTCGGCCGCGAGCCTACGGGCACCCCGCCGGAAGCCCCGACCGGCCCCCGCGTACCGCCCGCTCGTGGTGGGGGGGCGGTCCGGGGGAACCCGTGCCCCGATACGACCGGCGGGGGTCGAGGTCGGGTGCGGGCCGGACGGCGGCGGGGAGTCGCGTCGACCGGGGCGGCCCCCCGCGTGCGGGGGTCCGCCCCGGGGCCACGCCCCGGCCCCGGTGGGCGGTCGCGGGCCCGGACCCGTCGCGGTGTCCGTGGGGGTCGGCGGGCCGGACGGCCTGGCCCGATCCGTACACCGGCCGACGCCGAGGCGTTCCGGCCAAGTACGGTCCCTCGCACGGCAGATGGACCGGGGCGGGTGCGTGGCCGCATAGCATGGGCGCATGGACGAGATCGATGGTGTCGAGGTCGTGGCCTTCTCTGACGAGGAGGCGTTCGACGGCTGGTTGACGGCTCACCACGGGCGGCACGCGGGCGTGTGGGTCAAGGTCGCCAAGAAGGGCTCCGGGATCGCGTCCGTGACATCCGACGGAATGGTCGACGTCGGGCTGTGCTGGGGCTGGATCTCGGGTCAGCGCCGGTCGCTCGATGCCACGTACTACCTCCAGAAGTACGTTCCCCGGCGCCCCAAGAGCCTGTGGTCGCAGGTCAACGTCGACAAGGTCGCCGTCCTCGCGGCCGAGGGCCGGATGCGTGAGCCGGGTCTGGAGGAGGTGCGCAAGGCGCAGGCGGACGGGCGTTGGGACGCCGCGTACGCTCCGCAGTCCACCGCCGGGATGCCCGACGAGCTGACGGCGGCGCTGGCGGCGAACGACCGGGCGGCGAAGGCTTTCGAGGCGCTGGAGAAGACCGCGAAGTACCTGGTCCTCCTTCCCTTGCTCCAGGCGCGGACCCCCGAGGGGCGCCGGACCGCCGTGGAGCGGGCGGTGCGGGCGCTGGCCGCCGACGAGTAGACGCGGCGCGCCGGGGTCCGGGGCACCCGGGTCGGACACGGCCGGGGGACGCCGCGTCCGCCCGCCCGGCAGCAGGGCCCGTCGAGGAGTTCCCCGGCCGCTCGTGGCCGCCGGGGACGTCCCCTTCGCCCCCGGGGGCGAAGGGCGCGGCGCCGAACACGGGCTCCCGTGCCTCGGAACCGGACGGGGCCCGTCCCCCGTCCCCCGTCCCCCGTCATGCCCGGGAGCCGTGGCGTACCGTCCGCACATGGTGTTCTTCATTCATGCGCAGGACAGGCCGGGGGTCGCCGAGCAGTTGTTCCGGTTCGCCGAGGAGCACTGGTCCTACATGGACCGCTTCGACGGCCGGCTGATACTGCGGGGTCCCACCCTGTCCGACGACGGGGAGGAGCACACGGGAAGCGTGCACCTCGTGGACCTTCCCGACCGGGCCGCCGCGGAGCGGTTCGCGACGGAGGAGCCGTACTGGCGGGCCGGTCTCTACCGGGAGTTCACGGCCGCCCCGGCGACGGTGCTGCTGCACCGCGAACCGGCGCCGGGCGTCCCGTACACGCTCGTCACGGCCCGGTGGCCGCCGCGTGTCCGTACCCCCGGCGACGCCGGGCCGGGACTCCTGGGCGCGGAGCCGGACGACCGGCTGTGCTTCGTGGCCGTCCTGACCGACGACGACCAGGACCGCACGACGGGCGTGGTCGCGGTCGTACGGTCCCTCCCCGACGAGGCGCGCGGCCTGGTCCAGGCGTCGGCGGACCTGCTCGCGGGCGGTCCCACACCCCTCACCGCCCGGCGCTGGCAGCGCGGCGGACGCCGCTGAGGTCCGCGCGACCTCAGCGGTTCGGCCGGGCGAGCGCCCCGGGCCGCTCTCGCAACCGGGCCCCCACGGCGCACGTGCAGGCGGGTGGGACGCGCCGGACGGTGTCTCCCGCCGCCACCGCACGGGGCGACCGTGCGGCCGAGAGCCTGGAGCCGCCCGTGCCCGCCGAGGTCACGCCGCGTCCCGTCACCGCCGACGATCTCGATCTGTTCGAGAGGGAGTTCAACGGGCCCGAGGGCTGGGGCGTCCACGCGCGGTCCGGTCTCCGCTCGACGGCCGACCGACCTGCGCCGCCGCTTCGCCGAGAACGGTCTGCCCGGCCCGGACGGCGGGACGCTCGCGGTCGCCGAGGGCGGGATCACGGTCGGCCGGGTGAAACGGTTCCCCGGCGGCCGGGGTCCTGACGCCCTGGGTGGGTGGAGCCCGGCGATCGGGCCGGTGCCCGCCGCGCGCGGCCGGGGCGTGGGCACCCGTGCCCGAGGGCTCGTGGCGGATACCTCTTCGACCACACGCGGGCCGAACGGGTCCAGGCGTGGACCGACCCCGAGAACGTCGCCGAGCGGCGCGCCCTGGAGAAGGCGGGATTCCTCGGCGAGGGGCTGCTGCGGTCCGCCGCGCGGCAGGGCGGACACCGGCACGCGGTGCTCTACTCGCGGCTCCGCACGGACCGGACCGGCACCGCGTCCTCCGGCTGGGCCCGGCGCGCCGAGTGGTTCGGCGGGTTTCGGCGCGCCGGGCGGTACGAGGGACCCCGCCCGGTGACCGGACGTACCGGGCGGGAGGGCGGGCCGGGGGCCCGTGGTGACGGTACGGGGAGCTCGGACGCCCGCTCCGGAGGCCGGTGGGACCGTACGGGGATCGGACCACCGGCCCTACGGGTGCGGCGACTCGGCACCGGCCGGGCCCGTACGGGCTCCGGCGTCCACCCGGTCGTACGACAGTCAGCCGTCACCGGGCCCGTACGGGAGTCAGGCACCCGTACGGGCCCGTACGGAGCCCGGCACTCCGTATCGGAGGGAGGCCCGGACCCCACCCCCATGACCGGCCCCGGGGCGCGGGCCCGTGATGCCGTCTCCGGCGGTGGTGGGCCCGCGCCCGGATCGTCGGCCGTGAGCCGGTCCGTCAGCCGATCGGCGCCGACCCCGGTGTCGTCGTCGGTGTCGTCGTCGGTGTCGTCGTCGGGGTCGGCCAGTCGACGAGGCGGATTCCGCCGCCCGCCGCCTCGCGGCCCCGGCAGTGGGCGCGGTGGCGGCGCAGGAGCGCGTCGATGTCGAGGCAGCGGCCGAACTCGGGGCGGGCGGCGAGCCGTCGGGCGTACGCCCAGAGCGAGGTGTACCCGGCGACCCGGTCCATGGCGGTGGCGTCCAGGTGCCAGCGGTGGATGGTGTCGAGCTGGACCAGGGTGACCCAGACGTGGATGTCGGCTGCGGTCGGCGCGTCGCCGAGGACGTACGGATCGCGGGCCAGCCCGCGTTCGAGCGAGTCGAGGGCCGCGAAGAGGACGGTGAGGGGTTCGCGGTGGGCGGACTCGCCGTCGATGCCGAGTTCCCCGGCGCGCTGGGCGGCCCGGTTGATGCTCCGTTCGCACAGGTCGGAGAGTGCCTCGATGTCGCTCCGGTGCTCCTCCGGCAGCAGGTCGGGGCCGTCGCCCCGGAAGCGGAGGGCGAGGTCGCGGAGGATGTCGGGGACATGGGTGCTGACGATCCGTCCGGTCCAGTCGTCGCTGAGGACGGGGGCTGCGGCGGGACCGGCGTAGAGATGGGCGCTGGCCTCGTACAGCGGGCGGAGGAGGGCGTATCCGCCGTCGGGCGTGTCGGCCTCCTCGGGGAGGACGGTGAGGGGGAGCGTGTCGTCGAGGCCGAGGATCGCGTGGGTGAGGGCGATCCTCAGACAGTCGGGGTCGGAGGGCGCGACATGGAGGCGGTAGCGGTGCGGTGCGGCGTAGTGGCCGCTGCCCACGTCGCGGCCGATGCGGCCCCGGAAGGCGGGCACGGCGGAGACGGGCAGCAGCGAGGACGGGACGACGGACATGCTTCTCCCTTGAGGGTGCTCGGTGCTGGGTCGGGCGGCGTGCCGTGGCGCCGGTGGCGGCTCGGGGCCCGAGGGCAGCAGGGGTACGGGAAGGAGGAGGCGGACGCGGATCGCGGGGCCGTTGCCGGTGGACGGTCGTCTCAGCGGGCGGGACGGCCACCCGGCCGGGAACGGTGCCGCGCGGAGCGGCGCTCCGGGGAGACGGACCCGGCGACGGCGGCGCCACGGGGGCGCGTCCCGGCGGAGGTCACCCAGATGCGGGGCGGCCGGACGGGCGGCGGCTCGTGGCGGAGCGGCGCGCCGGAGGGCGCCTCACGCGGAGCGACTCGCCGCGCTGCAGACCCGCAGGAGATCGATGTGGCGGCGCGAGGTGAGGGGCAGGGAGCGCGGGAGGGGTGCGTCGACCGCGGTGCCCCACCCGTCGGTGCGTCCCATGATTCCCTACCTGTCCGCTCGGTTTCCCCGTCCTGAGTGTCCGACCGGCCCGGAGCGGCGTCAAGGGTGCGGTACGGCCGTCTCACGGACTGTCTCAAAGAGCGTCCCACGGACTGCCCGCCTCCGCCCGGAGAGAGCCGGAGGGAAGGGCCGCGCGGGGCCGCCGCCGCGCCGGGCCGCCGCCGCCCGGTCCGTCCGCCGCGCGGCGGACGGACCTCATGCTCCCTGGACCTCCCGGACTCCCCGGACCTCCGCGCGGGGAGCAGAGCCCGCGGGGCCTCCGCTCCCGTGGTGCGCGCGGCCCGCGAAGGCCCCGCTCCGGTGTCGACCACGGCACACCGGCCCCTCGCCTCCCGTACGGAATAATGCGCACATGCGCATTTCAGCCAGGGCCGACTACGCGGTGCGGGCCGCCCTCCAGCTCGCCGCCGCCCAGGACACGGGGCCACTGAAGGCCGAGGCCATCGCGGAGGACCAGGGCATCTCGCACAAGTTCCTGGAGAGCATCCTCGGCGACATGCGCAGGGGCGGTCTGGTGCTGAGCCAGCGCGGCGGCAACGGCGGTTACTGGCTGGCCCGTCCCGCCGAGACGATCTCCGTCGCGGAGGTCATCCGGTGTGTGGACGGTCCGCTGGTCTCGGTGCGCGGGGAGCGTCCGCCGGACCTGGCGTACACGGGGCCCGCCGAGTCGCTGCTGACCCTGTGGATCGCGCTGCGGTCCGGGGTCCGGGAGGTGCTGGGGGTCTCGCTGGCGGAGGTGGCGGCGGCCCGGCTGCCGGACGGGATCGTCGAGCGCGCGAAGGACCCGGAGGCGTGGACCAATCCGTGAACGGAACACGAGCCACACCATGACCATCGCACCCAATCGCCTCTGACCTGGGACTACTAGCCCAGGTCTCACCCTTCAGGACGCCCTTGTCCGCGCATCGGACGCCCCTTGGGGCGGGGGAGCCTCCTCTGCCACTATCCCTACTGTTCCACTAGGGATGAGGAATCAGGTGAGGTGACGTGAGTACGCCGAGGAAATCGCCGAAGAGACCAGCGACCCGCACCGCCCCCGCACCATCCGGCCCGAACGGCGACCGCCCGGCGGTCCCGGTGGCCGACCGGCCCGTCGAGGACGACTTCTGGCCCCGTGTCACCCGCGAACTCGCCGACGACCTCGCCGTCGACGCCCTGGCCAGGGACCGTGCGGGCAAGGTCCCGTTCGACGAGGTCGCCCGCCTCCAGGAGGCGGGACTGCCCGCCCTGCTCACCCCGCCGGGGCCGGACCGGCGGGGCGTCGACTGGCGCAGCGCCTGCGCGGTCGTCCGGGAGATCTCCGCCGCCGACAGTTCCGTGGGCGAACTCCTCGCCCACCACTACGCCCTGTCCTGGACCGGCCGCTTCCTCGACCCGCTCCGCGCGGCGCGGGACCCGCTCGCGCGGGCCGCCGAGGAGAACTGGCTGCTGGCCGGGGAAGTGGAGCCGCCGCGCGCCGAGTCCGGCCACGGGCTCGTCCTGACACCGTCGGACACCGACGGCGGCGGCTGGTTCCTCGACGGGACCCGCGCCTTCGCCTCCGCCGTCACGGTGGCCGACCGGCTGGTCGTCGGGGCCCGCCCCGGCGGCACCGGCGACCAGCTCGTCGTCCTCGTGGACCCCGGCGCGCCGGGAGTGTTCACCGAGGCGGGGACGGACCGCGTCGGACAGCGGCTCGCGGGGGCGGGCACCGTCACCTTCGAACGGGTGCCCGTCGCACCCGGGCAGGTCCTCGGCGCCCTCCCCCACGACGAGCACGCCGTCGCCCCCTTCGCCACCCTCGCCCCGATCGCCCTGCGGCTGCTCCTGGTCCACGTCGGACTCGGGATCGCCGAGGGGGCGCTCGCCGAGGCCAGGGACATCAGCCGCGCCGGGCACGCGGGCCCCGCGCCCGCCGGGCACCCCGCACGGCTCCCCGCCACGGAAGGCGCCGGGGACGATCCCTACCTCCTGCTGGCCTACGGGGAGTTGGCGACCGCCGCGCACACGGCGGCCGCGGTGGTGGAGCGGGCCACGGACGCCCTGACGCGCGGACTGCTCGCCGGGTGGACGCTCGGCGCGGAGGAGCGCGCCGACGTCGCCGTCCTGGTGTCCGCCGCCGAGGCCGTCGCCGGGCAGGCGGCCGTCCAGATCACGACCCGCGTCCTGGAACTCGTCGACGGCGCGCCGGGCACGGGCGTCGGGGGCGGCGGTCCCGGCTTCGACCGCTTCTGGCGCAACGCCCGTGCGCTCACCGTCCCCACCCAGGCGGCGCACCGGCTGCGGGACATCGGCGACCACTACCTCAACTCCACCCACGCCCGGCTCACCCTGTTGGCCTGACACCACCGCCGCGAGGGGCGGAAAGGCCGGAAGGACCGGCATGTCGGGACGTCCGGCCCTCTCGCGGCACGGCTGTTGGGCCCAAGCTGGGAGCAGCGGGGTCCGACCACCGGGCGGGCCCGTCATCGCACCGACGGAGGCAGTCTGATGAGTCGTGAGATCGTCGCAGGAGTGGACGGTTCCCCGGAGAGCCTCGCCGCGGCCGACTGGGCGGCGCGCGAGGCCCTCCACCGGGGACTCCCGCTACGGCTCGCGCACGCCTGGCGCTGGGAACCGCTCGACCTCCCCCTGGTCCAGGACCGCTCGACCCAGGAGAAGGCGGCGCGGGACCTCCTCCGGGACGCGGAGACCGCCGTCGCCGCGCGCCACCCCGGGCTCACGGTCACCTCCGAGGTGCTCCCCGACACGCCGGTCGCGGCGCTGCTCGGCGCCGAGGGGCGGACCGAGCTGCTCGTCATCGGCTCGCGCGGCCACGGCCCGGTCCTCGGCTTCCTCCTGGGCTCGTACGGGCAGCAGATCATCGCCGGGTCCACCCGGCCCGTGGTGGCCGTCAGGTCCCGCGACGGCGAACCCGCCGAGCCGCCCGCCGGGCACGTCCTCGTCGGCCAGCTCGGCAGCCCGGAGGACAGCGCCGCGGCCCTCGGCTTCGCGTTCGAGACCGCCGCCGCGCGGGGGGCCGCCGTGCGGGCCGTACGGGCCTGGAGCCTGCCCCCGCTGTACGCGTACAGTCCCGCGTCGATGCGGCTCGCGGACGAGGCCGGGGGACTCGTCCCGTACGAGGAGAAGGCACTGCGGGAAGCCCTCGCGCCCTGGCGGGAGCGGTACCCGGACGTGTCCGTCAGCGAGCACGTCGAGCTGGGCAGCGCCGGGCAGGTGCTGCTCTCCGCCTCCGGGACCGCGCAGCTCCTGGTGGTCGGGCGGCGGGCGAAGCGCGGGGCGGCCGGACCGCGCATCGGTTCTGTGGCGCACGCGGTGCTGCACCTCGCGCCGTGTCCGGTGGCGGTGGTGCCGCAGGGCTGAAAGGGTGCCGGAAGGACGTGAGTACCCGGTTGACGCGTCGGGTTGACGAGGAGTGTCGGGGGAGCCGGGGCAGGAAAGTGTTATCGCCGTCGCCCCGGTGGCTCTCCCAGCGCCGGACCGTCCGGCGACCCCGGCGAGAGAGCGGAACCCCATGCGGCACCACGACCACCCCGGCCACCCCGGCCACTCCCACCAATCCGGCCACTCCCACGAACCCGACCGCACCCGGCCCGACGGCCCCCTGCGGGAGACCGCGCCGCAGGAGGCCCCGGCACGGGCGGGCGGACGGCATCGCGGGGGCGGCGGCTCGCGGCGCCGCCCGCCGCGCCGCCCGTCCTTCCGCACCGGCGTCACCGTGGCGGGGGCGACGGCGGCGATCCTGACGGTGGCGACGGGCGTCCACCTGGCCTCCTCCGGCTCCGAGGCGGTGACCGCCGCCCCGACGGCCGGGCTTCCGGCCGCTCCCCCGGACGCCCCGGAGGGTGCCGGGACGGCGTCCGCCGCTCCGGTGGCCGTACGGGGGGCCGTGCGCACGCCCTCCCCCTTGCCGCCGGTCACTCCCGCGACCGCCGCCACCCCGTCCCCCCGCGCCGCCACGACCGCGCCCGTACGCCCCTCGACGACGACGGCGGCGCCGAAGGCCGAGTCGGAACGGCGGCCCGCGCAGCCGCGCGAGAAGGCCCCCCAGCAGGGCGCGGCGCCGGAGGCACCGACGGCGGGGAAGACCAAGCGTTTCGTCCAGGAGGTCGTCGCCCTCGCCAACACCGAGCGCGCGAAGGCGGGTTGCGGTCCGCTGCGGACCGAGGAGCGCCTGCGGTCCGCCGCCCAGGGCCACGCCGACGACATGGCGGCCCGGGACTACTACGAGCACGACAGCCCGGAGGGCCGGGACGCCGGTGACCGGATGAGCGGCGCCGGGTACTCGTGGTCGACGTGGGGGGAGAACATCCACCGGGGCCCGAAGACCCCGGCCCTCACGATGGAGGACTGGATGGACAGCCCCGGCCACCGGGCGAACATCCTCAACTGCTCCTTCAAGGACATCGGCGTGGGCGTCACCCTCACCGCCAACGGCCCCTGGTGGGTGCAGAACTTCGGCGCCAGGTCCTGAAGCCCCCGGCGGCCCCGCACCCGGTCTCCCCGCTCCTCGTTCCCCGTACGCCTCAGGGAGCGGGGGCCGCCAGCTTCTGCACCCAGACCGGGCCGCCGGGACCGGGGACCCGCGCCACCCCGGTGTCCCGGTAGCGGCAGTCGAGCATGTTCTCCTCGTGGACCGACCCGTCCGTCCAGTCGGCGACGACGGACGCCGGGTCGGCCGGTCCCCGGTCCAGGTTCTCGGCCCAGGCGCTCCAGTCGTACCCGGCGGCGGAGATCCGCGAGTCCGCGTACTCGCCCTCGGGACCGGCGTGACCGTAGTAGCCGCGCCCGGCCATGTCCCGCGCGTGGGCGCGGGCCGCCCCGGCGAGGCGGGGGTCGACGCGCAGCGGCGCACAGCCCGCCGCCGTCCGCAGCCGGTTGACGAGGGCCGTCAGGCGCTCCTCGGGGCTCGGCACCGGGGGCGTGGCCCGCCGGGCGCCGGGCGTTTCCCGTACGGCCCCGGTGACGGTGGCCGACACCGTGGGCGTCGGGGTGGCGGTGGGGGTGGGGGTCGGTGCCGGGCTCGTCGGCACGGGCGGCCGGGTCGCCGGGGGCGGCGGCGCGGCGGCGGGCTCCACGCGCGCGTGCGGCTCGGCGGGCACGAGCAGGGCTACGGCCCCGAGGACGGCGGCGGCCACGGCACCGGCGACGACGGCCCGGCGCGGCGGCACCCGCCAGCCACCGGCCGGACCGGGGCCCGCCGGGGTCGGCCCCGGCGGGACGGACTCGGACGGGTCCGGCCCTGCCGGGACGGGACCGGACACGCCGGAGCCGGACGGTCCTGTGCCGGTCGGGCCCGTGCCGACCGCCGTCGTGTGGGCGGCGGGGGCGAGCGCGACGGACTGCGCGGGGCTGCCCTGGCTGGTTCCGGCCGTCAGCGGAGGGACGAGGGCGAGGCCGACGAGGAGGCCCTCGACGGGGGCCAGGCCCCGGCGGCCGGTCACCCTGGCCGTGCAGGAGGCACAGTCGCGCAGATGGCGGGCGACGCGTTTGCGCCACAGCGGGGACGGGTGGCCGTCCCAGGCGGCGACGGTCCCGTCGAGGTCCGGGCACCGGGGCAGGGCGTCCAGGGCGCGGACGACGGCCCGGCCCGTCTCCAGCCGTTCCTTCATGCGCTGGACGCGGACGGCCGCGTGCTGCGGGGAGACGCCGAGGCCCTCGGCGAGGTCGGCCCGGGTCAGTTCGCCCGTGGTCTCCAGCCACCACAGGGCGAGGAGTTCCCGGTCGTCCTCGTCGAGCCACCGGGTGGCGCGGGCCACGTCACGGCGCTGCCCCGACAGACCGAGCCTGAGGATGGTCAGTCCGGTGAAGTCGCCCGCCGGGTCGGCGAGGTCGGCGGCCCGGTCGAGACCGGGCACGGGGGCGTGCCGTCGCTCGCGCCAGCGGCGCCGTATCCCGTTCATGGCGATGGCGACGAGCCAGGACCTGAAGCGGGCCGGGTCGCGGAGGGCGGGCAGTCCGTCGAGGGCGCGGACCATCGCCTCCTGGACGATGTCGTCGGTGTCGGCGTGCCCGTCGAGGGCGCGTCCGACGATGTTGTGGACGAGGGGCAGGTACGCGCGTACCAGTGCGTCCTTGGCCTGCGCGTCACCGGCCCTCGCCGCCTCCACCAGTGTGGTGGTGCGGCGCTCGTCGCTGTGCATGGGTCTGCTCCCTCGTCCCTGGTCCGGGTCCCCGTCGGTGGGAGATCCGTGGGAGCGGGAGGGATAACACTTATCCGGCCGCCCCGCGAGTCGGCGGCCGTCGCGGTCAGGGGGCGGGCAGACGGGGAACGGTGGCTCCGGCGCCCTCCCGGACGGCGGCCACGACGGCGTCGTGCAGGTCTCGGCTCTCCCTCTCCGAATCGCAGGGGACGGGACTGCCCGACATGGTGAACCAGTCGGATGCGCCGCTGTACTGCACGGCCACGCGTGCTTCCCGCTCGACCCAGGTCGTGTGCACGGTCAGATCGCCCGTGACCACTCCCGCCTCGTCGGTCAGCACCCCACCTCGCCCGGTGTAGACACCGGCGGTCGTCCAAGATGCCCAGCTCATCCATCCAGGTTCACACCCGAACGGCGGATGCGCCACCGACGGGACCGCCCCGGCCGGAGGAGTTCCGGCCGGGGCGGTACGGGGCGGGCGCGTCGGTCAGCCGAGGGAGGCGACGGCCTCGTTGAAGGTGGCGGACGGACGCATCACGGCCGCGGCCCTGGCCGGGTCGGGCTGGTAGTAGCCGCCGATCTCGGCCGGGGAGCCCTGGACGGCGACCAGCTCGTCGACGATCTTCCGCTCGTCGGCCGCGAGGGTCTCGGCCAGCGGCCCGAAGGCCTTCGCCAGCTCGATGTCCTCGGTCTGCGCCGCGAGCTCCTGGGCCCAGTAGAGGGCCAGGTAGAAGTGGCTGCCGCGGTTGTCGATGCCGCCGAGGCGACGGGTCGGCGACTTGTCCTCGTTGAGGAAGGTGCCGGTGGCGCGGTCGAGGGTGTCGGCGAGGACCTGGGCGCGGGTGTTGCCCGTGGACGTGGCCAGGTGCTCGAAGCTGGCGGCCAGGGCGAAGAACTCGCCGAGGCTGTCCCAGCGGAGGTAGTTCTCCTTGACGAGCTGCTGGACGTGCTTCGGGGCGGAGCCGCCGGCGCCGGTCTCGAAGAGTCCGCCGCCCGCCATCAGCGGGACGACCGACAGCATCTTGGCGCTGGTGCCCAGCTCCAGGATGGGGAAGAGGTCGGTCAGGTAGTCGCGGAGGACGTTGCCGGTGACGGAGATGGTGTTCTCGCCGCGGCGGATGCGCTCCAGGGAGAACTCGGTGGCCTCGACCGGGGAAAGGATCTGGATGTCCAGGCCCTCGGTGTCGTGGTCCGCCAGGTACTTCTCGACCTTGGCGATCAGCTGGGCGTCGTGGGCGCGGGCGGCGTCCAGCCAGAAGACGGCCGGGTCGCCGGTGGCGCGGGCGCGGGTGACGGCGAGCTTGACCCAGTCCTGGATGGGCAGGTCCTTGGTCTGGCAGGCGCGGAAGATGTCGCCCTCGGAGACCTCCTGCTCCAGGACGACGGTGCCCTGGGAGTCGACCAGGCGGACCGTACCGGCCTGGGCGATCTCGAAGGTCTTGTCGTGGGAGCCGTACTCCTCGGCCTTCTGCGCCATGAGGCCGACGTTCGGGACGGAGCCCATGGTCGACGGGTCGAAGGCGCCGTGCGCGCGGCAGTCCTCGATGACGGCCTGGTACACGCCGGAGTAGCTGTGGTCCGGGAGGACGGCGAGGGTGTCGGCCTCCTTGCCGTCCGGACCCCACATGTGGCCGGAGGTGCGGATCATGGCGGGCATCGAGGCGTCGACGATGACGTCGGACGGCACGTGCAGGTTGGTGATGCCCTTGTCGGAGTCGACCATGGCGAGCGCCGGACCGTCGGCGAGCTCGGCGTCGAAGGACGCCTTGATCTCCTCGCCGAGGCCGTGCGGGAGGGACTCCAGGCCCTTGAGGACGGTGCCGAGGCCGTCGTTGGGGGACAGACCGGCACCGGCGAGCACCTCGCCGTACTTGGCGAAGGTCGCCGGGAAGAAGGCGCGGACGACATGGCCGAAGACGATCGGGTCGGAGACCTTCATCATGGTGGCCTTGAGGTGCACGGAGAAGAGCACGTCCTCGGCCTTGGCGCGGGCGACCTGCTCGCCGAGGAAGGTGCGGAGGGCGGCGGCGCGCATGACGGCGGCGTCGACGACCTCACCGGCGATGACCTTCAGCGGCTCGCGGAGCTCGCTGACGGTGCCGTCGGCGGCGGTGAACTCGAAGCGGAGGGTGTCGTCCTGGGCGATGACGGCGGACTTCTCCGTGGCGGCGAAGTCGTTGTCGTCCATGGTGGCGACGTTGGTCCGGGACTCGGAGGTCCAGGCGCCCATGCGGTGCGGGTGGTTCTTGGCGTAGTTCTTCACCGAGCCGGGCGCGCGGCGGTCGGAGTTGCCCTCGCGCAGGACCGGGTTGACGGCCGAGCCCTTGATCTTGTCGTAACGGGCGCGGACGTCCTTGTCCTGGTCCGTCTTCGGGTCGTCCGGGTAGTCCGGGAGGGCGTAGCCCTGCGCCTGGAGCTCGGCGACGGCGGCCTTGAGCTGCGGGATGGACGCCGAGACGTTCGGCAGCTTGATGATGTTGGCGCCGGGCGTCTTGGCGAGGTCACCGAGCTCGGAGAGGGCGTCGGCGATGCGCTGGCCCTCCTCCAGGTACTCGGGGAAGACGGCGATGATACGGCCCGCGAGGGAGATGTCCCGCGTCTCGACCGTGACGCCGGCCTGCGAGGCGTACGCCTGGACCACAGGCAGGAACGAGTACGTCGCCAGGGCAGGCGCCTCGTCAGTGTGGGTGTAGATGATGGTCGAGTCAGTCACCGGGTGCTCCGCTCCACGTCTGCGTATGCGAGATTGCTCGACATCAAGATATCTCGTGACCGTGGTCATCGGTAAAGGGGCCCACCAGCTCTCCGTCACCCGGGGCTCCGGCGGCTTCCACGAAGGGGCCGCCGAGGCGGTACGGGGTGGGGGCGCCGTCGATGTCGACGCGGCGGAGCAGGAGGAGCGGGAGCAGGCCCGCGGCGGCGGTCACCCCGGCGGCGAGGGCCTGGCCGCAGCGGTGGGCGAGCCGGAGTCCGGCCGGGTCGTAGGGGGCGGTGGCGGGCAGGGCGAGGGTGTCGCCGAGGAGCCAGAGGCCGCTGCCGAGTCCGGCGACGGCGAGCAGGACGAGCGGTACGGTCACCGGGAGCCCCGGCAGGACGGTGCCCCGGCGGGAGGCGGGCCGCACCTTGCCCTTGCGGGCGCGGACCGCGAGGAGGCCGCTGAAGACGGCGAGGACGACGAGGGCGGCGGCGATGACGTCGCCGGGGCGGTGCCGCCCGTCCGCGAGGGTGTACGCGCCGACGGCCACGGCCCAGAGGGTCCCGCCGCCGACCGCGAGGGCGCGCAGCCGGTACGGGGCCACCAGGGCCAGGCCGAAGGCCAGGCCGAGGGTGAGGGTGGTCTGGGCGCTGGGGAAGCCGCTGGGGACGAGGGCGCCGCCGGTGTCGAGGAGCCGGGGGCGGGGCGCGTACCACTGGAGGAGTCCGGTGACGGCGAGGGCGGTGACCACCCCACCGGCGGCGAGCCCGGTGAGGGCGTACCGCTTGCGTATCAGGCCCATGGCGAGCAGGAGCGCACCGCCGGTGACGAGGGAGAGGGTGGTGAGCCCGGCTGTCGAGGGGTGGTCGCGGAGCAGGGCGACGACGGTGCCGTCGGCACGGCGGCCGGTCAGGGCGGCGTCGCCCCAGCGACGGCCGGTCGCGGTGAGCACCAGGCCCGCGTAGACGACGGTGAGGAGGAGGACGGCCCCGAGACAGGCGCGCCGGGCGCGGGTGCGGACCCGGGTGCTGAACGATCCGGCGGCCTCACCCGCCACCGCGGCGTACCACCAGGTGTTTCCGGACTCCAGCGGCTTGGGGAAGCCGCCCGCGCGGGGCCTGTCGTAGGAAGCCATGCCCTGATTCGAACCCACGAGCGGCGGGCCTGCCCGCTGGACTCACCCGAACGGCACACCGGGGCGGGGACCGGCCGGAGGGGGCGGGTGCGCGCTACGGGGTCCGCGCGCTTTCCGGCCCGGTGGGCGAGGGTGTCCTGCTGGCCCTGGGCCTGGTGAGCCTGGACCCGGTGAGGATCGGCCCGGTGGGCTCATCCGGCTCGGCAGTCCCACAGACAGTCCCACAGGTCTCGGGTCCCGGGTGTCCTGACGCACCCGGCAGTCCCACAAGTCACGCAGATCTCACAGGTCTCACAGATCCCACAGGTCCCACCGTCCTCGGCTCAGCGGTCCGGGTGGGGGCGCTGGGAGACGACGACCAGGACGAATCCGCCGAGCATCACGAGGATTTTCACGACTCCGATCGCGGAGTCGGTCCCCGGGTCGTCAAGGAGCGGGCCGCACGCCTGGATCGCGAAGGCGACGGCGAGGACCAGCAGGGCCTGGCCGAAGAGCGCGGGGCGGTGGACGTGTCGGCGCTGCCACGGCGGCACCCAGCCGGAGCGGAGCGCGGCCGTTCCGGCGGCGGCGAGCAGCACCGCGAGCAGGGCGCTCGGCACCGCGAGGTACCAGGACATGATCCACCCCCGTGTCGTCCGGCTCACCGCCGGAAGTTTGGACGCGATCATGCCATGGAGAAGTGTCCGGAACGAGCTTCCGGGAGAAGTGCGGGACGCCCGGGAGGGAACGGGACACGGGCAGGAGGGGACGGCGACCCCGGACCGGGTCTTCGTGGCCGGATCGGGGCGCTCAGGAGGACGCGCGGACCACGAGTTCCGTCGGAAGCATCCGGCGCGGCTGGTCGTCCGGATCGCTGGGGTCGGCGATCTCCCGGAGCAGGATCCGGGCCATCGTGCGGCCCATCTCCTCGATGGGCTGCCGGACGCTGGTCAGCGGCGGGTCCATCAGCCGGGCGACCGGGGAGTCGTCGACACCTACCAGGGCCACGTCCTCCGGCACCCGGCGCCCCGCCTCCCGCAGCACCCCGCGCGCCCCGGCCGCCATCACGTCGGACGCGGCGAACACGGCGTCCAGATCCGGCCTGCGCTCCAGGAGTTCCCGCATCGCCCGCCGCCCGCCCTCCTCCGTGAAGTCACCCACCGCGACCAGCCCCTCGTCGGGCGCGAGACCCGCCTCGGCCAGGCCCTCCCGGTAGCCGTCCAGGCGGCAGCGGGCCACGTACATGTCGAGGGGGCCGGTGACGGTGGCGATCCCGCGTCGGCCACGGCCCGCGAGGTGGGCGACGGCGGCGCGCCCGGCGCCGGTGTTGTCGGAGTCGACGAAGGCGACGCGCTCGTCCTCGGTGCGGCGCCCGTTCAGGACGGCGGGCAGCCCGAGGGCCCTGACCTGGTCGGGCAGCGGGTCCCGTCCGTGCACGGAGACGAGGAGGACGCCGTCGACGCGCTGCGAGGCGAGGTACTGCTCGAACCGCTGCCGCTCCTGCTCGCTGCGGATCAGGGTGAGCAGCAACTGCTTGTCGGCCTCGGCGAGTTCACTGCTGACGCCTCGGATGATGTCGAGGAAGTACGGCTCCGCGAAGAGCCGGGCCTCGGTCTCGGGGATGACCAGCGCGACGGCGTCCGTACGGCTTCCGGCCAGCGCGCGGGCGGCCCGGTTGGGGACGTAGCCGAGTTCGGCGACGGCCCGCTCCACGGCCGCCTTGGCCTGTTCGCTCACCCGGGGGGAGCCGTTGATCACCCGGGAGACCGTGCCCCGGCCGACCCCGGCCCTGGCCGCGACCTCCTCCAGGGTGGGCCTGCCGGTCTGCCGCCCGTTCGCCGCCATGCTGCCGCTCCTCCCCTCGGGCCGCCGCGCCCCGCCTGCGTGTGCGTGCGAACCTACCAGGCAGGGCTGCGGGCGCCCGGGGTGCGGCGGACGGGTCCGCAGGAGCGGCGCGCCTCCCCGCGGACCCGTCACGGGCCCCGGGCGAGCCCCGTGTCACACCGTCCGACCGGCCCTCGGTCCGCTCCCCGGCCGCCCTCGGCCGGTCGCCGGACGAGCCTTCGGCCGGGTCCGGTCAGCCCTCGGTCGGAGCGAGTTCGGCCATGGCGCCCCAGCCCTGCTGGGGGACCTCGACGTTGATGATCTCCGGTGTGGTGGCGACGGATCCGGCCATGGCCGCGAGACCGGCCTTGAAGTGGTCGGAGGCGACATGGACGGCGCCCGCGTCGGCGTCGGCGAAGGCCTCCAGGAGGACGAAGACGTTCGGGTCGTCGACGCTGCGGGACCAGTCGAAGAAGAGGTTGCCGGGCTCGGCGCGGGTGTCACGGGTGAAGTCCGCGACCAGGTCGAGCCAGCGGTCGGCATGGTCGGGGCGGACGGTGAAACGGACGGCGATGAAGATCATGCGTCCAGCGTGCGGGGGCCCGCCGGAGGCCGCAAGGCGGCGCGGTCAGGATTCCGGCAGCGCCGGAAAGTCCGGTACGGCACGGACGAGGGCGGCCCTGATCTCTCCCTGCCGCCGTCCGAAGCCGGCGGTCGGCAGGGAGACGGACAGTGCGTGCAGGATGCCGTCGCCTCGCTCGGGAAGGGCCACGGCGAGACAGGTGTACGCGAGGTCCGCCTCGCCCACGGACACGGCGAAGCCCTGGGCGCGCACCCGGTCGGTCTCGGCCTCGAAGCGCTCGGCGCTGGTGATCGTCCGCTCGGTGAACCGGGCCATTCCGTGCTCCGTCAGATAGCGGCGGCGCAGCGGGCGCGGGAGGGCGGCGAGCAGCGCCTTGCCGTGGGCGGTGGCGTGGGCGCGGACCTCCGGGCCCGGCGTGAAGGGGTGGGCGGTGCCGGTGACCGGGGCGGTGGTGTCGACGACGGTGATCAGTCCGTCGCGGTAGGCGGTGTGGTACGCCTCCGCGCCGGTCGCCCGGCGCAGTCGGCCGAGGAGTTCACCGGTCCCGGCGCCGAGTCCGTGGTGCCGCTGGTGGGAGCGGTGCAGGGCCGGGACGCGGGGGCCGGGCGCGTACCCCTCGGCGGTACGGACGAGGTAGCCGCGCGCGAGCAGCGGGCCGGTGAGGTGGTAGACGGTCGAGAGCGCGCAGCCGAGCCGCCGGGCCAGCGCCTTCGCCCCGACGGGCCGGTCGGCGTCGGCCACGGCGTCGAGGACCGCGAGGGCCCGGTCGACGGACTGGGGCCCCGGGCTCGGGGAGGCGACGGACACCGCTCCAGCTTAGACCGACCGGCATATCGGGGGGGGTGGGAGAAGGAGCGGGGCCGGGTGCGTGCGGCTGCGAGGCGGAGGACCGAGGCACGGCGGAGCCATGGTGATCGACGACAACCCGGCAGATGCGCGTGCCCGGCCCCAGCCCCGCGACGCCGCCACCCCCATGTGCCGGTCGGCCTCAGGGCGCCGGGACGGGCCGGGGCGGCCCTCGGGGTCCTCGGGGTCCTCGGGGTCCTCGGGGTCCTCGGGGTCCTCGGGGTCCTCGGGGTCCTCAGGCCCCTTACGGGCCTTACGGGCCTTACGGGCCTTACGGGCCTTACGGGCCTTACGGGCCTTACGGGCCTTACGGGCCTTACGGGCCGCCGGGTCGAGCCCCTGGCGACCCGGCCGGGGGTCGGGCTCCCCGTTCCCCCTGCAGCCCGAAAGGAGTCCGGGAGGCCCAGGGGCGGCCCGTAGGGACTCTCGGAACGACTTGCAGGGATTCGGATCTGCCCGTAGGGGACGGTCCCGAGACCCGCCCCTCTGAGGCTCGTCTCCTCCCGATGCCCTCGCATGGCGACCCGGACCCGGACCCCGAGCCGCCCTCGGGTCCGCCCCGGACATCCGGAGGCCCCCGGCCCACGGCCGCCCCGCCCAAGGCCTCCCCCGGCGCGCGGCTCATCGCTGCCGGACCGGCGCCCGCGCGCTACCCGGCTTCAGGCCCCGGACGACCGTCCCTGCGTACGTCGGGCACCGCTCCGGCAGCGGCGGGCCGAGGCCGGAAGACCAGCCGGTCGAGGAGGGACGAGGAGGGACGGGGCCCCGGGACGCCGGGGGGCAGAACGCTCGGGACCCACGTCACCCGGACGCCCCGCCGGAGCCCGCGACACTCCGTGCAGCCCGCGCCGCCCTCCGTATCCCCGCAGGTCAAACCGTCTTTATGTGCACAAGACACTCTTTCGGCGTACCGTCGAGTGGTTCCCACCCTCGACGCCACGGGAGAGCGTGTGCCCCGCTCCAGTACCGATCATGTCCCGACGCCCCACCGGGGGCGCCGTCCACGTCTCCGGACGGCGGCGATCGCGACGGGTGTGGTCGCCGTCGCCGCGGGCGGGCTGTACGCGGCCGGGCTCCTCGCCGCCGGTGACGACATATCCGCCGGCACCCGTGTCGGCGGCGTGGACATAGGCGGGATGAGCCGCGCGGCGGCCGAGACCAAGCTGTCGGCCGAGGCTCCGGCCGCGTGGAGCGCCCCGATACCCGTACGGGTCGGCGACCGCGCGATGACCGTGCCGCCCGCCACCGCGGGCCTCACCGTGGACACGGCGAGAACCGCCGAGCTGGCGGCCGACCCGTCCCGCGACCCCTTCACCGTGATCGGGCGGCTCTTCTCCTCGGGCGAGCGCGAGATACAGCCCGTCCTGGCGTATGACGACGCCAAGGCGAAGGCCACCGTGGCCGACATCGCGAAGAAGAACGACCGCGCGGTCCGCGAGGGCTCCGTCGCCTTCCGCGACGGCAAGGCCGTCTCGACGCAGCCCGTCACCGGCCAGAAGCTGGACACCGGGCGGGCCGTGGAGACCCTGCGCGCCGCCTACCCGGCCGCCACCGGCGCCGCGCCCGTGGTGCTGCCCGTGGCGATGACCGAGCCGAAGCTGCCCGCCACGGAACTGAACCGTTTCCTCGACGCGTACGCGAAGCCCGCCGTCTCCGGTCCGGTGACGCTCACGGCGGGTCAGGAGCGGCTGCGGATCTCCGCCGCGACGCTCGGCGACCACCTCACCGTGAAGCCTCAGGACGGCGGGCTGACGGCCGCGCTGGACGCGGAGGCGCTGCTGCGCGACCCGGACGTGTCCCGTCCGCTGGCCTCGATGACGGGTGCGCCGGTCGAGGCGCGCCTCGGCGTCCAGAACGGCAAGGTCGTGGTGGAGCAGGAGGGCAGGCCGGGCCGCGAGGTCACCGCGAAGGCCCTCGGTGCCGCCGTAGAGCCGCTGCTCACGAAGACCGGCGCGGAGGCGCGGACCGCGGCGGTGGCCACCGAGGTCACCCAGCCCGAGCTGACCGGCGACTCCCTGGCCCGGCTCGGCATCACCGAGCAGATGTCGTCCTTCACGGTGGACTTCCCGGTCGCGCCGTACCGGACGACGAACATCGGCCGGGCGGCCGAGCTGATCAACGGCTCGCTGGTGCGGCCGGGCGAGGTCTGGAGCTTCAACCAGACGGTCGGCGAGCGGACCGCGGACAACGGTTTCGTCGACGGCACGATGATCCTGGACGGCCAGTACCGGTCCGCGCCGGGCGGCGGTGTGTCGGCGATGGCGACCACCGTCTTCAACGCCATGTTCTTCGCCGGGGTGAAGCCCGTCGAGTACGGCGCCCACTCCTTCTACATCGAGCGCTATCCGGCCGGCCGTGAGGCGACCGTGGCCTGGGGTTCGCTGGACCTGAAGTTCCGCAACGACACGGGCAAGCCGATCTACATCAAGGCGGGCGCGACGGACTCGTCGGTCACGGTGAGCTTCCTCGGGACGAAGAAGTACGACTCCGTGGAGGCGGTCGCCGGTCCGCGCACCAACCTCACGGAGCCCGCGAAGCGCGAGGGCACCGGCGAGGCGTGTGTGCCGCAGCAGCCGCTCGAAGGCTTCGACATCTCGGTGGACCGGGTGTTCAAGGACGGCGGCGCCGAGGTGAAGCGCGAGACGTTCAAGACGCACTACACCCCGCGTGACGAAGTGATCTGCAAGTGACCCGCGAGTGACCGACGGCTGAGCGGGGACGGCGAAGCCGACTCCGCAGGCGTGGGCGCGGGCTGGGACGAAGGGAAGCGGCGGCGGGAGTCCGCGGGGTGTCCACCGGACGACCGACGGGCGGCCCCGGGGCGACCGCCGCCCGTACGGCCCTCGCCGCAGGACGTCACCCCGGGCCGTACGGGGGTCTTCCCCTGCCGGAAGGGTGTCTTCCCGTACGGCAGGGGCATGACTCCGGAGCGCGGCCCGCCAGGCTCCGGGGCCCGTCACACCGACCCGTCGGAGGCCCGCCTTGGCCGTGCGCAGCGATCCTTTCGAGCGGCTCCTCGGCGACGCGGCGCGCGCGGGTGTGTACCCGGGCGCGGCGTGGGCCGTGGGGGACGCGGACGGCGTCCTGACGGAGGGTGCCGTCGGCGTTCTCGACCCGTCGCACCCCGGGGAGCCGGTGCGGCCGGACACGCTGTTCGACGTCGCGAGCCTCACCAAGATCCTGGCGGTGTGGGCGGTGATCGGCACCCTCGTCGACGCGGGGAAGCTGGACCTGACGGCGCCGCTGGGCACCTACTGGCCCGAGACCGCGGGGCGGCCCCTCGCCGGGGCCACGGCCCACCACCTCCTCACGCACACCGCGGGCCTCCCGCCGCGCGCCAACCTCCGGCACCTGTACGGCTCCGATCCGCAGGACGTCAGGGACGGTGTCCTCGCGGAGCGGCTGCGGCACCCGCCGGGGGACGCCGTCACCTACACCGACCGGGCGGCCCTGATCCTCGGCTATCTCGCCGAGCACCTCACCCGCGAGCCGCTCCCCCGGCTGGCCGAGAAGCGGGTCTGGGTCCCGCTGGCCATGACGGAGACCCGGTTCGGTCCGCTGCCGCCCCGGCTGTGGGAGCGGTGCGCGCCGACGGAGTACGACGAGGAGTCCGGCGGTCCGCTCCGGGGCACCGTCCACGACTTCTCGGCCCGGCTGCTCGGCGGGGCCTGCGGGATCGCGGGGGTGTTCACCACCACCGCCGACACCGGACGGTTCCTGCGTCAGCTGCTCGACCCGGGACCCGGCCCGTTCTCGCCCGACTGGACGGCCGCGTCACTGCGCGTCCGCACCGGTGAACTCTCGCCGCCGCGCGGGCTGTTCTGGCATCCGGCGCCGGAGACGGATGCGGCGCGGGGCGTCTGGGCGCATTTCGGCTTCACGGGCACGGGCGTCTGGGTGTCCCCGGCCAGGGGCCGTTGGGCGGTGCTCCTCACCAACCGGCTGCGGCTCACCCGCGATCCGGGGCCGCTGGCCCGTGTCCGGGACGGCTTCCGGGCCCTCGCCTTCCCGTGACCCTTCGTCGGCGCTCCCCCGGAAGAAGCCACTGTGACGTGCGTCACGCATTAAAGGTCCTTTAAGGAGCAAGGCCGCGAAGCTTCCGCTATCGCCCGCATTACGGTGAGTTGACGCTCGCTCCGAACGCCGGTCAACATCTCCACAGCTTCGTCGCACCCCTCGGCCACCCCTCATCCGGAGCACTCGATGCGCAACAGGGCTGCCCCGACCACAGCGGCCACCTCCGTCGCCCATGGGACCGCGCCTCCCGAGCCGCCCCCCGGCGACCACGTCTTCGGGCGGCTCGCCGGACCGGGCCACGACGGCGCGGGCGCGCGCGGACAGGACGTCGAACTCTTCGACGCCACGCTCCGGTTGCCGCCGGTCCCGGCCCACGCCCCGGCCGCTCACCCGCCGGTGGCGCGCCGGTCCCGGCACGCCCGGACGGCGTCCCCGGCCCGCAGGTCCATGGCGCTCCCCCTGACCCTCGCGGGAGCCCTCTCGGCGGGTCTCGGCATGGCCCTGTCGGTCTGGCTCTCCCCCGAGCACTCCCCCGCCACGGCACCGGCGACACCGCCCGCCCGGACCCCGGCCACCCCGGCCCGCACCCCCGCGCCGACGCCCTCCGCCACCACCGCGCCGCCGAAGGGCCCTGCCACGGTGGTGCCCGCCACGGCCGCACCGGCCACCGCCTCACCCGCGTTCGGCCCCGGGACGACCCACCCGCCGTCCTCGTTCAGCCCCGACCAGGGCGGACACTCATCGCCCCGGGACCTCATGGTGGGCAGCACCGGCTCCGACGTCGCCGAGCTCCAGGTACGGCTCCAGGAGTTGTCCCTCTATCTCGGCTCGGCCGACGGAGTGTTCAGCCAGGACGTGGCACAGGCCCTGGGCCGCTTCCAGCTCGCCCGGAACCTCCCGGACGCGCCGGGCGTGTACGGCTCCGCCACCCGGGCCGCCCTGCGGGTCGAGACCAGCGGCCGACGCTAGGCCGTCTCCTTCGGGCCCGGCCCGCGCCGCCCGGTGCGGGCCTGACCGGCGGGGTCAGGACCCGGGAGGTCTCTTTCGGGTCCGCCCGGCGCCCGCGCGGTGGGGCCGGCGGTCCGGGACACCTCGGGACACGATCCGGGAAGGGGGCCCGCGCACCCCGGAGAGCTGCGCCGACGGCGTCCCGCAGGGGTCCCGGACGGTCTGGGACGGGGCGGGGCGCGGTGTCCGTACCGGCTCCCGTTGCTAGTTTGCTACCCGGCGGGCGGTGTCCTCGCGGGCAGCGCGTCCAGGCCTTCCAGACATTCGTCGATCCGCTTGCCCAGATTGTGCTCGCGGGCCAGTTCCAGACAGGTTTCCCAGGTCGCGCGGGCGGCGTCCCACTCCTCGAAGTGGTGATGGGCACGCGCGGTGAAGACCAGACAGTCGGCCGTACCACCGACGTCGTTCATCCGGTGCCGGATGCCCAGCGCCTCCGCGAGGGAGGCGAAGGCCTCGTCGCGGCGCCCGAGAGCACGGAGGATGTCGCCGTACTTGGTGAGAGAAGTGGCGAGGAACAGGCGTTGTCCGTCGGTGCGCAGCAGCTCGATCACGCGACGGGCGTCCGCCGCCGCCTGGTCGAGGTCGCCGAGCAGCTGCCGGGCGTCGGCGATCCGGCTGAGGACGAGCGTCTCGCCCCGGGTGTTGCCCGCCTCGCGGTACAGGTCGCGGGAGAGTTCGGCGTGCGTGAGCGCCCGTTCGGCGTCCTCGATCTGGGAGTAGAGGGACGACATGTTGCCGAGGATCGATGCCTGGGCCAGGACGTCACCGCGGCCGGTGAAGAGTTCCAAGGCGATCCTGAGGTGGGCGAGGCAGGCCTCGTTGCGGAAGGCCATGCCGTGGGCGACGGCCATGCGCCGGTGCAGCCAGGCCTGTCCGAGGGTGTCGTGGTGGGCGCGGGCGATCTCCATGGCCTGCCCGAGGCAGGCGTCCCACTCGGCGGTCCACCAGTGCGTACCGGCGTATCCGAAGAGTCCCACGGCGAGCCGCCACGCCATGTCGGAGCGGCCCAGTTCCCCGGCGCGGGTCAGCGCCTCCCGGATGGCGGGGAGTTCCTTGGCCGTCCAGCGGATGGCCTGGTCGTCATCGGCGAACTCGGGCAGCGCCGGGGGCGTTCCGGTGGGCGGATCGAGGGGTGGCGGGGACTGTGTCTCGTGGGTGGCGGCCCGGGAGGCGCGGAGCAGGGCCGTGACGTACCAGGAGAGCAACCGGAGGACGGCCGCGGTGCGTTCGGCCTCGGTGTCCTCCTCCTCGCCGCGCTGCCAGGCGTACTCGCCGAGGAGGTCGTGGAGCACGTACCTGTCGGGTTCCGGGGTGAGGACGAGGTGGGCGTCGGCGAGGACGTCGAGGACGGCGGCCGCGCGGGCCTCGGTGACGTCGAGCAGGGCGGCGGCGGACTGCGGGGTGACCTGGTGACCGGACCAGATCCGGCCGAGGAGCCGGAAGGCGCGGGCGCCTTCGCGCTCCAGCGGCTGGTCGCTGTCACGCATGGCCACGTAACTCATGGCGAAGGTCCGCTGGACGTCGAAGTCGCCCATGGCGAGGGTCTCCAGGCGTCCCTGGTGCGGGGTGAGGCGTTTGGCGAGCAGGGCGAGCGGCCAGGACGGGCGGGAGGCGAGACGGCCGCCGACGATGTGGAGGGCGAGCGGCAGGCCGCCGCAGGCGTCCATGATGTCGGCGAGCGCCTCCGGCTCGTCGCGGACGCGTTCGGCGCCCGCGAGCCTGGCGAGCAGCGCGTGCTGGTCGGGCGCGGGCAGCGGGGACAGCGGCACCTTGACGGCGTCGGGCAGGTCGGCGAGCAGTTGCCGGCTGGTGATCAGGGCGGCGCTGCGGCCTCCGGCGGGCAGCAGGGGTGCCACGTGGGCGGCGTTGCGCGCGTTGTCGAGGAGCAGCAGGACGCGGCGGTCGGCGAGGGCGGTGCGGAAGAGCAGGGCGCGGTCGTCGGTGTCCTCGGGCAGGGAGTCCCGCTGGACGCCGAGGTCGGAGAGGAAGCGGGCGAGCAGTTCGTGGGCCGACCGGGCGCCGCCGACGCAGTAGCCGCGCAGGTCGGCGTAGAGGGCGCCGTCGGGGAACGCCTCGCGGACCCGGTGGGCGACGTGGACGGCGAGCGCGGTCTTGCCGATGCCGCCCATGCCGGAGATGACGACGGGACGTATGTGCGCGGGCGGGCCCGGGACGACGGGGGGCGGGAAGACGTCCGGCGTGCCCGCGCGCGGGTGCCCTTCGGGCGGCCCGGGGGCGCCGAGCAGGGCGCGGACCGCGGCCACCTCGGCCGCGCGGCCGGTGAAGGAGCCGGCCTCCCAGGGGAGCTGGAAGGGCGGGCGTGAGACCGCGGTACGGGCCCGGTCCCGTGTCCGGGGGCCCGGTTCGCCGGTGAGCACGTCCTGGTGGGCGCGCTGGACGGCGGCGCTCGGTTCGGTGCCGAGTTCGTCGACGAGGCTGCGGCGCAGCCGGTGGTAGACGGCGAAGGCCTCGGCCTGGCGGCCGGACCGGTGGAGGGCGAGCATCAGCCGCCGGTGGAAGCCCTCCCTGAGGGGGTGTTCGGCGGCGAGGGTGCTGAGCGGGGCGACGGCCTCGTGGTGTTGTCCCAGGCAGAGTTCCGCGTCGAAGCTCCACTCCAGGGCCTGGAGACGGGCCTCGGCGAGCTGGTGGACGCGGAGCGCGGGCCCCTCGGTCTCGGAGAAGGGGGCGAGGTCGGCCAACGGCGTGCCGCGCCACAGGCGTACGGCGAGCGCCGCCTCCCGGCGGACGCCTTCCCAGTCCTCCAGGCGGTGTGCCTGCTGGACGGCCCGGACGCGGGTCTCGAAGGCGTCGGAGTCGAGTTCGCCCTCGTGGACGACGAGCTGGTAGCCGGGGGCGACGGTCCGCAGGCGTTCCTCGGGGCCGTCGTCGACGGTGGTGAGGGTGCGGCGCAGCCGGGTGAGGTGGTTGGCGAGGGAGGCGTCGGCGCTGGCGGGCACGGAGGCGCCCCAGAGGGCTTCCTTGAGGGCGTCGCGGGAGACCGCGCGGTTGGCCTGGAGGAGGAGTGCGGCAAGGAGGACCCGGACCTTGGGGCCGGTCACCGGACGCAGCTCCGTCCCGTCGTGGACGACGAGCGACCCGAGCAGCCCGAACTTCACCACGATGCCCCCTGCGCCAAGGTAGGCGGGCCCGCCGGCCCGCGGCGGTTCCCGACGGGCCCCATCGTACGGTTCGGCACCCCTTGATTGATCAAACCACCTGGGGGTTACCATATGAGCGCCGCCTAGCTCGAAAGATACTCTTGTGACTGTCAATGACGACTCGTTCACCAGTTGGAAGAACCGCGAGGAGATCGCGGAGTCGATGATCCCGATCATCGGGAAGCTGCACCGGGAGCGGGACGTCACCGTCCTGGTCCACAGCCGCTCCCTGGTGAACAAGTCGGTGGTCAGCATCCTCAAGACCCACCGCTTCGCCCGGCAGATCGACGGCGAGGAGCTCTCGGTCACCGAGACGCTCCCTTTCCTGCGCACGCTCACCACGCTCGACCTGGGCCCGTCCCAGATCGACATAGGCATGTTGGCCGCCGAGTACAAGAACGACGGACGCGGCCTCACCGTGGAGGAGTTCACCGCCGAGGCCGTCGCCGGGGCCACGGGCGAGAACAAGACCGAGCGCCGCGACGGGCGTGACGTGGTGCTGTACGGCTTCGGCCGCATCGGCCGCCTCGTCGCCCGCCTCCTCATCGAGAAGGCCGGTTCGGGCAACGGCCTGCGCCTGCGCGCGATCGTCGTCCGGGGCGGTGGCGACCAGGACCTGGTCAAGCGCGCCTCGCTGCTGCGCCGGGACTCGATCCACGGCCAGTTCCAGGGCACGATCACCGTCGACGAGGCGAACAGCACCATCGTCGCCAACGGCAACACGATCAAGGTGATCTACGCGAGCGACCCCTCCGAGGTCGACTACACGGCGTACGGCATCGAGAACGCCATCCTGATCGACAACACCGGCAAGTGGCGTGACCGCGCGGGCCTGTCGAAGCACCTGCGCCCCGGCATCGACAAGGTCGTCCTGACCGCGCCCGGCAAGGGCGACGTGCCGAACATCGTGCACGGCGTCAACCACGACACGATCAAGCCGGACGAGCGGATCCTGTCCTGCGCCTCCTGCACCACGAACGCGATCGTGCCGCCGCTGAAGGCGATGGCCGACGAGTACGGCGTGCTGCGCGGCCACGTGGAGACGGTCCACTCGTTCACGAACGACCAGAACCTCCTGGACAACTACCACAAGGCCGACCGCCGAGGCCGTTCCGCGCCGCTCAACATGGTGATCACCGAGACCGGTGCGGCCTCGGCCGTCGCCAAGGCGCTGCCGGAGCTGAAGGCGCCGATCACCGGCAGCTCGATCCGCGTCCCCGTCCCGGACGTCTCGATCGCGATCCTGAGTCTGCGGCTGGGCCGCGAGACCACCCGCGCGGAGGTCCTGGAGTACCTCCGCGACGTCTCGCTGCACTCGCCGCTGAAGCGCCAGATCGACTTCACCACCGCCCCCGACGCCGTCTCGATGGACTTCGTCGGCTCGCGCCACGCGTCCACCGTCGACGCGGGCGCGACCAAGGTCGACGGCGACAACGCGATCCTCTACCTCTGGTACGACAACGAGTTCGGCTACTCGTGCCAGGTCATCCGGGTCGTCCAGCACGTCTCCGGCGTGGAGTACCCGACCTTCCCGTCCCCGGCGGTCTGACCGGCCCGGCCCGACGACGGCGCGCCGCACCTCCCCGGGGGTGCGGCGCGCCGTCGTTCCGGCCCCTCCGGCACATCGAAACGGAACCTGCTATAGTCATCAGAAGTTGCAGTCGTGGTTCCCAAAGAAACTTACAGTGCCTTTGACGATTCGACATCGTCGGGCGCTTTCTGTGTTTTCGGTGCAGTTTTCCGGACGGGGCAATCATCACGGCGACTCCGGGTGGCGCACAGTGCGTCCCCCTGGGCTACGCCCCGAAGGAGATTTAGACATGGCCAACGGCACCGTGAAGTGGTTCAACGCGGAAAAGGGCTTCGGCTTCATCGAGCAGGAGGGTGGCGGCCCGGACGTGTTCGCCCACTACTCCAACATCGCCACCTCTGGCTTCCGTGAGCTCCAGGAAGGCCAGAAGGTGACCTTCGACGTCACGCAGGGCCAGAAGGGCCCGCAGGCGGAGAACATCCTCCCCGCCTGACGTTCACACGTCCGACGCAGCCGGAGCCCTCACCCATGTGGTGAGAGCTCCGGCTCGTCGCGTTTTCCAGGAAGGTCCCCATGAACAGCACGAGCAGCACGGACGACAAGGGCGGCGCGACCGGGTTCGCCGCCTTCGGCCTGCCGCCGGAGGTCCTCGCGGTCCTCGCCCGGCTCGGGGTCGACGAGCCGTTCCCCATCCAGTCCGCGACCCTTCCCGACGCCCTCGCGGGCCGTGACGTCCTGGGACGCGGCCGGACCGGCTCCGGCAAGACCCTCGCCTTCGGTCTCCCCCTGCTCGTCCGCACCGCCGGCCGCCGCGCCGACTCCCGACGGCCCCTCGCGCTGGTCCTCGTACCCACGCGTGAACTCGCCCAGCAGGTCACCGAGGCGCTCGAGCCGATCGCACGGGCCCTGAAGCTGCGCACGGCCAGCGTCGTCGGCGGGATGTCGATCGGCCGCCAGGCCGCCGCGCTCCGCGAGGGCGCCGAGGTCCTGATCGCCACCCCCGGCCGTCTCATGGACCTCGTCGAGCGCAAGGACTGCCGTCTCGACCGGGTGGCCGTGACCGTCCTGGACGAGGCCGACCAGATGGCCGACCTCGGCTTCCTGCCCCAGGTCACCGAACTGCTCGACCTGACGCCGCCCGGCGGCCAGCGGCTGCTGTTCTCCGCCACCCTGGACCGCGATGTCGATCTGCTGGTCGAGCGGTACCTGAACGACCCGGCGGACCACTCGGTGGACCCCTCGGCCGCCGCCGTCTCCACGATGGACCACCATGTGCTCCTCGTGCACGGCCCCGACAAGTTCGCCACGGCCACGGAGATCGCCGCCCGCGACGGGCGCGTCCTCATGTTCCTGGCCACGAAGGCGACCGTCGACCGCTTCACCAAGCACCTCCTCGGCAGCGGTGTCCGCGCCGCCGCGCTGCACGGCGGCAAGTCCCAGCCGCTGCGGACCCGCACCCTGGAGCGCTTCCGGAACGGCGAGGTGCCGGTCCTGGTGGCGACGAACGTGGCCGCGCGCGGCCTGCACATCGAGGAGCTCGACCTCGTCGTCAACGTCGATCCGCCCGCCGACCACAAGGACTACCTCCACCGGGGCGGGCGCACCGCCCGCGCCGGGGAGTCCGGGCTCGTCGTCACCCTGGTCACCCCCGAGGAGCGGCGCGAGGTGGCCCGTCTGATGGCCGACGCGGGCATCCGCCCCCAGGAGACCCGGGTCCGTTCCGGCGAGGCCGAACTCAGCCGGATCACCGGTGCCCGCGCCCCGTCGGGCGTCCCCGTCGACGGCGCCGCGCCGAGCACGGAGGGCGCGCGGCGCGGCGGCGCGGCCTTCCGTGGCGTGGGCACCGTCCCGGGCCGCCCCGGCCGCGCGAAGAACGAGTCCCGCAAGGCGACCGAAGCCCGCCAGGCAGCCGAGGCCCGCAGGGCCGCGAGGGTCCGCCGGGGCAACTGAGCCACCGGGTCGCCGCCGGGGCCCTGCGCGGACCACCGGGTGCCCAGGCGGGCATCCGGTGGTCCGCCGGGCGGCTACGTCTCGCCCCGGCGAGTCCTGGGCCGTGGGGCTCTGGTGCCCCTCGGGGAGTCCCCCGGGCCCGGAGGAGAAGCGCCGGGACCTCCTCGGACCCGTAGGGGCCCCGGAACCCTCACGGGTTACCGAGCCCCGTAGGGGTCTGGGAGTCCTCAAAGGCCCGGACATCCCTCAAGGGAGTTCCGGGCCCGTAGGGGACGCTTCACCCGGAGGGGTTTCGGCCCCCGTAACGGCCCCTGTCCCGGGCGAATTCCGGCGACCCCGCAAGCCCCTTCCCGTGAGGGCGCCCACCCCATCCCTCACGGGACGGGAGTCCCATGAGGAATTCGGCTCCCCCGCAAGGAATTCCCCTCTCCCGTAAAGAAGTTGCCCTTCCCGTCCGAAAAGCCGTGGGTCCTCACGCGTCCGTCCGTCGTTGAGCAGCGCGACGCATCCAGACGTTTTCGGAGGACCCATGAGCGAGCCCATCAACACGACCGGCACCGGTCCCGGCCCCGCGGCCATCGCCCCGGGCGCCCCCGCTCACCGGCCGGTGAGCGGGGGCGCCTCCTGGGAGACCGTCGGCGCGCTCGCCGCGCTGTTCTCCGGGTTCGACAGCGGGCGGGGGATCTCGGCCGAGGAACAGTGGACGCTTCAGGTGCTCAAGCTCGCCGAGGAGGTCGGGGAGGCCGCTCAGGCGGTCGTCGGCGTCCGGGGGACCAATCCGCGCAAGGGCCGCAGCCACAGCTGGGACCAGGTGGCCGAGGAGGTCGCCGACGTGGTGATCACCGGCATGGTCACCCTGGCCCGGATGCGGCCGGAGGACGCCCCGGAGTACTTCGCCTCCGTGCTCGCCGACAAGTCCGCGAAGTTCCTCCCGTACGCCGAACGCCCCTGAGGCGAGGGCCACGAGGGCCGCCGGTGGCTCAGGCGGTGTTCAGAGCCACCGTCGGGTGCAGGCGTGAGGCGCGGACCGCCGGGTAGAGACCCGCGATCACCCCGATCACCAGGGTCGCGCCCAGACCTCCCGCCAGGGCCCACGGCGGGACCACCGGTGTCCACTGCTGCACCCGTGCGAAGCCGTACGTCGCCGCCGTGCCGAGGACCGCGCCCGCCGCACCCCCCAGCGCCGACAGGAGCAGCGACTCGGTGAGGAACTGGAGCCGGATCGCGCCCCGGGTCGCGCCCAGGGAGCGGCGGAGCCCGATCTCCTGGCGGCGTTCCAGGACGGAGATGACCATGGTGTTGGCGACGCCGACGCCGCCGACCAGCAGGGCCACCGCGCCGAGGCCCAGCATCAGTGCGGTCAAACCCTCGTCGGTCGCCGCCTTGGCTGCCAGCGCGTCCGAGGGACGGGAGACCTTGACGTGTCCCTCGTTCCCCGGGCTGATCGTGCGGGCGAGGACGGCCCGCACCTCCTCCACGGAGGCGTCCGTGGAGCGCTCGAACACCATGGTCGGGTGTCCGTCGAAGCCGAAGTGGCGTTCGGCGGCGGGGAATCCGACCATGGCGACCCGGTCCAGGTTGGGCACCAGTTCGATCGGCCGGAGGATACCGACGACGACCACCCGGGTGTCGCTCATCATGATCGTCTCGCCGGGGCGGGTGATGCCGAGACGGTCGGCGGCCACCGCGCCGAGCACGGTGACCGGCAGGCGCTCGCCCGCCCGGTCCAGCCACTTCCCCCGGGCGACCTCGCCGCCGAGCGCGCCCAGCAGATCGATGCGGACGGCCTGGGTGGTGACCCCCGCCGTACGTTCCTCGGGGACGAGGTCACTGCGCCGGATGCGGGTGTCGACGTCCCCGGTGGCGGTGGCGTGCTGCACGGGTCCGATGCGTTCGACCATCGCGACCACGTTCTTGGGGAGTCTGATCTCCTGGCCCAGGGGGTCCTTGCCCGCCTCCGCCGTGAGGAGGTTGGTGCCGAGCCGGTCGAGCCGGGCCATCAGGTCCGCGCGGCTCGACTCGGAGAGACCGACGACCGCGACCATGGTCGCGATGCCGATGGCGATGCCGAGCGCGGAGAGCACCACCCGTGCGCGGCGCGCGCGCAGTCCCACCGCGCCGACCCGGAGCACGTCGAGGGCGGCGAGCCGGGCCGGGCGGAGGCCGCCGCCCGCCGCGTGGACGCCCTTCACCCGGCGGCCCCTTCCGCCGTCCGGACGCCCCGCTCGTCGGAGACGATCTCGCCGTCCCTGAAGCGGACGCGGCGCGGCAGCGAGTCGGCGATCGCCTGGTCGTGGGTGATGACACAGATCGTGGTGCCGGACGCGTGCAGTTCGTGGAGCAGTTCCATCACGATCCCGCCCGAGGCGGTGTCGAGGGCCCCGGTGGGCTCGTCGGCGAGCAGCAGGCTCGGTTCCCCGACGAGCGCGCGGGCGATGGCGACCCGCTGTTTCTCGCCGCCGGACAGCTCGTCGGGAGTGTGGGTCGCCCGGTGGTCGAGCCGGACCCTGGCCAGTGCCTCGCGGGCCCGTGCCCGGCGCTGCCGGGCCGGGACGCCCGCGTAGAGGAGTCCGTCGGCGACGTTGTCGACGGCGTCGCGGCCGGCCGCGAGGTGGAAGTGCTGGAAGACGAAGCCGATGTGACGGGCGCGCAGTGCGGACAGGCGCGCGTCGGAGAGCGCGGACACGTCGTGGCCCGCGATGCGGACGGTGCCGCCGGTGGGCTTGTCCAGGGTGCCCATGACATGGAGCATCGTGGACTTGCCGGAGCCGGACGGGCCGACGACGGCCAGCAGTTCGCCCGCGTGGACGGTGAGGTTCACCCCGCGCAGGGCGTGGACGCCGCCGGGGTACGTCTTGGTGGCGTCCCGCAGTTCGATCACGGTGGCGGGCGTCCCGGTGAGGGTGCCGGGATTCCCGGTCGCGGTGGCGGTCATGAGGCGGCCACTCCGACCTTGAGGCCCTCGCGGACGTCCGGACCGCTGATCTCGATCTGTCCGTCGGCGGTCATCCCGGTCTCCACACGGATCACGGAGGTGGTCGTGCCCCGGACGACCTGGAGGCCGTATCCCCCGTTCTCGCCGCGCAGCGCGATGACCGCTTCGACGGGGACGGCGAGGACGCCCTTGCGGGCCTCGCTGACGAACCTCACGCTGGCCGTCGCCCTGGCGTCCTCGCCGGACGCGGCCCCCGCGCCGCCGTCGAGGACGACCTCGACGACGATGCCCTCCTGGGAGACGGGGGCCCCGCCGGAAGCGCCGTCGTCCTCGGGGCGTACGGTCCCGGCGACCCGGCCCGGCACGGTCCTCCCGCTGGGCAGGGTGACCTCGACCCGGGTGTTCCGCGAGGTGAGAGCGCCGTCGGACTGGTCGAGGGCGGCACGGACCACGGGGTGGGTGGAGGCGACGGTCAGGACGGCCGTGTCGGAGCCGACCCGGTCGGCGAGGGACGCGTCGGCGGTGACCACCTTCAGCCGGCCGGGCTGGAAGACGACATCGCCCTTGCCGACCCGGCCGGTGGCTTCCCGGTTCAGGGACTTCTGCCACCGTTCGACGGCGCGCTCGGTGTCCTCGTCGTACCGGGGGTCCACGTGGACCCCCGCGCCGTATCCCAGATCGCGCAGATTGCGTTCCAGCTGGAGGACGTCGCTGCCCCGGTCGCCCTTCTTCATCTCGCGGAACATCGGGACCGGTCCGTAGAGGAGGGTGACGGGCTTGTCGTCCAGCTCGTAGAGGGCATCGCCCCGGGTCAGGGTCTTCCCCTCGGGGGCGGCGACGGTGACGGTCCCGTCGACGGCGGACTTCACGACACGGCGCTGCGCGTAGTCGATCTTGCCGTCGACGGTCTTGGACCGGACGAGGTCGGTGCGGACGACGGTGGCGGTGGCGGGCGGCAGGCCGTCCTTCCCCGAGCCGCCCGAACCGTCGCCGTCCCGGCCGCCGATCGGGCCGAAGCCGCCGAGGAGGGCGGCTCCGCCGGTGACGGCGGCGACGACCACGGCCGCGCCGACCGCGCGGGCTGTGCGGCGCCTCACTGCATTCCGTCCAGACCGTCGAGCAGCTTCGTCCTGCACGCCTCGCGGGCCTGCTTGTACGTGGGGGAGTTCTGGTCGATGACCGGGGAGGCCGGGCTCGGATCGCCGCCCGGCTGCGCGTTTCCGCCGCTCATCGTCGGGTTGGCGAAGCGGGAGACGCCGTTGTCCCTCATGCACTTGGCGTGCGCGAGCATCGATTCGTAGGACTTCTGCTGGTCCCGCTGGGGCTCGGCGTCCATGACGGTGCGCAGTTCGGGGACGCAGACGCCGTTCTTCCCGCCCTTGGCGGCCTCCATCTGGCCGGGCTTGGAAGAGATCTCCTCGACCTTCCCCCAGTCGAGGTGGCCGCTCAGCTTGGGGTCGGGGAAGTCCTTGTAGCCGCCCTTGACCCGCATACAGCGGACGTACGCGAGCTGGGCGTCGTAGAAGGCGCTCTTCCCCTCGGGCTTCGCGGAGGCACCGTCCGGAGTGCTCGGGGCCTTGGACGGCGCGGTCGTCCCGGGGGCGGTGGCGATGGCGTCGGCACTCTCGGCGCGGACGCCGTCACCTCCGCCGCACGCGACGGTGAGGGCGAGGACGGGCAGTACGGCGAGGGCGGCGAGCCGGAGCCGGGCGGGAACGCGGGAGGGCGTCTTCGTGGTCATGCCGCCACCCTCGCCAGAGCAGGTGATGGCGGGTCCATGACGACATGATGAGAACGTAACAATGCCCCCGACCTGCGCATCGACCCGCCGGCAGGGCTTCGGGCGGGTGCGCGCGGCACCCATAATCGAGCCCATGCCGCATGTACTGCTGATCGAGGACGACGCGTCCGTACGGGACGGGATGGAGCTCGTGCTGCGCAGGCACGGGTACGGCGTCGACACGGCCGCCACCGGCGAGGAGGCGCTCGCGCTGCTCGCCGGTCCCGAGGGCGCGAGGATCGAGCTGGCCGTCCTCGACCTGATGCTGCCCGGCATGGACGGCTTCGAGGTGTGCCGCCGCATCCGCGCCCGGACGGCCACCCTGCCGGTCATCATGCTGACCGCGCGCGGCGACGACCACGACATCGTGACCGGTCTGGAGGCGGGCGCCGACGACTACGTGGTCAAACCGGTCACGGCGCCGGTCCTGGAAGCCCGTATCCGGGCCGCCCTGCGCCGCGCGGAACCGGCGGCCAGGAACAGGCCCGAGGACACCGACCTGTCGGGCCTGGTCATCGACCGCGCCGGGCTCACCGTGACCAAGAACGGCGCCCCGGTCCCGCTGCCCCCCACCGAACTGCGGCTGCTCCTGGAGCTCTCGGCCTCCCCCGGGCGGGTCTTCAGCCGCGAACAGCTCCTGGCCTCGGTCTGGGACCACACCTTCCTCGGGGACTCACGGCTGGTGGACGCGGCCGTGGGACGGCTGCGGGCCAAACTGGAGGACGTACCGGCGAAACCCCTGTACGTGCAGACCGTGCGGGGCTTCGGCTACCGCTTCGGACCGCTGTGAGCCGCCGGGCGGGCCGCTCCGGCGCCGACACCGGTCCCGGTCCCCATCCCGGTGCCGGTCCCGAGCGCGAGCGCGAGCGCGAGCGGCGGCAGCCGAAGCGGCGCCCGTGGCGGCTCGTCGTCGGCCTCAGGACCCGGCTCGTCGTCACTTTCGTGCTGGTCGCGCTGGTCAGCGCGGTCACGGCGACCGCGCTCGCCTACCGGGAGGCCCGCACCGCCGTCCTCCAGCGCACCCAGGACGCCGCCGTGAGCGACGTACGGGACCGGGTCGCGTCGGTCGCCGCCGACTTCGACCTGCCGCCCGACCAGCGGACGCTCGCCCGCTTCGCGGCCCGTGTCTCGGACGGGCTCGGCGCCCGGATCGTGGTCGCCCGCCACCGGGACCTGACGGCGGTCTCCGACGCGTACGCCGATGTCGAGGGCCGTGTCACGACGGAGCTGCGCGCCGCCGTACGGTCCGGGGACGGGGCCCGGTTCCAGCGCGTCGAGTGGCGGGGCGAGCCGTACCTGGTCGTCGGGACGCCGGTGACCTACGCGGACGGCGACCGGCGCGAATCCGGCCTGGAGGTCTTCGTGATCACCGATCTGCGGGCCGAACGCGACGACACCGCCTCGCTCCTCGCGTCCGTCCGGACCGGCCTCCTGCCCGTGGTGGTCCTCGCCGCCCTGCTGGCGCTCCTGGCGGCCGGGACGGTCCTGCGTCCGGTGCGGAACCTGGGGCGGGCCACCCGGGGGCTCGCCGCCGGGGACCTCGGCAGCCGGGTCGCGGTGAAGGGGCACGACGAACTCGCCGAGCTCGCACGGACGTTCAACGAGACGGCGGACGCCCTGCAGTCCTCGGACGCGCGGCTGCGCGAGCAGGAGGCGAAGGCCAGGCGCTTCGTCGCGGACGTGTCGCACGAACTGCGCACGCCCCTCGCGGCGATGACGATGGTCGCGACCGTCCTCGACGAGGACGCCGACCAGTTGCCGCCGGACGCGGCGCGGGCGGCCCGCACCGTGGGCGCGGAGACCGCCCGGCTCTCCCGGCTCGTCGAGGACCTGATGGAGATCTCCCGCTTCGACGCCCACGCGGTCCGGCTGAACGCCGCCGAGACCGACCTCGCCGAGACGGTACGGGCCTCCCTCGCGCTGCGCGGCTGGACCGACCGGGTGGAGACCCGGCTCGACGAAGGACTGCGGGCGGTCGTCGACCGGCGCCGGATCGACGTGATCGTGGCGAACCTGGTGGGCAACGCGCTGCGGCACGGTGCCCCACCGGTCGTCGTGACGCTCGGCACCGGCCCCGGGCCGGACGGCCCGTGGGTGACGGTGGAGGTCGCCGACCACGGCCCCGGACTGCCGCCCGAGGTACGGGAACGGGTCTTCGACCGGTTCTACAAGGCCGACGCGGCACGCACCAGAGGCGCGGCCGACGGCGGCGGCCAGGGCAGCGGACTGGGCACGGCCATCGCACTGGAGAACGCACGGCTGCACGGCGGCACGATCGAGGTCACCGAGGGCCCCGGGGGCGGCGCCGTGTTCACCCTGCGGCTGCCCCTGCGGCGCGCGGAAGGGGAGACGGAGTGAGCCTACGGAGACGGGGAGCCGTCGCGGCCCTCGGCATCGCCCTGGTGGGGTGCGGTGTCCAGCCGACCGGAGTGATAGACGCGGGCGAACCGGCCACCGGACTGACCCGGGGCATCCGGCTGTACTACGCGTCCGGCAGCGGGCTGCGGGCCGTGCCCGCAGTCGACCGGAAGATCAAGGACCTCGCCTCGGTCCTGAAGATGCTCGCGGCCGGTCTGCCGCCCGCCGAGCAGCGCGACGGACTCACCAACCTCGTGGAGATCGGCGGCTACACGGTGAGCGGCCGGGGCACCGAGGTCACCCTGTGGCTGAGCGATCCCTACCGGGCGACGGGACGCGACCAGGGCACCGGCCAGCTGGTGTGCACGCTCGCCCGCGCCCAGTCCGTCCTCGACGCCCGGGTCAGGGCGGAGGACGTCGAGGTCACCCTCCGCCCCGACGAGGGCCCGTCGTTCGGCCCCTACCGGTGCGCGGAATTCCTGAACGGCTGAGCCGGGGCGCCCACGCGGGCGGGAGGGACAGACGGCGCCCGGGGACACCGGTGACGGGGCCGGGGACCCGCGCCTGTCGGCAGGTACGACCGGGGGCCGGAGAGGCCCGTGCCCGTGCGGAGAGAAGGGCCCGGCCCGGGAGCCCGCGCCCCTACGGGAAGGAACGGCCCAGGACCGGAGGGGTCCGCCCGGCCGGAAGGGCCCGCACCGGTCCGAGAGCCCGGCCGAAGTCCGGAGACCCCCTCATCGGCCGTCTCCGGGGCCCGCGCCCGCCCCGGAGACGATCTCGCCCTGGGGCGTGTTTCGAAAGGAGCGCCGTCTGCCCGGAGGGCAGGCCCGGCGGCGTCCGGTGCGTGCGATCGCAAGGCGGAGGGTCGCCCCGATACCGGTTGTATCGGGGCGACCCGACAACGCGGCGAGCGTGCGTGCCAGGCGTCGCCAGGCAGGCGGGACTTCGAAAACGGCCTAGCCCGGAGGAAGCCCCTCGGGGACTGTCCACGACCCGCCCTGGGCCAGAGGCGCCCCACACGGGTCCAGCGACAGCCGTACGGGTCCGAGGGGATCCGCCGCTCACGGTGACAGCGCCCTGTCCGTACCCGCCCTGTCTCGGTGACGGCGACCCGGAGACCGGGGACCGCCCGGAGACCTCCGGAGACCCCGTCCCCGGGGACGTACCTACCCGGCACCGCACCCGAGCACGGGAGACGCCCCGCCCGCATCCGTACGAGCACCCGGCCCCCGGCCCGGCCCGACCCCGGTGTTCGCCGGTCAGCGCAGGGGGAGCCGGACCTCTATGGTCTTGCCGCCCTCCGGTGGCAGGCGCAGCCGGACCTCCAGGGCGAGAAGTCTGACCAGGGGCCAGCCGAAGCCGCCCTCGGCCAGTTCGACGGCTCTTTCCGGACTCCAGTGCTCCGCGCGGCGCGGCAGTTCGTCACTGGCGTCGGCGACCGAGATCGTCACCGCCGCCCGACCGAGCGCCACGTCGAAGCCGGTGAGCCCGCCACCGTGCCGGAACGCGTTCGTCACCAGCTCGGACGTCACCAGCAGCGCGTCGCCCACGGCGCTGGACGACGGCACGCCCCCATCCCCCGCGCCACCCGCGCCCGTGGTGCGCCCCGTCAGCACCGCCGCCACCCGCGCCCGTGCCTCGGCCGCGTCGCGCGGCACCCTCGGCCGGAACTCCCGCCGTATGCCGTTCCCTGTGGTCACCGTCCCCACCGCGTCCTTTCTCCTCGCTCCCGGTGCGCCTTCCCCCGGCGCACCACTCGCATTCCTCCCCTCACCCCCCGTACGCGCGGGGCTTCCCGGCAGCCCTCGTGATGGGATCGGTCCGAAGCCCCGCAGGGCCCGGTCCGGGCTGTTCTCCGTCCGGACCCGTCTCACCGGTGTCCGGTTTCCACCGGTCCATACCAGCCAGGTCCATACCGGTGAGATCGGCCCGAACGGTGGGGTCCCGGGGCTCCGGGCGCGGCGCCGAGTCAGGGAGCCCGGCACCGGGGTGCCGGAGAGGTGGGCAGCCCGGCACCGGGGCTCCCGCGGTCATGGGGCCGCGATCTCCATCCAGACGTATTTGCCGCCCTCCCGGGGAATCGCGCCCCACGCGCGCGTGAGCCGGTCGATGACGACGAGGCCGTTGCCGCCGGGCCTGCCGGGGGCGCCGCGCGGCCGGGCGCGCGGGACCCGGTCGCTCCGGTCGCCCACCTCGATCCGCACCCCGCCCGCCGGGGCCGGGCGGACGACGAGGTCCGTCGGCCCTCCGGCGTGCAGACAGGCGTTGGTGACCGCCTCGGAGACCACGAGCAGGACGTCTTCGACGACGAGGTCACGCTCCTCCCGGGTGGGTCCTCCGGGCCGGGGCGGGCCCGGCCAGTCCCACTCGGCGAGGACGGTGCGGCAGAAGTCCCGGCAGCGCGCGGCCACCGCGCACCGGTCGCCGAGGACGAGCCGCCCGGCTCGTTCCCCGTACTCCGTGTGTTCACTGGTCACCGGCTCCGGACCTCCGTTTCACGACCCCTCCCTGGGCCGGTTCCCCGCCCTGCCCGGCGTACACGGCACGGACCGGACCGAATCGGGCGGACCGGGGCGTTTCCGTGTGATGCTGCGAGGGCACCGGGGACGGTGCGGGCCTGGAGGTGCGGAGGATGGGCGAGCGCGGGGACGGCGAAGCGGGTGCGGTGGACCGGGGCCGGGCGGAGACCGCCGAGCAGCGCGCCGACCGGCAGTGGCAGGAGCTCCTCCAGGAGACCCGGGTGGTCCAGACGGGGGTGCAGATCCTGCTGGGCTTCCTGCTGACCGTCGTCTTCACCCCCCGGTACGCGTCCCTGGGCGCGACCGACCGGGGGATCTACGTCCTCACGGTGGTCCTGGGTTCGCTGGCCACCGGAGCACTCGTCGGCCCGGTCTCCTTCCACCGGCTGGTCCACGGGCGCCGGATCAAACCGCAGGCGGTCGCCTGGGCCTCCCGGCTGGTCTTCACCGGAATCCTGCTGCTGCTCGCCACGCTGACCAGCGCGCTCGTCCTGATCCTGCGGGTGGCCACGGCGGGCCCGCTCGTCCCGTGGCTGGTGGCCGGGGTGCCGGCCTGGTACGTGCTGTGCTGGTTCGCGCTGCCGCTGTGGGCCCGTACCAGGCACACGGTGAAGCCGGAGGAGTGACGGAAGCAACGAGCCGGGAGCCGGGTACGGCCACCGGGCTGTGGTCCCGGGGCCGTACCGCGTCCTGACCGGAGGTCCTGCCCAGGTCTTCTCCTGCCCAGGTCTTCTCCTGCCCAGGTCTTCTCCTGCTCAGGCGTCCTGCTCAGGCCTCCTGGTCAGAGGTCCTGCACGCGCCGGAACGGCTGGTCGGCCTCCAGTTCGTAGGCGAGTTCCAGGAGGGTCCGTTCGGCGCCGGGACGGCCGGAGAACATGATGCCGACGGGCAGTCCCCCGGCGGTCGGGCGGGCCGCGGGCAGGGAGAGCGAGGGGGTGCCGACGACGTTGTTGACGGGAGTGAAGGCGACGTACGCGAGGATGCGGTCGATGAGGGTCCCGTAGGGGACGGCCGGGCTGAGGTGTCCCAGCGGGGGTGTGGTGTGGGCGAGGACCGGCGAGAGGACGAGGTCGAGCCCCCGGAAGGCCGCCGCGTACGCCGTGCCGGTGCCCTTGAGGCGCCGCACGACGCCGGGGGTGCCGCGCCAGTTCCGCAGGTACTGCTCGCGCAGTCCTCTGCTGAGGCCGTCCATGCGGTGCCGGTCGAAGCCGGTGCCGAGAGTGCGGCCGGTGGCGCCGAGCAGATAGGACAACATGCCCCAGTAGGTGAGGAAGTCGTCGGTGAACCGGGGGTCGAGGGCGAGTTCCACGGGGCTGACGGTGTGGCCGAGGCGTTCGAGGGTGGCCACGGTCTCCGTGACGGCCGCGCGGGTGGCGGGGTCGGTGGGGACCCCGTTCGGCGAGTCCAGGAGGAAGCCGACGCGCAGCCGTCGTCCGGAGGGGCCCTCGACGAGGCCGACGGGCGGCAGCTTCGGGTTGCGCCAGTGCGTCTCCGCGGCGGCAAGGAACGCGGCGGTGTCCCGGACCGAGCGGCTCACGACGCCGTCGGAGACGAGGTCCAGGGGCAGTCGGCGGCTCTGGGCGTTGCCGACGACCCTGCCCCGGGTCGGTTTGAGTCCGACGAGTCCGCAGCAGGCGGCGGGGATGCGGATGGAGCCGCCGCCGTCGTTGGCGTGGGCGATCGGCACGGCCCCGGCGGCGACCAGGGCGGCGCTGCCGCCGGACGAACCGCCCGCCGAGCGGCCGGTGTCCCACGGGTTGCGGACGGGTTCGGCGTCCTCGTACTCCGTGGAGGGGCTGAACCCGAACTCGGGGAGGCGCGTCTTGCCGAGCACGGTGACGCCACTGCTCAGGAACTGCCGGGTGAAGGGCGCGTGGTGGCGGGCGGCGCGCGGGACGAAGGCGGCGCTGCCGTGGCCCGTGGGCAGTCCGCGCAGTTCGGTGTTGTCCTTGACGAAGGTCGGCACCCCGGCGAGCGCACCGCCGCCGGGGGCGGGTTCGGGGACGTCGATGTGTGCCTGGACGGCGTGCAGGCGTCCTTCCACGGCCCGTACGCGCGCGGCGGCGTCCCTGGCGGCTTCGGCGGCGCTCACCTCGCCCTTCCGTATCGACCGGGCGAGCCCCACGGCGTCGTGCTCGCCCAGGGCGTCGTCCCGGAAGGCGTGCACCCTGGTCGGTTCCTCGGATGTCGACACGGCTGTCTCAGTCCCCCGGCCTCGTGGATGGTGGACGGCCAGCATGACGTACCAGCGAGTAACACGCGAGACCCCGATACCCCTGTTTCAGGAGCGACGGCTGGCCCCTGAAGGGAGAAGGACCGTTTCTTTCGCCTTCCCTTCCGCGGAAACCGGTTTCTGATCATCGATCGGCTTGTTTTGAGGGGTTGCCGGTCGGCCAACGCGGGCAGGTTTGCAGAGCCGTGGGGCGGGAATCGGCCGTCCTCGGCGTCGGTGGTTTAGCGATCGTGCACCGCCCGGGTGGCAGGACGTGTCCGGGCGGGCCGAAGAGGAGGGGGTCGGTCCCCATGACCGTACACGCCGTCGAGCTCCCCGAACTGTGGATGCCCCACCCCCTGCGGGTGAACCCCTCCCTGTCCGCCCTCCGCCAGGAGAGCGAGACCTGGGCGCGCGACATGGGCATGTTGGGCGGCGAGAGAGGACCCACAGCGGACGGCCCGGTCTGGACCCGGTCCCAGTTCCACGCCATGACCGTCGACCAGCTGACCGCGTGGACCCTGCCCGACGCCTCACCGGCCGCCCTCCGGCTCAACCACCGTTTCAACATATGGGCGTTGGCCTGGGACGACTACTTCGCCACCGCCTTCAAGCAGACCGGCGACCTGCCCGGCGCACGGGCGTTCACCACCCGGCTGCACCGCTTCCTGGGGCCGGAGCCCGACCGGCTCCCGGAACCGGCGAACCCCGTCGAGCGGGGCATCGCCGACCTCCAGCGGCATCTCTTCCCGCCCCGGCTCGCCCACTGGCGCGTCGAGTTCAACCGGGCCCTGGTGCGGTACGTCGACGCGGGCGTCGAGGAACTGTCCAACAGCCTCGACGGACGGGTCCCCCATCTGATCGAGTACGCGCCGTTCCGGCGGGACAGCTTCGCCGCGCACACCGCCCCGTACTCCGTGGAGCTGGCCACCGGCGCGCGAATACCCGAACAGATCCTCCGCACCCGGACCGTGCGCGCCCTCCTCGACGCCTTCATGGACTTCATGGGGCTGGCCAACGACATCGCCTCCTACGAGCGCGAGGTCCACGAGGAGAACGATGTCAACAACCTCGTGGTGGTGCTCGGCAGTTCCCTGGGCATCTCGCTGCACGACGCCGTGATCGCCGCGCTGAACCTGGTCAACAGCCGACTGCGGGACTTCGAGCACCTCCGTCTCGCCGACCTCCCCCTCATCGTGGAGGCCGCGGGGCTCGACCCCGCCGAGCGCGCCGAGCTCGACACCTGGCTCCGGGGGGCCTGCGGATTCCTCTCCGGGATCCACGCCTGGTACACCGGCGCCCCCCGGTACGCCCCCTCCGACATCCCGTTCCCCGAGTGACGACGAAGGACCGGCCCCGGGAGGGGCCGGTCCTTCGTCACCGGGGGGGGCGGCCGACTACCGCTTCCCCAGCAGCCTCCGCAGGCGCGCCCGCCAGGGGGCGCGGGACGCGGACGCCCGGGACGGCTCGGTCACCGTCTCCGGCCACGGTCGCGGCGACGGCTCCGTGCTGGCCCTCGGCGGCGGGGGCGGAAGCGGCGCGGGCTGGTCGAACGACTGCGGGGGGCGGGGGACGAAGTGCACGGGCAGCGCCGTGAGGTGCCGGGCCCAGGTGGAGGAGCGCCAGCTGAGCGTGTGCTCGGGAACGGACAGCGCGATGTCCGGGAGCCGGGTGAGCAGGATGTCGATGCCGGTGTCGGCGATGATGCGGCCGACGTCCTGCCCCGGGCACTCGTGGGTGCCCGCGCTGAAGGACAGGTGTGCGCGGTTGTGGTGCACCGGGGTGGAGGGGTCGGGGCGGATCGTCTTGTCGACGTTGCCCGCTGCCAGACCGAGCAGGAGCATGTCCCCCGCCTTGATCTGCTGCCCGCCGACCGAGGTGTCGCCGTTGGCCCAGCGCCCCGGGCAGACCATCAGCGGCGGCTCGTCCCACAGGACCTGCTCCACCGCTTCCGGCAGGGTCATCTGACCGCCCGCGAGCGAGCCCCTGAACCGGAGGTCGGTGACCACCATGCGCAGCACGTTGGACATCAGGTTGGCGGTGGTCTCGTACCCGGCGAGCAGGATGAGCCGCAGGTGGTGCTGGACCTCCTCGTCGGTGAGTCCGGCGGGGTGGGCCATCAGCGCGGAGGCGATGTCGTGTCCCGGCCGGGAGCGCTTCTCGGTGACGAGCCTGGCGAGGCTCTCCAGGACGTAGTCGTTGCTGGCGAGCGAGGTCTCGGTGGCCTTGAAGAGGTCACGGGCCGCGTGCACGAGCTCCGGGGCGGACTCCTCCGACATGCCGAGGAGGTGGGTGAGGGTGAGCATGGGCAGGTGCTCGGCGAACCGCTCGACGAGTTCGGCGTCGCCGTCCTCGCAGAAGGTGTCGATCAGCTCGTGGGCGAAGCGGGTGATGTGACGGCGCAGTCCCCGGTGGTCGAACTGGTTGAGACTGGTGGTGACCGCTCCGCGCAGCCGCTGGTGCTCCTCCCCGTCCGCGCAGACGCAGTCGGGCCGCCAGCCGATCATCGGCATGAGCGGTGAGGTGGCGGGGTCGATCTCCCCGCTGGTCCAGCCGTGCCAGACGCGCGGGTCGCGGGAGAACTGGGTGGGGCGGCTGGCCACGTCCCGGTTCTCCAGGTAGCCGAGGACGAGCCAGGCGCGGACGTCGCCGTCGAGCAGGACGGGCGCCACCGGGCCGTGGGTGGCCCGGAGTTCCTCGTACAGGCCCATCGGGTCGGTCGCGGCGGCGGGGCCGTAGAGCCGGGTCGCTCCGCCGGGTCCGGCGCCGACGGCGTGCGCCGGGCAGCCGGGCGGCGGGGTCGGTCCTGGCGGGGCGGTGGCCTGTCCGGGCAGCCCGGTGGCGCGGTCGGCGGGTGGGAGGGTCATGCGGTCTCCTGGGCGGCGGCGAGGGTGCACAGGTAGACCATCAGCGAGAGCAGGGCGTCCCGGCAGGACGCCCGGTCCCGTGCGTCACAGGTGACGATGGGCACGGAATCGCTGAGGGCCAGGGCAGTGCGCAGTTCTTCTAGGGGGTACTGCGGGGCTTCCGGGAAGGTGTTGACGGCCACGACGAACGGGACCCGGCGGTCCTCCAGCCGGGTGACGACCTCGAAGCAGACCTCGACCCGTCGGGTGTCCACGAGCACCACGGCGCCGAGCGCGCCCTCGAAGATGCCGTTCCACAGGAACCAGAAGCGCTCCTGTCCGGGGGTGCCGAACAGATAGAGGATCAGCTCCTCGTCGATGCTGATCCGTCCGAAGTCCATGGCGACGGTGGTGGTGCTCTTGCCCTGGGCGCCGGGATTGTGGTCGATCCCGACGCCCGCCTGCGTCATGGTCTCCTCGGTGGTGAGCGGCGGGATCTCGCTCACCGTGCCGACCATCGTGGTCTTGCCGACGCCGAAGCCTCCGACGACGACGACCTTGACTCCTCTGGCACCGTGGGGCAGCAGCATGTCGGTGCCGCGGGGTCCGACGCCGGGGGCGTCAGAGCTTACGTAGTCCATGGATCACCGCCTCGAGTAGGCCGCGTTCGGGATACGCCGCGACGGGGACGGGCGCGATGGCCTCGATCTTCCCGTCGTCGACGAACTGGGACAGGAGCACGGTGACGACGCTGAAAGGGAGACTGAGGTACGCCGAGAGCTCGGCCACCGACAGCGGGTACGTGCACAGCGAGAGGATGGCCGCCTGCTCGGGCTGCATCGCCGGGTCGGGCGTGGCCCGGGTGACGATGAGCGTGACCAGGTTGAAGGTCCCGGCCGTGGAGCCCGGATCACCGGTGATGACATAGAGGGGGACGGGGGTGCCCTCGTCCCAGGGGTTCGGGTGCTCTGATGTCACATCGCCTGCCCGACGTCATCGCGGGGCGGACTGGTCATGTGCTGACCGATCCGCACCACGAGCGTCCGCATCCGGGCGCCCAGGAGCCCGGCGTCCACCTCCTCGTCGGCGAGCACCGCGAGATAGGCACCGGGACCGGCGGCCATCAGGGAGAAGTAACCGCCGTCGGCCTCGATGCCGACCATGTGCGTCGAGCCGTCCCCGTGCGGGAACATCTGCGCGATGGCCCGTGCCAGGCTCTGGATACCGGAGCAGGCGGCGGCGATCGCGTCGGCCGCGTCGGGCTCGGTGTTGGCCTGACCGATGCACAGCCCGTCGGACGACAGGACGACCACGTGGCGCACGTACGGGACGCCGCCCACGAGCTCCTTGAGCATCCAGTCCATGTTGGGCAGTGGCTGCATGTTACTCGACCTCATCTGACGGCTCGTGGTGGGGAGTGGTGGGCTGGGGGGTGTTGTGCTTGTCCCCGTTGAACGCCTCCCACATGAGACCCGGCTGGCGCGCGGGGCCGGAGGAACCCCTGGACGGGAGCGGGGTGGGCGGTGTCGTGGTCGCCACGACGACCGGGATGGGGACGGGCGACTCGCGCCGGCGCTGCGGGAGCCCGTTGGGGGTCTTCCTGATCTCTCCGGTGTCGTTCGACGCCGTGACCGGCGGTACGGCCCTGGGCAGCACCGGACCTCCCCCGACGGGGCGCTTGCGGGGCGGTTCGGGGAACCTGAGGACGGACTGCGGGACCGTCGTGATCAGGCGCCGGGGTACGAGCACCACGGCCCGTACGCCGCCGTAGGCGGAGGTGCGCAGATCGACGTCGCAGCCGTGTTCGCGGGCCAGTCGGCTGACCACGGGCAGGCCGAGCTGGGTGACCTCGCCGAGGCTGGCGAGCTGGATTCCGGACATGGACTGGCGCATGACGCGCTCGACGCGCTCCCGGACCTCCTCGGTGAGTCCGACGCCCCGGTCCTCGATCTCGATCGCGATGCCGGAGGGCACCTCGCTCGCGGTCACCTCGACGGGGGTGTGCGGCGGCGAGAACGTCGTGGCGTTGTCGAGGAGTTCGGCGAGGAGGTGGATCAGCGGCTCGGCGCCGGGGCCGACCACGGCCACCTCGGTCACCGAGGTCAGCTTCACGCGCGGGTAGTCGACGATCCGGGACATGGCGCCGCGCAGGACGTCGTAGAGCGGGATCGCCTTGGACCACTGGCGTCCGGGGCGGGCGTCGCCGAGGACGGCGATGCTGGCCGCGAGGCGTCCGATCAGGGCGTTGCGGTGGTCGATGTCCTGGAGGCCCCGGGAGACCACCAGGTCGGTGCCGTGGACGATCTGCATGGTGTGCAGGTCCTTGGCGAGCTGGTGGACGATCGCCTGCACCCTTCGGGCGATGGCGACGAGGGCCCGCTGGGAGGCGTCCCGGGTGTTCTCCTCGGTCTCCACCGCTTCCAGGATGGTCCCCAGCGCGCGCTTGAGCGCGTCGGCGAACTCCGGGTCCAGGTGGGTCCCGAAGGAGACGGAGTGCAGGATGTCGGAGGCCTGGTCGCCCCTGCGGAGCCGGGCGACGGCCGCCGGGAGCAGTTTCTCGGCGAGCCAGACGGTACTGGTCCGCTGGTCGGCCAGCCGGTCGAGCAGCGCCGCCTCGCGCTGGGCGAAGCGCTCCCGGGCCTCCGCCTCGGCCCGCGCGGTGCGCACGACGTCGGCCGCGCGGAGTCTGCGGGCGGTCTCCAGGGAGGTGAGGAGCACCAGCGCGAGGGCACCGGAGCCGTACCAGGCCAGTGGTGCCCGTATGTCCGGCGGGGCGAGGAGCAGCGCCACGGCCAGGGCGCCGGCCAGGACTCCCGGGGGGAGGAGCCAAGCCCTGCCGGGCGCGGGCGGCCGGGCTCTGGAGGTCGATCCTGCACGAACCATCGAGGGGTCCCTCAGCAGACTGGAATGAGCGGACTGGGGTGACGTGGTGCGAGGGCGGGCCCGTCGGTATCACGCCGTGCGGGCGTCCTTGCGCGGGCGCGTTCCGTCCGCGAGCACCACAGCGGTCATGACTCGCTGTGATCGCTTCGCAACACATTGGGGAGCATAGTCAGTTCGGGTTCACCATGTGACCGAGCGGGAATGGCTCCCCGCACCGGTCATTTGAGGTCCCGAAAGCGACCAACTGCCGCTCTGAAAATGCAATGAACCGATCACATAGCGACGGAGAGGGATCTCAAACCCGACCGCCCGAACGCACGACCACTTCTGCGGGGGCGCACGGATCCGCACTCCGGAGCGCGGGCTTCCAGATGCGCGGGGTGGCACCCAGGCCGCGAAAACCACCATCCGGCCAATCAATGGCGGAGAATCGCCGCCCTCCTCGCGCCTTCGCTCACTGCCGGACGTCCGGCGGATTGGCCGAACTTGCCGTAGCCCATTAGATGCCTGAGGCATGTAATTGGAGGTGGCACCACGTCAGAGTCACCGATGCGCACCGAGCGAGGCCTCCCATGACGAAAGCCGTCGCGTTCCCGCAGAACCGCACCTGCCCCTACCACCCCCCGACCGCCTACCCCCGTGCCGACGAGGAGCGCCCGCTGTCCCGAGTGACGCTCTGGGACGGCCGGTCCGTGTGGCTGGTCACCGGTCACAGCGCCGCCCGCGCCCTCCTGGCGGACCCCCGGCTCTCCAGCGACTCCACCCGGCCCGGCTTCCCGCTGCCGACCGAGCGCGCCGAGACGGTGCGCCGCCGCCGTCGCGCGGCCCTGCTCGGCTGGGACGACCCCGAGCACAACGCCCAGCGCCGGATGCTGATCCCGAGCTTCTCGCTGCGTCGCGCCGAGAACATGCGGCCCCGCATCCAGCAGACCGTGGACCGGCTGCTCGACGCCGTCGAGGCGCAGGGCCCGCCCGCCGAGCTGGTGAGCGCCTTCGCGCTGCCGGTGCCGTCGATCGTCATCTGCGAGCTGCTCGGCGTCCCGTACGAGGACCACGAGTTCTTCGAGGAGCAGTCCCGGCGGCTGCTGCGCGGGCCCACGGGCGAGGACACCACCGACGCCCTCGCCCGGCTGGAGGGGTATCTGGGCGATCTGATCGACCAGAAGCGGGCGAAGCCCGGCGACGGCGTCCTCGACGACCTCGTCTCGCTGGGCGGCGCGGACGGCGGGCCCGACCGCGACGAGCTGGTGCAGCTCGCCTCGATCCTGCTGGTGGCCGGGCACGAGACCACGGCGAACATGATCTCGCTGGGCACGTACACCCTGCTGCGGCATCCCGGGCGGATGGCCGAGCTCCGGGCCGATCCCTCGCTGCTGCCCACCGCCGTGGAGGAGTTGCTGCGCTTCCTGTCGATCGCCGACGGTCTGCTGAGGGTGGCCCGCGAGGACGTGGAGGTGGAGGGAACGGTCGTCCGCGCGGGCGAGGGCGTGGTGTTCTCGACCTCGGTCATCAACCGGGACGCCGCGGCCTACGCCGATCCCGACGCCCTCGACTGGGAGCGCTCGGCCCGCCATCACGTGGCGTTCGGCTTCGGCATCCATCAGTGCCTGGGGCAGAACCTGGCGCGGGCGGAGCTGGAGATCGCGCTGGGGACGCTGCTGCGGCGGCTGCCGGGGCTGCGGCTCGACGCGCCCGCCGAGGAGATCCCCTTCAAACCGGGGGACACGATCCAGGGGATGCTCGCGCTCCCCGTCACCTGGTGAGAGGAGTTCTCCGATGCGCGTCTCGATCGACGGCGACCTCTGCATCGGCGCCGGGCAGTGCGCCCTGACGTCGCCCCAGTTCTTCACCCAGGACGACGACGGGTTCGGCACGGTCCTGCCGGAGCGGGAGGGCGGCGGGCCGGACGGCGACGACGCCCTGCTCGACGAGGCGGTCCGCGCCTGTCCGGTGCAGGCGATCACACTGGACGAGGAGGCCGAGGCCCCCGGGGCCTGATCCCGGCCGTTCTCCGCGCCTGGTACCGGCCGTTCCCTCGCGTACCCGGTCCCGGCCGTTCCCCGGGTCCCGCCCGCGCACCCCCGCGTGCGCGGGCGGGACGAACGCCGTGCGCCGGGCGGAACCATGTCGCGCGCGGGCCGGAACCGTGCCCTTGGGTCGCGGGACCGCGCCGTACGCCCGGCAGGGCCGTGCCGCACATGGGTCGGGGCCGTCTCGTACGCGGGCGGGACCGCGCCCAGCACCGGCCGAGCCTTCCCATGGTCCGTACCAATGGACCGGACGAGAGCTCAGGAACCCTTCCTGAGCAGGAACTTCGCCATGGAATGAACAAGTACGGACCTTCTTGGACGCATAGGGGGAACATAGGCCAAGCAAAGGATGTCGATCCGGTCGATCGAGTTCCGTATTGATCAACAACGCATCTATAGTGCCGACATTGCGACTCCCTTCCCCGTGTGCCCGCTCCCGAGAGTCTGGTTGATGTCGGCGTCACCCACCCCCCTTCGCCCCGCCCTGATCACCTCGTCGCTGACGGCCGCCGCGGGCGGTGCCATCGCAGCCGCCGCGGTCACCGCCGCGCCACCGAATGTCCGCACCGCCCTCGCCTGGGCCGCCGTCTGTGGCGTCCTGCTGCTGTCGGCGGCGGCGTTCGCCGTCACCTGGTACGCGCGGACCGCACGCGCGCTCGGCCGCCGCGCCGACGGGCTCGCCGCCGAACTCTCCTCCTGGGAGACGTACGCGGCCCAGTCCAAGGCCTCCGCCGAACGCGAGACCGCCGCCCTCAAGCAGCGGTTCGAGGCGGAGACCGCGCGGCTCGAACAGCGCCACCGGTCCGAGACCGCCTCGGCGTCGGCCGCCCAGGCGGCCCACGTCGAGGAACTCGTCCGGACCCACACCGCCGAGACCACCGCGCTCGCCCGCGCACGGGCCGCCGACGCCGAAGGCGCCCGGCTCCGGCTGCGCCGCGCCGAGTCCGGCCGCTCCGCCGCCATGGCCGCGTCCGCCAACGCGGCCGGGCGTATGCAGGCCCTCGCCACCAGTATGCTCGCCGACCTGCGCGAGATGGAGCACCGTCACGCGGACGAGGACGTCCTCACCGACCTGCTCCACCTCGACCACCGCACCGCCCAGGCCGGTCGTCTCGCCGACTCCGTCGCCGTCCTCACCGGCGCCCGGTCCGGCCGCCGCTGGGCCCGTCCCATCGTCATGGAGTCGATCCTGCGCGGTGCCATGGGCCGGATCGGCGGCTACCAGCGCGTCCGTCTCCACTCCAGCAGCGACGCGGCCGTCGCCGGACACGCCGCCGAGGGCGTCATGCACGCCCTGGCCGAACTCATGGACAACGCGGCGAACTTCTCGCCGCCGAACGCCGAGGTCCACGTGTACGTGGAGGAGGTCCCGGCCGGTGTCATGATCGCCGTCGAGGACAGCGGCCTCGTCATGAGCGACGTCCAGCTCCGCCGCGCCGAGTCGGCCGTCGGAGCGGTCACCCAGGACCTGGCCGGTCTCTCCGGTACCCGGCTCGGCCTCGCCGTCGTCGGTCGGCTGGCCCGCAAGCACGGCCTGACCGTGTCGTTCCGTCCCTCCGCGCGCGGCGGCACCGGCGCCCTGCTGATGCTCCCCCAGGAACTGATCAGCCGCGCCTCCGCCGAGACGCGGACCGCGCCGGAGGCCGCGGGGAACCCGGCCGTCGCCGCGGAGCCCCAGGAAAGCCCGGCCCCGGGCGGCACCGCCCCGGCCCCGGCCGCGCCCGCCGTCCGGATCCCCGCGCCGCGCACCGAGCCCGGAAGCACGCCCGACGCCCCCGCCGAGAGCACCGGCGAGCACCCGAGCTTCGGCGAGAGCGGACTGCCGCAGCGCCGCCGCGGCCGGGCCCTCGCCGCCGCCCACCCCGAGGGGCCGGACGCCGCCCCGAAGCCGCGCAAGGCAGCGGCGCCCCGCACCGGCGCGGCGGCCGGGGCGGCCACCCGTTTCGGCAGCTTCCGTCAGGCGGTCCGCGCCGCCGCCCAGCCGGACGCCCCCACCGGGGGCGAGCGGGACGGCGCGACGGAGACCGGCGACCGTCCGGAGACCCCAGGCGCCCACGCCCCCGGTGAGGGCCCCGGGAGCGACGGCGCCTCCCCGGCCGGAGCCGCCCAACCGGCCGAAGGCGACGAAGCCCCGGCCGCGCACGACACCCCGAACTCCCCGCACCCGGAAGGCACTTCCCGATGACCGGCACCACCACCGACGAGAAGCTCAGCTGGCTCCTGGAGGGCCTGCTGGAACGCACCCCGGGCACCCGTCACGCCCTGGTGCTCTCCCGCGACGGCCTGAAGCTCTGCCGTACCGCCGAGCTCTCCGTCGACCAGGCGGACCAGCTCGCCGCCATCGCGGCGGGCATCCAGAGCCTGTCGCACGGTGCCTCCGTGGAGTTCGGCGACGGCACCGGCGGGGTCCGCTCCGCGATGGCCGAGTTCTACGGCGGCATCCTGTTCATCGTCGAGGCGGGCGAGGGCGCCCATCTCGCACTGGTCGCCGACGAGGACGCCGACGCCGGACTCGTCGGCCACAACATGTCGGAACTCGTCGAACAGCTCGGCGAGCACCTGGTGGCAAGGCCCCGGGGATGAGCCGCGGCAGGCCGGGAAGGGACGACTCCCCCGACCGGCTCTACACCCTCACCGGCGGCCGGAGCCGGACCGGTTCGGACTCCTTCGACCTGGTGACCCTGGTGGTCTCCGAGAGCGATCCGGTGCCCGGTATGCAGTCCGAGCACGCCGCGATCCTCCGTATGTGCCGCTTCCCCACCGCCGTGGTGGAAGTCGCCGCCGAACTCGGACTGCCCGTGTCGATCACCCGGATCCTCCTGGCCGACCTGCACGACACCGGCCGTATCCACGTGCGGCATCCCCGCTCGTCGTACCGCCTTCCCGATCACGACATCCTGGAGCAGGTGCTCGTTGGACTCCGTAACCTCTGAACAGCGCCAGACCCTGCACAGCACCGCCGACAACGGACTGAAGATCGTCGTCGTCGGTGGATTCGGCGTCGGCAAGACCACCCTGGTCCGCTCGGTCAGCGAGATCCGTCCGCTGAACACCGAGGAGACCATGACCCAGGCGGGCGAGGCAGTCGACGACACCGTCGGCGTCGCCGCGAAGACGGCCACCACCGTCGCCTTCGACTTCGGCCGGATCTCGCTGGACGTCCGCAACATCCTCTACCTGTTCGGCGCGCCGGGACAGGAACGGTTCTGGTTCCTGTGGGACCGGCTGTTCTCCGGCACCCTCGGCGCGGTCGTCCTCGTCGACACCCGGCGCCTCGCGGACTCCTGGTACGCGATCGACCGCCTGGAACACCACGGGACACCGTTCGTCGTCGCCTGCAACGACTTCGGCGGGAGCGCCCACTCGCCCGACCAGATCCGCGAGGCCCTCGACCTCGCCGACGAGGTCCCCCTGGTCTTCTGCGACGCCCGCTCCCGCGAGTCCAGCAAGCAGGTCCTCATCGCGCTCGTCGAGCACCTGCGCACCGTCGTCGCCTCGACCCCCCGGCCGACGTCCCCGCCGATACCGGAGCCCACCCCGTGACCCACCCCGAACCCCCGCCCGTCCCGCTGGGCGGACCCCGGTTCCAGACCGACCCCGCCGAGCTGTACCGGCAGATCCGGCGTGACCACGGAGCGGTCGCCCCGGTCGTCCTGGACGGCGACGTGCCCGCCTGGCTGGTCCTCGGCTACCGCGAGCTGCACCAGGTCACCAGCGACCCGGTGCTCTTCTCCCGCGACTCCGACCTGTGGAACCAGTGGGACGCCATCCCGGCGGACTGGCCGCTGCTCCCGATGATCGGCCGCAAGCAGCGGTCCATCCTCTACACCGTGGGCGAGCGGCACCGCGAGCGGGCCGCCGTCATCTCCGGCGCGCTGGAGGCGATCGACCCGTTCGTGCTGCGCGAGCGCGCCGAGCGGTTCGCCGACGAACTGATCGACGGGTTCTGCGGGAAGGGCTCGTGCGACATCGTCGCCGAGTACGCGATGCTCCTCCCGGTCCGTGTCCTCGCCAGCGTCTACGGCTTCGCCGACGAGCAGGGCCCCGGACTCGTCACCGCCCTCAACGACATGATCAACGGCCAGGAGGGGGCCCTGGAGGGCCAGCGCCACCTGGGCGAGTCGATGTTCGCGCTGCTCGCCGCCAAGGCGGCGGAGCCGAGCGACGACGTGGCCTCCCGGATGATCGGCAACACCGCCGGGTTCGACACCGAGGAGGTCGCCCAGGACCTCATGGTGATGATGGCCGCCGGGCACCAGCCGACCGCCGACTGGATCGGCAACTCGCTGCGCCTGATGCTCACCGACGACCGGTTCGCCGCCTCGCTCTCCGGCGGCCGGCACAGCGTCGGCGAGGCGATGAACGAGGTCCTGTGGGAGGACACCCCCACCCAGAACGTGGCGGGCCGCTGGGCCTCCCGCGACACCCACCTCGGCGGGCGCAGGATCGGCCGCGGCGACCTGCTGCTCCTGGGCCTGGCAGCCGCCAACTCCGACCCGCACGTGCGCGCCGACGCCGGGGCGCTCACCGGCGGCAACAACGCCTACCTCTCCTTCGGGCACGGCGAGCACCGCTGCCCGTTCCCCGCCCAGGAGGTGGCCGAGACCATCGCCCGGACGGGGATCGAGGTGCTGCTCGACCGGCTGCCGGACGTGGACCTCGCCGTCCCGGCGGGCGCCCTGTCCCGTCGCCCCTCCCCCTGGCTGCGCGGTCTGACCGCGCTCCCCGTGACGTACACCCCGACCCCCGCGCTTGGAGCCATCGGATGAGCTGCCCGTACGATCCCACCGCCGTGCCCGGCACCGAGGCCATCGCCCTGGACCCGTTCGTCACCGACCTGGACGGCGAGAGCGCCCGGCTGCGCGCGGCCGGTCCGCTGGCCCGGGTGGTGCTGCCGGGCGGGGTGCCCTGCTGGGCCGTCACCCACCACGCCGAGGCGCGCAAGCTGCTCACGGACTCCCGGCTGGTCAAGGACATCGAGGTCTGGGGTGCCTGGCAGCGCGGTGAGATCCCGCTGGACTGGCCGCTGATCGGCCTGGCCAACCCGGGCCGGTCCATGCTGACGGTGGACGGCGAGGAGCACCGGCGGCTGCGGAGCCTGGTGGCGCAGGCTCTGACCGCGCGCCGGGTGGAGCGGCTGCGCGCCGGGATCGAGGCGCTGACGACCGGGATGCTGGACCGGCTCGCGGAGCGTCCGGCGGGCGAGGTCGTGGACCTGAAGGCGGAGTTCGCGTACCCGCTGCCGATGAACGTGGTCGGCGAGCTGATGGGCGTGGACGCGGCCGACCACCCCCGGATGAAGGCGCTGTTCGAGAAGTTCTTCTCGACGCAGACGCCGCCGGAGGAGGTGCCGGGGATGATGGCGGACCTCGGCACGCTCTTCGCCGGGATCGTGGCGGGCAAGAAGGAGCGGCCGGGCGACGATCTGACGAGCGCGCTGATCGAGGCGTCGGAGGACGGCGACCGGCTCACCACGGAGGAGATCACCAACACCCTCCAGCTGATGGTGGCGGCCGGTCACGAGACGACCATCAGTCTGATCGTGAACGCGGTGGTCGCCCTGGAGACGCATCCCGAGCAGCGGGAGCGGGTGCTCGCCGGCGAGGTGCCGTGGGAGAACGTCATCGAGGAGACGCTGCGCTGGGCGACGCCGACCTCGCACGTGCTGATCCGGTTCGCCGCCGAGGACATCGAGGTGGGCGACCGGGTGCTGCCGAAGGGCGAGGCGATCATCGTGTCGCACGGCGCGATCGGCCGGGACGAGCTGCAGCACGGCCCGACGGCGGGCGACTTCGACGTCACCCGGACGCCCAACCGGCACATCTCCTTCGGGCACGGCCCGCACGTCTGCCCCGGTGCGGCGCTGTCCCGTCTGGAGGCGTCGGTGGCGCTGCCCGCGCTCTACGCGCGTTTCCCCGGTCTGCGGCTCGCCGTGCCGCGCGAGGAGCTGCGGAACAAGCCGGTCGTCACCCAGAACGACCTGTTCGACCTGCCGGTCCTGCTGGGCTGACGGTCCCGGGGCGCCGCCCCCGGAGGCGTACGGCGGTGGGGTGGGTGTCGTCGGCCGGGTCCGTTCCCGGCCGGTGACGCTCACTCCTCCGGTCCGAGGACCACGATCTGGTCGTCCGGGTACCAGTGGCGGACCAGGGACTTCGGCGGATTGACGCACACGCCGTGGGCGAGGCCCCGGGTGCGGTAGCCGAGGGCGCACTCCCCCCGGCGGGCGGCCGCCTCGGCGACGGCCGCGAAGGAGAACTCCCGGCCGGTGACGACATAGGCGTCCGCCGGACGGACGTGGAGCCCGTTTCCGCCCTCGCCGAGCAGTTCCCGGAAGACCGGGGCCAGCCGCGGGTTCTGGGAGATCTGTGTCATGAGGAGCCCGATCAGTCTGCCGCTGACGACGTAGTCCGCCCCGGGGGCGAGGGGGGCGATGCGCCGGTTGCGGTCGTCGGCCATCTCCGTGACGACCGGGACGTGCTGGAGGCCGCCCGTCGCCGCCTCCTCCTCGGGCTCCCGGGTCCGTTCCCCCGCGCGCAGATGGAGCAGGGTGACGAGGGTCCGGTCGTCCGGGTCGTCGTGGCCGGGGCGGGGTTCGGGTGCGAGGACGATCACGGCGTCGTAGCCGGTGAGGTCCAGGGCGTCCGTGACGGCCCCTGAGGTCGGGTCGCCGGGCCGGTGGTGCACGGAGAGCCCCGGGCCGATGCTCCCGGCGAGGTCCCCGACGTCGGAGGCGGCGTGCTGTTCGGCCACCACGTCGAGCCGGGAGCCGGGCGGGGCGTGCCGGGCGAGGCGGGTGGCGATCCGGTGGGCGCGACGGTTCCACCCGAGCAGCAGGAAGCGTTCGGGACGACGGCCCGCCGGGGTGGGCTCGGGGGCGGCGATGCGCGCCGCCGTCGGGTCGTACGGGGCCGGCTCGACGTCCCCGGTGCGAATGGCGGTCGGGTCGTACGGGGCGGGTGCGGGTGTCCAGTACGTGGTGTCGTCGTCCTCGGCGAGGACGATCAGCGCGTCGCCGTCCAGGAGCGGGGTGCGGCCGGGCGGGTTGAGGACGACCGTGCCGTCGGCGCGGGCGATGCCGACGACGGCCGAGACCGGGGAGCGCGCGGCGGCCTCGTGGAAGCTCAGGCCGGGCGGTCCCGGTTCCCGCACGGTGTGGAACTCGTGTCCGGCGAAGTCGAGCAACTCCTCGTAGACGAGGGAGAGTCCGGGCTGCCGGGCGCACTGGGCGAGGAGCCGCGCGGAGATGTCGTCCGCGTCCAGGACGACGGTACGGGCGCCGCCCGCGAGCCGGGCGGCGCCGAGGTAGCGGTCGCCGCGTACGGCGGCGACGACGCGCACCGGGTGGTCCTCGCCGACGGTCGCCGTGAGGGAGAGCAGGGTCTTGACGACCTCGGCGTCGTGGCCGGGGCTGTCCCGGGGCAGCACGAGGACGCACTCCGCGGTGGCCGGGCTGACCCGGTCCAGTGCGACGGGGTCGGTGGGACGGCCGTTGCGGCAGAGGAGCCGGGTGCGGCCCGTGAAGCCGAGGGTGGCGCGGAACTCCTCCTCCATCTCGGCCTTGGGGCGGTCGGCGAGCACCGCGATGACGCCCCGGCGCCGGTGGGCGTGGGCGGTGACGAGTTCGCGGACGACGGTCGGGATCTGTTCGGACCAGCCGAGGACGACGGTGTGGCCGCTCTCCACGACCCGGGCGTGACCCCGGTCGAGCGCGAGGAGGCGTTCGGTGATGCCGGTGGTGATGAGGCTGACCAGGGTGGAGACGTAGAAGAGGGCGATGAGCGCGAGGAGCACGGTGAGGGCGACGCGGAGCGGGGGGCCCACCTCGCCGCCCAGCCGGAGGGTCTGTCCGGTGTTCCGCCAGACCGCCGCGACCCGGCTTCCGAAGGTGGCGGGGGTCCGGTGGTCGGTCCAGACGAGCAGGGCGCTCACGGGGACGACGAGGGCGAGGCAGGCGAGGGCGAGCCAGCCGACGAGCGCGGGGGTCCCCCGGGTGAGCGCGCTGTCGAACCAGTAGCGGAGCCGGGCCTCGGCGTGGCCGCGCGGGGCGGGGCGTTCCGGGGGCGCGGCCGGGTCCCGGTCCGGGCGTCCCCCGGTCGGCGGTGCGGCGCTCCGCTGGGCGGGGACGACCTTGTTGCCTTGTCTGCGCACGTCAGCAGGGTGGCGGTCCGTCCCGGTCCGGCGAAAGCGCCATCGGGGCACATTCATCCCTTCGGGATCACCGGGCGGGGAACCGGGGGACGACTCGGTCGGGCGTGCGAGCGGAGTGGTCCGGGGGCTGGCAGGAAGAACTGAACGGTGGTTCACTTCTTGATGTGGCCTACCGCAAGACACCCGCCGAGCTCGAACGGCTCCGGTCCGCCCGTGAACGTCTGGTCGCCCAGGCCACCGAGGTCGTGGCCGAGGCGGGCTGGGCGGGCGCCTCGGTGACCGCCGTCGCCGCGGCGGCGGGCATCGCCGCCGGTTCCGTCTACCAGCACTTCCCCTCCAAGGCGGCCCTCGCCGTGGAGGTCTTCCGGCGCGCCTCGGGCCGCGAGGCCGAGGTGCTGGGCGAGGTGCTGCGGGGCGGGGGCGACCCGGTCGAGCGGCTGGCCCACGGCGTCCGGGTGTTCGCCCTGCGCGCCCTGGAACGCCCCGGTCTCGCCTACGCCCTGCTCGCGGCACCGGCCGAACCGGCGCTCGGCGCCGAGCGGCTGGAGTTCCGCCGCCGCTACCGCGCGCTCTTCGCCGAGGTGGTCCGCGAGGGCGTCGCCGCCGGACTGCTGCCCCCGCAGGACCCGCACCTCACGGCCGCCGCGCTGACCGGTGCCGTCGGCGAGGTCCTCGTGGACCCGCTCGGCGCGGTCGGCGAGGCGCCCGGCGCCCCGCCCGGCCTCACCGCGGACGGTCGCACCACGAACGGCTTCACCCCGGACGGCCGCACTGCCGACGGCCGCACGACCGGTGGCCCCTCCGGCCTCGGCTACGCGACCGGCCCTGCCATCGACACGCTGCTCGCCGAACTCACCGCCCTCGCCCTGCGCTGCGCCGGTGCCTGTCCCGCCGCGCCGCGCCCATCGAACCAGGAGGACCCGTCATGACCGCGACCACCGGCACACCCCCGCTGCGCAGCGAGCCCACCGCGCGCACCCATGACGTCACCAACCAGGTCCCGCCGCTCGTCGGGCACGACGTCGCCGACGACGCCGTCCTCCTGGAGGGCGTGCGCCGCGAGGGCGCGGGCTGGTGTCTGGACGACCTGCACCGGATCGGCCGCCGTACGGGCTCCGAGGAGGTCCAGCGGTGGGCGGAGGAGGCCAACCGGCACGAGCCGGAGCTGCGCACCCACGACCGGTACGGCAACCGGGTCGACGAGATCGACTTCCATCCCGCCTACCACTCCCTGGTGCGGGAGGCGATCGGCGAGGGTCTCGGCGGCGCGGCCTGGGCCGACCCCAGGCCCGGCGCCCATGTGGCCCGCGCCGCCGGGTTCATGGTGTGGAGCACCGCCGAGGCGGGCCACGGCTGCCCGGTGTCGATGACGTACGCCGCCGTCCCCGCCCTGCGGGCGGCGCCCGCGCTCGCCGGGCTGTACGAGCCGCTGCTGACCAGCCGGGTGTACGACCCCGGGCTGCGCGCCCCGGCGGAGAAGCGCGGGCTGCTCGCCGGGATGGGCATGACGGAGAAGCAGGGCGGCACCGACGTCCGTACCAACAGCACCACGGCGGTGGAGGCGGCGGACGGCACCTGGCGGCTGCGCGGCCACAAGTGGTTCACCAGCGCCCCGATGAACGACCTGTTCCTCGTGCTGGCGCAGGCGCCCGGCGGTCTGTCCTGCTTCCTGGTCCCCCGGGTGCTGCCCGACGGCTCGCGCAACACCTTCCGCGTCCAGCGGCTGAAGGACAAGCTGGGCAACCGCAGCAACGCCAGCGGTGAGCCGGAGTTCGACGACACCGTGGCCTGGGCGGTCGGGGCCGAGGGCCAGGGCGTGCGGACCATCATCGACATGGTGACGATGACCCGGCTCGACTGCGTCCTCGGTTCCGCGTCCGGCACCCGCGCGGCACTCGCGCAGGCCGCGCACCACATCCGGCACCGCGAGGTGTTCGGCGCCCGGCTCGTCGACCAGCCGCTGATGCGCAATGTCATCGCCGACCTGGGCGTCGAGTCGGAGGCGGCGACCACGCTGGCCCTGCGGATCGCCGGGGCCGCCGACCGGGCCCTGCGGGGCGACGAGGGCGAGCGGGCCTTTCTGCGGCTCGCCACCGCCGTCGGCAAGTACTGGGTGTGCAAGCGTCAGCCGCCCGCCGTCGCCGAGGCGCTGGAATGCCTCGGCGGCAACGGCTACGACGAGGCCTCCGGGATGCCCCGCCTCTACCGCGAGGCCCCGCTGAACGGCATCTGGGAGGGGTCGGGCAATGTCAACGCCCTCGACGTGCTGCGGGCGCTGACCCGTGAGCCGGAGTCCCTGGAGGCCTTCCGCGCGGAGGTCGAGGCCGCCTCGGGCGGTGACGCCCGGCTGGACACGGCCTGGCGCGGACTGCGCGGCGAACTGGTCCTCACCGAGGACGCCCAGTTGCGCGCCCGCCGTCTGGTGGAGCGGCTGGCGCTCGTCCTCCAGGGTGCGCTGCTGGTGCGGCACGCGCCGCACGCGGTGGCCGACGCGTTCTGCGCCTCCCGGCTGGCCGGTGACCGGGGCCTGGCGTTCGGCACCCTTCCCCCGGGCACGGACTTCGCGGGCGTGATCGCCCGGCTGCCGGGGGCCACGGGCTGAACGGACGGCGGGGCCCGCCCCGGAACACCGGAACGGGCGGTGGGCCTCCCCGGAACAGGGGGCGGGGCCCTCCCGGAAGGATGGTGGGGCCTCCCCCGGAAGGAAGGACGGTGGGGCCCTCCCCGGAAGGGAGGGCCCCACGTCACACGCCGTATCGGAGTGCGGTCAGAAGCGGTCCTGCGGGACCGGCAGGCCCGGGGTTCCCGGCGCCGGGTCCAGCAGGCCGTTCGCCGCCGGGTTCGGCACCGCCTGGCAGGTCACGTCCGACGCGGGCAGTCGGCCCGTCGTCAGATAGGCGGTGGCGGTCCGGTCGGCGCAGGACTTGGTGCCGTAGACGCCGTGTCCCTGGCCGCCGAGGACGGTGGCCATCCGGGCGCCCTTCATGACCCGGCGCAGGCCCTGCCCGCTGACCAGCGGGGTCTGGGAGTCCCACTCGTTCTGCAGGATGAGCGCGCCGACCTCGTTGTCGATCCGGGTGGCGGGCTCGGAGCCCTGCTGCCAGAACGCGCACGGCTTGATGTTCGACGCGAAGTCGCCGTACAGCGGGTACGTCACCTTGTCGGCGATCGCGTCCCGGCGGTACTGCTCCGGGTCGCGCGGCCAGGCGCGGGTGTCGGCGCACACCACGGACCAGAAGGCGGCGTCCATGTTGTCCTCGGGGACGGCGCGGGCGAACGACGACGGGACGCGCTCCGGGGACGCGCTCCGGCGGGCGGGTGCCGTCGCGGGCGTGCCGGTCTCCGCCGCCTTCTTCAGCCGCGCGACCAGGTCGGCGGCCCACTCAGGGTTGAAGAACACCTGCCGGGCGGAGCGGATGTCGTCACCGTTCAGGAGGGTGCCCTCCAGGTCGATGGGCTTGCGGTCGGCCCGCGCGACGAGGTCCCAGAAGGTCTGGCGGACGGCGGCGGGGGTGGTGCCGAGCCCGTACGTGGTGTGGCGCTCGGCGGTCCAGGTGGTCCAGCGGGTGAACGCGGGCTCCGCGCCCTCGGCCCACACCTGGATCATGCCCCGCCAGATCCGCGCGGGGTCGACCGCGCTGTCGAGCACGAACCGGTCGGTCCGCCGCGGGAACAGCTGCGTGTAGACGGCGCCCAGGTAGGTGCCGTACGAGTACCCCAGGTACGAGATCTTCTTCTCGCCGAGCACCGCGCGGATCACGTCCATGTCACGGGCGGTGTTGCGGGTGGTGAGGTGGGGCAGGACGGCACCGCTCTTCGCCCGGCACTTCTCCGCCACGGTCCGTGCCCAGGCGACGTCGGCGGCGAACTTCTCGGCCTTGTACGGGCGCTGCCAGTTCCCCTCCTCGGCGGTGAGTCCGCAGCTCACGGGGGAGCTCTGGGCGACGCCCCGGGGGTCGAAGCCGATGAGGTCGTACTGCTTCTTGACCGAGTCGGGCAGCTCGGGCCCCATGTACAGGGGCATGTCGAGCCCGGCGCCGCCGGGGCCGCCGGGGTTCAGGAGCAGCACGCCGCGCCGGTCCCCGGCGCTGGTCGCCTTGACCCGGGAGATCGCGAGGTCGAGGGTCCTGCCGTTCGGCCGGGTGTAGTCGAGCGGCACCTTGATCGTGGCGCACTGGTAGGCGGCGGGGTCCTGGGGGTTGCAGCGCTTCCAGCGCGGCTTCTGCCCCGTGAAGTCGGCCAGGGACGCGGCGGTGGCGGTCCTCGGCGAGATCGTGGCGGCCGGGGCGTTCGCGGAGGCGACAGCGGGCGTGAGCGCGGGCACGAGCGCGGCGACGGCGCTGATGGCCACGACGGATGCTATTCGTCTGCTTCGCACAGTGGGTCAGATCCTTGCGACGGACGGATGGATCGGTCCCGCACACCTTTTCGCATCCGGTGGCGGCGGGTAATCCCCCGGCGGTCCTCCTTCCTCTCCGACCAGAGGAGTAGACCAGGTCCGGGGGAATGGTCCCCGAGGCGGAGAACCCAACTACAGCGATTCTCATCGGGGTTGACGGACCGTCCGCCGGGGAGGGCGTGCACCGGACGTTCGAGCCCCGCGCCCGGCCCGTCCGCCGGGCGCCGTTCGGGGGACGCCGGGCGCGATGATCCATGTCACTTCGCCGGAACCTTCAGACGGCCCTCGGGCAGCCCGTAGCGTGACGGAACGAGCCGGCCGCCCGCCGGACGCGACACGGGAACGACCGGCCGTACGCGCCCGAGCGGAGGTGTCGCCGACACCGTGGGGCTCGTCACCGGCAGGGTGAAGGGATCAGAAATGTTCCGCAAAGTGCTGGTAGCCAACCGCGGCGAGATCGCGATTCGCGCGTTCCGCGCGGGCTACGAACTGGGGGCGCGCACCGTCGCCGTCTTCCCCCACGAGGACCGCAACTCACTGCACCGGCTGAAGGCCGACGAGGCGTACGAGATCGGGGAGCAGGGGCACCCGGTGCGGGCCTACCTCTCCGTCGAGGAGATCATCGGGGCGGCCCGCCGGGCGGGCGCCGACGCGGTCTACCCGGGCTACGGCTTCCTGTCCGAGAACCCGGAACTCGCCCGCGCCTGCGAGGCGGCGGGCATCACGTTCGTGGGCCCGTCCGTGGAGACCCTGGAGCTGACCGGGAACAAGGCGCGGGCCGTGGCCGCCGCCCGGGAGGCGGGCGTCCCCGTGCTCGGCTCCTCGGCGCCCTCCACCGACGTGGACGAACTGGTCGCCGCCGCAGCGGACATCGGTTTCCCCCTCTTCGTCAAGGCCGTCGCGGGCGGCGGCGGGCGCGGTATGCGCCGGGTGGCGGAACCGGCCGCGCTGCGCGAGTCGATCGAGGCGGCGGCCCGCGAGGCCGAGTCCGCCTTCGGCGACGCCACCGTCTTCCTGGAGAAGGCGGTGGTCGACCCCCGGCACATCGAGGTGCAGATCCTCGCCGACGGCCGGGGCGACGTCATCCACCTGTACGAGCGGGACTGCTCGGTCCAGCGCCGCCACCAGAAGGTCGTCGAGCTCGCACCCGCCCCGAACCTCGACCCGGAGCTGCGGCAGCGGATCTGCGACGACGCCGTACGGTTCGCCCGCCGCATCGGCTACCGCAACGCGGGCACCGTCGAGTTCCTCCTCGACCCCGAGGGCAAGCACGTCTTCATCGAGATGAACCCGCGCATCCAGGTCGAGCACACGGTCACCGAGGAGGTCACCGACATCGACCTGGTGCAGTCGCAGCTGCGGATCGCCGCCGGGGAGACCCTCGCCGACCTCGGCCTGACCCAGGAGTCCGTCGTCCTGCGCGGCGCCGCGCTCCAGTGCCGGATCACCACCGAGGACCCGTCCAACGGCTTCCGCCCGGACACCGGCATGATCAGCGCCTACCGCTCCCCCGGCGGCTCGGGCATCCGCCTCGACGGCGGCACCACCCACGCCGGTACGGAGGTCAGCGCCCACTTCGACTCGATGCTGGTCAAACTCACCTGCCGGGGAAGGGACTTCGAGTCCGCCGTCGGCCGGGCGCGGCGGGCCGTGGCCGAGTTCCGCATCCGGGGCGTGTCCACGAACATCCCCTTCCTCCAAGCCGTCCTCGACGACCCGGACTTCCGCGCCGGACGGGTCACCACGGCCTTCATCGAGGAGCGGCCGCACCTGCTCACCGCACGCCACTCGGCCGACCGGGGCACGAAGCTGCTCACGTACCTCGCCGACGTCACCGTGAACAAGCCGCACGGCCCCCGGCCCGAACTGATCACGCCCACCGAGAAGCTGCCCCCGCTGCCCCCGGGAGAGCCCCCGGCCGGTTCCCGGCAGCGCCTCGCCGAGCTGGGCCCCGAGGGCTTCGCGCGGAGCCTGCGCGAGTCGCCGACGCTGGGCGTCACCGACACCACCTTCCGCGACGCCCACCAGTCGCTCCTGGCCACCCGGGTGCGCACCAAGGACCTGCTGGCCGTCGCCCCGACCGTGGCGCACACCCTGCCGGGACTGCTGTCCCTGGAGTGCTGGGGCGGCGCCACCTACGACGTCGCCCTGCGGTTCCTCGCGGAGGACCCCTGGGAGCGGCTCGCCGCCCTGCGCGAGGCCGTGCCGAACATCTGCCTGCAGATGCTGCTGCGGGGCCGCAACACCGTGGGCTACACCCCCTATCCGACCGAGGTGACCGACGCCTTCGTGCAGGAGGCCGCCGCCACCGGCATCGACGTCTTCCGGATCTTCGACGCGCTGAACGACGTCGGGCAGATGCGGCCCGCCATCGACGCCGTACGGGCGACGGGGACGGCGGTCGCCGAGGTCGCGCTCTGCTACACGGCCGATCTGTCCGACCCGGCGGAGCGGCTCTACACCCTGGACTACTACCTGCGGCTGGCCGAGGAGATCGTCGCCGCCGGGGCCCACGTCCTGGCGGTCAAGGACATGGCCGGGCTGCTGCGCGCACCCGCCGCCGCCACCCTGGTCTCCGCGCTGCGGCGGGAGTTCGACCTGCCGGTGCACCTGCACACCCATGACACCGCGGGCGGGCAGCTCGCCACCTACCTCGCGGCGGTCCAGGCGGGGGCGGACGCGGTGGACGGCGCGGTGGCGTCCATGGCCGGGACCACCTCGCAGCCCTCGCTGTCCGCGATCGTCGCCGCGACCGACCACTCCGCACGTCCCACCGGCCTCGGGCTGCGGGCGGTCGGCGACCTGGAGCCGTACTGGGAGAGCGTCCGCAAGGTCTACGCCCCGTTCGAGGCGGGCCTCGGCGCGCCGACCGGGCGGGTGTACCACCACGAGATCCCCGGCGGGCAGCTCTCCAACCTGCGCACCCAGGCGGTCGCCCTCGGGCTCGGCGACCGCTTCGAGGACATCGAGGCGACGTACGCCGCCGCCGACCGGATGCTGGGCAGGCTGGTGAAGGTCACGCCGTCGTCGAAGGTCGTCGGCGACCTGGCGCTGCACCTCGTCGGCGCCGGGGTGGCGCCCGAGGACTTCGAGGCGGCGCCGAACCGCTACGACGTCCCCGACTCGGTCGTCGGCTTCCTCCACGGCGAGCTGGGCACCCCGCCCGGCGGCTGGCCCGAGCCGTTCCGCACCAAGGCGCTGGAGGGCCGCGCCGGGCCCAGGCCGGTGCGCGAGCTGACCCCGGAGGACCGCGAGGGGCTGGACAAGGACCGGCGGGCGACGCTGAACCGGCTGCTCTTCCCCGGCCCGGCGAAGGAGTTCGAGGCGCACCGGCAGGCGTACGGCGACACCAGCGTGCTCGACAGCAAGGACTTCTTCTACGGGCTGCGCCCCGGGAAGGAGTACGCCGTCGACTTCGGGCCCGGTGTGCGGCTGCTCATCGAGCTGGAGGCGGTGGGCGAGGCCGACGAGCGCGGGATGCGCACGGTCCTGTCCACCCTGAACGGGCAGTTGCGGCCGATCCAGGTACGGGACCGGGCCGCCGCGGCGGACCTCCCGGCGACCGAGAAGGCCGACCGGTCGGACCCGGGGCACGTGGCCGCGCCGTTCGCGGGCGTGGTCACCCTGACGGTCGCCGAAGGCGACGAGGTCGAGGCCGGTACGACGGTGGCCACGATCGAGGCGATGAAGATGGAGGCCTCGATCACGGCCGTGCGGGGCGGCCGGGTGTCCCGGCTGGCCGTCACCCGGGTCCAGCAGGTGGAGGGCGGCGACCTGCTCGTCGAGATCGTCTGAACCCCGGGGCGCCCGGGGCCGTGTGCTCCGGGCGCCCCGGCGGTCACCGTGCGATCAGGTCGGCCGCCCGCTCGGCGATCATGACGGTGGGGGCCTGGGGGTGGCCCCGGACGAGGGACGGCATGACGGAGGCGTCCGCCACCCGCAGCCCCCGGAGGTGGTGGACGCGCAGTTCGGGGTCGACGACCGTGGAGTCGCCGGTGCCCATCCGGCAGGTGCCGACCGGGTGGAAGGTGGTGTCCGCGGTGTGCCGGATGTGGGCGGTGAGGGCCTCGTCGTCGGTGAGGTCGGGCCCGGGGGGCCAGGGCGCGCCGATGTAGGGCGCGAGGGACGGGGCTTCGAGGACGTGCCGGGCGGCTCGTACGCCCCTGATCAGGGTGGCGAGGTCGGCGCCTTCGGGGTCGGTGAGGTAGCCGGGGTCGATCGCGGGAGGGACGGTGGGGTCGGCGGAGGTCGCCCGGAGGGTTCCCCGGCTGTGGGGCCGCAGCAGGACGACGGCGAGGGAGGTGCCGTGTTCGGCCGAGGGTTCGGCGTCGCGGCTGAGGTAGGGGGCGGGGATGTGGCCCAGTTCGATGTCGGGTGCGGAGAGGTCCGGGCGGGTGCGGACGAAGCACAGGGCTTCGCCGATGTTGGAGGTGAGGGGGCCCCTGCGGCGCAGCAGGTAGGAGGCGAGGGCCCTGGGCGACTGGGCGGCGGCCAGCGTGACGGGTTCGGGGCAGCGGGAGACCAGCATGACGGAGAGGTGGTCCTGGAGGTTGCGGCCGACTCCGGGGAGGGGGACGCGCGGGGTGATGCCCGCCTCGGTGAGGGCCTCGGGGTCGCCGATCCCGGAGAGCTGGAGCAGATGGGGGCTGCCGACGGCCCCGGCGCTGAGGACGACTTCGCGGCGCGCGGTCACGTGCAGTTCCCCGCCCCGCCGGTCGGTCGCGGTGACTCCGGTGACCCGGTCGCCGTCCAGGGTGAGGCGGTGGACCAGGACCCGGGTGAGGACCGTGAGGTTGGGGCGGCGGCGGGCGGGGCGCAGATAGGCGTCGGCGCAGCTGAACCGGCGGCCCGTGTGCTGGGTGACCGGGCTGGGGCCGTAGCCCGTGTTGTCGGCGGCGTTGGTCTCGGGGAGCCGGGTGTGGCCCGCTTCCCCGCAGGCCCGCAGGAAGGCGGTGGTGGTGGGGTTGGGCGAGCGGAGTTCCTCGATCCACAGGGCTCCGGTGTCGCCGTAGGCGCGGTCGGAGTTGGTGCCGGACCGGCGTTCGGCGCGGTGGAAGTAGGGCAGCGTCTCCCGGTAGGACCAGGCGGGGCCCGCCTCGGCGGCCCAGGAGTCGTAGTCGTCCCGGTGGCCGCGGGCCCATACCTGCGCGTTGAGGAGGGAGCAGCCGCCGAGGCCCTTGCCGCGCGGCCAGTGCAGGGAGCGGCCGTCGAGTCCGGTCTGCGGGAGGGTGCGGTACCGCCAGTCGTAGCGGGTGCCGAAGAGCCGGGAGAAGGCGAGCGGGACGCGGATCGCGGGATGCCGGCCGGGGCCGCCCCCTTCGAGCACGGCCACGGTGACCCCGGGGTCGGCCGAGAGCCGTTCGGCCAGGACGCATCCGGCCGTGCCTGCTCCGACCACCACGTAGTCGACGTCGAGGGTGGGCATGGCGGCTCCTGCACGACTCTGCCTCGGCGTGGCGAGGTCCGGCGATGGCGACCGCATCCTAGGGGCGCGGTACCGGCGGGGCGGGAAGGCGGCCGTACCGTCCGGGGGGCGTGTCGGGCTTTCTCCGTACGGCGGGTTGACGCGACGTCAGCGGCTGGATGACCTCTGCCACCGCCCGGTCGGCCTCTTCGTCCGCTGCCCGGTGATCAACGCCTCCCGTGGTGGGGGCGACTGGGCCGTCCGGCTGACCCGGCTGACCCGGCCAGTACGGCTGACCGAGGCATCCGTCCGGTGCGCGTGTCGAGCGACGTGGTGTTCCCGGGACGGGACGTGCGTACGGCGGTACGTACGTGCGGCGCGTAGGGACGGATCCACCCGATCCGGTGACGCCGTACGGGGTGGCGAAGGCCACGGACGGGACGGCGGTACGCGTCCTCCACGGTGACGCGGTGAGGGCCCGCGGCTCCCCGATTCGTCGACGGCGGCTCCGCGCACGAGCGTCTCGCCCTGTCCGGGGGCTCCGCGTGCGAGGCACGGGGAAGGCGGCTGCCCGCAGGAGCGTCCGGTCCGTGAACTCGTCTCCGGCACCGGGGCGGTGTCCTCTTCACGGACGACGTCCGCTGCCCGGTCGATGTCGCCGGTCCGGCGTCCGCCCTCCGGGACCGGCGGTGTCCGACGCGACCGGTGCCTTCCGCCTCGCGGGCGCCGACGCCGTCATATCCCGGTGGTCCTCGTCGCCCGCCGCGACGGCATCGATCCGGCGCGGCTGCCCTCCGGCCGTCCGGCGGGGTCCGGGGTGCCGGGCGCGCCGGACGCACTCCCGACGGCACCGCCGCCCCGCGCGGCTGAGCACCGGGCCCCGTGGGCCCGGGAGTTCCTCACGAACGGCTGACGACGACTCGGGCCGGTCGCGGCACCGGCTCAGGCGCTGTGCCGCTCGGCACCGGCGGAACCGGTGTCGTGTTCGCGCCGGGCGGCCTCCAGGAGTCCGGCCCAGGACCCGACCGTGGGCCTGCGCTTGAGCAGGGCCCGGCGTTCGCGCTCGGTCATCCCGCCCCAGACCCCGTGCTCGATCCGTCCGTCGAGCGCGTACGCGAGGCATTCGGCGCGCACGGGACATCCCGTGCACACCGCCTTGGCCCGGTTCTGGGCCGCCCCCTCGACGAAAAGATCGTCCGCGCTCACTTCGCGGCACGACCCGGACGACATCCAGGTGCCTTCCACTCCGCTCCCCCTCCTCCGATGCGCCGTCCCCGACGGCGTCCGACAGAGCAGGCACGCTACGGAGGCACGTGCCACAGGTCCACATCTCGCCCCGTACTTCGCCACATCGGGTGACACTCGGAGTCGATATCCGTCACCTCGGGAAGCGTGACAGGGCAGGAAAACCGACATCGGCGGGCGAATTGGACACTCAATTCACCCTCCCCTCCGTCACCCCGCTTCTCTCTGGCACCACAAGCGCCAGACTCCGTCCGGACGGCGGGCAGGGCCGAGCGGGCCGACAAGGGCCGGGAAAGGCAAGGACGTTCGGACAGAGTCGGGGCGGACGGGGGGAGCCGCACGGGACCGAGCAGGGTCGAGCGGGTACGGGCGGGAGCCGAGCGGGGACGGGCGGGGGCGGGCACGTCAGGCGCACGTCGAGAGTCGCTCATTGAAGATCGGCGGGCGTTCCGCCGATATGCGCGGGTATGACCTCCGCGCCTTCCGCCCCGTCCGAGCGGCATCCGGACTCCACCGCCCTGTCCGAGCGACATGCCTCCTGGCTGGAACTCTTCTTCGATCTGATCGCGGTCGCTGGTGTCGCCCAGTTGGCCCATCTGCTGCACGGCAGCCCCGGCCGGGCGGACCTCGGGCTCTACTGCCTGCTGTACCTGGCGTTCTGGACGGCGTGGATGTGTTTCACGACCTACGGGAACGTCGCCGCCGAGAAGGTGCGCACCCGGACCGTCCTGATCGGCATGTTCGGGCTCGCGGTGATGGCCGCCGCCGTCCCGGGGGTCCGCACGGACCACGCCACCGCCTTCGCCCTCGCCTATGTGATCGTCCGGGTGCTCGCCTCACGGGCGTGGCAGAGGCGCGGCGAGGTCGTGGCGGACTGGCCCGCGGCCCAGGTGACGGCGGGCGTCACCCCGTGGTTCGTGTCGGTGTGGGCCGAGGCTCCGGCCCGCTACTGGCTGTGGGCCGCCGGACTCGCCGTCGACCTGGCCCTGACGTTCGCGCGGTCGCGGAGCCGGGTTCTCGCACGGGCCCAGAAGGACTGGGAGGAACACGAGGGGAGCCGGACCCGGAACGACGGCCGGACCCGGACCCGGAACGACGGCCGGACCCGGAAGCGGGACGGGGGCAGGAGTACGGGCCGGGGCGAGGGTGAAAACCGGGCCGGGGACGGGGACGAGAGCCGGGAGCGGGGGCATGACCGGGCGTCACGGCCGAGGCCGGTGGCCGCTCGTTTCGATCCGGGCCATCTGGACGAGCGGCTGGGCCTGTTCACGCTGATCGTGCTGGGCGAGGGCATCGCGCTGGGCGTGGAGGCGGCCTCCGAGGTGGAGTGGGACAGCGGACTGTGCACGATGGCCGTGGGTTCCTTCGCCCTGCTCCTGTCGCTGTGGGCGCTCGCGGTGCGCCGCTCGTGCGGGGTGCCGCTGCTGGGCTTCGGGGTGCTGGCCCCGCGTTTCGCGCTGCCGTTGCACTGCGTCTCGACCGGTGCGCTCGCCGCCGTGGCCGCCTCGCTCGGCGGCGCCGTGGAACACGCGGAGGGACGGCTGCCGTACGGGATGCGCTGGCTGCTGTGCGGCGGGATCGCGGTGTTCCTCGCGGTGGGTCTGCTCGCCGGGGTGGTGTCGGGCCGGGGCACCCGCTGGGCCCTCGCGGCCGGACTCCCCATGGCCGTGGTCCCGCTGCTGCTCGCCGCGTCCGCCGCCGACTGGTCACCCACGACCCTGGTCTGGTCCCTGGTCCTGGTGGCCCGCTGGCCCTGGTTCTACGAGCGCCGCACCCGGCGCCGGGACGGCACCGGCGCCGACGGGCGGCCGACGGAACGGCGAGAGAACCCGGAAGGGCCGTAGCGGAGGGGAACCCGCCACCCACCACGGGGTGCGCCTCGGGGCGGGCGGCGGAGGCCCGGCCCTCCGTCCGCTTCCGGCCGCACCGGGCACGGCTCCGCCGGAGCAGCCGGGCGGCCCCATGGCCGGGCCGCTACGGGACCCGGCCCGGCGGGTGGGTCACCAGGTCACGGGCAGGGAGTACAGGCCGTAGACCTCGTGGTTGTGCCGGTAGGGGAGGTCCTCGGGAGAGCCGGTGAGGGCGAGGCGGGGGAAGCGGCGCAGGAGCGCGGGGAGCGCGACGCGCAGCTCGGCCTGGGCCAGTGACGCGCCCAGGCAGCGGTGGGCGCCGTGCCCGAACGTCAGGTGGGAGACGGGTTCGCGTCCGATGTCGAGGTGGTCCATGCCGACGCCGAGCGCCGGGTCGCGATTGGCGACGGGCAGCTGGCAGACGACCTGGTCACCGGCCTTGACGGCGACGCCTGCGATTTCGGTGTCCCGCCGTGCGGTCCGGGCCAGCGCGGTGCTGGAGACGGCCAGGTGGCGCAGGAGTTCCTCGACCGCCGTGCCGATCACCGGATCGTCCGGGGCGGCGTCGCGCAGCCGTGCCGCCTGTTCGGGACGGGTCAGCAGGGCCAGGGTGGCCAGGCCGAGCATGTTGGAGACGGTCTCGTGACCGGCGAGCAGCAGGATGTCCGCGACGCCGACCAGTTCGTCGTCCGAGACGGCGTCGTCGTGCTCCCGGATGAGCCTGCCGATCAGCCGCTCGTCCGGCTCCCGCCGCTTCCCTTCGACCAGCACGGCCATGTAGTCGTGCGACTGCCGGTTCGCCGCGAGCCGCTGCTCCATGGGCAGACTGAGATCCAGCGAGATCCGGGCCCGGCGCTGGAAGTCCTCCCGGTCCTCCACCGGCACGCCCAGCAGGTCGCACATCACCATCGCCGGCAGGGGCAGGGCGAAGGCGCTCATCAGATCCGCCGGGGCTCCGGTGGACTCCATGACGTCGAGCAGCCCGTCCACGGCAGCCGTGATCATCGGTTCCAGCCCGCGTACCCGCTTCACGGTGAACTCGGGGGCCAGGACGTGGCGCAGACGGGTGTGCTCGGGCGCGTCCGCGTTGAGCAGCTCCGGCGGCAGGATCTGGGAGCGGGCCGGGTCGTGCATGGCGAACGTCTCGGAGTCCGCCAGCACACGGCGTACGTCGGCGTACCGTGTGACGAGCCAGTACTCGCCCGTCGTGTAGAGCCAGAAGTCCTGGACGCGGCGGACCGGTTCCTCGCGCTGCGCGTCACGGAGCTCCGGTCCTGGATCGAGCCCGTCACGGCGGTAGAAAACGGACGTAAGCGGAGTTCCCTGCTCGGTCATCAGCCCATCCAACAAGAGTCGCACAAACCGGATTCAGCGCACCAGAACAGCGCCTTCCAGGTGTACCGGCAGCTCGCCCCGACGGGAACACCCACAACCAGCCGTTCACCCGGACCGGCGTAAGCCTTGGCTTCGCCACCTCGCCGACGACCGGGGTCGGTGTACGGTCTTCCGCCTTCGTGCGACTGAGCACGCGGCAGATGGCTCGGCCCGGCTGGCCGGATCCGGCACACGGATCCGGCCTGACGATGCTGCCGAGCGCAAACCGGCCCCGCCTGCTCGTGGGACACCCGGGTGTGAGGGGATCAGCGCGACGGAAGGGCGCCGAGCACCTGCCCGCCGAAGGGCAGGTGAACCGGCCGAAGGCGTTCGGCCCCGACCCGCTGCTCACCAGATACGGGGGATTCCTCGGCGCTTCCCGGCCGCCGGGCCATGTTCGTGCGCCCCGGGCACGGCCCGGCAGGGCCGACCGGTACCCGACCACGGTGCGACGGAAGGGCCGTTCGGCCCCGGCCGGTCGCGTCGGCCCGGGGCCCCGTAGGCTGCGGAGATGTCCCCCACACCCCCGCACCCGGCCCCCGCGTGGCCGGGGATCGACGTCCCCGAGCGGATGCGCGAACTGCTCGCCGCCGTCATGGACCTCGGCCGCGACCTGGAACTCCCCCAGGTGCTGCGGAGCATCGTGGAGGCGGCCGTCGGCCTGACCGACGCCGAGTACGGGGCGCTCGGCGTGATCGGTGACGACGAGCGGCTCTCCCGGTTCCTGCCCGTCGGCATGGCGGAGGAGCTGGCGGCCCTCATCGGCCCCGCGCCCTGCGGCCACGGCATCCTCGGCGAACTGATCCACCATCCGGCGCCGCTGCGCCTCGACGATCTGACGCGGCATCCGAGCAGCTTCGGCTTCCCGGCCCACCACCCGCCGATGCGGACCTTCCTGGGCGCCCCCATCCGTGTGCGCGACGAGGTCTTCGGCAACATCTACCTGACCGAGAAGCGCGGCGGCGGCGCCTTCGACGCGGACGACGAGGCCGTCCTGACGACCCTGTCGGCCGCCGCCGGGGTGGCCATCGACAACGCCAGGCTCTACCGGGACAGCCGCCGCCGGGAGCGCCGTCTCGAAGCACTGGGCGAGATCACCCGCGCCCTGCTCGGGGGCACCGGACCCGACGACGTCCTGCGGCTGATCGCCCGGCGCGCCATGGAGGTCGCCGACGCCGACCTCGCCGCCGTGCTGCTGCCCTCCGGCGCCGCCGGTGACCTGACCGTCCACGTGGCGTACGGGGACACCGCCGACGCCGTGCGCGGAGCCGTCCTCCCGGCCACCGGTTCGCTGGCCGGTCTCGCCGCCAGGACCCGGGTGCCGGTCGTGACCACGGACGTACGGACCGACCCCCGGGCGCTGCCCCTCGACGGGGCCGCCGGGTCGGGGCACGGGCCGGTGGTGGCCGTACCGCTCCCCGTCGACGACTCCGTGTGCGGGGCGCTGCGGCTGAGCCGTACGGCGGGCAGACAGGGCTTCGACGCGACCGAGACCGAACTGCTCAGCGGTTTCGCCGATCAGGCGGCGATCGCGCTCGAACTCGCCCGGCGGCGCGCCGAGTCGGAGGAACTGACCGTTCTGCACGACCGCGACCGCATCGCGCGGGACCTCCACGACGTCGCCATCCAACGGCTCTTCGCCACCGGCATGACCCTCCAGAGCGCGACCCGGACCATCACCGACGCCCCGGCCGCCGAGCGGGTCACCCGGGCGGTGGACGATCTCGACGCCACCATCCAGATCATCCGCTCCACGATCCTGCAACTGCGCACGGCGGACGACGACCGGGCCGGTCCCGCACTGCGCCGACGCATGGCGGAGACGGTCCAACTGGCCGCCCAGCACCTGGGGTTCACGCCCGCGCTGCGCATCACGGGGCCGGTGGACAGCACCGTTCCCGAAGCGCTCGCCGAGCATGTGCTGGCCGTGGCGGGGGAAGCGCTGAGCAACACCGCGCGGCACGCGGGGGCGAGCCGCGCGGAGGTCGCGCTCTCCGTCCCGGACACCGCCGACCGGCTCGTCCTCACCGTCACGGACGACGGGGTCGGCCTGGGGTCCGCCCGGCCGACCGGCGGACTCCTCAACATGGGCTCGCGCGCGGAGCAGTGCCGGGGCAGCGTCCGCCTCGACACCGCAGGGGAGCGCGGTACGCGGATCACCTGGAGCGCGCCGCTGCCCACGGAGTGACACCGCGATGCCCGCCCGGGGCGGGGAAGCGAGGCGCCGGGGCGGTTCCGGCCGCCGTGCCGGAGCGGGCGGCCGTACGGGCCGGGTGGGTGGTCGTACGGGCCGGGGCGCCGGGCCCGGTGCACCGGCCGGTCAGGCCGACCGGGTCGGGACAGGCGCTCCCGTCGAGCGGTCCACGTCGGGCACGCCGACCGGGCGCCCGGTCCAGCGGGCCGGACGGCACGTCCCTGGTCGGGCGCGCCACGTCGAGCGGGCGGACCCTCGGGGCGGACCGGTCGGACGGAACGGTCGGACGGACCACGTCTGGTGGTCCGATCGGTGCGGGCCGGACCAGGCTGACCAGGTGGAAGGGCCACGCCAGACGGGCCGCCCCCTCGCGGACCACACCAGATGGAGGGGCCGACGGGCCGACGGGCCGCAATCGTGCGGGCCTGTCGAGCGGACCGTCCGGGTCGTCCGCGTCAGCCGCCTGACGTCAGCCGTCAGCCGTCCGATGTCCAGGTCCGGACCCGACGTCCGGCTCCGCCGTCCAGGTCTGGTCCAGGTCTGGCCCTGGCCCTGGCCCTGGCCCTGGCCCTGGCCCTGGCCCTGGCCCTGGCCCTGGCCCTGGCCCTGGCCCTGGCCCTGGCCCTGGCCCTGGCTCCGGCTCCGGCTCCGGCTCCGGCTCCGGCTCCGGCCGATCAGACCACCCTCGGATCGGCCCGTCCGCATCAGACGTGGCCGCCCGACGTCTTCCGCGTCAGGGACGACCGCCCGGTGGCTCCCGGAGGCGTTCGGCGATCATCGCCGCCTGGATGCGTCGGCCCACGCCCAGCTTGCCGAGGATCGACGACACCCGGTTCTTCACCGTCTTCTCGGCGAGGAAGAGCCGTTCGGCTATCTGCCGGTTCGTCAGGCCGAGGCCGATCAGGTCGAGGATCTCCAGCTCGCGCGGGGAGAGCCGGTCGAGTTCGGCGGGCCGGGTGGACTTCGGTTCGGGCTTGGGCTCGCGGATCCGGGCCATCACCCGGCTCGTCATCCGGGGGTCGAGGAGCGAGGTGCCGGTAGCGACCGTGCGGATCGCGGCGACCAGGTCCGAGCCGCCGATCTGCTTGAGGACGTATCCGGCCGCACCGGCCATGATGGCGTCGAACAGGGCCTCGTCGTCGTCGAACGACGTCAGCATCAGACAGGCGAGCCCGGGGAGTTCGGCCCGCAGTTCGCGGCAGACCTCGACGCCCTCGTGGTCACCGCCGGTCGCACCGCCGAGCCGTACGTCGAGCACCGCCACGTCCGGCCGCGCGGCGGGCACACGGGCCAGTGCCTCACGGGCGGTCGCCGCCTCGCCGACGACCACGATGTCCGGCTCCGCCTCCAGGACGTCACGCACTCCCCTGCGCACCACCTCGTGGTCGTCCAGCAGGAAGACCCGCACCGGCGCGGGCGCCTCGGCGGTCAGCACGTCGTCCCCGCCAGGGGTACCCGGCACGGGACGGCCGTCTCGGGCCGGGTCAGGGAGCCGCGCGCGGCGGGCGGGCGCACGGCGAGGGCCGCGCGGGAGGTCGTACGGGGCAGGTGACGGTTCACCGGAACTCCTGGGCAGGGGCAGGACGGCCACCGTGGGGCCGACGGCCGTCGGGCCGGGCCCCGGCAGGGCGGCCGTGCGCGGAACGAGCGTCAGTATGGCAACAGGGCCTCAGGGCCGAACGGCCCCGGTCCCCCAGGGTCGAACGGCCCTGTCCGGCCGGGCACGGCCCATGATCGACCCAAGCGCGCGACCCGGGACGTCCGCCCCGGCGCGGCCCGGCCGTCCCCCGGACCGGACGACGCGCGGGCTCCCGGGCCGACCGCCTCACAGCAGGGTGGTCCAGTAGTCCTGGAAGCGGGTCCCGATCAGCATCAGGACTCCGCCGCACCAGACGACCGGCACGAACCAGTGGAACTCCATCACGGCGGCGACCAGCGGTCTCGGGGCGCGCAGCACCCCGTGCCGCAGGTTGTGCACCGTCGTGTACCAGAACATGACGACCGTCGCGGCCCAGGCCAGGCAGCACCACAGGCACAGGGCCCCGATCTCGTAGAGCGCCTGGCTCATCAGCCACATGCAGAAGCCCGCTCCGAGGAGCGTGCCGAGTTGGAGTCCGAGCCAGAACCAGCGCCCGTACCGCGCGCCGGAGAGCACACCGGCACCGATCACGACGACGATCCCGTACGCGACGAGGCCGAGCATCGGGTTGGGGAACCCGAACACCGACGCCTGCTCGCTGCTCATGACGCTGCCGCAGGAGATCACCGGGCTGATGTCGCAGGAGGGGACGAAGCCGGGGTCCATGAGCAGCAGGAACTTGTCGAGGGTGATCACCCACGAGGCGAGCAGCCCGAGCGCGCCGGTGACCACCAGGAGCCATGCGAAGGCGCGAGTGGCCCCCGTCCCCCGGAGGGACGGAAGGTGCTCGTCGTCGGTGGCGGAAGCGGGTACGGGTACGGGTTCGGAGTGCAGGACGCTGGTCATCGTGTGCCCTCCGTGGGCGCGGCGGGACGGGCGGGGTGAGGGGCGGCGGGCCCCGGTGTCCCGCGTACCGCGCCGACCGGCCGCACGACCTCCACCCGCACACCGTGTGCCCGCGCGTGGGCGACCAGGTGCGCGGTGGCGTCGCGCCCGTCGGTGGGGGAACCGTCCCAGACCGCCAGGAGTCGCCCGCTGCGGGCGACCAGCGTCTCGTCGGCGCGCACCCGGGCGTTCCGGTCGGCGGTGTCGTAGGCCGACAGCCTCACCTCGTCGGCGAGTTCGGTCACTTCCCGGAGCGGGGCGAGCCGACCGGGCGGTACCGCCGCCGGGAGGAGTCCGCGGGAGGGCAGGACGACGACGAGCCGTCGTCCCGACGCGCGGACCGCGCGCCCGAAGGCGGCGGGCAGCCCCGCCCCCGCCCGTACGAGGCCGGGCGCGGGGCCCGCGTACCGTTCCACGCGGATGCGCGGTTCCCGCTCCACCGGGGCCAAGGTGTCCGGGGGGAGGTTCTCGTGCCCCACCGCCGTGATCATCGTTCCTCCTCGCCGCCCGGCCGTGCGGGCGCTCGTCGACTGCCGTCTCAGGGGCCCCGCGAGGCCGCCGCCCAGTGAACAGGCACGGGCCTGAGGGCAGGCAGGGGCCGAACGGCCCTCGGGTGCGGGCCACTTGACCGACATCCGACTTCTGGACGGCCTCCCCCTCACTGTTGACGCTCCGTCATCCGCGCGGGCCGGACGGTGCCATGCCGGAGACCGGGTCGTGGCGGACGTGGTCGGCGGGCAGGTTCATGGCGGTCAGACGGCGAACGGTGGCGGTCACCATGGCGGGCGGGCCGCTCACATAGGCGAGGTGGCCGGACCAGTCGCCGTACCGGGTGACCGCCTCCGCGACCGAACGGTCCCCGCCCGCCCCGGGGCCCTCGCCGATCACCGGGACGACCCTCGACCACGGGCAGGCACGCTCCAGTTCGGCGAGGGCGGCCGTGTCGTACAGCTCGGCCGCCGTCCGGGCGCCGAGCAGGACGTGGACGGAGAGTCCGGCGGGCCGACGTCCGGCCAGCTCCTCCAGGAGGGCCTTGGCGGTGGCCCAGCCGGTGCCCCCCGCCACGATCAGCACATCCCGCGCCAGGTCGGCGTCGAGCGTCATGGTGCCCTGCGCGGGGCCCAGCCGCAGCGGGTCGCCGACACGGGTCCCCGCCACCAGCGCCTCGCTGACCCCGCCGGGACCGGTCTCGCGGACGTGGAACTCCAGCTCTCCGTCCGGCCGGGGCGCGCGGGCGAGGGAGTACGGCCGCCAGGTGTGCGGCAGCAGCGGGGACTCGATCCTCGTGTACTGCCCGGCCCGGTGGGGGAAGGGCTCGGCGGTGCGGACCCGGAGCACGGCGACGCCGGGGCCGCGCGGTTCGTGCCCGGTGACCGTCGCGTTCCAGTACGCGGGTTCCCCCACGGCCTCGTCCGCCCCGTCCACCATGGCCGCGACGGCGAACCGCACCATCCGCAGCCAGGCCCCTTCGAGCCCCTCGGTCCACCGGTCGCCCGCGCTGCGGCGCAGACCCTGGGCGAGGGCCGCCTCGAAGACCTCGAAGTGCACTGGTCTGACGCCGAGTTTGCGGTGGTCGCGGCCCATGCGGGCACAGAAGGCGGCCACTTCGTCCGGCCGGTCCAGGTGTTCGACGAGGTACCAGAAGGCCCGTTCGAGATGGGCGCGCTGGAAGTCCATCGATTCCGGGAACAGGCCCCGGAGATAGGGGTGTTGGTCGAACATGGCCTCGTAGAGGTGGCCTATGAGGGTGCTGAAGGGTGTCACCAGCGGCAGATGGTGACGGATCGTCCGCAGGTCGGCGGCGCCGTCATGGCCGTGGGCGCGTCCGGGCCGCCGTGGTCCGGCGTCCGCCGGTCCCCGGTCCGGCTCCGGTGCGGCCGGGCGGGCCGGGGCCAGCAGTCGCCGCCGGAGCCGCATCGCGTCCTGACGTGCGAGAAGGGCGTGGTACTCGTCGTACGCGTCGCCCGGTGTCGCGGGCGGGGGTGACAACTGTCGGAGCATGGGTGTGGTTTCTGTCGATCTCGTCAGGACGCGCCTGTCCCGTCGGGCGCGGCGGCGGCCGTCCGGCCGACGGGTCCGGCCGGGACGTGCGCGGGTTCCCGGCCGGGAGCGGGCCGGAGGGGTCCGGCCGGGACGGCGGGGGCGGTGACGGCGGGGCGCCGTGACCTGATGGCACGTCAGTGTCGCACCGCCGTGACGGCGCCGTCCGGCCGGTGCCGGGCAGCCCGCCCGGAGGGGCCGTTCGGCCCTGGCGTCCGGGAAGGCCCCGGCTCCGCGTCCGTCCGCCGAGGCCGCCCGGTGCGGTACTCAGGTGGACATGGGTACGAACACCCTGGCCGGAGGCCGGACGAGAGGCGAGGCTGGGGCCATGGAAGAGAGACGGAAGAAGTTCGCACCCTTCGCCGTGACGGCCGCGACGGCCGTGGTGGCGGTCGTGGCGTGGGCCGCGTGGCTGGGCTGGGACCAGCACCGTGATGTGCACCCGGACGGGTCGGTGTCCGGACCGTACGAGGCGTGGCAGGTCGCGGGGCTCGTCCTGATGCTGCTCGTACCGGTCTGCTGGGCAGCCCACCGGCGGCAGGTCGTGGCCGCCGCGTTCGGCACTTCGGCCGGGCTGACCCTCGCGTCCGCCGTCGACTGGTCCGACGACTCCAGCGGACTCTTCGTGATCGGTGTGGGCATGGTCGCGCTGGGCACCCTGGGGGCCGCCTTCGCCGTGGGCTCCCTGGTCACCGCCCTGACGCGTTCGCGCCGCTGATCCGCCCGCCGGGGCGGGGAGCACCGGTCGGGGCCGAACGGCCCCGGCCGTCCCGCCTCCATGGGGCCGAACGGCCCCAGCGGGACCGTCGCGCCGACTCGTAACTTACGGAATCGTAGGTTCAGTTCCGCAGCGACAGACCGGATGCTCCCGTGACCACGATCCCCCCGTCCCGTTCCGCCCAGGACGTCCCGAAGCCGGACGTGCGCCTCCTCCAGGACCTGGAGGAGGTGGTGGAACGGGAACTCGACCGCCACCTCGGCGTGTTCAAGGAGTGGATGCCCCACGAGTACGTTCCCTGGGACCGGGGGCGGGACTTCGACGGCGTCCTGGACGGGGAGCCCTGGGCTCCGGAGCAGTCGCCGCTCACACCGGTGGGCAAGGTGGCGATGGTGGTGAACCTGCTCACCGAGGACAACCTGCCGAGCTACCACCACGAGATCGCCGCCCTGTTCGGCCGGGACGGGGCCTGGGGCACCTGGGTCCACCGGTGGACCGCCGAGGAGGCCCGGCACTCCCTGGTGATGCGGGACTACCTGCTCGCGTCCCGCGCGGTGGACCCGGTGGCCCTCGAACGAGCCCGGATGACCCACATGTCCGCCGGATTCGCCTCCGACAACCGGCATTCGGCGCTGCACACGGTGGCGTACGTGGCCTTCCAGGAGCTCGCCACCCGCGTCTCGCACCGCAACACCGGGCGCGGGTCGGGCGATCCGGTCTGCGACCGCCTCCTCGCCCGGGTCGCCGCCGACGAGAACCTGCACATGGTCTTCTACCGCAATCTGCTCGCGGCGGCCCTGGAGATCGCCCCCGACCGGGCCGTGCGTGCCGTCGCCGACGTCGTGAGCGGGTTCCGGATGCCCGGCCACGGCCTCCCGGGCTTCGAACGGGCCGCCGTGGAGATCGCTCTGGGCGGGGTCTACGACCTGCGGGTCCACCACGACGACGTGCTCCAGCCGGTCCTGCGCCACCTCAAGGTCCTGGGCCTGTCCGGCCTCGGTCCGGAAGGGCTCAGGGCGCAGCAGGAACTGGGCGAATTCCTGGGCTCGTTGAACACGCGGGCGGCTCGCTTCGACGAACGCCGGGCCACGATCATGACGCGACGCGAGGCGGCGGGGCGCGCCGGGCGGGCCGGATCCTCCGGTACGGCCGGGGCCCCCGGCCGTACCGGCGCGTGAGGCCGAACGACCCTTCCGCCGCGCCAGGTCCCGCCGTCCACTGGAGCCTCCGCCCGTACCGCACTCCCCGAGGACACCTGTTGAACGACGCACCGGCCCGCCCGGACGACCGGACGACCGAGGCATCCGCCGTCGGGCCGCGCCGGACGGTCGAGCTCGCCGCCGACGAGGCGCTGCGCCTGCTGGGCAGTGTGCCCCTGGGCAGGATCGTGTTCACCCGGCAGGCGCTTCCGGCGATCCGTCCGGTCAACCACGTGCTGGAGGGCGGCGACATCGTCATCCGTACGCACGAGGGCTCCGCCCTGACCCTCGGCGCCCGGGAGGCGGGCGCTCCGGGTGTCGTCGTCGCCTACGAGGCCGACCACATCGACCCCGCGACCCGGCTGGGCTGGAGCACGGTGGTCACGGGCTACTGCCACCTGGTGACCGACCCGACCGAAGCGGCCCGCTACCGCTCCCTGCTGGAACCCTGGTCGGACCAGCACATGGACCAGGTCGTCCGCGTCCACCCCGACCTGGTGACCGGCATCCGGCTGATCGACCCACGGGAGGGGGGTCCCGGTCAGGCCCTCTGACCGTGACCAGATCGCTTCTCTTCTCCACACCACCCGGATCTCTCAGGCGCACCGCGCGCAGTTGGCGATGAAGGACCTTGCGCGGCAGGGCAGGTGGACGCGTGCGACGCTGATCGAGCGGCTGGCGAAGTGGGACGATCCCGGGATCGAATCCGACCTGGAGGAGCCACCGGCCGGGCTGTGACTGGCGCGCGATAACCCGGTGAATGTCATCGGCCATCCCGGGATACTGGCCGCAATGGATGAAGTCAAGATCGTCGTCGCCCATTCCGAGCGCGCGACCCTGCGCGTCGGCAACGTGTTCCTGAAGGTGGACGCCGATCAGGCGCGCCTCGACGTCGAGGTCGAGGCGATGGCTCTGGCGCCGATCCCGACCCCGGAGGTCCTGTGGCGCAAGCCGCCCGTGCTCGCGATCACCGCACTTCCGGGGACGACGCTTGGGCGCCTCGGTGAGCCGTCGGCCGGATCACCGGCAGCGTGGGCCGCTGCGGGCGCCGCCATCCGGAAGCTGCACGACGCGCCGCCGCCGTCCTGGCCGGGCCGGGCCGGCCGCAGCATCGTCGCGCTGGCGGCGGAACTCGACGACGAGTGCGAGTCGCTCGTGACGAACGGTTTCCTGCCGGCCGACCTGGTCACCCGCAACCGCCAGGTCGCCGAAGCCGCGCTCCGGCCGTGGACTCCGGCGTTCACGCACGGCGACCTGCAGATCGCGCACGTCTTCGTCGACGGTGACGAGGTGACGGGCATCATCGACTGGTCCGAGGCGGGCCATGGTGATGCCCTGTACGACCTCGCCGCCTTCACGCTCGGACACGAGGAGCACCTCGACGACGTCATCGCGGGCTACGGCACCGGCATCGACCTTGACGTGATCCACGCGTGGTGGTCGCTGCGAAGCCTGCTGGCGGTTCGCTGGCTGATCGAGCACGGCTTCGACCCCTTCTCACCAGGCTGTGAGGTCGACGTGCTGAGATCCCAGATGTGAGGCCGCGCGGCCCCTGCCCCGCTGCGATGACCCGCGCTCGCGAGTCGTCCCGTCCACAGGTCTCCGCTGTCGCTCGGTCGGCCCAGGAAGTGCAGGTCGGGGTCGAGCACAGCCCGACGCTCCTCTTCTTCGCCCAGGGGCGGATCGTCTCGCCCTTGTGGGCGGCCGGAGTGTCCAGGATCCCGTAGACGGGTGCACCGTCAGGACGGACCACCCTGATCGCCCTCAGCTCGGTCAGAGCGTTTTCGTGGCGCTCTTGCTTGCGGCGGTTGATTCACCGGAGAGTGTCGTCGAGCGAGTAGCAGCCACCGTGGAAGCACCTGACGTCGCGGGTGCGGCAGTACGTGACCAGGTGCCGTTCGGGGTGGCCGAAGACGGCCCACCCGAGCCCGTTGCGGGGCGGATTGCGAGGGGGGCCGAACTCGTCGACGGCTGCTGTCCGGATGCGGGAAATCGTCGTGCTGGTCGCGGGCCGGTCTGCCGTACGCCAGAGGAGTGGACCCGCCTTGTCGTCCGAAGAAGCCCTGGCTGATCCCCCCATGGCCGTCAAGCGCCGAAGGTGCCTACTGGGGCGTCGCGAGCGTCTCCGCGGAACGCGACGGCGTCCTCCCCGATCCCGACTACCTCCAAGAGGGTGTCCAGGGCCTTGTCGGCTTGCTCGTGCGGCTGGGTGAGCCAGACGTACGAGACGCAGACCGGACTTCCGTCGTGCTTGCTGATCGCGAAGCTGAAACCCCTCAGCTGGAACAGGACGACATCGAGTTCGTCCAGCCCGTCCCACGATCGCTCCACGTGCAGCCGAAGCCGCTGGGCCACGGGCCGCACCGGCAACGCCAGCACTCCGATCATCTGGAACAGCGGGGCGGAGTGCTCCCAGACGCTGTACTGGTAGGCAGGGTTCTTGCCGGTGTAGTAAGGCAGTTGTGTAGCCGGTTGCCAGTCGGGCTCAGGTCCCGGGACCTCGATCTCCGTCACAGCAGTTCCTCCCCAAAAGTCTCAGCCAACTGGTCATCAACCTAGCTTTCACCGGGGCGGCCGGTGTTTATGCGACGCCGATCAGGCACGGTTGTGGTGGCTGGGCCGTCCCTTGGCGTCGGTCGCGGATGAGGGCCCCAGGACTTCGAGTCGGCGGCGAGCGAGGGCGAGCACCGCCTGTTTGTGTCCCTTGCCCTCGGCTCGCTTGCGGTCGTAGAAGGCCTTGGACGTGGGGCAGCCCGGGCGGCGATCTGGGCGGAGAGGTGGAAGACGCGCGGGAGCCGGCGGTGGTAGCGGTGTGGTCGGCGTATGTTGCCGCTGATACGACCTGTTCATGACCCCGAAGGCAAGGAACAGAAGGAACAGGGGGAGCAACCGAGGAGGGGACACCCGCCTCGCCGGGTGTCCCTGATGAGCTGATCGGGCAGCGTGGTCGAAGGGCTGGGGGCCGGGTGGCCGAGTGTTCGCGGGGCAGTAGTGGTGACTGGTTCCGGAGGCGGGTCAGGAGACTTCGTGGACCCGTTGGCTGGTCAGTTCGTACCGGGCGCCGAT